>JAMPEW010000019.1 GCA_023664775.1 Clostridium sp. | reverse complement strand
TTACATATGAAGATGGAGCGTGAGGAAGCATTTGAGGATGGACGTGCAGAGGGAAATAAACAGTCAGCGTTAAGAATGATAGAAGCAGGAAAGCTGTCTTTGGAGGAAATCGCACTGTATTCTAATCTTACGTTGGAGCAGGTGATTGAACTGGAAAAGGAGCTGCAGTCAGTATGAGTATATTTGAATATGATGCAGAATTACATATGAAGCGTAAAGAAGCTTTTGAGGATGGCATAAACAGGGGAGAATGGGAAACCTAATTACAGCAGTTGCCGTAAACTGAGAAAATCAAAAGAAGCAGATGTCATAGCCTACGAGCCAGAGGTGGACACTGCCGTTATATCAGAAATATGTAAAGTGGCAGAACCTTATGCCCCTGAGTACAATGAGGAGCTTGTAAGGGATATTGAAGTATGATTTAAGGGCTATTCGGACCGTTTGTTTTGCCTTGAGGGAAACTCATTCTTGATATATAGATGCCTTTTTGCTATAATAAGACTAATTTAGACACACTAATAAGCGAAACAGGATGTATTATGCATTTTGTTTGGTTGCAGGAGGAATTGCAATGATAGAAGCAACAAGCTGTGGTGGTGTGGTAATCTTTCGAGGAAAGGTATTGTTACTTTATAAAAATTACAAAAACAAGTATGAAGGATGGGTATTACCGAAAGGCACTGTAGAAAAGGACGAGCAGTATAATGAGACTGCACTTAGGGAGGTTCGTGAGGAAACGGGAGTTGTTGCTCAGATTATCAAGTATGTTGGAAAGAGCAATTATTCATTTAATACTTCATATGATGTAGTGAACAAGGATGTTCACTGGTATTTGATGATGGCTGACAGCTACTATAGCAAGCCTCAAAAGGAAGAATATTTTTTGGACTCAGGTTACTACAAATATCATGAAGCATATCATCTGCTTAAGTTTCCAAATGAGAAACAGATTCTTGAGCAGGCATATGCGGAGTATACTACTCTAAAGCAAAATAATTTATGGGGTAGTAAAAAATATTTTTAAGCAAAAATAAAGCCCTAATTTTAGGGTTTTATTTCTTTATTGCCCGAAGTAGCATTCAGGCTGTTGCAGTATATATAGCAGGAGTATTTATGGAAAAAGATAAGCAGATGAATGATAAAACAGGTAAGCAGGCAAATAATAAAAAAAGCAGGCAGCCAAATAAAAAAAGAAAAAAGAATCGTGCAGTTTATTGGGTTTTGCTTGTGCTGTTGTTCGCCGTATTTGCAGGCTGCCTAATTTACCTTGTAAAATATTTTTGGGAGAGCAAAAAAAGCGAGGATAAGGTAGATGAGCTTCGGGAGCTTGTAATCCTCGATGAGGATAGCGGCATGAACAAGCCTTCTTTTAGCACGTCTTCGGATGCTGACAATGACAAAGATGTCTTCGAGGAGGTTGACGGAAAAAAGATACTCCGCAAATATGTAAATCTTTATAAGCGGAACAACGACTTTATTGGCTGGCTTACGATTGAGGGAACGGTAATTGATTATCCTGTCATGCAGTCAATGTATGACGAGGAATTTTATCTGAGGAGGGACTTCGACAAGGAATACAGCTATGCGGGAACGCTGTTCATTGACACCTCCTGCAATGTGGAAAAGCCAAGCGATAACATTATCATATACGGTCATCATATGAATACCGGCAAAATGTTCCATGAGCTTGAGGAATATGATGATGAGGAGTATTACGAAAAGCACAAGTTTATAACCTTTGATACCATATACGGCTCAGGCAATTATGAGGT
Organism: Clostridium sp.; assembly: GCA_023664775.1. Taxonomy (GTDB): domain Bacteria; phylum Bacillota; class Clostridia; order Lachnospirales; family Lachnospiraceae; genus Coprococcus_C. Next base: position 52,187 of record JAMPEW010000019.1, on the reverse strand, counting down.
AATCGCTGCCTTTCGGACAAAAATATATGACGAGGATTATACGGGCTTTAAATATTATGAATTTTTTGATGCAAGGGACAGCGTGGCATTTGAAAATTATGTTTCAAACTGCAAAAGTCTTACGCCGTACAATATCGAGGCTTCTGCCAAATACGGAGACAGCCTGATAACGCTTTCTACCTGCGCATATCATACGGAAAACGGAAGATTTGTCGTCGTGGCAAAAAAACTCAATTAAAATGTTGCTTCTTTGGGGTAGAACAATGCTTTTTAAAAGATATTCGCCGATATATAATAAAAATGGTGAAGGAAGGTGATAGTTTGAATACAACGAAGCAGACATACCAGCAGGATTTAGAGCGACTGAAATCGCTTCGTTATATGGACGATGATTTTATGACGGTCTGCCTTACAGATAACTTTGAAGGCGTGGAGCTGATACTACAAATTATATTGGGACGAAAAGACATAAAGATTAAATCCATTCGGACACAGGAGTCAATGAAAAATTTACAGGGGCGTTCTGCTGTTTTAGATGTCCATGCAATTGACAGCACCGATAAGGAATTTGATGTGGAAATTCAGAGGAATGACGCAGGGGCAGGTGCAAAGAGGGCAAGGCATAACAGCAGCCTGTTAGACGCACATATATTAAAAACAGGTGATGACACGGAGGATATTCCCGACAGCTACGTTATTTTTATTACAGAAAATGATGTAATGAAAGGAAATCAGCCGATATATTCAGTAGAGAGATATGTTACAATTGGGGAAAACAAAGTATTGTTTGGAGATGGTTCGCATATCCTATATGTGAATGGCAAATATAGGGGCGATGATGAAGTTGGTAAGCTAATGCATGATTTTTCATGTACCAACCCTGATGATATGAATTATGAGGCACTTGCGGGGAGAGCAAGGTACTTCAAGCAGGAGGAGAAAGGAGTTGCAGCCATGTGTAAAATGATGGAGGATATGAGAAATGAAGCTGCATTAAATAATGCAAGAGAAACAGCAGAAAGACTAATAAAAAAGGGAAAAATGACACTTGAAGAAATTGCAGAGTGTGTCCCATTATTATCTCTTGATGAATTAAGAAAAATTGAAGTAAGAGTTATGTAATTAACATAATCATTCACCTCAAATTAAATATAGTAATGGCAACAGGACGTATAGAAAACCAATCTATACGTTCTTTTTTATTTTATGTGCCTAAAATCCTTACTGCGGCAGACATATTTTGCCTTTTTTCGAGTTGTTTTTCAAGGGAAGGACTGTCGGTTCTTCTTCTTTTTTTACGAAATTCTCATACAGTAAACGACGTTTTTTTCATTCCCATCAGTATATAATTTTAAAAAATCCATTTGAAAAGGGGGTGTATATGACATATGTGCTATATGCGGATGTCATGCTTGTATGGAGCAGCATAATAAATGCAGTTGTTCTTGCTCTTGCGGCTGCCATTTTAAACATGCGCATAAAAATAACAAGAGTGGTTATCTGGGCTGCGCTTACCGGTGCTGTTACCACGGCAGAATACATTTTGATGATGGGCGGTAACAAATTTTTACATTATATATTATATGTTGCCATATACATAATTATGACGACAGGTTTTTTTACCCTGAAATCCTTTTGGGGCAGTATCAGGCTGCTGCTTACAATACTGCTTGCAATGATTGTTATTTACGGCATATGGGGAGCTGCTGCAAATAAAATCAAAAGCAGGGCAGTATATCCGGTTTTTTTACTATTTGTGTTTCTTCTGATACTGCTTTGCCGGAATGTAAAAAAATACAGGGAATATGAAACGAACATATGTAATGTTTCTATTTTGGCAAATCATAAATGTATACGCTGCAGGGGATACTTGGATTCAGGAAATATGCTTTTTGATTATGCCACGGATTGTCCTGTCATTATTATAAGCCGCAGGCTTTCTAAAAGGTTACTTGGGGAGAATATAAATAAATTTTTGGAAGCATATAAAAAAAACGGTGTGTTTGATTATGTAAGAGCAGGGGAAGCAAGTGATATATCGATTTATCCCATTTGCTACAGCACCATAAGCGAGGCTTGCGCAGTCATGCCCGGATTTAAGCTTAACAGACTTTGCCTGCCTGATACAAATGCCGTTTTTACAAATGTTGTTGCCGGAATAAGCAGAAATACCATAGGCGGCAGCGATTACGAGATTTTACTGCACGCATGCATGATACGTCAAAAAAACAGTATGTGATATGACCTAAAAAAAGAGAGAGGAGTATTCAAATGATTAGTTTAGTTAGCAATCAAAAAATCAGATTCAGCATAAAAAATATATCCAATTTTATATTATTTCCTAAAAATGAGGTTCATTATATAGGAGGCTCGGAAATTTTACCTGCACCGCTTGCTCCTGAGGAGGAAGCAGAATTTATATGCAGGCTGGAGGAGGATGATGTAAAAAGAACGCTCATTGAGCATAATCTTAGACTTGTTGTATACATTGCAAAGAAATTTGACAATACGGGGATAGGCGTAGAGGACTTAATTTCAATTGGAACAATCGGGCTAATTAAAGCAATAAATACATTTAAGGCGGATAAGAATATCAAGCTGGCAACCTATGCAAGCAGATGTATTGAAAATGAAATTCTTATGTATCTCAGAAGAAGTCTTAAAACGAGAATTGAAGTGTCCATTGATGAACCCTTAAACGTAGATTGGGACGGTAACGAGCTGCTTTTGTCCGATATACTTGGTACGGACGATGATATGATATACAAGGATATTGAGGACGAGATAGATAAAGAGCTTTTAATGCAGGCACTTGAAACCTTGAGCGACAGGGAGCGTCTTATTATTGAGCTCAGATTCGGGCTTGGGGACACCATTGAGGAAATGACCCAAAAGGAAGTGGCTGATTTGCTTGGTATTTCACAGTCATACATATCAAGGCTTGAAAAGAAAATAATCAAAAGGCTGAAAAGAACTATGATGAAGCTTGAGTAAAAAGACTGTCTATATTCTTGACACACTCGGTAAAATATGTTATATTTTCTGTTGCTTGCCGGTGTGTCGGAATTGGCAGACGAGGCAGACTCAAAATCTGTTGACGGCGACGTCGTGCGGGTTCAAGTCCCGCCACCGGCATTATATAAGCCGCAGCCTAAGGAGGAGCTTAAGGTGGAGGACGGCAGAGTAGCCAATGCTACAAGAAATATATTTTTTGGCATGATACTGAAGGTGTATCAGATATTACTGCCATTTTTGATGAGAACAGCCATTATGTATTTCATGGGTATGAAATATTTAGGATTAAATGGCTTGTTTTCGTCTATTCTTCTTGTGCTTAATATGGCGGAGCTGGGTGTTGGCTCGGCTATGGTTTACAGCATGTATGAGCCTATCATTAGAAATGATAAGCAGGAGATATGTGCCCTTTTAAAGCTTTATCGAAGATATTACAGAATTATCGGTGCGGTTATCGCAGTGGCAGGTACAATTGTTTTACCGTTTGTGCCACATCTGATTGCGAAAAATGCAGTCGGGGAGGTTCCCTCCGACGTAAATATATACATCATTTATCTCTTGAATCTTGCGTGTACGGTTGTGTCTTATTGGCTTTTTGCTTACAGAAGCAGCCTGCTTACGGCACATCAGAGGGACGATATTACAAGCAAGGTTTCCCTCATTACAAATACATTCCAGTATGTCGGACAATTCCTTGTTGTAATTATATTTAAAAGCTACTATCTGTACCTTATCGTTTCATTTCTTACACAGGTGCTTACAAATATTGTGGTGGCATATTTTTCCATTAAAAAATATCCTGAATATAAGCCGGAGGGAGAGCTTTCGCCTGATATTACAAGAAATATAAACCAGCGTATCAAGGATTTATTTACCTCAAGACTTGGCATGGTTATGGTTATGTCAATGGATTCAATCGTAATATCCATTTTCATGGGTCTTACGCCTCTTGCAATTTATAATAACTATTACTATATTGTAAAATCCGTCATTACGCTGCTTCAGGTTATCTATGCCTCCTGCACGGCAGGAATTGGAAACAGCATCATAATGGAAACGGAAGAAAAAAATTATAATGACATGAATAAATTTACGTTTATCGTGGCATGGCTTGTTGGCATATGCTGCTGTTGTCTGCTCTGTCTGCTGCATCCGTTTATGATGATATGGGCAGGCAGTGAAAATACGCTGGGAATTGTCATTGATATTTGCTTTACGGTATATTTCTTTGTGGATCAGATGAACCTTGTGCTTCACACCTACAAAAATGCGGCGGGAATATGGCATGAGGACAGATTCAGACCCCTTGCAACTGCCTTTGCAAATCTGATTTTAAACATAATACTCGTACAGTTCTTAGGAATTTACGGCGTTCTTGTCGCATCGGTTCTATCGGTTTCCTGCGTCGGCATGCCTTGGATTTTACACAACATATTTAAGACAATGTTTAAGAGAAGCAAACGGGAATATGTCCTTCGGTTATTCTTTTATGCCGTCATAACAATGCTTGCATGTGTTTTATGTTATTTTGCATGTATGCTTGTTCCCGGGGCGGGAATGGGCGCAGTTATCGTAAAGCTTCTTGTCTGCGCCGTCGTTTCAAATCTGGTATTTTTGCTGTTTTATTCAAGGCTTCGGGAATTTGGCGAATCCAAGGAAATTGTAAACAGAATTATAAACAGATTTATCAAAAAATCAGCATAAAAAAAATGTAATGCCGTATTATAGTATTAATATGGATAAATGATGTGGTGAAACATGGTTGAGGATCCTTCAAAGCTTGGCACGGAATTAAACCTTGCGCTTGCGACGCCTCAGGATGAAAGACGTAAATCACTTGACCTTGACGTCGGCTACAACAATGCCTTTGACCAATGGGAGCTGATTGTAAAATATATAGGAGATTTGCAGGCGTTAAGCCTATCGCTTGGCTTTACCTATGTTGCATTAAAAAATAGCTTTGCAATTATACGAATCAGAAGCGAGATGATTGAACGGCTCAGCAGAAGCCCTGAAATTATATTTATTGAAAAGCCGAAAAGCATTTATCTTGAAGGCTTTACTGCTTCTGATATTTTTTTCGATGAAATTTCCGCCTCACAGCAAAGCATTTTGGAGGCATCTTCCTTTACGGGGGCGGGCGTGCTCGTTGCCGTCATAGATTCAGGCATTGATTATAACCACGAGATTTTTCGTTACGAAAACGGCAATACAAGGCTTGCAGGCATATGGGATCAGACGAATGAAAGAAACCCTGATGATGTTGTTTCCGCATATTATGGTATCGGCAGATTTTATTCGGAGAACGATATTAACGAGGCTTTGGAAAGCGGGATAACACTTCCTGCCTTTGATTTTTCAGGACATGGAACTGCGGTTGCAGGCATTATTGCAGATACGGTTCCAAATGCAAAGCTGCTTGCAATTAAGCTTGATAACGGCTATGCTGGCGGACTTCCAAGCACGTCATCCCTTATCATGGCAATTGATTTTGCAATATCCTACGCAATAAATTACGGGCTTCCGCTTGTTATCAATTTAAGCTATGGGAACAATTATGGCGACCATGGCTCCAATTCAATGGTTGAGGAATATATCGATTCCGTTGCCGAAATTGCAAGGGTAAGCATCGTCACAGGCATGGGAAATGAGGGCGAAGCGGCAAGACATGCACAGCTTATGCTTGGAAACACGTCATGGCAGAGAACCGACTTTATTGTAAATCCTTATGTTGTAAGCCTTAACCTTCAAATATGGAGAAGCTTTCTCGATGTTGTGGACATATTTCTCATGGCGCCTGACGGCAGCATGATTGGACCCTTTAATTTATATCAGGAGGTAATGACCTACAAAATACCCGGCATGGATATCAGCGTTATTAATGGCTATCCGACACCCTTTAACAAAAATCAGGAAACGTACATTTCAATTATTCCACAAAACGGATATCTATCACAGGGCATATGGACCATAAGCTTTAACCCAAAATCAATCCTTGACGGCAGGCTGGACATATGGCTTCCCGTCTCAGAGGGAACCTCTGCCGATGTAATATTTTCCACACCCTCTAAGTACACAACAATGACAATACCTGCTACGGCAAGAAATACCATAAGCGTTGGGGCATATGATGAAAGAACGCTGTCCTATGCGGCATTTTCGGGAAGGGGCTACACAATAAACAATGAGGTGAAGCCGGATGTATCGGCTCCGGGGGTAAATATAACCGTTCCACGAACAGGCGGGGGATATACGGCAGTGTCAGGAACCTCCTTTGCCACGCCTTATGTTTCCGCAAGGGCAGTAAGACTTATGGAGTGGGGAATTGTAAATGGAAACGACCCATTTATGTATGGAGAAAAGCTTAAGGCTTATTTGATACGTGAAGCGTCACCCCTTCCGGGCTACACAAGCTATCCAAACCCTGAAATCGGCTGGGGTGTGTTATAAAATGATTGCATAGTACGTCATAAATTGATAAAATTAATAAGATAATAGTTAATTATAATGTGGCGATGTACAACCGGCGGGATTTGAAATGAAAAAAATAACAATAGGAATACTGGCACATGTGGATGCCGGAAAAACTACATTATCCGAGGCGCTTCTTTTTACTGCGGGAGCAATAAAAAATTTGGGGAGAGTTGATAAGCAGAACACATATCTTGATACGGATGAAATCGAAAGAAGCCGTGGAATAACTGTATTTTCCAAGCAGGCAAGATTTTCCTATGATGATACACAGTTTGTTTTACTTGATACGCCCGGACATACCGATTTTTCTGTTGAGGCAGAGAGAACGCTTCAGGTTATAGATTATGCAATTCTTGTAATAAGCGGGACTGAGGGGATTCAGGCACATACAAAAACCCTGTGGAGGCTTCTTAAAAGGTACGATATTCCCGTGTTTTTATTTGTAAATAAGATGGATATGCCGCTTGCCGACAAGGGACAGATTATGAAGGCGCTTTCCAGCGGACTTTCCGGACAGTGCATTGATTTTTCCTGTAAGGAATTTAATGAAAATGACATGGAACAAATTGCAATGTCCGAGGAAAATCTGCTTGATAAGTATTTAAACGGGTATACTATAGACAGGTCGGATATTGCAGGGCTGATAAAAAAACGTCTTATATTTCCATGCTTTTTCGGTTCTTCCTTAAAGCTTGAGGGAATAAATGAATTTCTTGACGGACTTTCCGCTTATTGTCTTGAAGCATCTTATGGGGATGCACTGAAAACGGCAATATACAAAATATCATATGATGAGCAGAATGTGCGCCTGACCCACATGAAGATTACAGGCGGCAGTTTAAATACAAGAGATGTCATAAATGGTGAGAAGGTCACACAGATACGGCTGTATTCAGGAGAAAAATATAGTGCCGTACAGACTGTGGCGGCAGGCGATATATGCACCGTTACGGGTCTTAGCGGCGCATGTGCAGGCGAGATTATTTCAGACAGTGAGACAGTGGAAACGCTTACCATTCTTGAGCCGGTCTTAAAATACAGGCTTATTTTGCCGCCTGATGCCGACAGCAAAAAGGTGTATCAGGATATTGCCTCCTTAAATGACGAGCTTCCGGAGCTTCATATAAGCTGGGACGAGCAAAGGGGAGACATAAACGTAAAAATAATGGGGCAGGTGCAGTTAGAAATTCTGTCAAGGCTTCTGAAACGAAACTATAACCTTGATGTAACGTATGGCATGGGAGATATCGAGTACAGGGAAACAATCACAAATGCCGTAATAGGCGTTGGACATTTTGAACCCTTGCGGCATTATGCGGAGGTACATCTTAAGCTTTCCCCAGGAGAGCGTGGAAGCGGTATCAGCATTTTTTCTGAGTGCAGTACGGACAAGCTTGATAAAAACTGGCAGAGGCTCGTTATTTCCTGCTTAAAGTCACGCAGCTTAAAGGGTGTGCTGACAGGCTCGCCCCTTACGGACGTAAAAATTGCCGTCATAAATGGGAGAGCCCATGACAAGCATACGGTAGGCGGAGATTTCAGGCAGGCGGCAGGCAGGGCTGTCAGACAGGGACTTATGAAGGCGGATTCCAGACTGCTTGAGCCTTACTATGATTTTGAGCTTAAAATTCCTGCCTCGCTTCTTGGAAAAGCAATGACAGAGCTTGACCTGCTTTATGCAGTTATAGCAAGCCATACATTGGAAGCAGATACGGCAGTTTTATACGGATATGGACCGGTTGCAACACTGAGGGACTATCAGGAAAATGTAAATGCCTACACAAAGGGGCTTGGCAGTATTTCATGTACCTTTAAGGGATATATGCCATGTCACAATGAGGCGGAGGTTATTGAACAATCAGCCTATGACCCTGACAAGGATGCCGTAAACCTTTCTTCATCGGTATTTTGTGCACACGGCTCGGGCTACATTGTTCCATGGTATGAGGTGGAACAGCATATGCATGTTTTTGATGATATAAAAGAGGAAACCTCGTCTTATGCATATGCCACTGCAAAAAATAAACCATTTGATTATTCCATCGGAGCTGACGAGATAGACGAAATCATAAACAGGACGGCATATGCAAACAAAAGGGCAGAAAAGCATGAGCATGAAAAGAAAGTTGCCGAGCCTGAGCATAAGGTACGGTATAAACAGACTAAGCCCCTTGATAAGCTTTTGATTGTGGACGGCTACAATGTAATATTTGCAGATGAGGAATTAAAGAGCCTTGCCGAAACAAATATTGTGGCTGCAAAGGACAAGCTGATACAGCTTCTTGCCAATTACAGAGCCACGACTGATATTCCCGTTATGCTTGTTTTTGACGGCTACAGGCTGAAAAATAACAGGGGACAGACCGAGGAAATTGACAATATAACCGTAATTCATACAAAAGAGGGCGAAACTGCCGACGCTTTTATAGAAAAGTTTACCAATTCGGGCAGAAAGTGTTATAATATAACCGTAGCAAGCTCCGACGGACTGATACAGCAGATAACAAGAGGACAGGATTGCAGCATTATGTCCTCCAGGGAGCTTATCATTGATATAAATGAAAAGGCAAAGGAATTGAGGGAACAATACAATTTATAATGAAAAGGAGGAAGTATTATGGGAGTTACACATGTTAGTTCAGACAATTTTGAAAAAGAGGTTCTAAAAGCAGATGATGTAGTTTTGGTCGATTTTTATGCCGACTGGTGTGGACCGTGTAAAATGATGGGTCCCATAATTGAGGATTTTGCAAATGAACGTCCTGACGTTAAGGTTTGCAAATGCAACATAGACGAGGCAAGCGACATTGCCACAACCTACAGTGTAATGTCAATACCGACGCTTATGCTATTTAAAAAAGGAACTCCGGTAAAGAGAGTGGTCGGTGCCATACCAAAGAATGAAATTTTGGAAATGCTTGATTAATCCGTAAGACAAAAATTCATTATATACAAAGGAGACAGCAAATGAATGTAAAATCATTTTTTCTTGCCCTCGGTAAAAAAATAAAGCGGGCATTTAAGAAAATCCGTCGATTTTTCAAAAAATATGTAAGACTTTTAGTTAAGCACACAAAAGCCGGTGATTACAGCATTTTAATGTATACCATTTTTGCACTTGCTGCCATAATTTTAGTTGTCGTACTGTTTGCAAACCTTTTGAAGCCTGATAAAAAGGAGAAAAAAAAGGAAAGCACGGCTACGCCTACAAATGCCACCACGGAAGCAGTAAATCCCGATTTAGGGCTTTCCAAGGAGGCGAATGAGATATATGAGAGAAATAAAGCACTGCTGCTTCTCGTAAATAATGACAACCCTCTGCCTGAGGATTATACCTTTGAACAGCATACCTTAAACAGCGGCTTTATCATTGATGAGCAGATGTATATAGATTTATACAGATTTACAAAGGCATGCAATGACACGGGTTTACATTATAACATTGTTGCTGCATACAGGGATAAGGAAGCCCAGCAGGGCGTTATTGACAGAAATATTCAGGCGCTTATGGACCAAGGCTTAAGCGAGGAGGAGGCTCGGGCGAAAACCTCTGAAACGGTACCAATGGTAGGTTACAGTGAGCATGAGACCGGACTTGCCATTGACCTTTCAGATGAGGAGCATTTTTCGCTTACGGTGGAGCTGGAGACAAATGAGACTGTAAAATGGTTGACTGACAACTGCTATAGCTATGGCTTTATTTTGAGATATCCAAAGGACAAGGTTGAGGTGACGGGTATGGACTATGAGCCGTGGCATTTCAGGTATGTTGGTGAGGAGGCTGCAAAATTTATGCACGAGCATGACCTTACCCTCGAAGAATTTTATCAGCTTTTGGGGAATTAAAGTATGAATAAACAAAGACGGAAAAAACAACTGGAACGAAGGTCGCAGATTATTGTAAGGACAACCTTTGCAGTAATCATTGCCCTTATGCTGCTGATAAGCATACCGCATCTTTTTACAAAAAAATACAGCTATCGGGATAAGGGGGTAGCGTGCTATCATAATGCAGACTACACACAGGCAATAGAGTATTTTGATGACGCACTTTCCTGTAAGCAGTGGTTTTCAAAGGAAGCGGACATTGACATTTTGATGTATAAGGCTGACTGTCATATCCGTTTAAATCAGTTCCATGATGCTTATGACGCATACGGCAGGATTTTAACGGATTACAATGACAAATATTATAACAATGACAGCATTAAGTTTTTGCAAAATCTGTCCCTTTGTCTTGAAAGCTATGCAAATGGCAATTACGGAAGCAATGCGGCTGTTTTTGCACAGGCTGTAGATAAGGGCTATACGGAAATGAGCCTTTATGCGGCAAATTGCTATGAAAAAAACGGCGACTATGAAAATATGATTCAATATTACGACATATACACGAGTATATACGGAACATCGGGAAAGATTGCGTACAAATATGCCGCCTATTACATGCAGATAGAGGATTACAACAAAGCGCTTTCCTACATAGAGGCTCATCTTGACATAAGTGACGAGTATACGGATGATTTGTTATACCTTCGGATTATGTCCTACAGCAAATTACAAAATTACGAAAAAGCATTTTCTCTTGCGGAGGAATACATCGGAAAATATCCGAATGATGCGGCAGGGAGAGAGCTGTATGATTTTCTATACACAAGGGTAAATGTTGACACAGAGGTTGTACATGACATATACAATCTGAATTAAGAGGGTTCGTTATTTAATTGTAGTGGCAAATTATCAGATGACAATAATAATATTATGTAAAGTAATGGTGCGATATGATGTATAACACAGACGAAATTACAGAAAAAATAATACTGTTAAGTGTTGACCTTGACGACGGACAGGATATTGATGCTAATTTGGATGAGCTTGAGGAGCTTATTAAAACTGCAGGCGGGGTTGTGGTCGGAAGGATGATACAGAAAAAGGAAAGCATAGACAAAGCCACCTATATCGGTTCAGGTAAGACGCTGGAGCTAAAAGCACTTGTGGAGGAGCTTGGAGCGACAGGGGTTTGCTCTGATGATGAGCTTAGTCCCATGCAAATTAAAAATCTTGAGGAGCTGATTGATACAAAAATCATTGACCGTACAACCGTCATACTGGATATTTTTGCATCAAGAGCCTCCACGAAGGAGGGCAAAATACAAATCGAGCTTGCACAGCTTAGATATCGTTCCTCCAGGCTTGTGGGAATGAGAAGCTCCCTGTCAAGGCTTGGCGGAGGTATCGGTACAAGGGGACCCGGTGAAAAAAAGCTTGAGGTTGACAGACGTATCATAAAAGAGCGTATCGCACAGCTGGGAAGGGAGCTTGAGGATGTCAAGCAGCACAGGGAGGTCATGCGCAAGCAGCGTATCAACGGAAGCCTTCCCGTAGTTGCGATTGTAGGCTATACAAATGCAGGAAAATCAACGCTTTTAAACCATCTTACCCTTGCGGGCGTTTTGGAGGAGGATAAGCTGTTTGCCACGCTTGACCCTACATCAAGAAGCTATACCCTTGGCAACGGTCAGGAAATAATCATAACCGATACGGTAGGCTTTATAAAAAAGCTGCCCCATCACCTGATTAATGCATTCCGTTCAACACTTGAGGAAGCAAAATATGCGGATATTATTCTCCATGTTGTTGATATTTCCAACCCAAATGCAGATGAGCAGATTGCTACGGTATATGATACCTTAGGCAGACTCGGCATACAGGATAAGCCTATCATAACTGCCTTTAACAAGATTGATAAGGTCGGGCAGATGCCTGTCATAAAGGATTTTAAGGCGGAGGAGACTGTTTATATTGCCGCAAAGCATGAAAAGGGATTTGATAAGCTTTCGGCTGTAATTGAAGCAGAGGTCTTAAAGAGCAGAAATTACATTGAAAAGCTGATTTCTTACAATGACGCAGGAATGATTAACCGTATCAGAAAATCGGGAACAATATTAGAGGAAGACTACAGAGAGGACGGTATATATATCAGGGCCTATGCGGATAAAACGATTGATATATAGCTATTTTTATGGAATTACCAAAGAAATTTGAAGCAAATATGAGAGCACTTCTCGGTAACGAATATGAGCAGTATGAAAAGTGCCTTGATGCGCCTATGTTTCATGGCATTAGAATTAATACCATGAAAATCAGTGTTTCGGACTTCCTTAAAATAAATCCGTTTCACCTAAAAGCCGTACCATGGTGTGAAAACGGCTTTTATTATGATGAAACGCTTGATAAGCCCTCCAAGCATCCGTATTACTATGCAGGGCTTTATTATATTCAGGAGCCAAGTGCGATGACGCCTGCAAACGTGCTTCCGGTATGTAAGCAGGACAAGATTTTGGATTTATGTGCAGCGCCCGGCGGCAAATCAACGGAGCTTGGAGCAAAGTTAAACGGTACGGGGCTTTTAGTTTCCAACGACATAAGCGCTTCGCGGGCAAAGGCACTGCTGAAAAATATGGAGCTGTTCGGCATAGGAAATGCACTTGTCATAAGTGAAGCTCCCCATAAGCTGAAGGAACGCTTTTTTGAATTTTTTGACAAAATACTGATTGACGCACCGTGCTCGGGGGAGGGCATGTTCCGTAAATCCACCTCCATGGTTACGGCATGGACTGATGATAAAAACGAAAGCTTTGCAAAACTACAGAGGGAAATTGTCGGTTATGCCGTTGACATGCTAAAGCCCGGCGGCAAGCTTGTTTATTCTACCTGTACATTTTCCCCCATGGAAAATGAGCAGTCGGTTGAGTATATGCTTTCCTTAGATGAAAGGCTCTCCCTCTGTGAATTTGACAGATGGGAGGCATTTGACGGGGGACATCCTGAGTGGGGAAATACAAATAATGCCGATCTAAAAAAATGTGTCAGGCTTTGGCCGCAAAGATTAGAGGGCGAGGGACATTTTGTGTGCCTTGTAAAAAAGGGTGATGGAAGCAAAAACGATTGTTCCGAACATAATAAGGCGGCTTATGGCTTTGAAAATAACGATAAATCAACGCATGATATAGGTTCCTATCAAATAAGAGCTTCAAGGCTTACAGATGAGGTAACTGAATTTTTTAAAGGAATGAACCGCACCTTTGATTTTTCACGCTTTGAAGCTTCACAGGACAAGCTTTATTATATACCTGAGTGCTTTCCAGAGGTTCGGGGACTTCGGATATTGCGCTGCGGTCTTTTTGTTGGCGAGATAAAGAAAAACCGTTTTGAGCCAAGCCAGGCATTTGCAATGTGGCTTTCAGGCAATGATTACAAAAATACCATTAAGTTATCCTGTGGCGATATCAGGGTAACAAAATACTTAAAGGGCGAGACGATAGATGCGGAGGGTAAAAATGGCTGGGCGCTCGTTTTGGTTGACGGCTATCCTTTAGGCTGGGGAAAGCTAAATAACGGCGTCTTAAAAAATAAATATCTTCCGGGATGGAGACTTACTTAAATGAAAAAGCATGAAAAGGGCGAATATGGTTATCTGAAATATTATAGGCTGGGTAAGCTGATTGGCGTCATTGTATTTGCGGCAATGATTGAATTTATTGTTATAACAATGCTGCTTTTGTGGGGCTCAACAAGCAGGGTTATTGTAGTTTTTGCAATCCTTTTGGCGCTTCCCCTTGCAAAGTTTTTTATTGCATTTATTATGTGCGTAACATTTAAGCCCCTTGCTGAGGAGGATTACAAAAGCATCAGGGACGGAATTAAAAATGAACATGGAATCCTGCTTTATGATGTTGCCATTTCAAGATATGAGGGCATGCGGTTTTATCAGTCCATATGTGTAAAAAACGGAAAACTATGTGCCCTTGCGATGGACAAGCACTTTGACGAAACGAAAAAGGACTATGAAAAATGGCTTGCGGGCTGTATTTCCGACAGCAAATACAATTATTCCATCTATGTTTTTTCCGATGTAAAGGCATATATCAAAAAGGCAGACTCCATAAGCGAGGCAAATGACAGAAACAGGAGCATCGATAAGCATATAGCAAAAACAATTTTAGAGATGAGCATATAGGGGAATCGGCAAGTATATTTTAGGTAAATTGTTTCCAAATGGCTATTCTAATATAGTGTAATTACAATAAGGGTATGATATGAGAGAGATTCAGATTTTAGCAAATGATGCAGGGCAAAGATTAAATAAATATCTTATGAAATATTTAGATGCTGCACCTTCCTCATTTGTATACAAGATGCTTCGCAAAAAGAATATTACGTTAAATGGCAAGAAGGCGGCGGGAGATGAAATACTTGCAGACAATGACATTGTAACGCTTTTTTTGTCCGAGGAAACAATCGGTAAATTTAAAAAGCAGACAGATAGTACAGGTGCTGGATTTGACAAGAAAAGCAGACCGGCAAATCCGAAATATGATGATATGTCAGGCACTGCAATTTTTAATCATGTGGCAAGGAAAAAACAAAATTATAGCAATCTTAATATTTTATATAAAACGAGTGACATTCTTGCAGTCCACAAGGATGCAGGGGTACTTTCACAAAAGGCAAAGGCTGGCGATTACAGCATAAACGAGATGATAGCCGATTACTGTCAAAAGGAGGGACTTGTACCTTCCGACAGCACCTTTAAGCCCTCCGTGTGCAACCGCTTAGACAGAAATACGTCGGGCATTATCCTTGCAGGAATTTCCCTGAAGGGAAGCCAGTATCTGTCAAGAATTTTAAGGACAAGAGAGGTTGAAAAATATTATTTTGCTGTTGTGAAGGGCTTGCTGGATCAGGAGACGGAGCAAAGGGCATATATCAAAAAGGACAGCGATAAAAATATGTCTGAAATTGTAAGTGCAGATGTATTTGAAAAAAACGCCGCAGTAAAAAATGACGCTGTTATAAAAGGGAAAACGCAAAAAAGCCATTTGCGAAAAGAGGAGTATGATTATATTGAAACATATTTTACCCCGCTAAGCAGCAACGGAACATATACCCTTCTTAAAATCCATTTAATTACGGGGAAATCCCATCAGATAAGGGCAGGGCTTCGTGCACTTGGACATCCTGTAATCGGGGACGTTAAGTATGGTGATGCGTCTGTTAATGCTTATTTTAGGAATAAATATGGCTTAAAAAGCCAGCTTCTTCATGCGGGACAGGTGATTTTGCCTGATAAAACCGTAATCGACGACCCGCTGCCGAAGCTGTTTCAGGATATATGCGGGGGCGAGCATTTGCGGTATCATATGCAATGAATAAACCATAAAAATATTATGTAAAGTAATATGAAGGAAAAACCTAAAAACAAATAACTTGAACGTGAATATGATGCACTTGGAGGCACAGGTGGAAAAAATTGTAACAGGAATTAGTAATATTGTCTTATTTTTATTTTTAATAGTTAATGTCAATGACTATGCAGATGCTGTTTTAATAGTTAGTGCTATCATTTTGATGTGCTTATTCATATTTTACTTAGTCAGATACAAGGGGCATTATATTTCTAGGAATACAATATTAATATATGCATTGTGTGTAATATTACAAGGCATATTAATATTGATATTGGAACGATTCAATATTTGGCAAACGTCATCGGGCTTCATGGAGCTTGGTATGTTTATATATTTTTCCTTTTTGTTGTTGCTTCTTATTTTGCTTTTCATTACAAATATGATTAAATATATAGTCAAAGTGCTAAGAAAGGACGGAACATAATATGGAAAAAAGCGAAAGAATAAAGATTGATTTGTTTCCGTTAGAAAAAATGGTATTTGATGGAAAAGAGATATACCTTGGAGACAATAAACAACATATTATGAAATTATTAGGTAATCCGGAAAATATTTTCTTGCAATATGGAGGCGAAACATGGCGTCACTATTATTATGATTCAGAATTGGCATTAGATTATGATAAAAACGGCAATCTTGAATTTATAGAATTTCTTGCAGGACATGAAGGATTATTGAAGCCATATATTTATGGTGTATCTGCATTTGATATTAATATGAATGAATTAGTTACTATTTTGTCTGAATACAACAATGATATGATTGATGATAGTGAATCTGATTCCTATGGTTTTTTGGGCATTAGTGTTGGTATATGGAAAGATGATGATAATGAGGATGAAGATTATTGGACAACAATTGGAATTGGGATAAAAGATTATTACGCATATGATTGTTGAAATTGTACCGCATCTGGCTGATCCCGATTAATAGCTAAATTAGTACATATCTCATAAGAAAGGAAAATAGATGTTTTCATCTTTGAACATCATAGATTTTTGAAATGAATAAAGAATTTTTAAACCGTTTTATTTTGCAAATTGAAGAATTAAAAAAAGCGGATGGAAACACAATCGTTTATGATGAACGAGGATCGTATCATAAAGCAGCATATATTGAAGCAGTAATATCAGAAGCAATGGAGCTTATAAAATATGGAGAGAGCGAAATTGCATTAGAAAATATGCTTGAAAATCTAAATGAGGTAGGAATTATGCTTGATATAGATACGGTTATTTTAGCACGAAAGGCATTTGGGGAAACTATCTCTCCCTATAATGATGATTTATTGGAAACAATGACCTGTAAGTGATATATTATATGAAATTTTGTGCATAATAAAAATTCATTTTAGCTTTTGAACATTAAGATATTTTTAGGAGAAAATATGGCAACGTGGAATTCAAGAGGTCTTAGGGGGTCAACCCTTGAGGAGCTTATCAACCATACAAATGAATTATACAGGGAAAAGGGACTTGGACTTGTACAGAAAATCCCCACACCGATTACACCTGTTAAAATAGATAAGGAAAACGGCAACATTTCCCTAGCTTATTTTGAGAAGGACTCAACCGTTGACTATATAGGGGTTGTGCAGGGGGTTCCTATCTGCTTTGACGCAAAGGAATGTGCGACGGACACCTTCAATATGCGGAACATACATGAACATCAGATTGCGTTTATGCGTGATTTTGAAAAGCAGCAGGGTATCAGCTTTCTCATTATCATGTTTACGGCAAGAAATGATTTTTACTATATGCGGTTTTCCGAGCTTGAGGAATACATAAAACGGATAAAACAGGGGCATCCTAAGAATTTTAAGTATGAGGAGCTTTCTGACGAATATTTCATAAGGCAGGAGCAGGGAGCCTTGGTTCACTATTTAAAGGGCTTACAATTAGATTTAAAGGAGAGATAATATGTTTGATTATTACAGGGTATGTACAGCGGTGCCTGACGTAAAGGTTGCAGATGTGGAATATAATACGGAACGTATTTTGGATATGATAAATAAGGCAGGAAATAAGGAGGCTGACGTCATATGCTTTCCTGAGCTTTGCATCACAGGCTATACGTGCGCCGATTTATTTTTTCAGGAAATTCTCCTTGAAAAATGCAGGGAGGCAGTGGGACGTATACTGCGGGAAACCAAGGACCTTGACATGGTAATTGCCATAGGCGCACCATGTAAAATTGAGCATCAGCTTTTTAACAGCGCATATATTTTACACAAGGGAAGGATATGCGGTATCAATATTAAGTCCTTTATCCCGAATTATAACGAGTTTTATGAGAAACGGTGGTTTTCCTATGCAGGCGACCTTGAGAGTGAGGAGATAATTTCATCTGACGCAGCCTATGGCGTGGACGACTATGTTGTGCCTGTAGGAAACAACATCATATATAATTTTGGCGGAAGACTTATCATCGGTGCTGAAATATGCGAGGATATGTGGGCGCCTATATCGCCGTCCACATGGCAGACCGTTTCAGGCGCAGAGCTTATTTTAAATCTTTCTGCAAGCAATGACACCATAGGAAAGCGTGAATTTAGGAGAAATCTTGTAAAGAGCAAGTCTGTTTCCCTGATGTGTACCTATGTATATACTTCCGCAGGAGCAGGGGAGTCGACAACGGATTTGGTTTTTTCAGGACATTCCATGGTTGTTGAAAACGGACGTGTCCTAAAAGAAAATGAAACCATTGCAGACAATGACTATATGCTTGTCTGCGATATTGACATGGGGAAAATACGGGCTGACAGGCTGAAGGGTAAAACCTATAAGGACGCTTACTCCGCCTACTGTAAAAACAATGACATCAGGGAAATATATGTAAGAGATACAGAGCTTGGCTCTGACGGAACTCTCTACGGTATTTTGCGGCACCCGTTTATTCCTGAAAATGAAAACAAGCGTCTTGCACGCTGTAACGATATATTTAAAATGCAGGTAAGCGGACTTGCCAAGCGTCTTAGCGTTACAGGGGGAAAAATGGTTGTAGGCGTATCAGGCGGCATGGATTCAACGCTTACGCTTCTCGTATGTGCCAAAACCCTAAAGGAGCTTGGGCTTCCAATGAGCAACCTTGTGGGAATCACTATGCCCGCATTTGGAACAAGTGACAGAACCTATCACAATTCCTTAAAGCTTATGGAAACGCTTGGAATTGAAACGAAAACCATCTCCATTAAGGAGGCATGTCTTAGGCATTATGCAGATATTGGACATGACGTGGAAATAAAGGACGTAACCTTTGAAAACGTGCAGGCAAGGGAACGGACGCAGGTGCTTATGGACTATGCAAATAAGATAGGCGCAATCGTGGTTGGAACGGGAGATTTAAGCGAGCTTGCCCTTGGCTGGTGCACCTACAACGCAGATCAGATGAGTATGTACGGCGTAAATGCAAGCATACCGAAAACACTTGTGAAATGGATGATTGACAGCGTCATTTGTCATGACATTTTCCCTGAAAGCACAGAGGTGCTTCGTGACATTATCGCGACCCCGATAAGTCCTGAGCTTCTTCCACCTGACAAGGATGGAAACATTGCCCAAAAAACGGAGGATTTTGTAGGACCGTATGAGCTTCATGATTTCTTTATGTACTATATTATCAGATACGGCTTTACGCCTAAGAAAATTTACCATATGGCTGTAAGGACATTTGACGGCTTCTATGACGATAAAACAATACTGAAATGGCTAAAGACCTTTTACAAAAGATTTTTCTCACAGCAGTTTAAGCGAAGCTGTATGCCTGACGGCGTAAAGGTGGGAAGCGTATGCCTTTCCCCGAGGGGAGACTGGCGTATGCCAAGTGACGCTTCGGTTCATGTGTGGCTTTGTGAGCTTGAGGAGATTAAATTAACATTGTGAGGAAAAATTTACATTGAAGAAAAAAGAATATAACATAACTATCAGCAAGGCTTTCCTTTTGACGGCTGCATATTTTGGTGTAATGCTGTTCTATACATTTTTAGATGTTGCATTTTGGAGAAAAATCGCTCCGAAATATTCAAATATACTGAATATTATTACCATATCAATATGTATCGTTTGCTTCATCTTGCTGCTAAAGAAAACAGGCTATGAGCTGCAAGTATTTTCCAATATAACTTTTATGGGAATTATTTTAGCCATTTGCTGTTCCATGTTGTTTTTTCTGCTGCTGGATAAATGCTTGGACCCTGTTTTTGAAAGCATGTTCCCTCAAAGCGAACAAGACTATCAGCAAACAATTCAGAGCTTGATAACAGCACCAATAACAAGCTTAATTCAGGTATGCCTGCTTGCTCCTGTTATTGAAGAAATACTTATGAGGGGCATTGTTTTAGGTGGATTAAAGCATACATACGGAATTTTAAAAGCGTTATTCATTTCTTCTGCTTTGTTCGGGTTACTGCATTTTAACATGGTACAGACCTTGTCAGCTTTTGTGTGCGGCATTATTTTAGGACTGCTTTATATAAAAACAAACTGTATATTTTGCTGTATTCTTGCACATTGCGGTTACAATTTAATTTCATATTGCACGTTAATTCTGCCTTATATAACTAAATGATAAAGGATGGCAGGAGGCTTGATTTTGGAGGGAACAAGCATATTCGCAGAAATATAGGATAAATGTGGAGCAAGATTTGTATTAAATTATTAGGAATTTTAACCTAGAAGAAGATACGAGAGTGCTTATTAACACTATAATTTGTATTAAATTATCAAGAATATTAACAATAAATATTAGGAGGTTTTTTTAATGGTTTTATTGGTAGTAGATACGCAAAAAGGCATTATGGACGACAGGCTGTATGCGTTTGAACAAGTCAGGAAAAATATAAATCTGCTTATTTCCGAGGCAAGAAAAAATAATATTGAGGTCGTATTTGTCAGGCATGATGATGGACCGGGAACAGGCTTTTCCAAGGGGGATGACGACTTTGAAATTTTTTCAGAGTTTGAACCACTGGAGGGTGAACAGATATTTGACAAAACCGTAAACAGCGCTCTGCATAAAATGACAGGGCTTACAGACTATTTGGACGGCAAGGGCATAAAAAGCATTATGGTGGCAGGCTTGCAGACGGATTTTTGTATAGATGCCACCATTAAAAGCGGCTTTGACCATGGTTATAAAATGATAATACCTGAATATTCAAATTCAACCTTTGACAATTGTTTTTTCGATAAGGAAACTGCATACAAATATTTTAATGAATTGATATGGAAGGACAGATACGGAGAGACTGTCACAATAAAAAAGGCAGTTGAAATGCTAAAAAACCATAAATAGCTTACCGCCTGTATCTCGGCATAGCCTCAGGCCAGCCGTTCAGCTTTCCATTTAAAATAGCCGTAAACAGCTTTTCCTTGCAGCCGGGATTTTCCGTATCAAGTGATTTTACAAGGCTTTTTGCATATTCACGCTTCGTATATCCGTCAGCCTGACATTTTGCAGCTACGACAGGAAGCTTCATTTCATTTTGAAAGGCTTTAATTTCCCCCTCATTGCAGAACATGAGCGGTCTGATAAGCGTAAGACCTGAACGGTCAAGAAATGTAACAGGGGAAAACGTATGAATACGTCCCTCGAATATGAGTGACATTAAAAATGTTTCGATGATATCATCCTTGTGATGGGCGTAGGCAAGCTTGTTGCAGCCAAGCTTCTTAATTCTGTCGTCAAGTGCGCCCTTTCTCATTTTGGCACAGAGAGAGCAGGGATTTGTTTCCTTTCTCACATGAAATATAATTTCATATATTTCAGTATCTTCCACGTAATATGGCACGTCCAGCTCCTGACACAATTTTGCAATATGCTCCGTTTCAAAACCGGGTATGCCGAGATTAACGGTAATTGCAATGATGTCAAAATGCTTTGGATAAAATCTTCTAAGTCCTGCTAGAGCGTAAAGCAGGGTCAAGCTGTCCTTGCCGCCGGAAATCCCCACAGCTATTTTATCCCCATCCGCAATCATCTGATATGTGTCAACAGCCCTTCTTGTATAGCTTAATAGTTTCTGTAATTTCATGGCAAACGTAAAATCTCCTGATAGCATAATTTTTTCATAGGCGATTGCGAAACCGGGTTTTGTATATGTCCGTTGTAGAATTTTGTCTACAATGTACATCTTAGGTCTTGAAAATAAGGAGTTTCACAATTTCCTGTGGTTTACTATAATTTATGGTTAATAACCCATGCAGCCATTAAGGAATAATCCATCTTATTGCCATGGTAAGCCCTTTAAAAATAAGGCAAGATGAAAAATCCTGCTGCACTTTACTTACATAAGGTTTAAACAATTCTTATATAGGACTTATATATTATACTGTAAATTACTCAAATGTCAAAGAATAAAGATATATTTTCGTCGGTCTTATGTCTTAGGGACAATAACGTAATAGTATTATGAATCAAATTCAAGTATCAACTTCAAAAAAATAAAAAATGTATTATAAGGCAGATTTATTGTACTCATGAAATGGTATAACAATTACTGTAAAAGAAATTAAAAATATTTCGAACATTTATTCGAAAATGTATTGACAAACGAACAAATGTACGATATATTAATTACAGATGACGAACACATATTCGAGGAGGCGGTTTTATGAACTATCATAATATTATTTGTTTTATCCATAACAATCACAGAAAGCTTATTATTGGTTTGAGCGTATTGTTGATTACTTGTGCCTTGTTTTTTGGTGCGTCAGGACTTTCAAATAAAGTCAGTGCCAGCACCCACAATGAAAAGTATTTTAAGTGTATAGACATAGAGCGTGACGATACACTTTGGAGCATAGCCGAGGAGTACATGACGGAGGAGTACGCTTCCATAGACGAATATATTGAGGAGGTTAAATCCATTAACGCTTTGAAGGGCGACAAGATTTACAACGGTGCAACGCTTATCGTACCGTACTATGCCGCACCCCAATAATATATGGTTATACGTCGTAAGGCATCTGCCAGCTTCGTTGGTCCATCATAAGCAAAGCTTACGATGAAGGTTCCCTTGCGGCATTACATAACATTACACACCTTTATGCATGGCTGCATTTTCCGAAACCCATCCGGTTAATGCAGCTTTTCCGTGTATACCATACCTACATTAATACAACTTTTCCACACTTTAAACTATTGAAAAAAAATGCCAACTGTCATATAATAATTCAGTTGATAAAAACAGACGGGCTTCCTAATAGTTTTGGAACGAACATATCAAGGGGGATTATGGAAAGAAACGTAAATATCATAAAGGATGTAAATGAAAATCAAATTGCAGTAATCAATGACATACGATTTAAAGGAAAAAGGAGTATAGATTGGAATGATGTTGAGCAGTATATGAAACAATATGTTGGTGAATTCATAGAAATTGCTGACAGTAAAGAAATCATATACATAGGCAATGATTTTCCCGATGAATACACAAGCTCCAACTATACAGCAAAGTTAAAGGGTGCTCTTGCAAAAGCAAAGGCAAATGCCGCACAGGGAATTCCTGAAATCGTTGAGATTGCAAAAAATAAGAGATTTCAAGAGAATATGGCAAAGAAGCATGATAAAAATGCTAAATTTGGGTGGTATCGGTATGATTCCCGATTTGCAATTCCAATTTTTGATGAAATGAATGATTTTTTAAGGTATAACGTATTTTGTGCAGAGCTGGTAATAAGACATTCTGAAAATAGAAAGCTGTATTTATATGATATAATAAACTTAAAAAAAGAAACGAGCACCCCGCTTGAGCAATAAAGCTGTACGGTAAAAAACCCATTTCTTTTTCTACATATTATATAACAGAGGGGAAAAAGTCAAGCAAAATGTATAACGAAATCTACAGATGGTAGCTGATAAAGAGGAGTGTGATAATAATTTGAAAATTGAATATAGTAAAAAAGCCGCAAAATATATTTCTGCGTTGGACAGACCGACAAAGCAGAGGATTAAGGCTGGGATTGAGGGTTTGGCAGAGCAACCGCCAAAAGGCGATATTAAATTACTTCAAGGCTATTCGGATGGACGAAAAAGGCTTAGAATTGGCAAATACAGAATTATTTATAACATCACTTCTGATGGAAAAATAGAAATTTTGTATATCATTAATGTAGATTCAAGAGGCGATATTTATAAATGATTTTATCTGGAAAGGAGTAAATTATGAGTGCGATAACGAAGGAAGCAATAAATCTTATGGAAATTTTACCAGAGAGTGAACAAAATTTTGCTCTTGAATTCATCAAAAAGTTAGTGTTGGCATGGGATCCGGATTTTACAAAATTAACTTTGACAGAAAAAAAAGAATTGGAAGATGCTGATGTTGAAATCAGGAATGGTGAAACCGTTTCCCATGAGGAAATAAATTGGGATTGATAAAAGGACAGATTTGGAGAAAGTCAAGCAAAATGGATAACGAAATCAATTTAGACATAGATATAAATACGCAGCCGCCGACAAAAGAGCCAAGCAGGCAGTATTATTATATAGCGAAATGCAGGGAACACATTTGGGAGCTTGCCGCAAAATATTCCCGCAAGGTTAATTACTGCGTGACAACCTTTGGCTGTCAGATGAATGCCCATGATTCCGAAAAGCTAAAGGGCATTCTTGATAGGATGGGTTGTGAGGAAACAGAGGATGAGGCTGCTGACATTGTTATATATAATACATGTACGGTGAGGGAAAATGCCAATCAAAAGCTGTACGGTCATCTCGGACACCTTAAAAATCTCAAGGCAAAAAATCCGGGCATGGTTATCTGCTTGTGTGGGTGCATGATGCAGGAACCCCACGTAATTGAGCTTATAAAGGAAAAATACAAATTTGTTGACATTGTTTTCGGAACACATAATATATACAAGCTTGCCGAGCTTCTGCACACATATTTTACAACAGGCAGGCAGACGATAGAAATTCTTGGGCAAAGCTCCGAGACTGTTGAGGCACTTCCACAGAAAATGAAATACGGCTTTAAATCAGGCGTAAACATTATGTATGGCTGCAACAATTTCTGTACCTATTGCATTGTCCCATATGTAAGAGGGCGTGAGAGAAGCAGAAAATCTGAGGATATAACGGCTGAGATAAAGAGGCTTGCCGATGCAGGAGTCAAGGAGGTTATGCTTCTTGGACAAAATGTAAATTCCTACGGTAAAATCTACGATTATTCAGGTGGCAGGATGATACAGCTTCCCGATGAGGAGACTGTTACATTTCCGAAGCTTTTAAAGATGGTCTGCGGCATTCCCGGTATTGAGCGCATCAGGTTTATGACAAGCCATCCAAAGGATTTGTCGGATGAGCTGATTACTGTCATGGCATCAGAGGAAAAAATATGCAAGCACATACATTTGCCGGTACAGGCAGGTTCCTCGCGTATACTTGAGAAAATGAACAGACGGTATACGAAGGAGCATTATCTTACGCTTGTGGATAAAATAAGAAGTGCAATTCCTGATATATCAATTACTACGGACATTATGGTTGGCTTCCCTGACGAAACCGAGGAAGACTTTGCGGAGACGATGGACTTGGTTGAGCGTGTAAGATACGACCAGGCGTTTACGTTTATATATTCAAAAAGAACAGGAACACCTGCTGCTTCCATGGAACATCAGATTGATGCAGATGTTGTAAAAAAACGGTTTAACCGTCTTTTGGAGCGTGTAAACATAATTGCAGGCGAACAGCTGCGCCGCTATGAGGGACAGACGAAGGACGTGCTTGTTGAGGACATAAACGCACAGGATGATACATTTGTTACAGGAAGAACAGGCGAAAATGTAACGGTTCATTTTAAAGGAAGCAAGGACCTGATTGGACAGACCGTAAGGGTTCATTTAAAGGAGTGTAAGGGCTTTTATTTTATCGGAGCAGAGTTGTAATTAAGACCACGCTGGAGCTTAAGGGGCGTGGAATTACGCTTTTATTTTATCGGAGCACAATTATAATAAAGCGTCATCAAGCTTTGGTTGACGGTAAGGAACAGATGCACTGAGGAGAGATGAAATTGTGAGGTATCTAAAGTGCAACAGTTAATTATATAAACTGAATGACGACAAATTGAAATTTTAAGAGGGCAGGTGCAGACGTGGCAAAGCTTTCACCAATGATGGAGCAATACCTTGAAACAAAGGAACAATATAAAGACTGTATTTTATTTTACCGTCTCGGAGATTTTTACGAGATGTTTTTTGATGATGCCCTAACTGCCTCAAGAGAATTGGAAATAACTCTTACCGGTAAGGACTGTGGGCTTGAGGAACGGGCACCTATGTGTGGTGTTCCCTTTCACGCTGCTGAAAATTATGTGAACAGGCTGATTGAAAAGGGCTACAAGGTTGCAATTGCAGAGCAGGTGGAGGATCCAAAGCAGGCAAAAGGACTTGTAAAGCGTGAGGTTATCCGAATTGTAACCCCTGGAACAAATATGTCCCTAGAGCTTTTGGAGGAGGGCAAAAACAATTACATCATGTGCATTTTTTGCGGCAAGGAGGGCTATGGACTTTCGGTCGCTGATATATCCACAGGCATATTTAAAACCTGTAGGGTAAAAACCATAGAAAAGGCGATAGATGAGATAAACAAATATCAGCCGTCGGAGCTTTTATATCGGGAGGACTTTGATTGTTCCGTGGGGGATATTGCATTTACCATTGATAAGCTCGGTATTACAAAAACCCTTTTGGACAATTATTATTTTGATTACGATACGGCTGCCAATCTGATAAAACGCCATTTTAACGTAGCAAATCTTGAGGGGCTTGGACTTTCCGATTATCCTGTTCTTGTTTCTGCGTCAGGCGCTTTACTCCAGTATTTATGTGATACGCAGATGAATAGCATGTCCCATATCAATGACATTGCCGTATACAATGTTGATTCCTACATGATTATCGCTTCATCCACAAGGCGCAATCTTGAGCTTACGGAAACCATAAGGGATAAGCAGAAAAAAGGCTCGCTTTTGTGGGTGCTTGATAAGACAAAAACAGCTATGGGTGCAAGGCTTCTAAGGGAATATGTGGAGCAGCCGCTTATGGTGCAGGCGGATATTGCAAAAAGGCTTGATTGCATTGAGGCGTTAAACAATGCGATTATCACAAGGGAGGAGCTTCGGGAATATCTAAATTCCATATATGATTTGGAACGTCTTATGACAAGAATTTCAATCAAGACGGCAAATCCACGTGACCTGCTTGCCTTTAAAAACTCCATCCAATATCTGCCCGACATAAAAAATCTGCTAACTGAATTGGATGCTCCAAGATTTCAGGAGATTTATGATGATTTTGACGTGCTTGCGGATTTATATGCCCTGATAGATGCCGCAATAGATGAGGAGCCGCCTGTTGCCATCAAGGAGGGCGGAATATTTAAAACGGGGTATCTTGAGGATATAGACAGGTTAAAATCAGCCAAAACGGACTGTAAAACATGGCTTGCACAGCTTGAGGCAAAGGAGCGGGATAAGACAGGCATAAGAGGTCTGAAAATTAAATACAACAAGGTATTCGGGTATTATTTTGAGGTGACGAATTCCTTTAAAAATATGGTGCCTGATTATTTTGTCCGGAAACAGACCCTTGCCAATGCGGAAAGATATACAACAAATGAGCTTGACGACTTATCAAATACAATTTTAGGCGCTGAGGACAAGCTTTACGGACTTGAATATGAGCAGTACGTTATTTTAAGGGATAAGCTTGGGGAAGCCCTAAAGCGTGTGAAAAATACGGCACATTACATAGCTGAGTTGGATGCGCTTGCATCGCTATCCCATGTTTCCATGAAAAATAATTATGTACGGCCTGACATAAACAATGAGGGAATTATCGACATAAAAAATGGCAGACATCCTGTTGTGGAAATCATGCTTGGAGATGACAGCTTTGTGTCAAACGACACATTTCTTGACAATACATTAAGCAGAATTTCAATTATTACAGGTCCGAACATGGCGGGTAAATCCACCTATATGAGGCAGACGGCGCTTATTGTGCTTATGGCACAGATTGGCTCCTTTGTGCCTGCGGAATATGCAAATATCGGTATGTGCGACCGCATTTTTACAAGGGTGGGAGCCTCCGATGACCTTGCATCGGGACAGTCCACATTTATGATTGAAATGAATGAGGTTGCCAACATATTAAGAAATGCAACAAAAAACAGTCTTATTATCCTTGATGAAATTGGCAGGGGAACGTCCACCTTTGACGGTCTTTCCATTGCATGGGCGGTTGTGGAATTTATTGCGGACAGCGCGCTTATCGGGGCAAAAACCTTATTTGCAACACATTACCATGAGCTGACTGAGCTTGAGGGAAAGCTCTCCTCCGTAAATAATTACTGTATTGCCGTCAAGGAGGATGGAGATTCCATTGTTTTCCTGCGCAAAATAATAAGGGGCGGCGCAGACAGAAGCTACGGTATTCAGGTTGCAAGGCTTGCAGGCGTTCCTGAACAGGTGTTGGTTCGTGCAAGGGAGATATGCGATTTCCTCATTGATTCGGATATTGCCTCAAAGGCAAGAAATATAGAGACAAAGGGATATAATAAAGCGGAAAGCGAAAAGATGCCTGACAGAAAGGGGTCAGGCGGCAGGAGTAAAACAGATAAAAACGGCTATGAGCAGCTTTCCATGTTTACGTCACCTGAGGAAATAACCATTGCCAACGAATTAAAAAGCCTTGATTTAAACAATATGACGCCTATGAAGGCAATGCTTTATCTTCAGGAATTAAAGGAAAGGTTAAACGGATAAAACATGATACGATTACTGGATCAAAGCACGATTGATAAGATAGCCGCAGGTGAAGTAATAGAGCGGCCCTCGTCGGTTGTGAAGGAGCTTCTTGAAAATTCCATAGATGCAGGTGCCACGGCAGTTACCGTTGAGATAAAGGACGGAGGCATGTCCTTTATAAGGGTGACTGACAACGGCTGCGGCATACCGAGAGAGGAGGTTGCCACAGCTTATTTAAGGCATGCCACAAGCAAAATAGAAACGGCAGAGGATTTGACAGGCATTTCCTCATTAGGCTTTCGAGGGGAAGCACTCTCAACAATTGCCGCCGTATCCCAGTGTGAAATGGTTACAAAAACTGCCACAGCCATGATTGGCTTAAAGTATGTAATTCATGGCGGAGATGAAATTGAGGCAAAGGAGGTAGGCGTGCCTGACGGAACAACAATTGTTGTAAGAAATCTTTTCTACAACACCCCTGCACGCAAGAAGTTCCTCAAGACACCCATGACGGAGGGGTCATACATTGCGGACCTTGTACTTCGGATTGCCCTTTCCCATCCTGAGATTTCCATAAAGCTGATTGTAAACGGACAGACGAAAATAAATACCTCAGGCAACGGAAATATTAAGGATAACATCTATGAGCTGTTTGGACGGGATATTACCTCAAATCTAATTGAGATAAGCTATTCGGGCAGTGACGGCATAGGGCTTTATGGTTATATTGGCAAGCCCTTTATTGCAAGAGGCAACCGTGGACTTGAAAATTACTTCGTAAACAAAAGATACATAAAGAGCAATGTGGTAAACAGGGCGATTGAGGAGGGCTACAAAACCTTTGTCATGCAGCACAAATTTCCTTTTACCGTCCTGTACATTGACCTGCCTGCTGAAAAATGCGACATTAACGTCCATCCAACAAAAATGGAGTTTAAATATGACAATGAGAAGGCACTTTTTGAGGTTATCACAAGGCAGATACGGGAGGCACTTTCCGGTCGTGAGATTATACCAAAGGAAACCTCGGAGGAGAAAAATAATGCTGCCGTACAGACCGTAAAAGCGCCAAGACCTGCCGAGCCGTTTGAACGGGTAAGAAAAATGAATGAGGCAGTTAAGGAGGAAGCAGAAACGGAGGCCTCTGCCAAACAGACAAGCATGCCAAAACCTAACGTGCGTGCAGAAAAGTATAGCCCGACTTACAAAATACTTGAGACACTAAAGAAAAATGCTGAAAATACAAGCGGGCAAAATTCGGGCTATGTTGAAAGCATTAACAAAACGCAGGAAACCTACAACCGTTCAGGTACAATAGATGCTATTACAAATAAGGAAACAGCGGATGGCATAAATTATGCCGAGAACATAGAAAATACAATCCTGCGTGACGAGGGCGTGCAGTATACACAGACAGCGCCGCAAAAGCAACAGGCAGTAGAAATGGCAAAGAGCATGACAGGCAGACAGGAAACCATATTTGAGGATGATTTTCTCACAAAATCGGCGAGAAAAAAACACCGTCTGATCGGACAGCTTTTTGGCACATACTGGCTAATCGAATATGAAAATAACCTTTATATCATGGACCAGCATGCGGCACATGAAAAGGTCAAATATGAGGAGCTTATCAGGGGGCTTAACAGCAGGGAAACGTATTCCCAGCAGCTTATGCCGCCTATGGTCGTTACCGTCACATATGCGGAAAAGCAGGCAATTCTTAACAACTATGATTTATTTATGAGAACAGGCTATGACATCGAGGAATTTGGTGGAAACGAATTTAAGATAAATGCAGTTCCGTCAAACATTTACGGTATCCACGAGCGGGCAATGTTTATGGAATTTGTAGGCTCTCTCATAAACAATTCAGGCTATATGTCGGATGATGTATTTATAAAAAAGCTTTCCACGATGGCATGTAAAGCGGCCATTAAGGGGAATATGCATATAAGCTTTGCGGAGGCAGACGCACTGATAGACCAGCTTCTTGCACTTGAAAATCCATATACCTGTCCCCACGGCAGACCTACCATTATTTCCATAAGCATGCAGGAGCTTGAAAAGAAATTTAAGAGAGTATTATAGAGGTATCATATGACAGATAAAAAGGGAAGCCTTATTGTCCTGACAGGCCCTACGGCGGCAGGTAAAACAGAGCTTTCTGTTGCACTTGCAAAAAAAATAGACGGGGAAATCATATCTGCCGATTCCGTTCAGGTATATAAGCATATGGACATAGGCTCTGCAAAGATAACGGAAGCCGAAATGCAGGGCATACCGCATCATTTAATAGATATATGCGAGCCTGTGGAGGCATTTAGCATTGCACGGTTCAAGGAACTTGCCAAGCATGCGGTTACGGAAATACATGCAAAAGGCAAAATTCCCATTATTGCAGGCGGTACAGGCTTTTATATCCAATCCTTAATTTACGATATAGATTTTAAGGAGACAGCCGCAGACGGCACAAGAACAAAATATGAGGCGTTGCTAAAGAAAAAGGGGGAGGCTTATCTGCATGCCCTCTTAAAGGAAAAGGATCCTGAGGCTGCTGCCAAAATACACCCAAACAATGCCAAAAGAGTGATACGTGCCTTGGAATATTTTGAGCAGACGGGAACAAAGATTTCCACGCACAATGAGGAGGAGCGGCAAAAAAAATCGCCTTACAATTTTGCATACTTTGTATTAAGCCTGCCAAGAGAAAAGCTGTATGACAGGATAAACAGACGTGTTGACATGATGATGGAGGCGGGACTTTTAGATGAGGTAAAATCGCTTGTAAGAGATTACGGTGTTACGGAGGATATGGTTTCCATGCAGGCACTTGGATATAAGGAGCTTCTTGATTACCTAAAGGGCGGTACTGCCTTGGAGGATGCCGTATACACCATTAAGCGGGACACAAGACATTTTGCCAAGCGGCAGCTGACATGGTTTAGGCGAGAGCGTGAGGTGATTTGGCTTGATAAGGAGGAGCATGATACGCTTGAGGGACAGCTTGCTTTTATCATGGAGCATTTAGAAAATAAAAAAATAATTTAACGGCATCATTCCATTTATTAAAGAAAAATATAAAATGGCTGATGCTTTCAAAAAAGACGGAGGGTGTTATGCCTTAGGGAGCTGCCACTTTGAAAAATCTTGAATTTGCTTAATGGGTATTGGAGGAGATTATGCTTGAGGAAGCCTTAAAAGAATATTATAGGGAAATGGGAATTTGTGAAAGGGTATACGAGTACTGTCAGGCGATAGAAAAAAAACTGAAGCCCCGCTTTG
The DNA here is from genome assembly GCA_023664775.1 of Clostridium sp. Taxonomy (GTDB): domain Bacteria; phylum Bacillota; class Clostridia; order Lachnospirales; family Lachnospiraceae; genus Coprococcus_C. Next base: position 20,417 of record JAMPEW010000019.1, on the reverse strand, counting down.
AGGATATCGATGCCATTGCAGAATTAAATCAGTCAAAGGTGCTTCATGCCATGCAGGAGGCTTCCTTTGCAGAGGAGCATTTATCAGGGACAACCGGCTACGGCTACAATGACATTGGACGTGAAAAGATAGAGGAAATATACGCAAAGGTATTTAAGACGGAGGACGCCCTGGTAAGACAGCAGATAACCTGTGGAACACATGCGCTTTCCATTGCGCTGTCTGCAAATTTAAGACCGGGGGACGAGATATTATCTCCTGTGGGTAAGGTTTATGACACGCTGGAGGGCGTAATCGGAATAAGAAAAAGCAAAGGCTCCCTTGCTGAATTTGGCATTACCTACAAACAGGTGGATTTGCTCCCTGACGGCAGCTTTGACTATGAAGGCATAGAAAAGGCAGTCAACAAAAATACAAGACTGATTGAAATACAGCGCTCAAAGGGGTATGATACAAGACCAACATTGTCCGTAGCGCAGATAGGTGAGGTCATTGCATTTATTAAAAACATTAAGCCTGACGTTATCTGCATGGTTGACAATTGCTATGGCGAATTTGTGGAGGATAAGGAGCCGTCGGAGGTTGGAGCTGACATGGTTGTAGGCTCCCTCATAAAAAATCCGGGCGGAGGTCTTGCACCCATAGGCGGATATATATGTGGAACAAGGGAGTGCATAGAAAATTGTGCCTACAGGCTTATTACGCCTGGGCTTGGAAAGGAGGTAGGCGCCTCCTTAGGCGTGACAAGAAACATTGCACAGGGACTTTTTCTTGCCCCTACCGTAACGGCAGCCGCATTAAAGGGCGCCATATTTGCCGCCAATCTATATGAGAGCCTCGGCTTTAAAACAGTTCCTGACGGAAAAAGCGAAAGACACGACATCATTCAGGCAGTGGAATTTGGAAAGCCTGAGCTGATACAGGCATTTTGTGAGGGCATACAGAAGGCGGCACCTGTGGACAGCCATGTAACGCCGGTTCCGTGGGACATGCCGGGGTACGACAGTCAGGTCATCATGGCGGCAGGCGCATTTGTTTCAGGTGCATCCATAGAGCTTAGTGCAGACGCTCCGATGAAGGAGCCGTATGCAGTTTATTTTCAGGGAGGACTCACATATCCCCATGCAAAGCTGGGTATTATGATGTCCCTGCAAAAAATTGTAGAAAAAGGACTTATTGTGTGGTAGACTATGCCATAAGGAGGGACCCAGCGCAGCTGGGAGGATACCTTATGGCTAAATAGGAACCCGGCTTTGCATGGAGGATGCCTTATGGCTAAAGGGAACCCAGCGTAGCTGGGAGGATACCTTATGGCTAAAGGGGACCCTGTTTTGCCGGAAAAATACCTTATGGCTAAATAGGAACCCGGCTTTGCTGGGAGGATACCTTATGGCTAAATAGAAACCCGGCTTTGCATGGAGGATACCTTATGGCTAAAGATACCTCAGTGGATTTTTATTTTTGAAAATATGTAGTAAACTAGGAAATGGAGAATTTGAAATATGGCTCAGGGAGTTGCAAATAAAAGTAAATGGACCTTGCTTCTTATTTTATTAAGTGGTATTGTCCTTGGAGGCTTTATAGGCTATCTGTGCAGAAACATAAGCTGGCTTAACTGGCTTAATTACGGACAGTCCTTCGGGCTTTCGGAACCTGTTGTTTTGGATTTGGGTATCATCATTTTAACCTTTGGACTTACAATATCAATCAATATTGCAAGTATTATCGGTATTATAATTGGTATAATTATATATAAGAAGCTGTAGTTTTTTCGCACCCGGAGAGGTGAAAGGACTACATATGAACAATTTAATTAAGGACATTGCAGATTGCGAAAGACCCTATGAAAAGGCTTGCGCGCTCGGTATAGAGGTGCTTACTGACGCAGAGCTGATTGCAGTGATACTGCGAAACGGCGGTGGCGGTCAAAGCTCAATAGACCTTGCCAACCATGTGCTAAATGCGCATCCCATTCACAAGGGGTTAAGCGGTCTTAATTTTCTGAACCGAAAGGAACTGACTTCCATAAAGGGCATCGGCAACACAAAGGCAACGGAGCTTCTCGCCATAGGAGAGCTTGCAAAAAGGATGAATTTGCGCCGATTAAAGGAGGACATTATATTTTCAAATCCCTCCTCCATTGCAGATTACTACATGGAAAAATGTAAATATCTGACAAAGGAAAAGACATATATTATGCTTTTATCCTGTAGCCATATGCTCATAAAGGAGCTTTTGATATCCGAGGGCACAGTAAATTCTGCAATCCTATCCCCGCGGGAAATTTTTATAGAAGCGCTGAAATATCAGGCTGTCTTTATTATTATGGTACATAACCATCCGTCAGGATGTCCTGAGCCGAGTACTGCGGATATTGATGCCACAAACCGGATTATGCATGCAGGAGAGCTTTTGGGCATCCGGTTAAGCGATCACATCATCGTGGGAAATGACTGTTACGTCAGCCTGCTTGAAAGAGGAATTATAAAATGAAATTTGACACAAAAAAAGACTTTAGCCCTAAATATTTGCTTTTAATTCTTACAATTATATGTATCATTCTGCTTATATTATCTTTTTTTGCCAAGGACAGTATTCTCCTCATAAAAAAATATACAAACAAATTTATTGTGCCCGTACAAAACAGTATCAACTCCATTGGACTTTGGGCGGACAGTAAGCTTGAAAATTTAGAGGAAATAGAGGCGTTGCAAAAGGAAAATGAGGAATTAAAAAATGCGCTTGCCGAAGCAAACAGCACAATCACGACATATCAGGGCAAGCTTTCAGAGCTTGACAGCCTGCGCCTTTTGTACGATTTAGATGAAAGCTATCCTGAATTTCATAAAACGGCAGCACGCATATTTGCAAAGGATTCCACGTCATGGTTTTCCACCTTTTACATTGATAAAGGAAGCAATGACGGACTTTTTAACGGGGCAAATGTGCTTTCAGGCGAGGGACTTGCAGGTATTGTCATAGAATGCTCTGAGGAGTATGCAAAGGTCAGGGCAATCATAGACGATAATTCCAGCATAAGCGCTAAAATTATGCCGTCCAATGCGCTTTGCACGGTTGAGGGAAGCCTTAGCAAATATCAGGACGGGTATCTTGTTGTAAATAATATTGATAAGGATGCGGCAGTTTCAGTGGGGGATAAGGTAGTAACCTCCCACATATCCGAGCGGTACTTTCAGGGGATAACGATAGGATATATATCGGAAATAACCCTTGACTCAAACAACCTTACAATGACCGCATACTTAACTCCCACAGTGGATTTTTCCAATCTGTCCGTTGTGCTTATCATAACTGACGAGAAAAAATATTAACCAAACGGTATAAGAGGTAATTATGCTTAGAGTTATTGTACTTGCTATACTTATTGTAATAAATTTCACATTACAGTCAACATTATTTGGTTTTCATGACATAAACAGCATAACGCCAAATCTTTTGCTGATTCTAACAATGTCCTTTGGGCTTATGCGTGGAAGAAGGGAAGGCATGCTTGTCGGCTTTTTTAGCGGCTTTCTTGTGGACAGCTTCTTTTCATCCGTGCTTGGTCCCTATATGTTCCTGTATATGATAATTGGCTATGTAAATGGCTTTTTCCACAGAAATTACATTGTTGAAAATGTGCTTCTTCCGCTTATTGTAATAATATTTGATGACATTATTTTTAATTTTTTTGTATATATATTTTCATTTTTACTGAAAAACCGTCTGGAATTCGGGTTGTTTTTCACAAGGGTTATAATTCCTGAGATGCTTACAACGGTGCTTCTCACAATTATAATCTACAAATTTTATGTATTTGTAAACCGATTATTGAAAAAGAGTGTGGAGGACTGATTTTATGTCCAATCTTCGTGAAATACTGACGGCAATTAAAGAAATAATATTAGATTATGTCAAGCACAGGCTGTTTCCCATCACTGCGCTTATTATCGTACTCTTTTTTCTCCTTGTAAGGAGGCTGTTTGTGCTCCAGATTATAGAGGGCGACGAGCATATGGAAAACTTCATCTATAAGACGGAACGGACATTGACAATCGAGGCGGTGCGTGGAAATATATATGACCGCAACGGAAAGCTGATTGCATACAATGAGCTTTCCTATTCCGTTGTATACAGCAATGACAACGCAGTTGCCGTAAGGGCAGAGGAGCTTGGCGTATCTGAGACGGAGCTGAAAAATGAGATTGTGCACAGGACAATCGAAATTCTTGAACAAAACGGAGATGAGCTTTTTGTAGATTTTCCGATAGAGGTAACGTCGTCGGGATATGCCTTTACAATTTCGGGCACCTCTTTAAATAACTTTAAAAGGGATATATATGCCGCAAACAGCTTTGACGAGCTTTCCGATGAGCGCAAAAATGCAACGGCAGACGATATTGTTGCGTTTTTGTGTGAGGAACGGTTTGAAATATCAGACAAATATTCAAAGGAAGAAAAGCTTAAGATTCTTTCCTGCCGTTACAAGCTGTGGCTCAACCGTTTCCAGCAGTATATGCCTGTTACAATCGCTTATGACATAAGCGAGGAGAGCAACGCAGCAATCAATGAATACTCTGACGAGCTGCCCGGCATGCAGGTGTCCGTCAAATCACTCAGAAGATATAATGATGCGGAATATTATGCACATATCATAGGGTATACCGGTATCATATCAGATACGGAGCTTACTGAAATGAATGAAAAAAATCCCATAACAAAATATACCTCTGAGGATATCGTTGGAAAAACAGGAATTGAGCAGTATTGTCAGGATTATTTAAGAGGCACAAGCGGATATGAAACAATGTATGTGGATAATCTTGGAAAGGTAATTGAAACCATCAAGACTGTTCCTGCATCAGCAGGAAATGATATCTATCTTACGATTGACACAGATTTACAAAAATACTGTTACGATACCTTAGAGCGTGAGATTGCATCAATTATACTTTCAAACCTTACGCCTGAGCTTTATGTAACGCCGACAGAAAATCCTCAAATATCCATATCAAGCGTATATTACGGACTTTTTTACAATCATTATATTACAATGGATAAAATGGCACGTGAGGATGCTTCGCCGCTGGAGCAAAGGGTGTATGGAAGCTTTGTAAACAGAAAAGAAGATATAATATCAAGAATAGAAAATATCATAAAAACCGACCATACAATACTTTCAAATCTTGACGTTGAGTATCAGGACTATATGGAATATATATGTGAGCTGTTAAGTGCCAACGGCGTATTAAATACTTCCCTGATATCCTCAAGCAGTAAGGAATTTCAAGATTATATCAATAATAAAACGTCCCTTGCTGATTACCTGAAATATGCAATCAGCGTGGATGCAATCAACATTGACCTGCTGGAAACACCGAGCAGCTATTACGACACGGATGAAATTTACGACGTTCTCTGTGATTATATTGTAAAATGTCTTACTGATGATGCAGAATTCGACAATGAAATCATAAAAAGTATGATACAATCTGCTGAAATATCAGGTGGCGATGTCATTGACCTTCTCTACGAGCAGGGGGTTCTTTCTGCGGAAAATGATGCGGAGTATGGGGAGTACAAGCGTGGATTATATGGTCCATATGAATTTTTCATCAAGAAAATTCAAAAGCTTGATATAACGCCTGCCATGCTTGCACTTGCTCCATGCTCAGGAGCGCTTATTGTAACAGACGTAAATACGGGTGACGTGCTTGCCATGGTAAGCTATCCAAGCTACGACAACAATTATCTTACAAATGAAATCAACGCGGAATACTATAACAGGCTGCTAAATGACAGGACAAGACCGCTTTATAACAGAGCCACACAGCTTAGAACGGCTCCCGGCTCCACCTATAAGGTATTATCGTCGGTTGCCGGGTACTCGGAGGGAATTATAAATACCGATACAGCTTACTTATGCTATGATGTGTTTGATAAAATAACGCCTTCTCCAAAATGCTGGTATGCTTACGGACACGGATATCTGACTGTACAGCAGGCAATCGGTCATTCCTGCAACATGTTCTTTTATAATGTAGGATATAATCTTGCGATTGATGAGAATGGGTTGTATAGTGATTCTTACGGGCTTGAGCGGCTGGCAAAATATGCACATGCATTTGGACTTGATGAAACGTCAGGTGTTGAGATACCTGAAATATCTCCAAATGTTTCCGACAGGGATGCCGTCCGAAGTGCAATTGGACAGGGAGGAAATTTATATGCGCCTGTACAGCTTGCAAGATATGCAACCACGGTTGCAAATTCAGGAACCTGCTACAATCTTACACTGATTGACAAGGTTACTGACTATGAGGGAAATCTTATATTAGACAATCAGGCAACCGTTTTAAACAGGCTGGAGCTGAATGACCCGTCACAGTGGAATGTCATACATGCAGGCATGAAGGATGTTGTATCTTCAAGCAATGATTTACTAAGGTCCTTAGATGTTTCCGTTGCGGGAAAAACAGGTACGGCACAGGAAAGCGACACGCAGGCAAACCATGCATTATTTATTTCCTATGCGCCTTATGAAGCGCCTGAGGTTGCAATAACCTGTGTTATACAAAATGGTTACTGGTCAGGAAATGCAAAGGAGGCTGCCGCCTTTGTTTATGCATATTTATACGACCCTGAAAAGCTTGTGAATGCCCATATGAGTGGAGATAATGTCGGCTCCGACTAAAAAATTGAGGTGATAAATTGAAAAGAAATCCTGTTATTGTCAAAGGTAATAATACAGGAATAAAGCTGATTATGGATGATGATGCCTCCGTGGAGGAGGTAATTGAGGAGCTAAAACGGAATTTTAAGACATCAGGACTGAAGCCTAAAATCTCAAATCCAATCACAGTTACCTTTGAAGGAAAAACGATAACAGAGGATGAAAAAACAGAAATTTACAATTTCCTGAACTATACGGGTTTAAACATTGTAAACCAAAAGAAAACGACAGAGATACCGAAAGAAATAAACAAAATACCTGATGAAAAGGACGGCCTGTTTTATATCGGAACCTTAAAAAGCGGACAGGCTCTCGATGCAGAGGAAAGCATCATTATTATAGGTGATATTGAAGCCGGAGCCACCGTCACGTCCAAGGGAAACGTGGTTGTCATAGGGCATATGAACGGCTATATAAAATCAGGCTGTGACGGAAGAAGTGGCAGCTTTATATATGGTTTATTTCAGGAGGGATTATAATGAGTGAAGTAATTGTAGTGACATCAGGTAAGGGCGGTGTAGGCAAGACAACCACAACCGCAAATGTGGGGTACAGCATTGCCTCCCACGGATATAAAACGCTTTTGATCGACACGGACATCGGATTGCGCAACTTAGATGTCGTTATGGGGCTTGAAAACAGGATTGTATATAATCTTGTTGATGTAATAGAAGGAAGCTGCAGAGCATCGCAGGCAATTATAAAGGATAAGCAGTGTCCCGGATTGTTCCTGCTTCCGGCAGCACAGACAAGGGATAAAACTTCAGTGTCGCCAGAGCAGATGAAAAAGCTGATCGAACAGTTGAAGCCGGAATTTGATTACATATTGGTGGACTGTCCCGCCGGAATCGAGCACGGCTTTAAAAATGCCATAGCAGGGGCAGGCAGGGCAATTGTCGTGACAACGCCTGAGGTATCTGCAATCAGGGACGCAGACAGAATAATAGGAATTTTAGATGCAAATGAAATCCCGCGCATTGACCTTGTCGTAAATAAAATACGACAGGATATGGTGCGCCGCGGCGATATGATGTCAGTTGATGATGTGGTTGACATATTATCAATCAACCTGATAGGTGTCATCTATGATGATGAGGATATTGTAGTATCCTCCAATCGGGGCGAGCCGATTGCCGCAACGAGAAGCAAATCAGGAAATGCTTACGAAAAAATTGCCGAAAAGCTTACAGGCGAATATGTAGATAAAAGAAAACAATATACAGGCTTATTAAAATTATTTAAGAAGAAGGATAAAAATGTTCACAAGGTTCAATCACAAGGATTATAATTTCAAACTGCTTTTTACCGTAATTTTGGCAATTGCTATGGGTACCGTTGTAATTTACAGTGCAAACAGCTCATATTTGTCAAGACAGATTGTAGGAATTGCTTTAAGTCTTACAATTATGATTTTTGTGTCCTTGATTGACTATAATTTTATATGTAAATTTTATAGGGTGCTTTATATTATAAACGCCGTATTGCTTGTGCTTGTTCTATTATTTGGCGTTACCGTAAATAACGCCAGACGATGGATCGTTATTTTGGGAACGCAGCTTCAGCCGTCTGAGCTTTCAAAAATTTTTATGATTGTATGTGTAGCTGCGTATCTGCACAAAAACAAATCGGACATAAACACCTTTAAATGTATTGCAGGGTATGCCATACTTTGTGCCATACCCTTATTTCTCATTCTCAGCGAGCCTGACCTTTCCACAACCTTATGTCTTGCGCTTATCCTTGTCACACTCATCTATGTGGCAGGCTTAAGCTATAAAATAATCGGCGTTATTTTGCTGATTTTCATTCCGCTTGCAGGCAGCTTTCTCTGGTATATCAGACAGCCTGACCAAAAGCTCTTAGTGCCATATCAGGCAAACAGAATTTTACAGTTTGTATATCCCGGACAATATGGAAGCGACTTTTCACAGCAGGACAATTCAATCATGGCAATAGGCTCAGGCAGACTTACGGGAAAGGGCTTAAATACCTCCACCATGGCGACGGTAAAGGATGCAAACTTTATTTCCGAACAGCAGACGGACTTTATCTTCTCAGTAGTGGGAGAGGAATTAGGCTTTATCGGAAGCGTATTTATTATTGCAATTTTATTACTAATAGTGTTACAATGTATAAGTATAGCTAGGCATGCAAAGGATACGACGGGAATGCTGATTGCATCAGGCGTCGGCGTACTTATTGCATATCAGTCATTTATCAATGTTGGCGTTGCAACGGGAATACTTCCCAATACCGGTATTCCGTTACCATTTATCAGCTATGGACTAAGCTCACTGCTAAGTATATCAATTGGAATTGGCATGGTATTAAATATCAGCATCCAAAAACTAAAATACTAAAAGGAGAATAGCCTTAATGAACATCGGTTTGATTGCGCATGATGCTAAAAAGAAGCTGATGCAGAATTTCTGCATTGCATACCAAAACATTATGTCACACCATAAACTCTATGCTACGGGAACGACAGGCAGAATGATTGAGGAAGTGACAAATCTTAATGTGCATAAATTTCTTGCAGGACACACAGGCGGAGAGCAGCAGTTAGGCTCAATGATTGAAAGTAATGACCTTGACATGATGATTTTTTTGCGTGACCCACAGACAAAGAAGTCACATGAGGTTGATATCAATAACATTTTTTCTCTTTGCGACACGCATAATATTCCACTGGCAACAAACCTTGCCACTGCGGAGCTTATGGTTAAGGCGCTGGAAAGAGGAGATTTAGATTGGAGAGAGCTTTTTAAGCATTAAACATATGAAGGATTTACCTAAGCTTATTGCGGCAGTTTTTGTGTTATCTGCTGCAATATTTATAATTGGAACCGTAAAAAACAATATCGATGATACATACACCACGCCGCAGGAGATGATTATTTACACGAACGAGGAGCTGCTCGCATCATCCCGGTTTATAGGGGGGGCAATGACAGACACTGTTGTGTCGCCGGATTATGAGCTAAATGCAGCAGGCTTTGACAATCTTTATTATGCCCTTGTAATCGACGAGACAAGCCATGAAGTGGTTGCCGCCAAAAATCCGCATAAAAGGATGTACCCTGCAAGCATGACAAAGCTTATGACTGCCATAGTCGTATGCGACCAGCTTGAGGCAGGCATCATTTCCAAGGACGATGTTGTGACCCTTGATAAAAATTATTACATTTCAGTGCCAGGTGTCGGTACCTCGGAGCTTACATACGGCTGTTCCATTACGGTTGACAATCTCATGCATGGGCTTTTAATTGAATCGAACAATTACTATGCCCTGATTCTTGCGGATTATATTGCAGGGGATGTTGAAAGCTTTTGCAATATGATGAATGACAAGGCAAAGTCTCTCGGTGCTACAAATACACACTATATGAACCCACACGGATTAGATGATCCGAACCATTATTCAACTGCGTATGATATTTACTTGATAATAAAGGAAGCAAAAAGCCATTCCTATATTACGGAAATTGCACCCCTTTCCGAGTATTCCTACATATACCACGACAGCTATGGCGAGGTGGTTGAAAAAGAGATAAATGCCACAAACATGTTTGTAGGTGGCAGGGCAACCTTACCGTCCGGCTATCACATAACTGCATGGAAGACGGGAACAACCACAGGAGCTGGCAACTGCCTTGCCCTGTATTTAGCAAACGGCAATCAGGAATACGTTGTTGTTGCTTCCTCGAAGGAAGACAGAAAGGACTTGTATAATTCCATTGTGGAGCTTATATGCCTAATCGGACAGTAGTAACTATAAAAGGGAAGATACAGTTATGAGTAATAAAAACCAAAAGGTCATTTCGATAAAAAAGGATATCAAGTTTAATGTTGCAACAGTTATGATTGCAGTAATTCTTGTTTATGTCATCATATGCATTTTTATATCTGCAAATAAAAATCCCATAACAACCTATAGGGTAAACAAAAGCAGCGTAAACAATAATATAACCCTTGAAGGACTTGCCGTAAGGAACGAGCAGATATTAAATGCCACAAAATCAGGCTACATATGCTACTATATCAGAGACGGAGAAAAAATAAAAAATCAGTCTACCGTTTGTACAATTGATGAAACCGGGCAGGTATACAACACAATTGACGATACGGAAAACTATGAAGACCTGCTTACCGCTGACGATTTAAATGACGTCCGCAGCCTGATATCCCTTTACAAGGTCGGCTACTCGGATGTACGCTTTTACTCGGCTTACAATTTTGAAACAAATGTAAATAACAGGGTTTTGGAGCTGTCAAATGAAATTTTAATGCAGCAGGTCAATCAGGATTTAACCGGTGCCATGCTCACTGCAATTACGGCGCCTGAAAGCGGAATTGTAACCTATTATATTGATGGATACGAGGGCTTTAACATAGCGAATGTCACAATGGCTGATTTTGATAAATCAAAATACAGCAAGGACACCTTAAAGACAGGCGACATCATTTCAGAGGGAAGTCCAATCATAAAGATAATTCCAAACGAGGAATGGAATATTGTTGCGCCAATATCGGCAGAACAGGCATCCCTCCTTTCGGAAAAAACAAAAATAAGATTTAAAATAAACAACTCAAGCTATGATGTCATTATGCCCTTTGAGATTATGCATGGCGCTGACGGAACATACATCAACATTATGCTTGACAAATACATGTCAAACTTTATCTCTGAACGATATGTTGACGTAGAAATTCTTACAGACGAGGAGACAGGTCTTAAAATACCGGTTTCTTCAATTGTTGAGAAGGACGTATACAAAATTCCTGCCAGCTATTTTACGGCAGGCGGAAACCAAAGTGCGTCAAACAGAATTAACCTCCAGTCAAAAAGCGAGGAGGGGGAGCTTACGATTACGCAGATTACCCCGGCTATATACTATTCGGACGAAGAATACTGCCTTGTTGACACGATGCTGTTTGACAATGCGGACGTGATAATCAATATAAACAACAATGAAACATTGGCTGTTTCAATGCTGGAAACGGAAAAAATAAAGGGCGTGTACTCTGCAAACAGGGGAACTGCCGAATTTAAAGAAATTACCATCCTTAAAACAATAGACGAGTTTGTACTGATAGAAAGCAATGAAAAGATAAAGGTATATGACAATATTATTTTAGATTCCTCACAGGTAAAGGAAAATCAGATTATATATTAGGGGGTATCACGATGCTGAAGGAAAACTTAGATACTGTAATGAAAAATATAAAGGCTGCATGTGAAGCATCCGGACGAAGCTTAGATGAGGTTACATTAATTGCAGTCAGTAAAACGAAGCCGCTGTCAGACATTGAGGAGCTTGTTACCTATGGCGTTAAGGAATTTGGCGAAAACAAGGTGCAGGAGCTTACCGATAAATATGAGAATATTTCCACAAAGGTAAATTGGCATCTGATTGGACATCTTCAGACAAATAAGGTGAAATATATTGTGGACAAGGCTTGCCTGATTCACTCCGTTGATTCTGTACATTTAGCTGAAGCTATCAATAAGGAGGCTGCCAAAAAGGACGTTATATGCAATATTTTAATTCAGGTAAACATCGCTGGTGAGGACACAAAATTTGGAATTGACGCAGGAGAAATTTATGATTTTATAGACAAAATAAAGGATTTTGAAAATATAAAGGTCAAGGGTCTTATGACGATCGCTCCATTTGTTGAAAATGCCGAGGACAACCGTATACATTTTAGAAATTTGTACCAATTATTACTTGACATAAAATCAAAAAACATTGATAATATTGATATGAATATTCTTTCGATGGGTATGACAAATGATTACATGATTGCAATAGAGGAGGGTGCCACTATGGTCCGCGTAGGAACCGGCATTTTTGGCGAGCGCAATTATAATATATAATTAAGGAGATTTTATTATGGCGAAAGAAGCAGGTAAGAAAAGCTTTCTTGACTTTTTTAAAATGAAGGATTTAGACGACGATGAATTTGATGATGATTTGTTCGATGATGACGATGACGACGAGGATGATGAGGACGATTATGTTCCTCCGAAGCCGTCAAGGAAAGCTCAGAGTACAGGAAGCACTCGGCGTACATCTGCTGAAAAGCCACAGCCAGTATCAAGGCAAAGCAGTTATTCAGGCGTAAGTCAGACCTCCACATACAAGGGTCAGACACAGACCACAGCTTATAATAGTGCAAGAACTGCAAGACCTGCATCAAGCAGCAGTAAGCTCGTTGATTTTAACAGCGGCAGACAACAGTCGGAAAGTTATAGAGGTAGAAGCGAAGTGTATGTAATTAAACCACAGGAAATTAATGAAGCGCAGACGGTAACGGATTTCTTACGGAGAGGAAAGACAATCGTCATAAATATGGAGGGCGTTGAGCTTGCGCCTGCACAGAGGATAATTGATTTTATAGGCGGTGCCTGCTATGCGTTGGAGGGTACATTACAGGCTATATCCGCCAATATTTTTATTGCGGCTCCAAACAATATTGAGGTTACAGGCGATTTGCGTGAGGAGATTTTAAACGAATCAACTGTTTCACCTGAGCTTGGAAGGTATTAATACGTTAAGAAAACACGATACATAAGGGGGTTATGGAGTGCTTACACCAGTCGATATTCAAGAGAAAACATTTCATTCAGGGTTAGGCTATGATAAAAAGGATGTCAACACATTCTTTGAGGAGGTTGCAAAAAGCTATGCAGAGCTTTACCGCTCTAATGCAGAGCTGAAGGAGCAGGTAGCCACGCTCACTGATGGACTTCAAAATTACAAATCCAAGGAGGCGGCATTGGAAAAATCCCTTATGCTTGCCCAAAAGGATTCTGAGGACACGAAAGCAAAGGCATTAAAGGAAGCAAAAAATATTGAGCTTGATGCCAAAAACAAAGCAAAGGTAATCGTAGCCGATGCAGAAAAAAAGCTTAAGAAAATGACACAGGAAATGACAGTACTTGAAACACAGTACGCTGCATATAAGTCAAATTTCTGTTCCCTTATGAAGATGCAGTATGAGCTTCTTAAGGAAAAGGATTTTGATTTGGGTTCTTATATAGATGAAAAGGCACTCAGTCTTTTAGGCGGCGGAGGCTCCTACAGGGCGCCGGCTTCCGGAGGCGATACATTTTCAGGTGACCCGCAGATGCGTGATGAATCAACGCTTGGTGGTGCTACAGGAGGCTCCGCATTCAACGAATATGGAGAAGACTCACGTACAAGTACAAGTGCAGTTTATACAGCAGGACTTGGTGCAAATGAAAACTTTGTTGACCCATTTAATCCCGGTAAAGAGGAAAATGGAAGGTACAATCCTTATGACGGACGTACGGCAAAGAGCTCTACCGCAGGCAGCTCATTTAAGGTAAGCTCAGGAAATAAGTCGGGACAAAAGCGTAATTCTTCAGGCAAGGCAAAGTCTACAGGCAGCTCATCAACACATAAATCAGCAAAAGCTGCTGAAGAAAGCAAGCCTGACCCTTCCAAGGACACACATAAGGCATCTGACACGACAGCTAGTGCAAAGCCTGCAGGCAGCGCAGTAAAAGAGGAGGCAGTGAAGGCGGAAAAAGTAACGCCTGCGCCTGAGAAAAAGCCTGAAAAAGAAACAGAAAAGGAAACGGAAAAAGAAGCGAAAACGGTTCAGGAAAAAGACGCTGGCATTCCTACCATTCAGCCTGATGTTTCTGATATAGAGGTTACAACTGCAAACGAACAGGCATTGCTTCCGAATGGCGATACGCCTAGTGAGGAAGCTGACGAGGATGGATTTGAATTTGTGTAATTATTTTTAATGCAGATACGCCATTTTATACAATAAAATAGTTACGGCAGCTTATATATAATATAGCATCTGTATAAAGGGATGCTATATTGTTTTTATATCATTATGCATGATACTAAACACAAAATTTTGCGGGGAATAGATGCTATGGCAAAAAAGAAAATACCGACAGTCGAAGAATTAAAAGCGTATATTGAGAAAGAAAAGGCATATCTTAAGGACTGTATAGAAAATAATAAAACATATGTAATAACCGGTCCTAAATTTCCGGGAGAATCGATTTGGAAAGCCAAAAGCACTTTGCCGTTATTAGAGGCTGCTGAAGCAGCAGGCACATCAAAAGAAGAAATATGGGAATTATGCAGTAAGCTTGCAAGTGCAACCCATGCTCCCGTAACCAAAAAGGAATATGAAAGAATGATACCTTTTGCAGAAAAGCCAAATACAGTGAATGCGGTGCTTCAGTTTCTTGAAACCAATATTCCGTCCTATAATGATAAAAGTGGAAGCTTAGAGTTCGATATCACAGCATATTATTATTGTTGTGCATTGATTTCTCTGTCAGATTACAGACAAGAGGATTGCGAGAAGCAATTATGGAATATCGTCCGTTATTTTATTGAAAAGGACGAGGACAGGGGGCGTATTTTATTACGCAATATGAAGGTGTTAGAGCATACACGCCCGTTTTTAACACCAATGAAAGAAATGCTGGAGGAAGCGCAAAATAAATAATTTTTGATGAGATAAATTTCGTCGATATAATCAATAAAGTTTAAAATAAAAAAGGAAAATAAATGAGACAGCACAGTACATTTAAAATCAAAATATTTATAGTACCAATCATTTTAATCGGGCTGTTCACAG
This sequence comes from Clostridium sp., assembly GCA_023664775.1. Classification (GTDB taxonomy): domain Bacteria; phylum Bacillota; class Clostridia; order Lachnospirales; family Lachnospiraceae; genus Coprococcus_C. The sequence continues at coordinate 5,044 of JAMPEW010000019.1, read as the reverse complement.
CCCTCGACCAGCTTACAAAATTCATCATTACAAGTAAATTCGCTCTTTATGATACAAAGCCTGTCATTGACGGTGTTTTTGCAATTACCTATGTACGAAATACTGGCGTGGCATGGGGCATGTTTAAGGGAAAACGCATCATATTTCTTATTTTAACAGGTATTGCCCTGCTTTTTGCATTCAGGATTTACTATAATGTCTATAATAAAAAGAAATATATCCCTATTAGAATTTGCCTGATTTTACTTATTTCAGGCGCACTTGGCAATATGCTTGACCGTATCAGGCTTGGCTATGTCGTAGATTTTCTAAGCTTTGAGCTTATCGACTTTCCTGTATTTAATGTTGCCGACATGATGGTTGTAGTAAGCATTTTTCTGTTATTTTTTCTGCTTGTTTTTAAATATTCAAATGAAGAATTTGACGAGATAATGAAGCTTGGCATTTCATCAAGCGATGAAATAGACAGTTCTAATGATGGCAGTGAAGCAAAGGATGATGCGTAAAGCAGTTCAGCAGATTTCGTAAGAAGTTTATAGTGTCATGGTTACATTATTTGTGCAACAGTTATGGAATAATAGAAATAATATGTGAAATGGATGGATTGAAAAGTATAAAACAGATACGAAAATATCCTGAAATCATATGGATAAGACGAGGCAGAGTAAAATGGAAGAATATCAGATAGATATAGCTGTGGAAAACGAAAATATAGGAGCACGGATAGACAAATATCTGTCCGATGCGTTAAATCACTGCTCAAGGTCATATATTCAGAAGCTGTTGGAAGCAGGCAACATCAAGGTAAATGATAAGACTGTAAAGGCAAATTATAAGCTTCGGGCAGGAGATGACATATATATCTGCATACCTGAGCCTGAGGCGCTTGAAATAAAGGCAGAAAATATACCCCTCGATATTGTTTATGAGGACGATGACATAATTGTAGTAAACAAGCCGAAGGGAATGGTTGTTCATCCTGCACCGGGACATTTTGAGGGAACGCTTGTAAATGCCCTTCTGTATCATTGTAAGGACTCGCTTTCCTCCATAAACGGCGTAATGCGTCCGGGGATTGTCCACAGAATTGATATGGACACCACAGGTCTGCTTCTTGTATGCAAAAATGACGCAGCACATAAAATCATGTCGGATAAATTTAAAATCCATGATATTACACGCATTTATACAGCAATTGTTTATAACCATATCAATGAGCCGGAAGGAACAGTTGACAAGCCGATTGCCAGACATAAAACAGACCGAAAGAGGATGGCAATCGATATGAACAATGGAAGAAGTGCAGTCACCCATTACAAGCTTCTTCAAAATCTGAAAAAAAATTTTTCGCTGATTACGTGCAGGCTTGAAACAGGGCGCACACATCAAATCAGGGTTCACATGGCAAGCATCAATCACCCGCTGCTTGGCGATGAGCTATATGGTCCAAAGGACAAGCCCTTTAAAACAAACGGTCAGGTGCTGCATGCAGGTACCCTTGGATTTTCGCATCCGGTTACAGGGAAGTATATGGAATTTCAAGCAGGGCTGCCTGAGGAATTTGAGCGTATTTTAAAGCTGCTTGGAACGGTGTGATTGGAATTGGGAATTTGTGTAATGAAATCATATGCTTTTTGGGGTTACATTTTATTTCGTGACTTTGCAGGATTTTTTGTATAGTTTTTCAGTATAAGAAGGGTATCTGAATTTTCTATACGACAGGACTTTTAATCCTGCTGGGCTTTCGCCCAAAGTAGCATTAACTTTGTAGGAATTTTTATATTTAATATTATTGGAAGATATGTTAGAATGTACGTAAAAGCAACGAGCGGTGTCAGTCTGAAGAATGTCCGTGAGCGAGACGAAGCACAGCGAAACCGAATATGGAAACAAATGATAAATAACCGTCAATCGTTCAGGCAGAATTTGACGGGAACATGAAGAAAAATAGGAGGATGTAATATGAGGAGAAACCTGAAAAAGCTTGGGTGTGCAATACTATGTGTATGTCTGCTGTTGATAAATACACCTGCTATGTCTTATGCTGAAGGTGTAGAGCAGGCTGCCACAAAGACAGATGCGGTAGAGACAGATAACGCAGAAACAGATACGGAAAAGACAGAGGTAACAGATACCACAGAGGCAGATACGGAAAAGACGGAGATAGCAGATGCCCTTCCTATGGCAACTGGTACAGATGCAGAGCCTGCTTCGGAATTTACAGAGGAAATAAAGCTTCTTTCAGCCATGGTAGAGGAGGCATTATACGCATCGGGGGGGGTAACTTGTAAGATAAATTCCCAAGCTGATTGGGATGCTTTGTTTACCCATAATGGTGGTGATGGCAGTGGTTGGAACAGTACAGGACTGCTTTCAACATATATCGAAGAATCAAATCCGGTAACAATCATTTTAAACAGTGATATTACGTTGTCAGGAAATACAACTCTAAGTATTCCTCCAATTAATTCGGTTTATAAAGATTTCCTATTGAATGGAAACGGACACATCATAGATGCAGATGGATATAAATTTAATTTGAGGGCAGCAAATACAATAACAACTGATAATGTACACGTTAAAAACGGAACATTGGTTGCAAATGCGCTCGCCAGCTTTCAATGTACAGACAGTACATTTACTTCAGCCTCAATTGAAGTATCAGGACAAAGTACCACAGAAAGAACGTATATTACAGGATGTAAATTTTATAATTGTTCAGGTCCGTGTATAAATTCGACAGCAGCGCCATGTCCTATTACCATCTCGGACTGCTATATGGATAACTGCGGACGCTTATTTAAAACTGCAAATGTATGTAGAGTAAGCTTTTTGGGCATTACCGCAGAAAACTGTACAGGAACCGTTTTGGGTCAGACAGAAAATGGTGCTTATATTATTGAATCAATATCAGGTTGCAAGCTTAGCACCTCACAGACGGGAATTACTGCGATTGAGAATAAAGCCAGTGCAGTAGGCGAAATTACAGATTGTACCATCACAGGCTTTGATACAGGGATTACGCTAAGAGGATGCACTGCCAGTTCTGATATTAATACAATCCTAATCAGTAATACTACAATCACGGATTGTATTACCGGACTTTATACTGCATATTTAGAACGCTATGAAAATGTGACTATCTCAAATCTTACAATAGAGGCACGGCAGGGTGAGACTGGCACGGTTGGATATAAAAATCAGGGACGCTTGACATCAAAAAGTTTTTCATCATTTGATGATGTGTATGATTTTAATATAATGCCACAGATAAAGGATTGCCATATTTCAGGCTTTGATATGGCTATAGACTTTACTTTTGGCTGTGATGCCGTAGTGTCAAATTGCGAAATATCAGATTGCAAGTCAGGCATTTCCGTACAGGACGGTGAGGTTGCCATAGTAGATACAACCATAACTGCAAGTGCTTCCGCTACACAACCTTCCGTCGGTATTAGCACAAATAATAGATGTTTTCTGATTGATTGTGATATCAATGGATTTTATTACGGAAGTGATTACACTAGCGCAGGGTATGTAACGATTATTGGCTGCAAGTACAAAAACAGGAATACAAATATCATAAATGCTTTCAATACAGAGGTTTATAATACAAGCTTTGTTGGCGGAGAAGCAGCAGTAACTATGAGAGGCGGATATTCCTATTTTATTGACTGTATTGTAGAGGGTGACGATACAACGCAGTCGGGCATTTTTGCAGATACAGGTTCTTTATATTTACATATATATAATTCAGAACATCTTTATGCCTTACCGAGCGCTACCGCTGGAAATTATAATAAAGTAAAACAATATTCTGACAGAACTGTAACGAATGGAAAATCTGAGGTTTTGAATTGCGGTATAGGCATTAATGCCACATGCCCTTTAGATATTGCAGATACACATATACACAATTGCGAAACCGGCGTTAAAGCAAGCATTATTAATTCCCACGGCAATAACCTGATAGAAGACTGCACCGATGGAATGACAGGATCATTATACAAAAAAATAACTACTGACGTGACGGGTGCACAGGCAGATACACATGTAGATACGATCCGCAACTGTTCAAATAATGGTTGTAATAGTAGTTATATTACATCAGAGTCAGCGACATGGGAGAATCGGCTGGAAATATATAATTGTGGCAATTATGGTATTAATGCCCAAGGACAGATTGCGACCACAAGCGTTGATATACATGATTGTAAAACGGGAGTTTATACAGCATACTATTGCTCTTTAGGTCCTGTATCCAAGATTTATGATAACGATGAATGGAATGTGTATGTGGACGCATCTGATGCATTTTTTGTAATGCAAGGTACTGAGGGAACGCTTACCGGCGGAGGAGCTGGTAATGTATATTCTATATTTAATACTCCAGTCATTGATGTTCGGGATTTATATAGTGATGACAGTGTATACTATTTAGTGGCAGACAATACGATGTATTCATTCGGCGTAAATAATATACACGGTACGGTAGTTTTTGACGCACCCGATTCCGGATATGTAGCCGGCAGAAGGGTTGCAAGTTTAACTAAAGATTTTACCCCACAGATGTTTGCAAAAAAAGAAGGCTGGATTATAACAACCGAGATAAGTGGCACAACTACGTATGCCATTCTTGCCGAAGGCTGTGATGTGACCTATGACGTTACGACAAACGGAGGCGATACCTTTAGCGATGGTGACCTGACAACTATCAGCTATCTAAACGGAAACGAGGTTGATTTGACCTATACCGCCTCCAAAACGGGATATGAATTTGTGGGCTGGAATACAGCTTCTAATGCAACAGAGGAACTTGACACGACGCTTACGGCAGGACAAGAGGATATTACGTTATATGCCATATATAAAAAGGATTGCGATATAACATATCATACATATGATGCCGCTAAGAATTACAAAGCTGCCCTTGCCTTTTACAACAACCAGGATAAGAAGACGTATGCGCTTGCCGCATATAACGCAGGCGGAAATAATACATTTGTTGGATATGTTCTTGATGCGGACGCTGTTATTTCCTCTG
>JAMPEW010000018.1 GCA_023664775.1 Clostridium sp. | reverse complement strand
GCATGTAATCAAACATCGCAAATTTCAAATGTGAGGTATTCTTGCGGTCTTAAAAAGTTGCAATTCAAAATACACATACCGTTTGGCAGCATAAGGCTGTGCACTCAGACAACAGTCCGTGCCCCACATAATAGAAAAGACAAAATATCAATATGCTAAAGATAGCCGGTAACTATAAAAATACAAAATATAAGAGGCTTGTCTGTGTAATTTTATGTGTGCCTTAAATCCCTACTGCGACAGCCCCTTTTTAATTACACCCGTGGCAGCCAACTTACAGCAGGCGTTTATTTCTTGCCCTGATATAAGCCGTCATTATTTTATTTCGTCTTACCCACCATGATTCTTCTTCATCTTCATGCTGCGTTTTTCTACTTCCCATGTTACCCATTGGGGATGACTGACCTAAATGCTCCTCTATTGATGCGCCAAAGCTTTCTGTATGATAATTTGGAGAATAACCCGGCATAGCCGCCCAAGGATTATGTACTGACCGATCCTCTGCCGTATAGCCAAGTACCCATGCCTCATACTGAGGGTCATGCTTCATCTGCTCCCAGCCCTTCTCGGATATGGTCCATACATTCATATCATTTCTTTGGGATGAATCATACGGAATACTGTTCATAAGTCCTGTAAAAAACTGCTTGTATTCCTCCATTGTCATATCGTCCCTTGAAACATTCTCTGCATTGTTTTTTGCAAGAACCCGCTGTCCTGCCCGGACTTGGCTTTCAACACGTAATGCTTCCTTCGGATGCTTCTTTTTATATTTGTCTACTGCACTTTCCTCTTGTTCACGTTTTCTTTGTATTGCTTCGGAAAATGTCTCATTTTTCGCTGATGCAGTTTTAGTTTTTTGCCCGTCTGCTGCATTTTTTATATGTTCCGTTCCATTTGGCACAGCCTGATACATGCTCACGGTATACATAGCGGTATCTAAATAATTCATAACCATTCTCTCCCTCCGATTGAAATTGAATGCCAGCCATTCTATGTCTGCCTTACGCAAATGAACTGACCCTTGCTTTCCCACATAATATTTATCGAAAGCCTGAATGGTTTGTATTATATTATTTTAGCGTCCTGTTACGAAACTATACCCTACTTAAATCTTATCATATATAAGCCACGCATTCATCCTATTACGGCTTCATGCAAGCCATATATTTATAGCTGCACAAACGTAATGATAAAATGGGTATATTTCCCAAGCTCACTTTGCACAGATATTTTTCCACCCATGCCCTCCACAATTGATTTTGTAAGGGAAAGTCCTATTCCCACGCTGTTTGGATTCACCTCTTTGTTTACACGGTAAAAGCGTTTAAATATATTAGGCAAGTCCGTCTCAGGTATGCCCATGCCCTTGTCCTTTACAGAAATTCTTGTAAATACAGGCGTCTGTTCCGCTTCTATTCTTATTTCTGAATTTTCAGGAGAATAGTCGGAGGCATTTTTTAAAAGATTAATTATGCCCTCCACAAGCCAGCCGGAATCGCACACAAGCGTTATATCGTCCCTGCAGTCAACAGCTATCGTCTGTCCTCTGCCATCAGTGAGGTACGTTACAACCTCCACTGCCTGAAGCAAAAGCGTATTCAGATTATTTGCCTCCTGTTCAAACTGTATGGCTCCCGCCTCTATTCTCGCCAGCTTCAACATGGAAAGCACCATCCACTCCATTCTGCCAAGCTGGTTTTTGGACTCCTCAAGCATCTGCTTTCTCTTTTCAGGCTCCATAACCTTATCATCATAAAGCAAATCAATAAAAACATTCAGTGATGCAAGCGGCGTTTTCAACTGGTGGGAAATGTCCGACATAATATCCCGCAGGAATATTTTTTCCTCATGCTCCTTCTGCTTGCTTTCAGTAAGTGTTCCCACAAGCTTGTAAAGGTTTGTGTAAAGCTCGCCCATCTCGCCCTGCTTATAAGGCTCAGGGGGGATAGCCTCCTCCTCCACCAGTTTAACCATGATGTCTGACGCATAAGAGATTTCATTGCATAATGCGCCAAGCTCGCATCTGACTACAATGTATATTACAGCCTCTATCAGCAGGCACAAGCCCGTTAAAATCCAAAGCGTCTTCCCAAATTCCTGAAGCACGGCATAAGCACAGCAAAAAAACGCAAGCAAAAGAACACTTGCGCAAATTGCATACCATTTATTAAATTTTCCTATTTCATAGCTGTGTTTATTCATCCCTTAAATCTGTAACCTACGCCTCTTACGGTTTCAATCAGGCTGCCGTCCTCCCCCAATCTGTCACGGAGGCGTTTCATATATACTGATAACGTATTGTCATCTATAAACTCTCCGTCTATGTCATAAAGCCGTTCAAGCAAAATTCTTCTTTCCAAAACCGTTCCCTTATTTACAAGAAGCATCCGCAAAAGCTTAAGCTCGCTTGTGGTACAGTCAACCGTTTTTCCATCCTTTACAAGCTTAAATTCCGCAGGGTAAAAGCAATGCTGTCCAAATGTATATGCATTCCCATACGAGCCATTATGATAAGCGCTTCTTCGTATGTTTGCAGCGATACGGGATAAAAGCTCCTTAACACGATAAGGCTTTGTGACATAATCGTCAGCTCCAAGCTCAAGCCCCTGAACAATATTTGCCTCCTCAGAAACGGCAGTAAGAAAAATAATGGGTACGCGGCTGTCCTTGCCCCTTATCTCCTCGCAGAAGGAAAAGCCTGTTCCGTCAGGCAGCATAACGTCCAAAAGAATTAAATCTACCGACTGGTCATAAAGCTCTCTTGCAGCTTCAAGATTTGCTGCTTTTACAACCTCGTAGCCCTCGGACAAAAGTGCATATTCAGTTCCCATCGCAAGGGCGAAGTCATCCTCCACCATTAAAATTTTGTATGCCATAATTTCCTCCAAGCTAATTATGAGCCTTACCGTCTTTTTTTTCAATCTTTTTTAGGGATTTTGTCCTCTTTTTCTATTTTCTCACTGCTGTAAGCGGGTTTAACCTTGACGCCCATTTTGCAGGGAAGTAGCCCGCCAGTATTCCTAAAAGCGTTGAAATTCCTATTGAGACAAATATAAGCCATATCGGTATTACTGCAAGACTTGTCCCCTTTGCAAAGCCAAGAATACTGATAGCAGCTTTATTTATAATTCCTTTTATGCCGAAGGATAGTCCTACGCCAAGCACGCCTCCAACAAAGCCAAGGACACCCGCCTCAAAAAGAAACATCATAAGAAGCTCATCCAAATCACAGCCGATAACCTTGAGCACGCCTATCTCATTTACCCTGTCATACACCGAGGTTGTCATGGTGTTGCTTATGCCTATAACGGCTACCACAAGGGCTATGGTTCCAATGCCTCCAAGCAATACCTGTATAATCTTTATTTCCTTTTTTGCACTTTCCAGGTACTCCTTATCGTTTGACACCTGAAACCCCATGTCCTGTAATTTTTTTACAACGAAATCCACGTCCTCTATGTCATTTACTGTGACAACTGCACTTGTATACACCCATTCACTGTAGCTATTTCCATTTTCATCCGTAGGCTGTCCATATACAGGGGTTCCGTTTGCATTGTATTTCAAATACCGTTTCAAAACCTCCAAATCACAGAAAACGCTCTGTGACTGCATGGAATAATCCTCCTCACTGCCATATAGCACGCCTGCCACCTTGAGCTTTGTTGTAAATGCACCGTCACTAAAGCTAAACTCAGCAGGAATGGAGGTATTGACAACAGATACAAGCTCCTTGCCCTCCCCCTCCGAAAAGCTTAGTCCGGTATTGTAATTATAAAACATAAGTCCCATGGAATTTCCCAAAATAAGCTGCGGCTTTTGTCCGCCTTCTCCCAAGGAAGAACCGTCAGCCAGCTTTAGCTTCTCAAGCTGCTCTCTCGGTATTCCAACTATGTTTGTGTATGCCGTATATTTTCCCATTGAAAGCACCACAAAAATCTCATACTCAGGATAAACAGATGCAACCTTATCAATTTGTTCAAATTTTTCAAGTGTTTTATCAGTAATCAGCCTGCTTTTTTCCTTATAACTCTGAGAGCCGTAGACCGTAATGTTTTTTACGGTGTTTTCGTCCTCAAACTGCGATAACAGCTCTTTCTTTACCCCAAGTCCAAGTGCGAGAAGTGAAACAATTGAGATGACGCCTATTGTGACTCCAAGTATCGTGAGAATGGTCCTTGCCCTTCTTCTTTTCATATTAAGCAGACTTAACCGGAACATCCATCCCATTAAAATTCCTCCAATATTTTTTTCTTCTTTCTCCATTTCATAACAGAAAGAATTATCACAACAAAAACGACTACAACAACTGCAATAATGATAATTGTTTCCGAGGATATCTCTTTTTCCTCAGGCTCCTTGAGTATTTCAAGATTACTGTAATTTGTTGCCTCAATACTAAGCTGTAATTCATACTTTTCCTCATGTTTATTCTTACTCTTATCCTCGTAAGTGACAATCATATAATTTTTGCTGTATACACCCTCCTCCACAGGATGGATTGTGTGCGTCAGGACGTCAATATTGCCGCTTTTTCCTGATTCGATATTTCCAACATAGCTTGTCTGTGTATTTACATTTTCACCCTCAATTTTCACGGTTACATTGTAAAGGGTGCCTGCTCCGATATTATTAATTCTTCCCGTTATCTCAATGTCATCGCCAAGCTTAACAGAAGGGTCCGACATAATATCCGTTACTGAAAGCCTCTGTTCAAGTGTTATTGGAATGTAGAGATTATCCTCAACTGTATAGGAATAGCCGTTCGTATCCTCATATTCAGATTTAATCGTGAGCTTATAGGATTTTTCCTGAAGTCCACTGATTGCCGTCATGTCAAAGGCTATGTCAAGCTCCTCCTCCGCTGCCATTTCGCTTATATATTCAGTGCCCGCTCCATTTACGGGAATGAACTCCCCTTCTGCTGACGCAACCGTAAGCTTTAGGTTTCTAACCTTTCTTGATGCCGTGTTTTTAAGCGTAACCGTAAGCTTAAAATCCTCTCCCGACACTACCGCCGCAGGATTTAACTTGTAACCAACAACCATGACCTTCGGCTCTGCCGCCTTACTGACAACTGCATTAAAGCAGCCGAGAAAGCACATGAAAATGCATAACATAATACTTAGGATATATCTTGTCTTTTTTAATTTCATACTTTTCTCCTTTTTAAAAATTATTAAATAGGCAATTGCAAAATTATGTTTTTTTAGATAATACGTTGTTCAAAATGTATAATTCAATGCATGGCACGCTTGCGCTGCTTGTCGCACGTAACGGTACTAAGCTCGAAAATACCTCGCTAAGTACCGACGGCTCCAAAGTGCTTTGCGTATGAATTATACATTTTGCACAACTCACTTTTTGAAACCGCTAAGTTTCGCAATTGCTAGTTATTCTATAATCTTTCCGTCTGCAAGCTTTATAATCCGGTCAGACTCCCTTGCAAGGTCAATGTTATGGGTAATAAGCACAAGGGTCTGATTCAGCTTTTTAACAGAGTCGTGCAGCAATGTCATAACCTCGCTTCCATTTGCAGAGTCGAGTGCACCCGTAGGCTCATCAGCAAGTATAAGGGACGGTCTGTTTGCAAGCGCCCTTGCAATAGCGGCACGCTGCTGTTGTCCACCTGATAATTGGTTTGGCAAATGCTTTCTCCTGTCCTTTAACCCAAGCATTTCTATAATGTGGTCGATATATTCCCTGTCCGGCTTTTTATGGTCAAGCAGAATAGGCATCCTAATATTTTCCTCCACGGTAAGCACAGGGATCAGATGATATGCCTGAAATACAAAGCCGATTTTTCTTCTTCTGAACACTGACATTTCGTCATCGCTTAATGTCGTTATATCCTTTCCGTCAACGACGATGTTTCCGTTATCAGCAGTGTCTACCCCGCCCATAACATGAAGCAGCGTGGATTTTCCTGAGCCTGATGCACCTACAACTGCAAGGGTTTCCCCCTTGTCTATTGTAAGACTTACATCATCCAAAGCCCATACCCTTGTATCACCTGCTCCATAGATTTTTGTTACATGCTCCATTTTTACGATTTCCATAATCTTCCTCCTTTTATTCACTGCATCTTCTCTTTAACTTTATAGGAAAACCCTTTGAATTTCCCATTGGCACGCTCCTTACGGAGTCTTCTAATATTTAATCCCCTCCTGCATTCAGATTATCCAACACGCTGTTGCTCATCCGTTTAATCGGGAAATACACTGAGCCGCAAAGCACAAGCACCGAAACGGCAAGTCCAGCAGTTGCCGCAATTACAGGGTAAGACAGCTTTGCTCCGTATATCACACTCAACGCACTCCGTATCGGGGCAAGACACCCAAAGCCTAAAATCCAGCCGATAACATTTGCAGCAATTGTGGTAATGATTCCTTCCAGACAAACAATCCTGCAAAGCCTTTTCTTTGACACTCCGATTGCACGAAGCTGGGCAAGCTCCTGTCTTCTTATGTATAGATTGCCTGCACTTGTATTGATTATATTTATTGTAGTAACAATAACCATAAATATGGCGAACACTTGAATATACAGCGTTTTTTTCTTTGTGTCCTCTGTTATGGTTTTGTCTGTTACATAGTTCGAGCTGTTACAGGAAGCATAGGTTGCGGGTCCATCTTCCATTAAATGCATAAGCTTATCGCTTAATTTACTTCCAAGCTTATATTTTACGCCGTTGCTGTCCTCCCTGCCAAGTCCTGTAGCATCAAGGTAGCTGTCAAGCGGCAACAGGGCTGTCAGATACATCTGCGAGGCATTCCCGCTGCTCCAAAGCTCAAGCTTGTCCTTATTATATTCCACAATGCCCTCAACCACATACGTTTTGTACATTCCCTGATTAATTAAATCTAAAACGATTTCTTCAAACTGCTCGTCACTAACAATGTCCTTTTCCACAAGCTCCTTCTGCCGTTTTTCATAGTCGTCATGCAGGCTTCTTACCATCTGAAAATCAACAATGTTTATTGTATCTCCCAGCTTATAATCCGTCACATTATAAAAATCCGACTCCCATAGGTTTATCCAGCCGTCAGCTTCTCCCTTCGGCAAAAGATTTTGTTTCACAATCACAATACCATTTTCGCTTACATCCAAGGTTCCCTCTGTCAATAAAGCTTCATATCCCTTTAACTCCTCCGCATCACAGCCATATACATTTATTTTACTGTAACGCAGCCTGTCTTCAGCGGTTTCCAAATTATCTGACAGAAACGGAAGCTCTAACTCCTCATTAACATATGTAACATATTTCTGATTATATTTACTGATGTAATTCTCATAATCCGCCACATAAAGCGATACAAGATAGATTGGCTTGACAGCCGATACACTGCCGTCTCTTGCGATTTCATCCAATGAATCATACGGCGGCAGCCAGCTTTTCGCAGCTTCAACGTCAAGACGTTCATCTACCGGTTGATAAAAATACAGCTGATACTCCCCATAATTTTTCTCAAGCTGTTTTTCCAGCCTGTTTGCAGATGCAATCACAACCGATAATGTTATACAGACTGCAATTCCAAAGCTAAAGACAGCAACAGACTTATAAAATCTTCCCTTGTTTGCCATAAGGCTCTTGTAGGCATACTCCCCATCTATGCCAAATACATGTCCAAATATACCTGCTTTTCTTCTTTTAATCTTACGCTGTCCCGCCTTTAGGTTTCCTCTTACGGCATCAACCGGAGATATTTTTCTGACCGTCTTACTGTTTTCATCCATGACAAAATACAAATCTCCAAGAAATGCCACAAGCACAAACAATATAGGAACGATATGCAGCCCAACCTCTATGCCTGATATTTTTCCTATAATAAACGATGTCACAAAGCCAATCGCCATTCCCAAAATAAGTCCTGAAATTTCCTGTAGGAAGCCCATAACAAATATAATTGTCCGAAGCTGCCCCCTCGTGGCACCTATGCATCTCAATATTCCGTAATCCTTAATCTGCTCAATCATATTCAGCTGTATGGAATTTCTTATGATGCCAACCGTCACAACGGCAAACAGAACCGCAACAAAGAAAAACAAAATGAATGTTATATAAACGTCACTTCCTTTATCCCCCTGTAAATAGTAGGCGGCAAGCTCCTGATTGATATTGCCTTTTATCCCATATTTTTCCGTAAGCTTCTCATAGCACTTATTCATTCTGAACGGATTATTTGTGTTTACGAACAGCACCCCGTCAACATAGCCTGCACTTCCCACATCATAGTATCTTCCGTTGTAAGCACTTTTTACAAGCTCACTGTTGACAATACCTGCAAGCTGCTCATCCGTTTCAGGAAAAAATACCAGCTCATAGTCCGCCCGCTCCCTTACTGCGTCCCTCTCATTAATAAAATTACTGAAATACAGCGTAAGTATCGTAAATAAAATGGCAACTGCTGCTGCAACTCCCATAATCGTAAGAATGGTACGCTGCTTTTGAAATTTTAAGTATAATTTTGAAATCCCCTTATAGCCTTCCATAGTAAACGTCCTTTCATAACTATTATATCGTGATGTAAACGGCTTAATCCCCTCCTGCATTCAGATTATCCAACACACTGTTGCTCATCCGTTTAATTGGGAAATACACCGAGCCGCAAAGCACAATTACCGAAATGACAAGTCCCAAAACAGCCCCGGCTGCCGGGAACACGATTTCCATCTCAAGCAAAATCTCAAATACCATGTGCAGTGGAAACAGACATATAAATCCTAAAAAACAGCCTATCATATTTGCAATAATTGTAGTAATCATTCCCTCCAGCAAAACCACGCGGCAAAGCCTTTTCTTTGACATTCCAATCACCCGAAGCTGGGCAAGCTCCTGTCTTCTCATGTAAAGATTGCCTGCATTTGTATTTATTATATTTACGGAGCTTATGACAAGCATAAATATTGTAAAAATCCCCACATACAGGATTACCTTTTTTATGTCCCTGACCTGACTCATATCCTCCATATAGTATGAATAATAGGAACTACATGACATATCAGCCATACTGACCTTATCGTAAAATTTTTCAGGCAGCCGTTTTTTCACCTGAAACTTAATTCCACTGCTGTCTGCCTCATTTAGTCCCGTAATTGCACAATAGTTTTCAAGGGGGAGAATTGCCGATAATTCGCCTATTTTCTCTTTGTTATACTTCACAATGCCTTCAACCGTATACGTTGTATATGCCCCCTGCTCAATCAGCTCAGTAATACAAGCCTGATAAAGAAGTCCGTCAAAAGCTTCTTCGTAGGCAGGTATCGACGGCTCATATCCCGGATCACTCCGTTTCTCGTTATAAAGCGCCGCCAGCCGTTTGAAGTCAACAATATCAATCGTGTCTCCCACCTTGTAATGATGTATGCGGTATGCATCTTTGTCGTTTCCATACCTAAAATACTGGTCATTCATTACATATTCCGTTAAAATAATCCCGTTATCACTTACATCAAGGGTTCCGTCAACCAAAAGCTCCTCATATTCCTTTATCTCCTCCTCGTCATAGCCAAACAGGTCAAGCATTGCCATATTGTATACAACAAATCCCGGTGTTTTTTCCCTTATAATCTTTTCCACATCCGACCTTGTATGCCAATACCATTCATCCTTATAGTCAAAATAATTCATAAGATAATTTTCGTAATCTGCAATACAAAGGGATGCCACATACATCTGCTTAACGGCTGTAACCGTGCTGTCCTTTGCAAGTGCCTCAAGCATATCATACGGCGGCAGGCTGCTTTTTGCAGCGTCTATATCATAATAGCTTCCAACATGCGAATAATAATAAAGCTGGTAATCTCCGTATCTTCTTTCTATTTCCTTCACCTTATAATTTAATGCAGATATAACAACTGACAGTGCAATAAACGCTGCAATCCCAAGTCCAAAGGAGGCGATTGATTTATAAAATCTTCCCTTATTTGCCATAAGGTTTTTATATGCATACTCTCCCTCCACGCCGAAAATGTGACCAAATAAACCTCGCTTTCTGCTTTTCAGCTTTCGTTTTTTCAGCTTCAGATTTCCTCTTACCGCCTCAACAGGCGTAAGCTTTTTCACTAGCTTTCCCATTTCGTCCATGGCTGCGGCAAGATCTCCAAGAAACGCTGCAAGCACGAACAAAACAGGGATAATATGAAAGCCCGCCTTTATTTCCAATGATTTTCCTATAAAAATTGCTCCTATAAATCCAAGCACCATTCCAATTAGAATACCTGCAAGCTCCTGAAAAAATCCCATGAGATATATAATCCTTTTCAGCTGCTTTCTTGTTGCGCCAATGCACCGCAGTATTCCGTAATCCTTAATCTGCTCCTGCATGTTAAGCTGTATGGAGTTTCTGATAATGCCCACTGCAACAATTGCAAATATAAATGCGATAAAGAGAAATATAATAAGCCCCAAATATACGCCGTTGCCGTCATCCCCTTGCAGATAGTAGGTGGCAAGCCCTTGGTTTAGCTCACCACTTACACCGTATTTATCGCTCAGCAGCTTAAAATATTTATCAAGCCTGTAGGGATTTTTCGTGTTGATAAACAAAGCACCGTCAACGTAGCTTGCATTATATTTTGAAAAATATCTGCCTTCATAAGCGCTTTTTACGCATGCATCATTGACAATCCCCGCCGCCTGCTCGGCGCTTTCAGGAAAAAATACAATTTCATAGTCTGCCTGTTTTCTTAGCTCATCTCTCTCATTGAAAAAATTGCTGAAATACAGGGTAAGAATGGCAAACAAAAGCCCGGCGGCAACAGCCACGCCAAATATGGTAACAATGGTGCGTTTTTTCTGAAATTTTAAATACAATTTTGAAAGCCCACTGTATTTTTCCATCAAGCCATCTCCCTTATCATCAGTCACCGCCTGCGTTCAATCCCTCAAGGACGCTGCTTCCCATTCTCCTTATCTGCACATAAAGGGAACCACAGAATATAATTGTCGAGATAATAAACCCAATTACAGCCGCCCCAATCGGATAAGCGAAATTGACTTGGAACAATGTCAGAAATGCCATGCTTACCGGCTTCAAACTGCAAAATCCAAGCACATCTCCCACAAGATTTGCCGTAAGCGCCGTTATGATACCCTCAAGCAAAACCATACGGTACATGCCTTTCTTGGAAACACCCAAGACCCTGAGCTGTGCAAGCTCCTTTCTTCTTAAATGAAGCGTGCTTGCACTTGTATTTATAATATTGACCGAGCTCATAACAACGACAAACACGATAAACATTAAAATGTACCTGTTCACGTTTTTCATGGAATTAACCAAACGGTATATGTCTACGTACTGGGAACCCCAATATTGACTTTGTGCCATATCAACAAGATTCATAAAGTCCTCGGTCATTTTATCATCAACCTTGTATTTAATGCCCGAGCTTTCCTCCTCGTCAAAGCCTGTCATATCACAGTAATTTTTAAGGGGAAGTATCACGGAAATACCCGAATAATTCAGCTTGTCCTTCTCATACTCCACAATTCCCTCAACAACATAGGTTTTATACCAGCCTTCCTCCATCATTCTTTTCTTGCATTTTTTATAAAGCTCATTTTGTACATCAAAGTCAAAAACTCTTACGTCGCTATAGCCTTTTTCAAACTCCTCATCATAAATTTCCTGCATCCTTTTCATGTTGACAATAATATCTATTTTGTCTCCAATCTCATAATCATTGCTTACGTACATTTTTCCGTATAGATCCTCGGCGGTTTCTATCTCCTCGTCATCGTCGGTTTCAGGTTGGGAGCGCATTTTTCTTGCTATTACAATACCGTTTTCACTTACGTCAAGCGTTCCCTCAATCAAAAGCTTCTCATAGTCCTTCAGCTCCTCCTCCCCATATCCATACACATCCAGTCTGGCAAAAAAGGATAAGCTATCTGCCCCCATTTCACTTGTCCTTTTTTTAATCCATGTTCCGTCCACAGTATTATTTAAGAATTCCTCATTATATTTTGCAATATAAGCGTCGTTGTCAACCACATACATATTGGAATTATATATCTGCTTTACATCCTTTACGCAGCTATCCCCCGCAATTTTTTCAAGTAAATCATAAGAAGGCAACTCACTTTTTAAGGTTTCTATATCTGTCTCCTCCGATTGCGGATTGTAAAAATAGATTTGATAATCTCCAAATGCTTCCATAGAATGGGCATACAGCTCCTTTACGGAATGGGAGAACACGGAAAGTATGATAAAAGCCGCAGTTCCAAGCCCGAATGCCGCAACAGATTTATAAAACCTTCCCTTATTGCTCATCAGGCTTTTATATGCATAATCTCCATAGGTTCCAAACAAAAGCCCGAAAATACTGCGTTTTCTGGCCTTCAGCTTTTTCGCCGTTGTCGTTAAATTTCCCCTTACAGCCTCAACAGGCGTTATCTTTTTCACAATTTTACTATTTTCACTCATAACAAAGTAAAGGTCGCCAAGGAATGCGACAAGCACAAACAATACAGGCACAATATGAAGCCTGACCTTTATATGTAAAAACGCACCAATCAGCATGGAAATCGGAAGCCCAAGCACTAAGCCTAAAATAAGTCCTGCCAGCTCCTGCCAAAAGCCCATAAGGAAAATAATCGATTTAAGCTGTCCCCTTGTGGCGCCTATGCACCTTAAAATGCCATAGTCCTTGACCTGCTCAAGGGTATTTAACTGAATTGAGTTTCTTATGATGCCAACGGCGATAATTGCAATGATTACTGTAAGAAAAAGGAACATAATAAAAACGATGTATGTCAAATCACCTCTGTCGCCCTGTAAATAATAGGAGGCAAGGTCGTTGTTTATCCTTCCCTCAACGCCGTACTTGTCTGTAAGCTTTTCATAAATTGCATTTATTTGATACGGATTTTTCGTGTCTACAAAAACTGCGTTTGTAATAAGGTAAGATGAATACCCATCATCTGAAAAATAATCGCCCGCATATGCACTTTTTATGTTGTCATCATTTACAATATCTGCCGCCTGCTCATCTGTTTCAGGGAAAAAGACAATCTCGTAATCCGCCTCCTTGCGAAGCGCGTCCCTTTGATTTATAAAATTGCTGAAATACAAATTTAAAACCACAAACAAAACGCATGCCGCAAATGCAACGCCGCATATTGTAAGAATTGTTCTTTTCATCTGATATTTCAGATATAGCTTTGAGAGACTTCCGTACTTTTCCATATATTTACCTGCTCCTGTTCTTTTTATATTCTTTTTTCTTTTTTATTCTATATTTTAGTATATAAACAAACTACGCCCATGTAATATACTCAGTATAAACCGTTTATATTACATGGGCGTGACAGAAAAATTACAATTTCGTAAGATTTGTATTCCCTGCTGTACCGCCTACCTTTGTTCCTTAATTCTCCTTTTATCCTCATACATCATACTGTCCGCCACGTTAATAAAATCACTGTTGCTAAGCTTACAGTACCCGATTGCATAGCTGATGGCTACATTGCGGGACTGATTGTAAACAATACACCTTTCTGCCAGTGTATGTACAAATTCTTCTGCATTTTTTTCATATAAAACAGCAAATTCATCACCGCCCTGACGGTACACCTTCCCATCATTGCCGACCACATGCCGCAGCAAATCTGCAAAGCCCTGCAGCAGCTCATCACCTGCGGAATGTCCGATTGTATCATTTACAACCTTCAGATTGTTCAAATCCGCCATGATATAGTAACCACTGCTATTTAGTTTCAGATTTGCCAAATCCCGTTCAAACGCATTTCTATTATACACATGGGTGAGATAATCTATATATGCAAATCTCATTCCTATTTCCGTACAAAAACCGATAATGTTCTGCATACACTTATATTTACCATCCGCTTCTTCTCCTGAAATCAGCTTGACGGAAATTCCAATGCTGTTTTTACCATACTTATTTTCAATTGCTTTTCTCATGTCCTGCAATACCATCTCACACTTCGCCTGCGAGCTGCCGATAAACACCACGCCATTTTCACAGATGTGATAGCCCTTCAAACGATATGCTTTGATTTCCCTATGAATATCCTGCAAAATTAAATAATCCTGATTCCAGTCAAAATTATTCTCCAGCTTACTGAAACAGAAAACCGCAATATATAATCTTTGCCGTTCAAAATCAAATTCATCCAGCATAGTTTCAAATGCATACTGATTAAACAGTGCCGTTTTTTCATCCATATATTTTTCTGCATTTTCAGTACTTAAAATCAAGCCCATCAAAATGAGTGTTGATGCCACAACTACTAACAGGGTTTCCGGCACAAGCATCTGAATCAGGGAAATAACCACAAAAATCGGCACAGCAAGGATGATTGCAATTCTTTTATCCTTGTTCAAATTTTCCCAGTAGCGAAGACAGTAATATAATATTAAAATCAAATAAATAACAACGCTCCCATAGAGTGCATATGCCTTGGCTCCCAAGGAATAATCTGTCGTATTGCCATGGACATATGTAATCGGCAGCACCAAAATTCCAAAGGCAGACAATACAAACGGCAGACTTTGAAAAAATCTCACTGTCCCAGAAAATTTAAGTGTTACCTCCAGATAGCTTCTCATATATAAAAACAATAGGAAAATAAAGCCCAATATGGACATCAGATAAATAATATGGGCAATTAAATTCAGCGCAGCAGGAACTGTATCTCTATGATTAACCGTGTAAATCGTAATCATATCAAATAACACATTCAAAAGCGCCGCACCTGTAAGCAGCTCGAATATCCTCGTTGATTTAATCGGGATATGCGGCTTACGGTAATAAAAACAAAGCATATATATCGTAAGCATAAGACAAACAATCGGTGTTTTTATCAGCATGCAAATTCCTCCATAAATCATAAAAATCTACTTAAGCTTTAAGTATATCCTAATTTCCCCTATATTTCAACGGCTAACCTGCATTCCTGAAGCGGGGCTTTACACCAATATGCCGCATGGCTTGATAATCCTGCTCAAAATCCCATCCGCTTGAGCCTGTTCACAAGCCTTACATAAAAGCCCCTTATGTCAAAGCCTTTTATATTTTTTCTTGCAATGTCCGTCATGTCAAAATGTGAAATGCCCCTATTATACTTGGTTGTAACCAGCCGATAGCTTTTCCCCCATGGAAATGACCGCTCACCTACAAGCCCGTCATTTGCTCCATCAAATTTTTTTACAAACCCATATGATATGCTTGCAGGAAAGCTTCCCTCCCATGCCCTGTTTAATACAGAGCCGACACTTTGATAGTATACGTTTTCCGAATCGGTTATGTATAAATTTCTTTCCTTACATGCCGCAGCAGTCAGGTCAGATACCGCCGCAAGAAAATCAGGGTTCAAGTCCCCAAGCCGTCTGAATGCGGCATTATATCTGCGGGCTATTTTCATCTGTACGCTTTCAGGAATTTTATTGATGAGATAATCTGCAAACGCACAGCCTCTATGAGGCGTGTTGATCGTGGTAAGCGATGCAACATACTGATCCATGCCATACCTTGAAATGGCATATCTTACATCAATGCCGCCCTTTGAATGGGCGATAACATTCACCTTTCCCGCACCTGTTTTTATGGCAATATACCTTATCCTTGCCGCAAGCTCCCTTGCACTGTCACAAACCGATGCCGCAGACTGATGCTTTCCGTAATATACAGCCGCCCCATTTTTTGCAAGCTCCCCCGGTATTCTGCCCCAATAATTCAGATACCTGTAATCACGAAAAAACACCCCATGCACCAAAAGCAACGGATATTTTGTGGCACACAAATCCGTGGGGAAGCAATGCTTTTTTCTAAGCTTATTTTTTATTGTAGTTCCTATTTTTTTAACTGCGTTACTCATTATCGGTTTCCTTATTGCCGCGCTTCGCACTCTTATCCTTTCTATTTTCATTATCTGGTTTTGATTTACCCTTGCCGTAAGTCCATTTTTTATTCAATAGAAAGTTGATTGGAATGGTAAAGAAAATGTTAATTATCTGCGCCATTGTTACTGCCATATCATGCGCTGTCATATTCACGCCAAGGTCAGCCGCTACTTGTACAAAAAATCCGATATGGTTTTCAATTTTTATAATATCTATCCATAAGGCAAGCAAAAGCTCCGTAAGCACAAGTCCTGTAACAGCATATGAAATGTATGTCTTAATAAGCGTCTTCCACCACACACGTTGTTCCGTTTCCTCTTTTTTGAACACAAAATTGCTCTGCAAAATATATGCGGAAAAAACGCTTATCATAAACTGCATTACATTTGCAACGTGATATGACGTCCCGAACAAATGGTAAAACAGATTGTATATTGCCATTGATAGAAATGTATTAAACAGTCCTACCAGTCCAAAGCTTATAAGCTGGCGAAGTCCTTTTTCCTTGTTTTCCGTATTTGTATTTTGCCTGTTCATTTTCTTACCGTTTCTTTCTTCCGTTTAAATCCTAAAGCATTTGTGTATATCCTGATTTCTCCCAAGCACAAGCATTGTTGCATTTTCCGTAAGCAGGGTTTTGTGGTTTATGGAGCAGTCCATTACCCCTGCCCTCTTTATTCCCATAATGTTAATGCCGTGCATTTTTCTTATGTCAAGCTGTCCCACGGTTTTTCCTACCCACGAGTCAGGGATTGGTATCTCAAAAATGCTATGCTCATCGTCAAGCTGAATATAATCAATAATATGATTTGAAGTATATCGTATCGCAATCCAAGATGCAAGCTGCCGTTCAGGATAAACCACCTCGTCAGCTCCATTTCTGAGCAGAAATTTTGAATGTATATCACGGGATGCCCTTGACAGAACAAAGCCTGCTCCAAGCTCCTTTAAAAGCAGTGTTGTTTCCAAGGAGCTTTGGAAATCATCTCCTATGGCTACAATACAGATGTCAAAATTACCCACGCCTATGGATGCCATAAATTCACTGCTTGTACTGTCCCCAATCTGTGCATTTGTCACGTAGGGAAGCACTGCGCTTACCCTTTCATCATTTTTATCAATTGCCATAACGTGATGTCTTTTTTCATCAAGCTTTTTGGCTATGTGATATCCAAAACGCCCTAATCCTATTAACAATATGCTTTTCATATACCCCTCCGTCAAATTTTCTTATACTATTCAGCCTACGGTTATTTTCTCCTGCGGGTATCTTGCGTACCCCATCCCCCTGCCTGATACGGCGGCAAAGACAAACGTAAGCCCTCCTACACGTCCTAAAATCATAAGCATAATCAGTATAACCTGCGATATTATTCCAAGCCTTGGCGTTATTCCCAATGTAAGACCCACCGTACCGATTGCCGAGGCAGTTTCAAAAAGACATACCCCAAGGGGCAGTCCCTCCATTTCACTTATTACAAAGCCTCCCGCCAAAAAAAGGACAAGATAGATTGTAACGATTGCGGCTGCATTTCTTACAGCAGACCCCTCAATTCTTCTTCCAAAGCACTGGGGATCCTCTCTATGACGAAATACCGATATGGCAGAGGCGAAAAGCACTGCAACTGTGGTTGTTTTCATTCCTCCCGCCGTAGAGCCGGGCGATCCGCCTATCAGCATTAAAATGATTGTCAGTGCCTGACCTTTATCGCTTAAATTAGCCATATCTACCGTATTAAACCCAGCAGTTCTCGGTGCAGCCGCCTGAAAAAGCGATGCATATACCCTTTCCTCATCAGACAGCCCGCCCCAGCTCTCCCTGCCAAATTCCACAAAGTAAAAATATAGCGCAGGCAGTACAATGAGAGCAAGCATAAATATAATGATAATCTTGCTCTGCATGCGGTAGCTTTTAAAATGTATTTTGTTTGTCCTTATGTCATCCCATGTCAGAAATCCAAGTCCTCCAGCTATTATAAGAAGCATAACCGTTATATTTATTAGCGGCTGGGAGGTAAAAGCCGTAAGGGAGGAAAATTCACCCTCCGAACCCATAAGGTCAAAGCCTGCATTACAAAATGCTGAAACGGAGTGAAACAGCGCATAAAAAAGTCCCCGCTTCCCTCCAAACCGTGCCATGAAAACAGGAGCCATCACTGCTGCCCCTGTCAGTTCAATTATAACCATCGTCCTTAAAATAAAACCGATAAATCGGACAATTCCCCCAACCTTAGGCGCAGCTATGGATTCCTGCAATGTGCTTCTCTGCATAATTCCTATTTTGCCTCCCGTCAGCATGACAACTGCAACGGCAGTCGTGACCACGCCCATGCCGCCTATTTGTATCAAAACGGCAATCACTGCCTGCCCGAAGGCTGACCAATAGGCAGCAGTATCACGAACGACAAGTCCTGTCACACATACTGCCGAGGTTGAGGTAAACACTGCGTCCATTACCCCTGTCCCTCCGTCTTTTTTTGATGCGGCAGGAAGCACCAACAAAATTGCGCCCACCGTAATGACAAGTATAAATCCCAATAAAATTATCTGAAAGGTTGAAATCCTAAGCTTTATTTTTTCCATATGGTATTATACGGCAAATTTCCTTAATTCAATACCAGCGTGTTTTTTATTTTTTCTAAGGCATTCGTAACAGGACGCACATTTTTATAAATAAAACAAAAATAAGCTCCGATATATAGTTTGATTGACAATAACAATACCGAGCTAAGGATGGCGACATATTTCCACGGATGGAGGCTTACGGAAATATTGTCGTTATTTACATTAGGAGGTCTGAAAATATGAATATAACAGCAGTAAACACAGCAACCAGCAGATATGAATACTATACAAGCAAGGCTGACAGAGCAAAAAAGGGGCAGTCTGCGGACAATACCGAGGAGCTTTTTGGAAAGAGGGAAAATGACGTTCCCTACGGATATTTAGCAAACAACGGTGTCATTACATATCAGGGAGTAACATTTGTTTGCGATTATGAAAAAAATCGTCTTTTGCTTGGCGACTGCTCCAATCCTAAAAACTGCATAAACGTACCACTTTCCGGCGGTGGAAATCTTATTTTTAACAGAGATAATATCGGATCCATTTCACAGGCGATAGGCATGTTCAGCCCTGAGGACATAAGCAGAATTATGCGGGCAATCGCCGAGGACGCAAAGAGTAAGCAGGTACAAAATGAAATTGATGAGGAAATAGACGAAACCGTAGGTGGACTTGCAGACAGTGCAAACGGCGTATCGGATAACCCGTCTTCCGATACAAAGGAAACCTCCAACGATGACAGGGTAGATGACTACGACACAGATTTGTCTGCATCAAATTCCTCTGAAGCCGATTACATGAAAAAGATTCAGGAAAAAATTGAGGAAATATATCAAAAGCTTATAAACGGAGATACGGAGGTGTCCTATCAAATCGGCGGGGAAAGCATGACCGAAAAGGAATGGGATATGCTCCTTGCAAAATTTGACGCCATACAGGAGGACGTCAGGGAGCTTGCCAAGGAGGAACAGGAAAAAAAGGTAAAGGACGAGCAAAAGCTCTATGCATTAGACGAAAAGGAAACTGTTTTGTATGATAATGCCACTGCTACCCTCAAATCCCTTATATCTGAAATCTCCATGTGCCACTACCATGACAATGAAGGAGAGCAGACCTTATATATAACCTGTTATACAGAGGAGGGTATTTTTTGCAGACAGCAGGGACAGACCGATGGCTTTCTTTGGAGCATAAAATACTCTGAGCGCAGCCAATATGAAAAGGTTACGAATTTCTTAAACAATTTTGACCGTGGCGACAACTTACGATTTGCCTCCCATGAAAATTTTTGGAGAGATTTTTTAAGCGACACCCTTGATACAGAGGAATTTATGGATTTTTGGGACACAACAGATAACGGCATCCCTAATTACACAAGAGCAGTTGGAAATTCCACATTTATTGATTATAATAAGATTAAATTTGCCAAGTATATGAATAACTCCTCCTTTGTATTTATATAATAGATGTTTTACTATTTGCTTTTGATATTTGTTGCACAGAGAATTTGCTATTTGCTTTTATATTTGTAGAATAGAGGTTTTGCTATTTGCTTTTATATTTGTAGAATAGCGATAAGTTGTTCTTGTAAAAGCAGCAAAGATATGGTATAGTAAAAACGTAAAGGAACAATCGCCCACAAGGTGGGTTGACCAGTTTTTTAGAATAGAAAACCACTCCGCTACCGGTCAAAGTTTTGGGGTGGTATTTCTATGCCTTAATGCATTATTGACAAATCAGGTAAATGAATGTCAGCAATGCTAATATGAACGAACCAAAAGCCATAAGGTCTTTGAAGTCAAATAATTTCTTATTCTTCTTTTTTCTGTTCATAAGCATCACCCCCATTCTATGTAGAATAGAGGTCAGCCCACCCTGCAACACGGTTGCCCTTGTGATGTATTCTATCATAGGGTAAGCGTAAAAGCAATCATTAATGATACAAATTGCGTTTATAATATGTAAGTGGGGCAATCGCCCAATCACAATTGCCCCATATAATTTCATAACCCTAGACCTCAGACAAGCCTTAACAAACGAGGATGGGCATATCCTATTTTACTCAAATTCATACAAAGGGTAGTCTGTATTCTCACTATAATCATATGCCTCCTTTGTTCCATACCGTATCTGTACATGCCCGCTATATGACCCCATCCTCATTTCCATAACAATAAGCTCCAAAACATAATCTCCCCTATCATAAAACAGTCCGTACGATATGCTTCCGCCTCCCATTTGCACTGTATCGGCGAATTCCTCCTCACCCTCTCTGTCTGTATAACCTGTTGCATTGATCATGGCATATACTTTTGTCGGCTTTCCTAATAGTTCCATAAGCTGTGTCAGGTCTTCCCTGAGGTTATCTTCATCATATTCCATAAATGCCCCATATCCTACGCCACCTATAGTTTGATCGACAAATTGATTATTTTCTATACACTCCTTTAATGTAAGTTCTTCACCTGTCATGTTATATACATAGATATGCATGCATTTGTCATGGACATCCTCAGCCTCGTACAGCCATATGCTCCAGTAATGTTTTGGCGACACCAGCTCGTCTGTATAACTTACCAGCTCATCAAACGAATCTGTATCTATTGAATGACCTAAAAATGTATTACAGCTATAATAATTATAAGACTTCATCATATCCTCTAAGCTTGCTCCAAACACAAACTTATCCCAAAACATTAAGCTTCCGAAATCCTTTTCCTCATATGAACCTAAATCAGCATACTTTAACCAAAATGGCGGATAGCCATATTCCTCCTCTTCTTCCCAGTTTCCTGAAAATTCTGCCACAGCCTGCGTAGTATCATTTTCCTCCTCTGTATCTGTTATTTTTGTATCAACAAGCTGTTCTTCCATTTCCGCCGTTACCCCGCTGTCCACAGTCTCATTTGATTTGTTGTTTTTCACCAACGCAAATATGCCAACTCCCACCACAGCCGCAACCACAGCTCCAATGGCTATTTTAACCTTTAATGCAACTCCTGCCTTCATCATTCCTCCTGCAACTCCTTTTCCTGTATTTCCTGCAATCATTCCGACTGCGTTTCCCGCTCCATTTTCTGCAATTGCTCCAACGGCGTTTCCCACTCCATTTTCTGCAATTACTCCAACGGCATTTCCCACTCCATTTTCTGCAACTGTTCCAACGGCGTTTCCCACTCCATTTTCTGCAACTGCTCCAGTTACATTTCCCATTACATCACCTGTCGCATATGCCGACATCGTTCCTCCTGCAAAGCTTGTCAGGATTTGCCCCATAATCTGTGGCAGCATATCAGGTATTATCATGGAATTTACTTCCTCGTACAAAAGACGCATAAGCAGCGGCACTCCTACAACAGAGTAAAGCTTATCGTTGTTTTTGTTCTCGTATGCCTGTACACCGTCCCTAATTTTTGCACGTGCAACACTCAGCCTGTATTTTACCGTTCCTGGCGGACACTCCATAATATCTGCTACCTCATCAACAGTAAGACCGTTAAAATAATAAAGGATTACCGTTTGGTATTGGATATCCGTGAGGGACGTTCTCATAATGTCCATAACAAGCTTTCTTTTTTCCTTTTGTGTAATGTATTCCTCTGGAAGAAAGTTCTCGTTTTCCTCTGCCAGCTGGCTATCCATGTCCTCCACGTCTACAAAGGATGGCGTCTTTTTCATTAATATCTTCTTGCATTTATTCACTGCAATATGGTTAATCCACGGAACAAATTTCCCGCCATCATTCAGTTGCCAGAGTTTTTCATATGCAGTTGCATATACCTCCTGCACAACATCCTTTGCATCCTCCTCATTGCCGAGCAAGCTGACACAGATAAAATACACGGCTCTGCAGCTTACCATGTACAATGCTTCAAATGACTGCTGATTGCCCTGTTTTACTTCCTCGACCAGTTGTCTGATTTGGTTTTCATCCATTTTTTTCCTCCTTAGCCCTATCATATCGTCCCATATATATAGAGGCTTATTTTTTCAAATTGGTTGGCTTTTTAAAAAAATTTGTAGAAAATATAACTTTTGCCATTCATTACTTTCATTTTATCCTTTTACTTCCGTCATTACAAACATTGATAAAAAAATATTCTTGTCCATATTTGGTTTATCAAAACTACTATGGAACGCTGACAGAAATTATGGTAAGATAAAATCTACGATACGCAACATAATACGATTAAAGAATGCATTGAAGCACTTATTCTTTGATTAATCGTATACGAAGCAACAAAAAAGTATGAAAGCATTTTGCAGAAAGTGTTATAAAATGAATACAGACAATGATTTACTAAAGAATTTGGATAAATTGCACACAACCAAACTAGGCATTGAACGCATAAAAGGAAATCTATCTTTAGACACAGATGATGCAGTTGAATGGTGCAAAGCTAAAATACGTTCTGCTGATGCTTTGGTTACACGAAATGGAAAAAATTGGTATGTAAATGCAGATAACTATATTATAACAGTAAATGCGCATAGCCACACGATTATCACGGCGCATAAAGAAAAATAAAATATTCAAAGCAGAACATAATGGTAATTTAAAGAAATTCATTGACTAAATCTGAGAATATGGTACTATAATATTAGTGGTGAGTCCTACCGAAAAGTGGACTGCTAAAAGCGTTAGCAACTCTAATGGAGTTACTACACAAATGGCTATGTGGAAACGCATAGCCATTTGTCTGTCTGCTATTTTACATTTTCTCCCACAACAACAATTTTTCCGTCCTCAACCGTTATTTTTACCTTGTTGCTGTCTATGCCTGCTGCCTCAAGCATATCCTCAGAAAACTGTACCCGATGCGCCTTGTCAAGCACGGAATATTCCTCATGGCTGTCATCTCCAAAGCCATCCGCTCCTAATTTATCTATCTCGGCACGGTATTTATCCTTCATGATTTTTTCAGTGCTTATTTTCCCATCAGAAATCATAACAACCCTGTCAACCTTGCCTGCCAGCTTTAAGTCGTGGGTAACAATGATTATCGTTATTCCAAGCTCCCTGTTAAGCCGTCTGAACAAATCCTGTATTTGGTTTGAGGTTTTCGTATCAACTGCTCCTGTAGGCTCATCTGCAAGCAGTATATCTGGTGCATTTGCCAGTGCCGTGGCAATGGCTATTCTCTGTTGCTCTCCTCCTGACATCTCTGTCGGATAGGAGGACGCCTTGTGGGACATACCTACCATCTCCAAAAGCTCCTCTGCCCTTTTTCTTTTTTCCTTTGCATGCATGCCCGAAAAATTCATGGGTGCCTCCACATTTTCAATGGCAGTAAGATACTGAAAAAGATTACGCTCACTTTTCTGCCACACAAAACCGATGGTTTTCTTGCGGTATCTTATCATCTCTTTTTTGGACATATCCGAAAGGCTGACCCCGCCCACGGTTACCTTTCCCGCAGATGGCTTTTCAAGTCCCCCTATTATATTCATCAGTGTGCTTTTTCCGCTTCCACTTTTGCCGATTACAGCCATAATTTCACCGCGGTTAATGGTGAGCTCAAGCCCCTGAAGCGCCATAACCTCTATGTCATCAGTCTTATATATCTTGACAACTCCGTCACAATTGATAAATGCGCCCTCAAAAGCATCTTTTTCTTCCTGCTCATCATCAAATTCGTGCACCTTGTCAAATTCATCTTCTTTATGAGCTTCTTTCTTTTCCCTATATATTGCTTCTTCTGTCAATAATCTCACCATCCTCCATCTCATATATCACATCCCCAAGCTCCATAAGGTTCGGGTCGTGGGTTGTCATGACTATTGTTACCCCTTCATCTACTATAAGGCTTTTAAAAAGTGCCATGCATTTCAGTCCCGTATCCGTGTCAAGGGCTCCGGTAGGCTCATCTGCAAATATCACCTTTGGCTTTGGCGCAACTGCACGTGCAATTGCAATTCTCTGCTGCTCGCCTCCTGACATCTGTCCGGGCATATGAAGCATACGCTCCTGCAAACCCACGAGGGAAAGCACCCTTTTTATACGGCTGCTCCGTTCCTCCTCACATTGTGCAAGTCGTAGGGAAAAATCAACATTTTCGTAAGCGTTCATAATTGGGATAAGCGCCACAGACTGAAAAACAAAGCCGATATCCTTTCTCCTTAACGTCTCCTTATCAGCCTCCGACATTTCTGCATAGTCTATTCCATCAAAAATGATTTTTCCCTCTGTAGGCGTATCAAGGGTGCTTAATGCATTAAGCAGGGTTGTTTTTCCCGATCCTGACCGACCCTTCAGTATGGTAAGTGCCCCTCTCGGTATATCAATGTCAACACCCTTTAAGGCATAAAAATCTTCTCCGTCTCCAAGCCGAAAGCACTTTTTTACATCTTCCGCAATTATAATATTATCCATATGTGCCTCCTACTCCTCTCCAAGCTTAAGCGCCTGCGTAATATTTAATGACCGAATCAATCTCCTTAAAATAAGCATACATAAAACAATCATAAGCGCAATAACAACAGCCAGCTTCAGCATATCTCCCACCTGGAAATAAATATATATATCAAGGTTATGTTTTTCCGGCAGATACACAATTCCAAAAATCCTTACAAACATCAGTGTTGCCGCCATACCCACACCTCCGCCTGCTACAACGGATAAAAATGTTGAAAAAATATGCTCATTTGTAAGCATTGCATTTAATTCCTTTACCGGAAGTCCCATGGCACGATAAACACCAAACAAAAGCTCCCTCTGCCTTATGGAGGATATCCAGTATATCAGAAAGCCAATTGCACAAAGCACAAGCGCTATAATAAAGCTAAGGGTAAACATTCCGTTTGTAATCTGTATCATCGGCTGCTGCTTCATATCTGAAATATCCTTTTGCAGCAGCATTACATTCTTAGGCACAATTTCGTTTTCGTCGAGGAGCGCTTCAAATTCCTCCATACCTGCATCACCATTCAGCTTTACCCAAACCTCATACGGTGCAATCTGATATGCATTTACAACCTTTGGATAGTTTGCAACCATCAAATACCGTTCCTTCTCCTCGCCGTTCTCATAGTAATAACGCTCATATCCCGGCCAGTCGTCCACAATGGCACATATAACGCCTGTCATACTGCCCCTTTGCTTCTCTGCAAAAAAATCCGTATCTCCCATACGCGTAGTTGACACCTTATCCCCAAGCTTAAAATCATATACCTCAGCCAAATTGGAGGATATAATGACGCCGTCAGGATTTTCCGCAAGCGCATTCAGATATGTATACCAGTGTACATCTTTATTAAGCTCCTCCTTAAAGTTTGCCGTTTCTCCAAACTCCTTGCTGTAAATTCCCATCAGCGTAATTTTATTACTTACCCGATCCTTTGATATATCTGTATCCTCAAGGCGAAGCACCCTCGTCTCACTTGCCACCATACTACTATCCTTCAGCCGTTCAAACCTTGCATAATCGGGCTCCTCATATTTATAATCTGTATCATTATTTGCGTCCTTAAAGGTTTTCATAACCCACTGCTCCGTCACGACCGCATCTGCTCCGTCGCCATATACAAGCCTGTCCTCATTATTTTGGTTTATCGTTCTTGCCGTGTTTGCATTAAACAGCCCCATAGCAACAGTCAGTATCATAAAAACTGATATAAAGCCCTGCCTTCCAAAGGTTCTCGTAATCTGCAAAAAGGAGGCGTACATGGCAGGGCGCCATTTATTTTTCCCAATCCGGTATACAAGCCTTACAAGATAATGGGAAAGCCTTAGTGCAAGCAATCCAAATCCTATGATAAAAAGCGTGGAATCCAGAAATATAAGCGGATCCATTTTATTTCCCGACATAACGTCAAGCCTGATTTTATCCTTCTGTATATTAAAATTCCGTAACAGATACAGCGACGTACCAAGTAAAATAAGATCCATGAAAAAGCGCTCCCACAATGGGTTTTTCCTTACAGCATTCATATTTTTATGCTCAACTATCGTTATTTTTGAGTATGACACAAGTGGAAGAATGATGACAATGGTACCCAAAACAACCGCAAGTACTCCATAGGCAAGCATCTTCAACGTAAAGCCATATAGATAAGCGCCGTCACCGTCAAAGGTCAGGAAATCCGTTGTCCTTGCGCATAGCTTACAAAGCCCGTAGCCAAGGGGCAATCCAAATACAAATCCGTACAATGCAAGAATCCCACATTGCGCCATGTACTCAACAATAATCTGTAATCTGCTAAGTCCCCTGCTTCTCTGCATGGCTATCTCATTTTTCTCACTTTCCGCTATCTGTGATGAAACCATGTATATAAACGCAAGCACCATGCCAAGTATAGGGAGCTGCAATACCCAAAGCAAGGTTCCGATTGTCTGCTTGTCAGCCATGTAATCTTCAAGAAGTGGCATAAATGTAACAACAAAGTCCGTGTCCTGCAAAGCAAATTGTTCAATATAATACATAACGTCTTCAACATTTTTACTCGTTATATCCTCGTAGTCAAGCATG
This sequence comes from Clostridium sp., assembly GCA_023664775.1. Lineage (GTDB taxonomy): Bacteria > Bacillota > Clostridia > Lachnospirales > Lachnospiraceae > Coprococcus_C. The sequence continues at coordinate 27,393 of JAMPEW010000018.1, read as the reverse complement.
ACATAGTGGCTGTAGCTTACACTCTCGCAGGAATATTCTTCCAAAATGGCATTCATTGCCTCCCTTGAAATAAACACCTCATTTTTAAATTCATCAGGCTCTATGTACCAAAAGCTGTCATAGCTATCCTTTTGCTTATAGATACCTGAAACCACAAGCCTAAGGCTTTCCCCGTCTTTATTCTTCCACTTATCAAAAATAAGCGTTTCGCCCACCACAAAGCCTCTGTCATTCATTATCTTTTGGGAAATAAGACAAGGATAGCAGCCGTCTTCCATTGCAGCCGTAATCTGCTCCATGGCAGGCTCATAATTTCCCTCGGCAGACACCTCCGTATCGAATTCAGTGGCATAGGATTGTCCGTCAACCATTGTTATGTGCTGTAAAAATTCAGGTATATAGCTTAATGACAGATAATTTGCATGGCTTCCGTAATATCCTGACGCCGACATCTTAGTAAGCGTAACTCTCGTCTGAATTTCCAGTGCCTCTATGTCCTTCAAATATTTAAACCACGTCCTGTCATATTCGTCTATTTCATTTAAAACAGCCTCAAGCTCTCCTGCCCCACCTCCATGGGTGCCCCCGCGTCCTATCACCGCAGGATATTTATTCTCACTTATGGTATGCTGATAAAAGCCGGAACGCAGCAGCATATTTAATGCGCCCTGCCGAAACATCGGCTGACACGCAAAAATCGCCACAAGGAATGTCATGCCAAGTGTAAGGCATGCGGTAAGCCAACGCTTATTTTTCATTTTTTGCCTTATCATTCTAAACATTATTATTCCTCCTTGGTTACTGGTTCTGTTGCAAGCACGTCACCCTCCGATAAGCCCTCAATGACGCAAATGCTTTCTCCGTCGATATCACTGGCTAAGGTGACATACTTCTTTACAAGCGTATCGTCCACTATCTTCCAAACATAATATCTTGTCCGACTGCTTTCCTTGTCCACTTCTTTATAAACAATTCCCTTCCCCGGCAGTACAATGCTCCCCGGTATGCTGCTTACCGAATACTCTATACTCATTTTTGCTTTTTTGCCCTCCAGCTCATAGAAGCTTTTGTCCTCCATGCTGATATAGCATTTCCCCGTATTCTCCTGCGCCAGGTTTCTCGTAACATAAACCGTATCATTCATTGTCGTTATATAGCTTTTCCCATTTGAACCTAAGCCTACTACCTCTCCGTAATATACCTTGCCCTCCTCGTCCTGAAATGTAAGCTGCTGCCCCAGTCCCAATGAGCCTGCATGTATACTGACACACGGACTTGTCTGTGTATTTATGAAAAACAGCTTTGTTCCTGCCGGTATGTTTTTTCCCTCACTGACAGAAATGTCCGATATTGTTCCACTTTCGTTTGCACAAATGGAAATATTGCCGCTGCCGTCATTGTTCTTGCTTAAGCTTTCATACTCCTCGTTAAGACCGGCAAGCTGATATTCATAGTTTATTGTTTCAAGCTTTTTTTGCCACTGGATAATCTCCCGCTCGCAGTCAAGCATATCCCTTGCATATGGATTTACAAATTCCTCCACTGCGTCGCTAGGGGTTGCCGCATCGCTTACGGTAGCTGTTTCAGGTTCCGCTATCTCCTGCGCTTCAGCATGATCCAGTTCGTATATCTGTGCTTCTATCGCTGCAAGCTGCTCATCATATGCTTTCATTGTGTCTGTGTGCTGTGCATTTAGCTTATCAATAGAATTTTTCTTTTCCGTAAGCATGGCATTTCCCTTATCCGTCTTTATCTGACAAACGACATCGCCTGCATTTACATAATCGCCCGGATTAAAATAAATGCTGGAAAGCACACCCTCATACTCTAAATAATATGCTATGGCTGTGGTGTTTTCCACGGTGTAGCTTGTAGCCTTCTGTCTTTCCTCATAGCTTCCATTGCTCACCGTATACGTATCATATTTATCCGGCATAACCTGCTCCGCACTATAATATACAAGCTCGCCCTCAGACAAACCGCTTACAACCTCCCTGTAGCATTTATCCGCCGTACCTAACTCCACATATCTTTTCTCTTTTCCATTTTCTGTTTTTACATATACATAATCCCCCTCGCCATCCTCATAAAGAGACTCCTTTTCAATGCGCAGTACCCCTTCCCGTCCATACATGATGAAAAAGATAGGCATCATTTCTCCTACATTATCAAGCTTCGTGCCATCGGCGTAATAAAACCTTACGGGCGGATTGACGCTTTTATTCTCTATGGCGATTTTCTCAAGCTTGCTGTAAGAATATTCCTCAAGATGTTTTTTCTCCCCGTCCTTAACGGTATATATTGTTTCATATTTTGAAGGGTCAAAGCTGCCTGTCTCCACCTCTATTGCACCAAGGTCAAGCACCTCAATATAGCAATCATCATAATCAGCAACCACCACAATATTTTCATCTATGGCTGCCATTTTTCCCTCCGATAAATCCTTGCAGTAAACAACCGTTCCACTTACTCTCGCTTTCAGTGCGCCATCGTTTACAATCTCCTGATTTTTAGCTATATCCTCCTTTATGTCACTCACCTTATGTTCATATAACATATTGTCATATCTTCTGTTTTCGTCCAAAATACCAATCTCGGTTTCTTTTGCTGCTGCCTGGGTACTGTCGCCGTTTTCCATATATGCCGCTTTTTCATATTCCCGTATTTTTCTCGTATGATTGTATATCGCCTCGTCTGCCTCATGGCAGCTTGTCAGATTTGAAAGCTGTCCGTTCAGGTCATCAATCGTTTTTTTGCACGCATCAACATCTGCAATGGCAATCACATCACCCGCTGAAACATAATCACCCATGCTTACGCACACCTCGCTTACCTGAACGGTCGTAGGAAAGAAATGACAATACTCCGCAGGAGAAACCGTACCCATGACAATGCCTGACAGCCGTTGATTTAAACCTATATCGCCATATTCCACCGGTCTGAAGGACTCGTTCGCGACAAGGGACTCCATAAGAGGCGGCGCTTCAGGAACATCTCTCCCACACCCTGTAAGAGCAAGGGCAAGCAAAAGAACATTAGCAATCAATTTCTTATGTACCTTTTTCATTAATTAATCACCACCTTATCACCCTCTGTAAGACCTGATTTTATTACCGTGTATCCGTTTTCGGTATCGCCTATCGTTACCTCTGCGCCATGCCTCATATTCCTGTCATCCATCACATACACATAGTATTTTTCATCAACTTGAAACAATGCCTCCTCAGGAACGTATAAAACGTCTTTAATTACCTTTTTATTTACGCTCAGATAAAGCGTATCATAGGAAACTACGCTTCCTATATCCCCCAATGCCTTAAAGTAAAGCTTATGCTCCACACTGCCATCTTCACTTTCCCCGCCTGCTTCCGTTTTTATAAGCTGAATATCTATAATGGTATTTGCATAGGTTGCCTCAAATACATCGCCCTCCTTAAAATCAAAATCCTCCTCTGTGGAAGCAACAAATTCTCCTGTTCCATATTTCACAGTCACAAGTCCGTCCTGTGAGCCTACCACACCATAATCAAGAATCTGTGAAACTCCCGTAATAATACCATCACCCTCCGCAACAATATTATATTCCTCAAGTCTTGCTTCAAGCTCCTGTATATACAGGCTGCAAACTCCCATATCGTCCCTGACAAGCCTGATATTCTCTGAATAATCGGTCGTTTTATCAATCTCAGCAAGCCTCGTGTAATGTTCAATTAAAAGCTCGTCCTCCTCAAGCCTCGTTTTATATTGGTCTATCTTATCTCCCAAATCACCTGATTTGAAGGTTACCATAACCGTCCCCTCAGATACGGTGTCACCCTCCGAAACATTGACGGATTCCACCTCCATTTCATCTAACAATGAATGATACGTCTTCGTTTCACTTTCCGTTCCTTTCAGCTTCAGTTCAACGGAAGGCTCTATGTCTCCACGTACAACCTCAACCGCATCATAGGTCCATGGCTGGTATTCCTCTATGGCAGTTTTGGGCTTCTCATAGTGTTCCTTTCCCCTGCACCCTGTAAACGCCACGGAAAAAAGGGCTGTGCCTGCCATAAGACAAATTATTTTTGATTTTCTTACCATACGTTTTACCACCCTTTTATCTTGATGCTATTGCATAATAGAGTAATACTCCCAAGAGCAATGTACATACTCAGAGGATATAATCGCTCCATCAAGTGCATTTATAATCAATACCGGATCAAGCATTGTATCTCCCGCAATAATAAATTCCGAACAATAGACCCATACCGGAAGCATTGCATAAGAATTTTCATCATATGCTACGCAAACATATTCAAAGTTTACCTTTGTAATATCATACTGTGTCGAAGGATACTCCTCCAGCAATTTATCAAAGTGTGTATGGGCAATATCATCTATCTGCTGAAAGCTTAGCATTTGAGATTTTTCTGAAAGCGTTTCCTCAATTTCATAATCCTCCATGATGCAAAAGCTGTAAACGCCCTTACTGTTTACACATATAATTACATATGGCTGCACAGCCGTAATTCCATCATTTACGCTTACACCTTCTCCCACGTCAGAAAACATATTGACGCCATTTAAGTACGGGGCATAAACGATGCCATACCCGTCAAGATAGTCTGCTCCGTTCTTTACCTTGCCTTCGCTAACAGGCTGAATCTCACTCATTTTAACACATGACATGTTGTGAAATCCCAATTTATCAAGGAACAGTTCCGCTTCACGCTCCGCCTCCGCCCTGTCACATTTATTTTTATATATTCCCAAATCCATGCCATAGCTATTGTTAATATAATTTTGTTTTTCAGGGCAGGAGCCATATAAAGCAGGCTGATCAACTTGTCTATCAGCTTCATAGACAACATAATCATACTCCAAGAGCCATACATCCTTATCAATCTCACCCCTAAGCAGTGCATTATTGTAAAAGGTTGTTGAATTATCCTCGGGGTAATAATATTCTTCCGTAAATATAAGCTGGTCTTCGGGATATTCAACAGCATTATCCTTTAAGTTGTCCATCTCCCACTCAATACGAGCAATTCTCGACTCTACGTGTTCATATGCATCGGTATCGTCCTCCAAATCTGCAAGCCGCTCCTCCCAAAATTGCTTTTCTGCCTCAAGCTCCTCCCTGCTGCAAAAAGCATACGGCTTTACATTGATATAGTCCCCATTATCAAATAGCGTTTCTGCGTAGGCTTTCACCCACGCATCGTCTTTATCCTTTCTTTTCAGCTTATACGTGGGAACCTGTCCATATCCGTCTGCATAAAGTTCCGCCTCAACCTTTATTTTACCGCCGCTGCGTGACTCCACAGTGTAAGATAGGCTTTGTGGAATTGCCTCCTGCGCAGCATCGCTTTTCGTCGCAGCAGTTACATTCCCACTTAAATCCTTTGCGATATCCTCCTCGCTTGACCTCCCGCATGCAGTGAATATGCCTGTCAGGATAATCAGTGCGGAAATAAGTGCCATGTTTTTTAATGTGTATCTTCTCTCACAATTTTGTTTCATCATATCTTACCTCCTTTGAATGTAAGTCCTTTATCAAAAGCAGATTAGTCCAGCCACATAAATTCATAATCCGTATAACTATAGTCACCTGTAAGCAAAAAGCTTCCATCAAGTGCGTTCACGGTAATAAGAGGATAGTTTGCAATATTTGAATTGACAACCATAAAATATCTCCATGCAGGCACCATTGCATAGGAAATTCCATCATAGGTTATGCAGACATACCCAAACCGGACCTCACTTATTTTTACATTTATCCTGTTATAGTCCAAAGCTTGTTCGTAATAGCTTTTCACTTCGTTGTTTACCTGCTCAAAGCTTAACATTGATGAGCTTTTTGCCAATGCATCGCCAATTTCATACTGCTCATACATGCAAAACCCAAATATACCGTCGCTGGAAACCTCTATTTTTATAAATGGCTGTACTGCCATGTTATTCATGTGTGTTTCCTCGCCTACAGTTGCGGCACTCGCTCCGTACAAAAGGTCAACTCCATTTACTGACAGCGCATAGGTTAAACTGTAGCCATCCAGCACATATTCCCCATCGTCATTTTCATCTGTGGCAACACGAAGGAATGTTATATTAACCAGCTTCATATTTTCAAGTCCAAAAGCTTCAAGCAGCTTTTCGGCTTCCTTTTCAGCCATCCCACGGTCACATTTATTTGGAACACCTATATCATTTTTTGTTGTATATTCAATATTTGGCGTATTTTCAGGGCAGACGCCATACAGACAGCCCATAGGGTCCTCATAAATTTCGTCATCTATCGCTATCCCGGTATAATTCCCCCGTTCATAGCTCATATACCACAGCTTGCCATCTGCCTGTCCTTTCAGATGCGCCCTCTCATAATTAAGGGGCTTTCCATCCTGTGATATAATGCTGCTGTCAAACTCATATATCAGCTTATCGTCAGGATATTTCACATACTCCGCTTCCACATAGTTATCAATTGCCCTTTCTATATCTGTTTTTTCTTTCTCTATAATCGAATATGCAGGGTCGGATGTCCCATACTGTGACAAAAGCTCCTCGCAAAAGCTTTTCTCCTGCTCCAGCTCCTCTAAGCTGCAAACCCTATACGGCTTGACATTTTCATATTCCCCATCGTCAAAAAAATTCTCTGCATGCTGCGCAAGCCATTCGTCATCTTTTTCATACTTTTTTAGATTGTAGGTTGGCACTGCTCCATACCCATCGGCATATACGTCGGCATCAACCTCTATCGTGCCCTGCGCTCCATTTATTGTATAATTTAATTTTTTAGGTATCTCTTCCTCTATAGGCGCAGCATCGCTTATCGTTGCAGCAGTTACGTCCCCGCCTAAATCCTTCGCGATATCCTCCTCGCTTGGTTTCCCACATGCAGTAAATATGCCTGTCAGGATAATCAGAGTGGAAATGAGGGCAGTATTTTTAAATGTATATCTTCTTTTACAGCTTTGTTTCATTATGTCTTACCTCCCACACTATGAATATTTATATGGCATATCAATCCACACTACCATGTCTACATTATACAACAGATGTTCATACTGTCATTATAAAACCAAATTGTATCAAAAATGCATCAAGGAAAAAGTTTTGACAGATTTTTATGTATTCAGTATAATTGAATTATTTTACGGGAGGAACCATTGATATGATTAAAATTCTTATCGTTGAGGACGAGCATCCCATATCAGATTTAATCAGGCTTAATCTTACGGATGCAGGCTATAAATGCTACACTGCATTTGACGGAAAAACGGCTGCCGATATGCTTGAGGCACAAAGCTTTGACCTTGTTTTGTTGGATATTATGCTTCCTGAAATTGACGGGTACGAGCTTTTGGAGTATATTAAGCCAAGCAATATGCCTGTTATTTTCATAACTGCCAAGGCTGCCTTAGAGGACAAGGTAAAGGGGCTTATGTTAGGCGCTGAGGACTATATCGTAAAGCCCTTTGAGATTGTAGAGCTTTTAGCCCGTGTTAATGTCGTGCTCCGCCGCTACAACAAAGCCACCTCTGTTCTTACCTACAAGGATATTGTCATTGATTTAGACAGCAACACGGCAACAAAAGGCGGAGAAACGCTTAAGCTTACACCAAAGGAATTTGAGCTTCTCGTTCTTTTTATGAGAAACGTGGGCATTACCCTTTTCAAGGAAAAAATATATGAAACGGTGTGGGAGGCCGATTACTCCTTTGATACAAGAACGCTTGACCTTCACATTCAACGTATCAGAAAAAAAGCAGGACTGTCCAAACAGCTTGTAACAATATACGGCGTGGGCTACAGATTAAATGCGGCTGAAAGCTGACTACAGTAAAAATAACAGTTGGAGTTTTTATGAAATTCAGATATAAGGTACTTCTTTCAAACATAATACTGCTGTCCACCGCAATCGGAATTGTCGGCTATCTAATGATTGACAAGAGCTTTTCGCTTTCCCTTGACAGTCAAATTAAAACTGCCATTGAGGAAAACAATATACTGCAATCCCTGGTGGAATATAATCTTTTAAGCATGTCAAACCAAAACTTAAGCCAAATTGATTTCGAGGAGGTTGGCAGGGAAGCCACATTAAACATGTCAGCAAACAATTCTTCGGTAATGATTGTATATAATGACGTTATCAGGTATTGTAATGATGTGGATACCACCGGTTATCCATCCGCCCTATGGCAGAATACGAGCATCGGAAAAAAAAGATATATCCTTACAAAAGAACAAGACAAACACTATGTCATTACAACGTCAGCAACCTCCTTTCTTGACAAAACCCTTAACATTATTAATAAACGTGACATAACAGAGACATATATGCTGATTGACAGGCAGGCAAATTATTTTAGAATCCTGCTTGTTGTTGTACTTGTCATCTGCTCCGTGATTATGTTTGTTATCAGTATGCTGCTCACAAAGCCCCTTGAGCATTTAAACGCCATTTCAAAAAGCTTTGGTGAAGGAAATTATAATGCCCGGGCTAAGGTTCTATCAAAGGATGAGGTGGGAATGCTTGCAAAAACCTACAACGAAATGGCACAATCGGTATCAGAGCATGTTGACGAGCTTCAGGATATGATGGAACGGCATGAGCAGTTTGTCGCAGACTTTACGCACGAAATAAAAACACCTATGACAACGATTATCGGCTATGCCGACACGATACGCTCAAAGGAGCTTTCCAGGGAAACCCAAATTATGGCAGCCTCCTATATCTTTAAGGAGGGGAAGCGGTTGGAAACAATGTCCCACAAGCTTTTTGATTTTATACACACAAAGCATGACCTGATTGACCTTTCCCCCATATCCACACAGCTACTTGCAAAAATGGCAACGGAAAGTGTTTTGCCAAGCTATGAAAAAAGCAATATATCACTTGAGCAGGCGATAACGCCATGTCTTATTATGGGCGACCTTGCCTTACTCTGCTCAGCATTCATCAATCTTCTTGATAATGCAAGAAAAGCATCGGCTTTAGGCAGTAAAGTACTATTGTCAGGTCAAAGAAGCCCTGACGGCTATGTTTTTACGGTTCAGGATTTCGGCATTGGCATTTCCGAGGAACACCTGACAAAAATCTGTGATGAATTTTATATGGTTGACAAATCCCGTTCCCGAAGTGAAGGAGGTGCAGGGCTTGGTCTTTCACTTGCCGCAGCAATATTTGAAAAACACGGCGCCGCCTTTCACATAGAAAGTGTCTTGGGCGAGGGCACAACCATGTCCGTTTTGTTTCAGATTTCGGACAGCGATATTCAAAAATAATTGTGTCAGCCCATTTGCTGAAAGCAAATTTGGAATGGCTGACGTTCAAGATAGGAGATTGGTTTTATGAAAAAAGGAAACTACATTTTCAGAATTTTAATTGTATCTGCTTCCCTGATTGCTATTTTTTCTGCAATTTTTGTTCCGGAGCTTTTGCTTGATAAAAAGTCTGAGCACGCACTTTCCCAAGTGATAGAAGCGCCTGACAGCTATTATCTTACCTCCCAGACCGCAACAGCAAGAAATGCGTCTTCAAAGCTTTCCGCACTTGATAAAATCCGGTTAATCTGCGGGGCATGGGACAGCGCAATGACCCAGTGCGACATTACAGAGGGTTTCTTAACTATGGATGCTGCCGTTTCTCTTGCAAGGGAGCAAATGGAGCTTTACTATCAGGCAGGTCTATATCCTGTATCCTTATACTCCAATTACAACAACTGGTATTCCTTTGACTGCAATTTATATAAATATACGGACAATACCTTTCAGACATACACGGCATATCTTTGGGAGATTACATTTACAAAATTTGATACCTCCACCTATCATACCCTGCTTATGTCAGAAAACGGAGTAATTCTTGCAGCAGACACAAATATGGACTTTGACAATTGTGTGGATATCAGGCTTAGAGAAAGCGCCTACCAAGACATATGCACACAAACACTAAATTACATGGTTGTCTTAGATTCTGCTGCAACCAAAAGCAGTCTGCCAGACAATATGTACCCACAGTTAGATCTAAGCGCCAGCACAATCCTCTATGCTTACGATATTTATTTGGACACACGGTCCACGCAACAGGCCGCTCTTGCAATCTACCAGTACAAAAAACCTCAGGGATACGGATTTTGTTTCACAGTGCGATAACTAATACTGTACCTGCCCAAGCCACTGTATCACCTTATCATATTCCACATCGGTTATTTCACTTGCAGAAAATCCTGCACGCTCCAATATGTCAATGATTATGCTGCCATCAGCTATTATAGTTTCTGATGGAGCTTCCGATTTTCTTTCTGCGTCTACTATAAATTCTATCTGCTCATGGTAGTTAAGCTTTTCACCAAACTCCCTATGCTTTCTTGTATATGCCCTTCGGAACTCTGCATATTTATATATCAGCTTATCGTTAATACCTGATTTTCTGTACCTGATGTAAGCTGTAAGCCTTCTTCCGCCGCTTCGTATGACAAAGAAAAGCATTGCTGCACCTGCCGCGCCGAGCAAAACATAGAAAAATCCTCTCACAAGCCCATCCGGTATTTTCACATTTGCCAAATCAAGGTCAGGACCATTATTATCGTCCCCATCATCACTCATGTACTGCTCAAACAGCGTCCAGAAATCCTCAACCTCCTCCATTTCTCCTGAAGGGGTAACGTCAACAATATGCCAGCCCTTTCCTGCCGTGTATACCTCTACCCATGCATGTGCGTCCGCATCGGTTACGCTTACCCTGATAAGCGCCGTATCGCCGAGCTCCGAGTAGCCGTCGTAATAATCAGCGTACTCGGCACCGGTAACAAGCTCGCCGTCAGCCATCTGAATATAATCGATTGCATAGCCCTCCACATATCTTGCAGGAATACCCATATACCGGAACATCAAAACTGCCGCAGTTGCATAGTGGGCACAGTAGCCCTTTTTATTTTCCGTCAGGAAGTAGTTTACAAAATCCTTTCTGTCAGGCGTGCGTCCCGGACGTATGGTGTACGGTATATTTTCCTGATAATATTTTATAACCGCCTGTATTACCTGCTCGTCAGTGCCTGTCGCCCCTGCCGCCGCAATTGTTTCCTTGATTGCCTCAACATTTTCCTCAGGTACATCCAAATCCAGATACAAATAGGTTTCAGGCTTTATGGTTATGTTATTTGCCGCAAAATACGGATAGTAGATAAAGCTGTCCACAGCATACGGCGAAGGATTGTTATCTTCTATTTTTTCCGAATAGTACGGCGCACAGGTTGTTCTCACACCATAATCAACAAGAAGTATATTCATTATGCCCCTTGCACTATACTCCCGTTCTTCATCATATGCCTCCTTTAATGCCTTATACTCTCCATAATTTGCCGCCGTATAATCCGCCGCAGGATTTTCCTTATCTCCCAAGCCATGGGTAAAGGGCTCTAAATCCACATTATCAAGCTGATAATTTGTCCCATGGATTTCCGTCCACTCATTTTGATACGGATTGTATAGCTCACCTACAAAATTTTTGATATACACCCTGTCATAACAGTACGGCGTCATTTCTACAATCAAATCAGACTGATAATCCAGCCTTACGGACGATACATCGCCAAGCTTACCGCTGTGCAAGCCTCCTACATCATAGGACTGTCCAAAAAAGCCCTGCCAGCCATCCAACAGGATGGTAGTCATTGCCTCCATCGTAACATTTTTATATTTGTTTCCTCCATATCCTGCATTGAAGCTGCCCTGTGGTCTGAATGCATTTACACCAAGAACCGCAAGAAGCACAAAGACAAATGCAGTTATGCCTGCCTGCACCATTGCCCTTATGTCGGAAACGTAAAACAGCTCACTTTTCCTTTTTTTCGCATCCTTACCCTTTTCTATAAAGGCATTATCATTTCGCTTTGTATTTACCTGAGGGCTGTAATGCTTGCCTGACTTAAAAATGTACGCCATCGTAATTCCTACCATTAACATTCCCACATAAAGAAGATTTGGCTCCTCCACAAGATAAAGCGGCACCACATTAAAAAACATAACCACAAACGCAACCGTTACATACTGCATTCTACGGGAAATATACACATTGATAAATATATCAAGCACAATTCCGATAAACAAGGCAACACACGTAACCGTCACATACCTGTTTGTTATCTGCTCCTGATACAGCCTTTGTATGTCAACATTAAAATATTCAGACGCATTTTCAACGGTTATATTTACAATGGCATAAAAGCCACTGTTGATATAACGTCTGAACAGTATAACAAGTCCTGTAAAGCCTGCAAGCAGCACAAGATAACCAAGATTTTCTACTAACAGGCGGTAATACAGCATGGCACATATAATCGCCATCACAAAAATAACAACATGGCATAGCTGCGCATTGTACTCTATTTGAAAGGCAGACAAATAAAAGCCTATGCTTCCCATGGAAATAAGATAGACAATAAAGCCCTTTAATAAAAGGGTTTTTAAACGGCTCTCCTTCTGCTCAAAAAAATCATGGGAAAGCTCTATGCCCTCGCAAAGCACCTTATTTTGTTTTTCCGGTTTTCTCTTTGCCACCTATCCGTTCTCCTTAACCTGAACATTAACCTTTCCGTTATCCACATTGATATATAAATATGCCCGCATCTCTGGGTGGACGCTTGCCATATGGCTTGCCGCCTCGTCCGAAGCGTCATATTTTTTTTCGTAAAACATTTTTGCAAACGCTTCGTCTGCGTCCTGTTTATACTCAATTTTTTCGTCACCGTAATCGTATCTGTTTTTGCTCCAGTAAAGAAGCCTGATTGTTGTATGCTCCTCAAGCATCTGCAAAATGATACTGTATGCTGCCGATACAACCATATTAAGTCCCTGCGTGTCTGCGCCGTAAAGCTCAGGCACAATGACAAGCTGCTTGTCCGACATGCTTACCCTGTCCTTAACCATGAGAATATCCCGTTTTGCCGAAAGCTTCCAATGTATGCTCATCAGCTTATCACCGGGGATGTACTCCCTGATTTCCTGAACATCTGAAAAATCATTGCCCCGCTTGTTGCTTTCCTCGCTTTCCAGCATACCCGCCTGTGCTGCCGACTTATCATACTGCACTGTCTCTAGGGTCTTCGGAAGGACAGTTGCCTCAGCACTTTCCTCCATTGCCTTTCCAAAGAAGCAAAAGCCCATCAAATCCTTTATGTATACTTTTTTTAGGGAAATTTTAATGATGCCCGGGAGGGTCGGCATAAGTGGAATGGAAAGCTCATAGCCTTTTTTTGCCCTCAGGGGAACGGATATGACGCGCTTACCTGACGTTTCAAAAAATGTATTTTCAATTTCTAATGCAAGCTTTACGTCAAGGGACACAAAAAGCGTGGGATTATTAAGCTTAAGGCAAAAGAAAAGCTCCTCGTCCTGTCTTCCGTAGGGCTCACGGTTTACAGCGGACGTTTCTGCACGTTCCATAGAAGCAATGCCCGAAACAATTTGTGCCGTAAGCTTTTTTTTAAGCGTATATGCCATAAAAATGGACAAAAAGGGAGCTACAGTCATAATAACCATAACGATAAAGTAAAAATGACTGTGAAGAAAATAATAGAGCACGCCGCAAATGGCATACAGTATCAGATACCCAATTATACGGACTATATTTTCAACTCTCATCTAATCATCCAATCCTTCAATCTAAATCCCTGTGCATCCTTTAAATTCTCGGTGCAGGCACATTTGCAAGCACCATTTCAATTGACTGCGCTACGGTTATGCCCTGTGCCTTTCCCCTTGAGGAAAGCTTTATTCTGTGTCCAAGGGTGTCCTTGGCACATTTTTGGACATCCTCCGCAGTGACAAAATCCCTGCCGTTTATAACTGCCATCGCCTTCGCCATGCGAAGCAGGGCAATGGTTCCCCTCGGACTTGCTCCCATTGAAAAGACAGCAAGCTTCCTCGTGGCTTCAACGATATTGACGATATACTCATATATTTCGTCATGCACGTGCAGGTCATTTGCGCTTTTTCTCAGTGCTGTAAGGTCATCTACCGATATAACCTGCTCCACCTTATCAACCAGGCTTAAAGCGTTGCCCTTTAAAATTGCAACTGCATCCTCATGCTCAGGATACCCCATGGAAAGGCATACCATAAATCTGTCAAGCTGAGATTCGGGAAGCATCTGCGTACCCGATGAGCCGTACGGATTTTCGGTTGCGATTACAACAAATGGCTCAGGAAGCCTTCTTGTAACACCGTCAACGGTTGCAGTCCCCTCCTCCATAACCTCAAGAAGTGCAGACTGCGTCTTAGGCGACGTTCTGTTTATCTCATCTGCAAGAAAAAGATTACAAAATACTGCACCCGGCTTATATTCAAACTCCTTTGTGGCAGAGTTGTACATGGAAAAGCCAAGGATATCGCTTGGCAGAACGTCAGGCGTAAACTGCACCCGCTTGTACTCCATGGAAAGTGTTTTTGCAAAGGTTGTTGCCAGCGTTGTTTTTCCAACACCCGGTATGTCCTCCATCAAAATGTGCCCGCCCGCAATAATTGCCGCAAGCACCTTTTCCACAACATCACTTTTTCCCTTTATAACCTTATTAACCTCGTCCTTGATACGGTTTAATTTTTCTTTCATAAAATCAACCTTTCTTTGAAAATCTGCCGCAATCTACTTTGTTATGCCCAGCTCTACGGCACAATCTGCAACTGCCTTTGCAACTGCCCTTGCAACTCTTTCGTCAAATGGGTCCGGTATGACATATTCTTCATTTAATTCCTCGTCGCTTACAATGGAGGCAATGGCGTTTACCGCTGCTACCTTCATCTCCTCCGTAATTGCCGTAGCCCTTGCATCAAGCGCCCCACGGAAAATTCCAGGGAACACAAGCACATTGTTTATCTGATTTGGAAAATCGGAGCGTCCTGTCGCCATGACCCTTACGCCGCCCTTTTTTGCCTCCTCAGGCATAATTTCAGGGGTCGGATTTGCCATTGCAAAAACGATAGGGTCTTTTGCCATGGAGGAAACCATGTCAGCAGTGACAACATTTGCCACCGATACGCCTATAAATACGTCCTTGCCCTTTATTATCTCTGCAAGATTTCCTGTTTGTCTGTCCTTATTTGTTATCTCTGCCATGGCAGCCTGCTCAGGGTTCATGCCAGCCACACCCGGACACAATGCGCCCTTGCTGTTCATAAGCACCACGTTTCCTATTCCAAGCCTCATAAGAAGCCTGCATATTGAAATGCCTGCCGAGCCTGCTCCGTTTATAACGGCGTTTATGTCACCCATTTTCTTGCCTACAAGCTTAAGGGCATTCATCAGTCCTGCCGCAACGACAATTGCCGTTCCATGCTGGTCGTCATGGAATACCGGTATATCCAGTGCCTCATTCAGCCTTCTCTCAATTTCAAAGCATCTTGGAGCCGCTATATCCTCAAGGTTGATGCCGCCAAATACAGGCGCAATTCTCTTTACGGTTTCAATAATTTCCTCTGTGTCCTTTGTGTCAAGACAGATAGGAAATGCGTCCACCCCTCCAAATTCCTTAAATAAAATTGACTTTCCCTCCATGACAGGAATTGCCGCTTCGGGTCCGATGTCCCCAAGTCCCAAAACAGCCGTTCCATCTGAAACAACTGCAACGGTATTTGACTTGCAGGTATATTTGTAGACGTCCATTTTGTTGTCCCTTATTTTTCTACACGGCTCTGCAACTCCCGGCGTGTATGCTGTGCTGAGGTCGTCCCTCGTCTTAAGCTCCACCTTTGACACGACCTCAAGCTTTCCTACGTTTTCCTCATGCATTTTTAAACTAAGCTGATTATAATCCATATGTTCCTCCAAATTGTATCACTCATTAAACTTCCTTTATTTTTTCAATCTCCGCATTACATTCGTCTATCGCTTTTTTTGACTGTGTAATTTCGTTTACATACTGCATAACAGCATCATCTATCTGTGCAGTTTTCGCGTACTTTTCATAATAATATTTTCCTATTTGCTCATAGTTTTCCTTAATCTTTGTTTTTTCCTTGCTTATTCTCGCTTTCTGCTTTGTAACGCCTACAGCGTCTCCCGCCTCATTTTTTACTGACTGCACAAAATCCTTAAATGCCATGTTACATCATCCTTTCATCATATATTTTTTATTTTCAGCCTACGCTTCCATTCCAAAGTCAAACATGCTTATCTGGTCGCAGGTTGTTTTATTTTTGTATTCACGCATATAACGCCTGAGTTCTTCCTGATCCCTGACAATATCATTTTCATCACAAATGCTGTTAAACAGTGCCGTAAGCTCCTTATCACGGGGGCTTACCACCTCATAGGCATCACCGAAGGTTTCTATATACTGCTCCTTCATGCCCGGAAAATGCTTATCTAGCTGCTCATAAAAATATTCCCTGTTGCCCTCACGAAGCGTCATTCCTGCGCCAAAATATATTATACCATATACGCCCGCCTCTTTACAGTATTCCATGATGCCTCTTATATTTTCCTCCGTGTCGTTTATAAAGGGAAGTATGGGGGTAAGCCACACAATGGTCGGTATGCCCCTTTTCTTCATCTCCATAAGAACATCAAAGCGCTCCCTCGTAGTGCTCACATTTGGCTCAAGGATTTTACAGAGCGTTTCATCATATGTAGTCATTGTCATGGCTACAATACATTTTGTCTTACGGTTGATTTTGTCAAGTATGTCTATGTCCCTTAATATAAGCGTTGATTTTGTCTGTATCACAAGCCCAAATTCAAATCGTTCTATCTGATTTAAGCATCTCCTCGTCACAAGCAGCTCTTTCTCAATCGGCACATATGGGTCAGTCATGGAGCCTGTCGCAATCATTCCCTTTCTGCGCTTGCGCTTTAAGGTATGCTCTAAAAGCTCCTCCGCTCTCGCCTTAACCTCTATATCCTCAAAATCATGATCCATTCTGTAGCATTTGCTTCTTGAATCACAGTAAATACAGCCATGTGTACAGCCCCTGTACAAATTCATGCCGTTTTGAGGTGATAAAATCGCCTTCACTTCCTTGTAGTGCATAACACCGTCCCCTTATCTTTTCCGTATCTAAATAAAATCAAAGCTTACCTGCTCAAATTCCAAATCCTTATATTCTAACTCCTCCTGATCTGCCCTGCTCGTATAATCACACACAACCGTAAGCTGTTTGCCGCCTGCCATCTGCTGTCCGAGGATGTAATTTACATCGAAGCGTCCCGTAATTGCAGGCGTTGCCCCTCTTGCAGGAACGATAAGCTGCACGTTGTTTGCGGCAAGCAGCGCAAATATCGGCTCCCATATATATACATCCTTTGCAGCGCCAAAGGGATTGTCAATAAATATTGTCTTTGTCCGTATCTCCTCATTTCCAAGCTGATACATGCCTGAAATGTAATTGATGATGGACACAAGGAACTGTATGTAGATACCCTGGGATTGTCCCGTGCTTCCAACAGCCTCCTCGTATTTTAAATACCTGCTCTGCTCCTTGATGCGTTCCCGCTTATAAAGGCTCAGCTTTATTTTGTTCATATCCGTCACGATAACGCCAAAGAGCTTTTTCAGTGCAAGGCTGCCCCTTATAAATTTAATCCGCTCCCTGTCATTTTCATAATCATCAGCCTGCGATACGATGCCGTCAATGTAATCGGACATTCTCTGCTTTAAAAATTCATCCTTAATGTATGGTATTGTAAGCCCTACCATCTGTACCGCCTCATCATCAACCATAATCCGTGAAAGCTTCGGCAGCTTGTCCAGCTCTGTACGTACATCCATACACCGCTGTAAGCACTGCTCCTCAAAGTTTGCCTTTATTGCCTCCATGTCAACAAGGCTTTTTTCAATCCTATCCCTCTCAAGCCTTATGTAATCGACTATGGATTTTAAGTTGTCCATAAGCTCCTTGGCTGCATCATAGGTATCAGGTATGATAACATCATTTCTTATGGTTGCCGCAAGCTCGTAAACCTCCATCTCGTCCAGTGAAACGGCAGTATTACCCTTAAATTTCATCAGCTCGCTTTTCGCCTTTTCCAAGGACTTACGGCTCCTGTCGTAGGCTAAAAGGTTGTCCTCAAAAATCCCTCTTAGCTTATCCTTATTTTCCGAAACAGGCTTCGCATGCTCCAAGCTTATATCATTTGTGACAATAATACGCTTCACATCCTTATACAAGTCAAGCATATATCCCTGCTGCTTGGAATAATTCCGATACTGCTCATCACACTGCTTTGCCTCCGCCTCAAGACGTTCAAGCACCTCTTTACCATTTTTCAGGTTTGTAACGATTTCAGATGCAGTTGCACTCTGCTCCTCATAGCTTCCAAATGCCGCCTCAATATTGCTGATGGCATATTCTATGCTGCCCTCCAGCCTGCTTGCCGCAGCCTCCACTTCCTTTTTCTTGTCCTGAAATGTTTTTAATCTCGCTTTTTGTTTTTCAATGTTCTCCTTGCAGTCTGCCAGCATTTTATCATTTGACGAATATATTTGGTTGTTTTTCTCCTGCTCCTTTAAGGCATCAACGCTGATTCCTCTTTTTTCAATTGCCTTGAGCGTTCTGTCCATTGCATGCTTCAAGGTTTCCATAACAAGCTTTTTATCCTCAATGGTCTTAATCTCATCTCTGCCCTCGTCAAGCATTGCCGTAAATCTTGCCTTTATGTCATCATCGCTTAACGTAAGTACATCGCAAGGCTTATCAATGTTATAGTACGGCTTATAGTGTACCTCCCATTCCGTAACCAAATCCTGAAGCTTTTTCTCAAGCGCCTCAAGATTAGCAACAGCCTCCTCATCCGCCCTTGAGCCATCCTCAATGGCGGCTGTCAGTCCTCTGATTTCTCCTTCAAGCCTGTCTATATTTTTCTTACACGCATCGGCAGTTTTTTCCTTTTCTTCCACCATGGCAGAAAGTCTCGTTATGGTGTCAAGCCTTCCAACATCTCCGAGCTTTTCCTCATAGCGTGCCGTAAGCTCCTCCCGCTCCTGCTCCAAAGCCTTTATCCCATGCTTGATGTCCTTATTTTTCTCCTGACAGGCAGCAATATCCGCATCCTGCTCATACATAAGACGTCTTGCATCTCGAAGCTTGCGTGCCGCATCCATAAGCTCGCTCTCCTGCATACGGATGATAAATTGCTGATCCTGCCTGTAGGTCGCAAGCATTTCCTCCTTAAATTCAAGCTTCAAGGCAAGCTCCTTAATATTGCCTTCCTCCTCCTCAAGCAGCTTTACCCTTGTTTCCTCGCTTGTGAGAAATTCTGCATCTGCACGTATGCTCAAAACATTTTCTCCCACAATGAATGCCTTTTCCAAAATGGCATCCATATCAAATATATTTACCATTTCACTGCCTGTATCAACGCCTGAAATATTAGGGTCATCCCTTATAATATCATATTCCTGCACAAGCAAGCCATATGGAAGCTCAGGGTTAATTTCCAAAAGCTCCCTCTGTTTATCCTGTGGAAGCGCAGAAATGTAATCCATGCCATACATAGCCTGTATGCCATGTCTTCTCTCAAGATAATCCATAAGCTTCTTTGCAGCGGCAGAAACAGGAATAATCCTGCCCTCCGAAAGATTTTTTACTCTTTTTTTATGCCGCTTAATCTCATCGGCAATGGCAGCATTTTCAAGTACGGTGGAGGTAATCCGTTCAGTAATTACCGTAAGCAGCTCCTCCCCGCCTGAGGCATAAACCGTCTTTATGTTGTCAAGCTTTTGGCTTGCTTCATTATACTGCTTTTCCTTTGCTTCAAGGGCTTCTATCAGCTTATCATTTTCAGCCTTGGCAGCCTCAAGCCTTGAAAGCTCAAGCCTAGCTTCACTAAGCCTTTCATTGCTCTCCTTGATTTTCGCTGCCTTATCAGAAATTTTCCATGCCAAATCTTTTATATCCTCATCAAGCTGCTCCCTGTGTTCTCCAAAGGTAGCAAAGTTTAAATTGCTCATGGACATTTTAAGTCCTGCAAGCTGCTCGCTTAAGGAAACAATTTCATCATCACATGCTTTTTTTATATTTACGGAAACCGCCTGCTCCACCCTTGCCTCCTGGAGCAGCCGCTGTTTATTTTCAACATTTTCCTGTTTTTCCTTCATCTGTGCTTTGATTACGTCAATCTTTTCCTGCACGATTGCCATGGATGCATCCATCCGCATTTTTATATTGTAGGCATATGTATGAAGCATATCCTGATCGAAAGGAGACTGTGCCGTTATCGTCTTTAGCATGGCATCATGCCTGTGATATTTTTTTCTGTCGGACATATAATCTATATATTCGTTCATGCCCTCCTTAAAATTCAAATCATCGGTAAGCTCCTTAAGCTTATCCTCCGTCTCCTCTATGGCAGCCTCTATCTGTCCAAGATTATCGTACAGCTCGGACAGCTTATTCTTATCCCTTGCCACCTTGAGACATTCCATATATTTTCTCTGCTCATCCTTCTTTGCCCGTTTTTCGTCCCGAAGTCCTGCAAGCTCCGCCATTTTCTCCTCGTCATCCTTTGCAAACTCCTCGCCCGTAACACATATGGCTGCCATAAGGTTTTCAAGTCGGCTGAGTTCCTCATACAAATCCATAAATGAGCCTACCTTGTCGGAAAGCACGCCTACAAGCTCCATCTGACGGTCATAGCCCGCCATGTCCTTCTTCTTTTTGGCAAGTATGGTAAGCTGCTCACGTATGTCCATAAGCATTCTTGCCATAGCATCATCGCCCGCATCCTCACGCTGGGTTTTTACCATAAACGCCTTCTCAATGATTTCCTCTATGAGCAAATCCTCGACAACACGCCTTGTTGTTTTGTAATTATTTTCAAAATACGTTCTTACATGGCCCTCGGTTTTATTGATGCCCCTTATAATCTCCCACTGGCTTTCGTGAAGTCCATAGCTGCTGATAAACCTCTGATATTCGCCCTTTCTGTCAAATACCCTTACCATAAGGGACATATCCTTATGCTCCAGCTCCTTTAAATAGGTTCTAAGCCCCTGAAAGCTGACCCGCTCGCCATTTTTTACGAGGGGAAGATTTATAATATCATTTTTATTGTACTCCCTGTAAAAAATACAGTAATTAAAATATTCCACCGATGCAACGTCCTTTGACGTCTCGGTGTCATCTCCTGCCTCCTTTGCCTTTCTGGCGCAAAAGCCTGTCGTCATATATCTGTAGCCCTCTGTGCTGTCCTCCTTGTCAAGCCTCCATTCCACAAGAGAGTGAATTGTCGTATTTCCGTTTCCTGTCCTGAATAATTTTTCTATGGGCTGCTTCTCATCCAAGGTACAATTTGGTATCATGTTCTGCATAAGGAGAAGCATAAGCACGCTTTTTCCTCCACCGTTTGCCAAATCGTAGAGCGTGTTTTTTCCGTACATTCTCATGGTGAAATCGTCATAAAACTGGGTGCCGAAATTATATTTTACGTTATTTACCCTTATTCTGTTTATACTAGGCATCGGCTTCACCTCCCAGCACCTTATATATCCTGCCCTTATATTCCTCAAAATAATTCTCTGCTATCGCCTTAAACCGTTTTGTGGGATAATATCTGTCCTCGACCTCCACAAAAAGCTTCTGTGCCACAAGGAAGTTAAAGGTAAGCTTAATGTAGCCTATGCGTGATGCCCTTGACGCCCTGTTTTTATCCTTGTCGTCAGAGGTCACGGCGGGAAGCTCGTCCCACAAAAGAGCGATTGTCTTAAAGCTGTCCTCCTCAAGCTCATTCATGGAGTAAACCGACAAATCGGACGTTATTCTTGAAAGATAGGAGCTGACCTGCTCAAGCATATCGGAAAGCTTTACATACTCCTTTACCTGATATGCGGCAGAGTCCTGATAAAAGGAAAGCAGGGCATTGTACATAATAAAATACACCATGTAAAGCTCCTTGTTGACCCGAAGTCCCAACAATCTTTTCATATCGTCATTCGTGTATCCGAATATACGGTTTCCGTCCCCTGCCGTTATGTATATGGAATCCTCATACTCATAAACATTCAGGTTCAGCTTTTTCATCAATCGGTTTGTAATGTCGTAAACTGCCTGATTGCCGTAATATTCCTCATAAAGCTCCCTTGTATCTGCATTGGAACGGGACACCTCCTGCCCTGTTATCAGTGTGGAATATATATCCAGTGCCTTTTCAAGACTTTTTTCTTCCATGTCTACCCGTTCCTCCTCTCAAAAACCATATCCGTTACAAATGCATTATCCTCCACATTTCCCCCTGAAGCATCTGTGGGCACGAGATTTATAATCTCATCACTGCGGGGCTCTATGGAAAACGACAGATCCCGAAACCTTATTATGTCCTCCTCCGACATATGCGCAGCGACCATTTCCTCAAGCATGGTGTCCTGCTTTTCTAGCATTTTTTCAATGTCGTAGCTGTTCTTCCCCGCCAAATGTGCCAAGAAGGAGTAATAATCCCTGTTCGAATATATTTCATTTCCAAACTTTATTTCAAGAATACCGTTAAACTGCTTCAAATCTATTTTTTCCCACTTTTTAATCTGGTCTGACAGCTCCATAAATAACATATAGAAATTTTTTCCAATCTTTGCGTCCAATATCTCGTCATCGTATTTAAAATCAGGGTCAAGGGCATTTTTTTCCAGTTTTTCTCCCTTATCCTTATCATCATTTTTCAATGAAAGCATATTGTCAATGCTTTTTATGGAAAATGACTTGTTAAGCTTCGGCGCAAAAAAAGGCATCAGCACATGTGCCATATCTGCGGGCTTATCCCGTTCCATCAGCTTGGACATCATCTGCCTGAAATCAAATACGGGTCGAAGCTTCCTAAGCTTTGCCCTGCTGATTATGGAATCTGCAAGCTTTGTAAGCTCCACGGTTTCAGCAATAAGCTGACTGTGATTATATATGGTTTTTTTAAGCTCCGTCTCAAGACTGCTTATGTCCTCCAATGTTTTCGACCTTAGCCCCTGCGTTCCTTCCCCATCGTTCTCATAGCCTGCACGCTCTATCGCCTTATCAACCAACGCCTTATTTTTTGCAAAAAGCTTCTGCTCGTCACTAAACCATTTTGCAGTCGTTTCCATGTACTGCTCATATGCTCTTGTCCCTTCAAAAATATCCACGCCAAGAAGCTTCAAAACATTTTCTTTTTCAAGGGAAAGCTGCTTTACCTGACTGTTAATCCGCTTTACAACATCGATGCCGCCCTTAAAATTATTTGAGCTTATAAGCTTCTCCAAAAGAAGCTGGGAAATGTTAATCCTGCTCTCGTCCTTTATCTCCTTTGTATCAAGATAAAACTCGATACCCTCGGAGGTTATGTAATAGTAGACTGCTCCGTTTTCCACCCTGCTGTCGATAAGCTTCACTCTCGCTATTTTGTCTGTCTTTGTTTCAGGGTCATAAAATTTAAACTCAAATGCCCTTCCGTCATTTTTCAGCTTGTCAAATATATAAAGCACAAGCTGTTTTTCCTCCTCAGGCTCCTCCTCAATGTCAAAATCCCTTCGCAGCAGCTCTGTGAGAAATGTCTCGTACTCCTCGTAGGTAATATCTTTTTCATGGAAATTATTTTCGTTGATGAAAAATCTTAACGACGCCATAGTAATATAGCCCATGTCAAGGAGACTATATTTTCCCTCCTTATATTGGGAAAACGTAGTCTCACTTAGCACAAAGAACGGATAATATTTTTTCAGATTCTGCATTCTTGTACTGTGCTCTGATATTATTTCATTTATCATCACGTGTTTTAATGCCATTATCGCACCGGTATCTTTCCTACAACTGACTGTTGAATAAGCTCTTTATCTTGTAAATAATATCCTCGCTGTCTGCATTAATGCTGGCAGCTTCATTAATTCCTGACACGTTCTGCAGCTCATTGATATCTGCATCATTGCCATATCCGATTGTGTAAATCGGTATCTTCGCATTTGCAATCGTACCCTGTATATTATCTAAATGCAGCTCGCCGTTTGCATAGCCGTCAGACAGAAGAATAATCATGCATTTCGCATCAGGATTTTCCTCATGCTTTTTCTGCACCATATCTATCGCCACAACTAAAGCCTCATAGGTATACGTGCTTCCCGATGCCCGAAGTCCATCAATGGCACCCTGAAAATAACTTCTCTGATTAAAGTCAAACGGTGCAATCGGAAGCTCGATTGTCACATCGGATGAATAGCTTACCATGCCAATGTAATTGTTATCATTGATATATTTGGCACCGTTGGACAGACTGTACTTAAGCTGCTGCATCGGTTCGCCGTCCATGCTGCCTGAGCAGTCGGCAACGAATACTGCTATAATGTCATTTCCACTATCCTTGTGTCTTTTGTATACCTCCAATGCCTGAACAATCTCGGAGCCGCTTGTCGTATAGTCATCCTGATAGTCGTCATTTGCATTAAATCCATTTCTTGTGGCTATCGCCTGTACATCACTGCTGAGCAGATAATCCTTAATGATATCCATTGCCGCAATCTCCTGTGGCGACTTGTTGCTTTTATTAACAATATAAAGCGGGTTGTCATGTCTTGCTCCAAATGGTATAAAATCATATTGGCTTACAAGATTTTTGTCATTTATATATGCCTGATACTCTGAAACAATCGCATCAAAATTTCCCTTTCCTGCACTGTCACGCATCTGCTGGGTTGTATATGCAATGTAAGGAATGTTGCCGTTAAAGGTCGAAAATGCTTCTATTGCCGTATCGCTGAACATATTGCTTTCGTCTGAGGTTTTTAAAATCTCAATGAGAAGATTAAGTCCTGTTGCACTTGTCTGTGGATTTGTATATCCCAAATTAAGCTTTCCCGTTTTTACATCATTGATTACGCTATTTACATCTGTGTAGCCCGAATCCTTTTTCACCAGTATTCCTGCCGTATTTCCTACAAGACGGTCTGCAAGCATGTCAAGCTTTGCTCCGCCCGCCTTCGCAAAATCTCCAAACAATTCATTGGACGGCGTATACAAATCAGGATAATATCTTCCTGAACGGATATAGTCCGCAGCAAGTCCTGAGCTTACCGAACGCACGGAGATACTTATGGTTTCTCCACTTTCAAGCGTATAGCCCCCTGCATTAAATTTTTCCGCAGCTTCTATCAGAAAATTGTCCGTATCCTGACCTGCTTTTTCTCCGGAAGTAAATATCTCAATGTCAATGTCGCCATAGCCCTGTACTGCAAGGGGATATTTATCAATACTTGGAAGCTCGTCATACAGCGTATCGTCCTCAAGTGATATGGTACCCTTTTTCGGGGTTGCCTCTGTAACGCTTATATCCTCAAGCAGCTCGTCAACAGGTCTGTCGTCCCGTTCTTTTTTGTCAGAAATATTTTTTGTCAGCAGTGCCATAATAATGCCTGCCATTAACATTACTACGATAACACCACAGAATACCATTTTCTTTCCGTCGTTGTTCATTTATGTATCCTCCCTTTTATTATATACTTGTTTTTTCCTTTGTATCAGAAGCTTGGACCGAATAATCGGATTGTCCCAGCTCCTGCTTTTTTACCTCCTCAAGGCAATTTAGCAGGTCATCCACATATGCCATGTCAAGCGTTGTTAAATTCGTATCTATGTCAACAATCTGCTCCACAAGCCTGTTGAATTTCCCTACGAGAATATCTCCCTGCCTGCACAAGTTATCTAAATATACCGGATTGGGTCTTGTGTAATAATCATAGGTTTCTATGTATGCCGCAGCACTGTCCATGTTAGAATGCATCTGCTCAAGAATTTTATAATACATGTCCTTCATGCTGTCTTCCGTATTATCTGCAAAAAAATCCTCTCTTGATTTTATGCTCTCGTATTGTCTGCTGATGGCATCAACCTGTCTTTTAAAAACTCCCTTTCTATCGCTGTCCTTAAGCTTTTCCTTTGCTTTCTGTCCCTTTAAAAGCATAAGATTTGCTCCAATTGTATAAATAAGCCACACAGCCGTAAAAGCAATGCTGACGCCCACGCCGATGGTGTTTTTGAATACAGACAGCATAAGCAATATAATGATAAACATAATAACGCTGATTGCATTAACTGCTAAAAAATTCATATGTAGTATATTCTCCTTACACAATATGATGTAATACGTCCTAAGGAATCCTCCCAGCTTCGCCGGGTCCCTTTGACTCTATGGTCTTTTGTCCTAAGGAATCCTCCCAGCTTCGCCGGGTCCCTTTGACTCTATGGTCTTTTGTCCTAAGGAATCCTCCCAGCTTCGCTGGGTCCCTCCTTAGGACATATTATATCATACTTTACGCAAAGAATAAAACTATTATTGCCGATATAAGTTGCTTTCCTGTAAAGTAAAAAAGCATTTAAGCTATTGCCCTAAATGCTTTTTATTTGGGATATGTATAATTTTGCTGTTCTTTCAGTATATTTTTCCAATCTGTCGGCACGGTTTTTCCCAAAATCCCGTTCAATATAATCGGCAATGTCCGTCAAATCGTATATTGCCTCCCACGTCAAAATAACTTTATGCTCTTGCATTTCTCCTTATATCCCTCAATTCTGTAATTTTTTGGAATGCTTCGTCAATCGGAAGCTCTCTGCCCGCCTCCATGTCATCAATTCCCCTATCCAACATTTGTAACAAATCATCATCTTGCTGTAAAATATTTTTATTATCTACTATCATATCCATATCACCCACTCCTCATTTTCTGTATTTATAGTATTTTATTATTGTACAATTTTATTATATACTACATAACGTATTATATTTAAAAGTCCACAACAAGAAATTGTTTCTACATTAGACCTAACACGACGCTCTAGTTTTTTAATATCCTCCAACGGTGGCAATTCCTCTGGCTTTATTCCACGCTCTCCCAACATATCACGCACAGAACTATTATTTTGAATATGCTCTGAAGTAATTGCCATTTCCCCCTGTAAATCTTTTTCCTCCACATTATAATTTGTCATCTCCGTAGCAAGGTTCTTTGCTGCTATCGTCAATGTAGGCAGAAATCAGCCAAGGGTCTGTTGTTTTTTACTCCTAACCGTTCCTTCATCTCCTGTATAGTATGCCCTCCAAATAAAGCACTGTCCCCTTCAGAACGATAAAGCCTTTGCGCTTTTCCTGCGTCCTTTTGGTGGTGTCTGCTTTCTTCATTCTCTGCTCCTTTACATACAAAAAGGACACATAGAGTTTTCATTTTCTATGTGTCCTAACACTGTTATTTTGGTATTAAATTGTTGGTTATGCTAACTCGGCTTCAATTTCTTTCAATTCATCAAGCGATAATGCAGGAACATAATCCGCAATTTCTTCAAGTTTCATCCTTCCTTTTTTTATCATTCTTGCTGCGGTTTCCCTATCAGCTTCACGCCTTTCGCTTATCAAAAAGGTTTTCATAATTTCTTCTTCATCAAATAAACTCATCATAATTGTCACAACCTCCG
>JAMPEW010000017.1 GCA_023664775.1 Clostridium sp. | reverse complement strand
CAACGCAGGTATGAAAGTGGAACAATGGGGCAATACATGCCAGATTGTCCGCATGCTGCTAAACGGTGCATCCGTAGAGGAATGTATGGATGAATTTGACAAGCTGCAGGAGGAAGTGCTTTCTTCTGAGGGGAAGTAAGGTTGTTTACAGATTTGGATTGATTGGCTGTATACGAAAATGATAGTTGCTTTCTTTGATGACGTTGTGTAATATAGATAAATCACAGTAAGGGACGCTTTCGTTATGTGTTTGTAACGGAAAGCGTCCCTTCGGTATATATAATCCTATTATAGATTCTGTTATTATCAACACTAGTTAGCAAAATAAATATTTCTCACATTCAAGCAAACTACAAACCACGTTCAACAGTAATCTGACTTCCATTTTTTGTCTTCCTGACCTTAATCTGCTGTTGGATATTCTCCATAAGCTCTTCCCTATGGCTGATAATTCCCACCAGCTTGTTACTTCCAGTCAAATTTATTAAAATTTCCATCGCACTATCTATCGATTTTCGGTCTAATGTTCCAAAGCCTTCATCCACAAAGAGTGCATCTATCTGCACACCGCCAAGATTAGACGACACCGTATCAGATAATCCCAAGGCGAGGCTCAACGACGCCTTAAAGCTTTCTCCACCAGAAAGATTTCCCACGGGTCTTCTGTGCCCCGTATAATTATCTAACACTTCAAGATCAAGGAAATTACTACTTTTCTTACCAAGAGAATCCTCCTGACGATACAGTTCATACTGTCCATCACTCATCGGTAACAGTCTCCTGTTTGCAGCAGCAATAATCCCATCAAATCCCGCAGCCTGTATGTACTGCTCCAGCGTAATTTTGCCTTTTCCAGTGTTCCCTTTGACCAAATCATAAAGTCGCTGACAAATATTATGCTCTTTACGTGCTTTCTCTAATTCTTCTTTTCCATCCAGAATACTATTCTTTTTCTCTTCATTCATCCTTATTCTGGTTTCGCTATTGTTATAGTTCTTCCTGAGCGAATTCACACTTTCACCCTGTTTATCACATACAGCCTTTAATTCTTTAATGTCTATAACCTTTTTCCCTTTTGCATCCGACTTGGCATCTGAAAGCTGTCTCCCATTTGTTGCAACCGCCTGATTATACTCATTAATCTCCTTGTCCACCGATGTAATATTATCTTCACTCACAACAAATCTTTGCATTTCCTCTACAGAAGAGAATCCATTTTCACTGACCTTCTTTTCCAATTTCTTTCTTAAATCCTCTTCATCCTTTTTCTGCTGTTTCAGACTTCCATTCAATGTCTCTAACTTCGAATTAACAGCAGTAACTTTGTTATCGGCTTTTTTCTTTTTCTCACCTGCCTTCTCAATATCATCTACTATCTTATTCTTCTCCGTCTCTGCTTGTTTTTTCTCTTTTTTTGCAGTTTCCCAATCTGAAAAGCTCAATTCATCAAACGTCTTTAATGTGGCTGTCGTTTTTGTCAATTCCCGTTTTACTTCTTGCTTATTTTCGTTAAGTTTTTCTTTTTTTGCAGTAAGTTTCTCTGTTTCATCTCCCTGTGCAGCTTCAATATCTTTTTCAGCCTTCTCAAGCGTCTTGCAATCTTCATCAAGGGAATTGCATTTTTTAATATTCTCCTCTTTTCTCGTCTCAATCTGCATTTTTGCTTTCTTTACTACTTTAATCAGTTCATCAAGAGAACCTTCCTCCGTATCTATTTTTAAAAGCGGATGTTCAATGCAATCAAATATAGTTGTCCTAATTCGCTTCTCAAATTCCTCCAATGATATCTTTGCCTTTTCTGCTTCTGTATTTGCATTATTCTTTTTCTCTTGAAGCCGAGACTCTTCTTCTTGAAGTTTTTTTAAATCATCTTCTGAAATCGAAACCTCCTTAAGCTTAGCCGGCTCTGGATGATGCACAGAGCCACACACTGGGCATTTCTCTCCTTCTACAAGTTTTTTCGCCAAAATACCAGCTCTGCCATCTTCAAAAATATGCTCAGCCACTTCTCTCCTGTCACTAACATCTTTATATTTGTCACGTGCATCTATAAATGCTTTCTGCTTTTTAGAAAGCTCCTTTTTCTTTCTTTCTCTTTCTGGAATCTGATTGTCTATTATTGCTTCTAAATTTTTCAAAAGTTCCACCAGCTTTTCGTGCTCATTTTTTTCTTTCTGCAACTCAACTGGTTTGCCTTTTAATTTCTCAACTGTCTTTTTAAGATCTTTTATCTTTTCCCTAAGAGATTTCTCCTCTTCTTTTAAATCTATTTCTTCTGTACTAATAATTTCATCACGTTTTTCAAGTTTTTTTAGCTTTTCTTTCAGTTCCTCTTTTTGCTGATATTTCTGTTCTTCCTCGTCAATTCTGCTTATCATTTGCTTTAAATTATCAACCACCGGTTCCTGCTTTTTGGCATCAGCAAGCATGGCATCAGCCTGCTTTACATCCTCCACAGCCATTCTTAAATTTGATTTTTCTTTTTTAATCTCTTTCTGAGCCGCAGATACCTCATCACGCTTCTTAGTCCATGCATCATAAGACGAATTCACGTTACGGGTAGCTTTCTTTTGTTTGTCTAAAAGCTCATTTTTTTTATCAATTTCCGTCCTCCTTTTTTCAAGCTCCTCTTTTTCCTTTTCAAGCGTATCCCGTTTCTCGATAAGTTTGTTATTAATCTCCGCCTGTGCAAGCTTCTCATTGTTCTTATTTAGCTCCGCATCTGCCTTTTTCAAATCTGCTTCCATGTACTTTAATCTTTTTCTGTCTGATATAATCAGACGATCAATTACATCTAAGATTTCATCCAAATTCCATGTACTTTCAGATTGTTCAGCCCTCCTCTTAAGATTCTCCAACTCGTCAAAAAGTTCATCGTCTTCATTTGTTGACACATCTTGAAAATGCTGAATAATACTATTTTTAGCCTTCATCCAACTATTGTAGCTTGCATCCTTTCGATCTTTCAATTTGTACTCTATATTTTTATAGCTATTCGTTGAAAATATAGTACGCAATATTTCTTTTCTCTGTTCTGTTTTGGCATTCAATAAATTCCAAAATTCCCCTTGTGCAATCATCACAATCTGTTTAAATTGCATTTTATTAATGTTTAGCAGTTCCTCTACGGCATTATTAACCTGCTTCCATCCTTCTATCGGTGTCTGCCCATCTTCATAAAAAATCGCATTTTCCTTTTCTGTTGTCACACCGGAACCACGCTGTTTTTGCCTTTCATAAGACGGCAGTCTCCAAACGTGAAATTTTCGTCCCTGATGTGAAAAATAAAAGTCTACATAGCTCTTTGCAGAATTCTCAGCGTATTCGCTTCTTAAATTTTTCGTATCTCTATATGTTCCGCTGGTCGTTCCATATAACGCAAAGCATATAGCATCAAATATCGTAGTTTTCCCCGCTCCAGTATCTCCGGATATCAAAAATAATCCCTTTTCCTCAAAGGCACCAAACTCTATTGGTGGAAGTTCCTCCGCATAGGGACCAATTGCACTTATGATTAGTTTAATTGGCTTCATTTATAACACCTGCCTCTCGTGCTGCTGTCCTCATTACATCCATTTCTTCTTCTGTAATTTCACATCCATATATCAGCCTGTAAAAATCTTCGATTAACTCTGTGAATGATTTGTTTTCGGCAATTCTACTGATATCCACCTGCTCAATCTCTCTTGTATGTGAATTATCGTAGTCAATTCGCACTGTATTCGGATATGTTTGCCTAAATACTCCCATTGCATCATTAATGATATTCTCATCTGTCAATGTCGCATAAATGAAATCCTCCGACATTTTTACATTCTTTTTATTCAGCAGTTCCTTCAGCGTCCCCTTTATATGTCTCATATTCCTCATCGGCTTTAATGGAACAAGCTCTATTTTAACCTTTTCCTCTGCTGATACCGTAATAAGTGGAATTGACTTCTCACTATTCACTTCGCTAAGTGAATATTTAAGAGGAGCACTAGAATATCGAACCTCATCCCTTCCAACCCTTTGAGGAGAATGAATATGACCTAATGCCACATAATCAAAATCATCAAAGCAGTCATAGCCAATTTTTTCAACCATGCCTACACTCTGTGTTCCAACGCTTTCGGAACCTGCTAATATGGGATCCTCTCCTCTCCCAGCAACAAATTGATGTGCCACCAAAATATTTTTATTATTTTTGTTTATAGGCGTGTTTCTTATTATGGTTCGAACAGCATCATTATAACTCTCTATATCTTCGTCTGGAAAATAATGTTTTACCTGTGAAGCTTTTACAAACGGAAGCATGTATATATCAATTTCCGTATTCTCATCAGCGAAGCTCTGCTTATGAAGTGTCCCATCAAAAACAGCCGATATAAATATCTGATTAGATGCAAACAGAGTGCTTCCGTAATTTAAACGATCATCCGAATCATGATTTCCGCTCACCATAAATACTTTTATTTCTCTTTTTGTTAGTTCAATTAAAAAATAATCTAAAAGTTTCGTAGCCGCCTCGCTTGGAATAGATTTATCATACACATCCCCCGCAATAAATACACCGTCTATGGATTCTTTATCTGCGATGCGAAGAATCTGATCAAGGATATACCTCTGATCCTCAATCAAATCAAAATCATTCAATGTTTTTCCTAAGTGTAAATCACCTAAATGTAGAAATTTCATGTTTTTCCTTTCTGCTCTGCAAGCTTTTTCATTAAATAATGTACTGCATTTTGCCAATACAGAGTGTTCCGCCATAAATGTTATCATATTTATTCAACGGTTTTCATCTTTCTCAATTTTGCCTAACACATTAGGTATTTTTCGTTCCTTATACCAAATTAACAACTTCACTACAACCATAATAGTTATTATACCACACATCCCCATAGCAATCTGGACCTTATGCAATGCAACAAACTTTCCCACCCAAATCGCACCATATGTAACAGCCCACACTGTAATAAAATATATGCTTCTAATTACCCAATGGAAAAATGAACCTGCAACACTTCCTGATATAGAACCGTCGTGATATAAAACACCTACTGTTTTATAAGCAAATTTATATGCTAATATCCCTATTATTGCTAAAACAAACCATTCATAGTACCATTCAATAGGTAATCCTAACGGATCTGTTACACGATCAAAAATAAATTTAAACATTTAGCACCTTCCTTTATTCATTTACCAGCCTTTCAACAACAGATACTGACAAAACCATGCTTCATCCCTAATAATCTTTAGATTTCTGTATGATAGATTAAATACCAAATAACATCCACCAAAGACTTCCCTGTCATTAAAAATTCTGGTATGCGTACTACATCACCCTCATAGTTATATTATACATACAGTATAATTACACAGTATCAACACTAATATTATTAATTAATAAGTTGATATCAGCAGCTTTAAACCTTTGGTCTTCTGTTGTCCATGCAACTGTCATATTAGCTTTCTTAAGATTACTAATAAATTCTGTAATTATTGATTCACTTTCCTCTGTATACATATACAATTTTCTTAAAGTTTTATCTTGTGGTTTTCCCTTTGGTAAAGTTTTTGTACCAATCAACACCGTTTTTTCAAGATCATTAATAGCAACATTCTGAATAACATTTCTATTTTTTCTAAGTGTATTTACCTTTTTCTTCATGTCTACCTTTAAAGGAATAGCATTATTTAATTGCTTAAGAAATGTATTAAATTCAAAATTTCCATTTCCTTCTTTTAATTGCAATTCAGCAACCATCCGTTTTTGTACTTCATCTGAGATATAAACTTTAAAATCTCCATTTCTATGACTACCATACATTTTGAGTTTTCGCATAATTAGCGTATTTCGCATATACAGAAACAAAGTATCTTTCTCATCATCTTCAGCCAAAAACATAAGAAATAAAAATTGACCTCTACCAATGTTTACATCAAATGCCACCGATTTATCATAAGAATTAAGAGCATCAAAATATACATTCTTTAACTGCGAAAAATTAAATTCTATTGTCATTTTATCTACCTCCTACCATTAAAGTTCATATAATGAATGAACAGTTTTTAGACATGTTCAGGTCTTGTAAATCTTTGCGACTCAATTAATGATACTTAGCCTTATGATTAGCCAAAGTCTTGCCAGCCTTACTTTTAGTGCTTTTTCCAGTAGATTTACTAGCTAATTTTCTAGCTGCTCCACCAACTTTTCCACCATGATGTACTGCCATATCACAACACCTCCTTTGCAAAAATCTCCTTGCAAAAGATAGTACCCTTTGGTATTATTAATGTGTGTAAAAAATAATGTCAAGGACTATCTTTGACAAGGGAATTAGCTAGGGTTTCTTCTCTAGCTTTTTCTATGTTAAAAGCAACGCCTTAACATACCTCTT
Organism: Clostridium sp.; assembly: GCA_023664775.1. Classification (GTDB taxonomy): domain Bacteria; phylum Bacillota; class Clostridia; order Lachnospirales; family Lachnospiraceae; genus Coprococcus_C. The sequence goes on along the minus strand of JAMPEW010000017.1, from coordinate 50,997 downwards.
CCCAACCAACATTCAATATATAATTGTCTGTCATATTTTAATGCCACCTTTCTCTTTCCCTCTGTCTTTCATACTCATCTTCAAACCAATTATTTTGATTCTGCTTTGGTACTATTGAATCGAGAAACCCCTTATACTTCAACAATATTAAATCATCAAATTCTTTTTCATCTTTAGAACGAAAGTCTGGATTTATTTTATACAAGGTCCCAATCCTCTTTTCTGCTGCTTCCTTCGATACCTTAAATGAAGTTATCAGAAAATCAGCATCAATAGTTTTACCTCGACTCTGTAATTCTAACAAGGTTTGCTCCGGCATAAGAAGCTGTGCCGCAAAAAAATTTGTTTCAATCTCTTGCCTTTCATATAGTTCTTTATTATCAGTGTCCATATCATGGTCAAGAAGATAATGACCAACTTCATGGAGCATCGAAAACCGAACTCTTTCATCAATATCAAGCTGATTATAAAAAATAATCTGTCTTCCAAGATATTCTGTCAAAATTGCTGACTTGCTTCCAAATGCCTCAATATCAACATTATATTTTTGAGCTCTTTTAAAACTACAACATTGCACGTCTGATATCTCTTTGATTAATTTGGTAACCGAAAAGGGAAAAGCATTTATTATTCGTGATTTCACTAGTATTTCATTTGCTAAAATATATGCTTTTTTAAAATTTGGTTTATAAGTCACCGTGGTCCTCCTCTTCATCAAAAATATCATCAAATACAGCTTTTAAAACCGTTTCTGCTTTCTGTAATCTATCATTATCTAGTTTTCCTAAACTCCGTTGTATATAGGATAATTTCACATTTACTGGTTGGTTCCCTTCTTGCTCCTCATTACCTAAAAGGTAATCTATAGAAACTCCATACAATTTAGATAATTGAATTAAAACATCTTCTCTTGGAACAGTTCCATTATTTTCCCACATACTTATTCTGCTCTTAGTTATATTAAGTTTTTGTGCTAATTCGTCCATTGTCATCTTATTATCCAAACGAAGTTTTTTAACTCTTTCACTAAACAATTTGTTTGCCATTTTTAAGCCTCCATATACAATTATTTTTTATTGTACAATTTTATTGTACTTTTGTTTTAATGATTTGTCAACTACTTTTTGCATAAAAAAAGGAAACCGCTACACAGGTTCCTTCATTTTTCCACTCGATAATTCGCTCATAATTCGTTCATCTGAAGTGAGCGAATTATTTTCTTGACCAGAAAGCAATTCCATATACTTATCACACGTTTTGCTAAGCACCATAATTCCAGATGCACTGATATTGTATTCTGGCAGGCGTCCATCATACTTTGCACATGCTTCTTTGATTTTGTCAAACCCTCTGCCCCATGGGATATATCAATGTCATCCAAGCTAATCAGCTTTACTTCCCTCTGTCACCTGCTGCTTTCGACCCTTCCGAGAAGCCACCTTTGGAGAAAATATAATAACGATACTTCTTTCCTTTTCCGAAAACTGATGCATATTTTATAATTCCAGTTCATCTATGCCGATTACTTCATTCCTAAATTTACAGGAACCAATCAGATACTCATTCTTATTATCTGTACTTCCAACCAAATCAATCTGCACCTGCTTCCTTTCTACAGAATCTGTCCCCCACCATTGTCCAATATCAACCAACTGAAAGTCTAAATCATCCGCATAATATAGCAAGTAATCGCTGCACATTTTCTCAAAGATAAGTCCCATATAATCATTTAGATACGCTTGTACTGCCTTATCAAAAACCTTTTCCATTCTTCCTGATGCAATCGGCGTCGTGTTATTAGGAACAAAGCGATACCAAAAACAGAAAAAGGGGTCTGCAATACTATAGATAGTCTTCTTCCCTAGCTTCTCAGTCATCGGTGTTTCCTTCTTTAAAATACCAAGATTAATGAGCACACTCAAATATTTAGAACATGGTCCACTATCAATTCCTGATTTTGTGCAAATCTCATTCATATGAAAAGCACCTTCTGCTATTGCAGTGATTACGGAATTATATACAGCCGGTTCCCTTAACTCCTGTTTCGCAGATTTGCAGGCTCTTCAAACAGATACGCAGAACAATCAAAGAAATTATCCAATAAAGCATTTCTAAAATCCCCCTGCACATTCAATTTATTGATATAGTGTGGGATACCTCCGGTTATGCCATAAACAAATGCATCTCCAAACTATCTTACGATTTACTTTCTTTCGAGTATAATTATATTTCTATTGTTTCCAAAAAATAGAGCATGCCTATTTGAATCAATAGCCACACTTACAAACACTATTTGCAACATTCATTTGAATTATCTAATCAATTTGTTATTTTCATCCTTCTCTACTATCTCATACCCCATACTCCGATATCCTTTCCTTCGTTTATCGTACATTTTCATCGCCTGACTAATTTTTGAATCGAGATAATCATATACACGAACCTCTTTTTTCTCGTGATACTCCCTATGTAAACGTCCTGCATACTGCTTTACCCGCCCACTCCATGAAATTGGCAACGTCAAAAACAACGTATCCAAAATGGGATAATCAAATCCTTCACCAATATATTTGCTTGTTGCAATAATTACCCTTCGTGTATTTTCAGGAAGCCCCAGCAATTCATCCATGGTTGCCTCGCGTTCCTTCTTTTTTAATCCACCATACAACTTAAAAACCTTAACATGCGGGGAAAGCAGTCGTTCCAGCAGCTCAATATGCTCTTTTCTCTCTGTCAGTATAATTGGATACCGGTTCTCATCCAAACAGCTTCTCACATCCATCACGATTTGCATATTTCTGATTGGATTTGCATACAAGTAATCATACAATTCATTGATTGTATACTCATCCTGCAAATCATCTGCCGTTATTTCAGTTTCCAAAACATATACCTTATGCTCCAATTCACTTGTCACCTTCGACAAATCCTTATAACATACTGGTCCAAGCTGCATCAATACAATTCTTTCTTTACCATCCTTACGCTTTAACGTGGCAGTCAGTCCATACTTATATTTGGCTGGACTTGCCTTAAGTATTTGCTCAAATCCCACAGCAGACACATGATGGCATTCGTCACATATAATTTGTCCATATCCTTTGACAAATTCAGATACCTTATTCTCTCTGTATAAGCTTTGGCTTACCGCCACATCAATTTTTCCTGTTGGACTTTTCTTCCCGCCACCTATGACACCGATTTCCTTTTTGGGAATATTCAAAAAAACCGACAATCGTTCACACCATTGATTTAACAGGCTTACCCTGTCAACAATAATCAGTGTATTTACATTTCGTTCAGCAATCAGGGCAATGGCGGTTACCGTCTTGCCAAAGGCAGTATTTGCGTGCAAAATCCCATTGGTAACAGCCAGCATTTCTTCTACAGCCTTTACCTGTTTCTCCCTTAAATCTCCATGAAACATCACGTCTATCAGATATCCTGCAAAACGCTTATCGACACTCACAATTTTTATATGGTAGCTGTCACATATTTCTCTTAACGTTATTTCCAGCCCAATCGGAAGCATCAGATAATCTGCATCTTCATCAAAACATTGAATCCACATTGGAATATCCTGGACACTTTTTCTTAAATTCCGTGCCAAATAATATTCCGGATTATGAAACACAGTCATGCCTATCAATTTCTTTTTTAGGAATGGATGCAGCTTTTCTTTCGAAATGTATATTTTGTCATAAAGCACAATTTCTATGCAATTCGGCAAATCATTTGGTATCTTTTCTTCCTTTTTCTTTTCCCATGGAAGTGTTTTGTCTTCCTCCTCAATTTCTCTGTCATTCACATCCTCAAGAATGACATTCGGGAATATTTTTAGTAATTCAACTATCTCTGCCCTGCTATACCTTCTGATACCCTGCAATACCGCTGTCTGACTTGCATACATACGAAAGGAATCATCCACAAACACGCTATTTTCTTTTTCCACTGATTGCCATTGCAGCGGTAATGCAATCAGATTGCCGTAACCTCCTTTTGGCATGTGATCCTGATTTGGAAATAAACGGTCAAACGATTCAAATTTTGAATTTCCAGTTCTGTTTATAACCGTTTCCAATACATTTATCCCGAGCTTTCTTGCGATATGAGCCTCAATCCTCTCATTAAAAAATATCCAAAGATGCCCACCATTACCTGAACGGGATCTTTCGATATAACTCTCAATTCCATATTCCGCAAAAACTGATTTAACAGCTATAATTTCGTCTTTCCAATTGGCTTTATCAAAGTCAATTGCCAAAAATTTACACGTTTCATCTTCAAGCAGCGGGTACACTCCCATAGCAAGAGCATTTCTTCCTGTTCCGCTAAAATGCTGCCTGATAAAATCATCCGTTATCTCCTGATTTTCCCGATAGGCACATTTCTTACATGCACCCTTTATCCTTTGTGATTTTCCACAGATATTTCTATCCCATTCATTCTTACATTTGGGTGCATATCCATGTGTACCTGCTTTTTCATTTTCCCACCGGACTGCAAACACATCCTGCCTTCCATAAAACAAGTCCCTATATAATGCTATCAGCTCCGTCACTTCCATCTGTTGGAAGGAATGAGCATCTTCTCCCGCTTTTTGATTTGTTTCTTCTGATTTGGAATTTTTTTCTGAACCAGACGCCTTTATTTTCATCAGCTCATCATGGATTAATTGTTCCACTTCATCAACCAGGATATCTTCATCTAGTGCTTTAATGTATGCAATTAGACGTTCTCTCCAGTTGTTCATCGAAGCCTCCTGTAGCAAATTGTGCTATGGTTATGGTGTGGTTAGTTTTTTGCTGATTATATCATAAATGGATGGTTGCTTCAATATGACTATCCATAATAAAGATAAACTCAAATGAGAATCAGCTCTTAATAAAAACAAGTACATTATTCTTATATTCAACCAATCGTTGCACCTATTATATCTGTCAATATTTCTTTTAAACAGATAATCTCCATATCTTTTATTTGTGCACTATTTGGTCTTAATCTATAACTTTTATACACTTTATTCTTATATTGCTCATCATACGAAGAAAATTTGTCTTGTTTGTTAATAAATAATTTTGTTTCAAAATCCTCTATATCAGTTATAACATCATCAACTTCCAATTCAGTTTGGTAACATATAAACTTATCAATACATCTAAATGGATGATTCATTTTCTTTCCCAGTGTACCTTTAAGTTCAATGTATTTAGCCTCTCCATTCACTTCTACCACAAAATCAATACCTTTTGTTGTGTTGTAATCAAGCAACTTAAAAGTAAATAATGACGGATACTGAGCCATTATATTAATCAGCAATACCATCGTTTCTGATTCGGAATAGCCTGACTTATTTTTTGTAGGTTCCTGCAAAATAACTCCATTAGGTAGAACAATCTTATTTCTATTATTCGCAGATTTTTTTCTTTCTGCCAAATCTTTGATATCTCCATCAATAGATTGAATTTGTTTTTCTAATGCCTCCATGTCAGCACGTTCATTCATTAATGCTTTTATTTTATTGTCATTTAAAATATGATTTAATTCTTTCTTCACAATTTCTATTTTTTCAATATCAGAATTTTTTATAGACCCCCGATTTGCAGTTAACTGAAAATCCTCACAGTCAATAAAAGCTTGCATATATGTATATGTTCCAGTACCTTTTCCTCCTTCTATCCAATCATCAACTTTCTCTACAGGAACCCCACCTTTACATACCCACAATCCGTACCTTTCGCCATCTGTGTGTATCATCTCAGTTCTAGCCTTTCCACGCTTGCTCAATAATAAATCATATCTCCTTTTAGTTTCATATCCTTCTAAGCTTATAATCAATCTAAAAGTTGTATTATTGCTACAGACTACATTGTTATTGCAAATCATACGTGAATAAAAATCATAATATGCTCTTGTACTATTCACAGATTTAGCGTACTGTTTCATCTTAGCTTCACTACAGCGCTCCTCTGGAAATATATGTCCCATGTCTATAATCTCATATGTTATATCATTAATTTTCTCAAATTTCGGTAACGGATCAACCAATTCTATCTTATTATATAATTTTTTAAAATCATCCACCTTCAATCCAGATAAATATAACTTTATATCTTTTTCCTTTAAACTATCATCATATAATATTTGAATTGTCCCAAATACAGTATACCATTTTATATAATCCCTCAAATACATATGGTTCAGCTTAAACTGTGTATGTAATGTTCCAAAATGCCTCGGTCCAATTATTCGAACCATAAATCCATGTTCCCAAGCATCTGGCAAATGCATCTCTAATTGTTTAGCACTTATAAAATTCGAATATTCAAAAGTATTATTATTCTCAAGCTGTGTTAATGGTGCATCTAAGTCAACACCCCATTCTTTTTCACCTTCTTTAGAGCATATCTGCACTTTTTTTGCATTGAAAAATATTTTTGCTCCATGCCCCTTATAACCTAATTTCCCTTTTATTGGCATATTATTTTCATCTACTTTAGTTGATTTTGCCAATCCAAAAAAATTTGCCACCTGTTCCTGTTTTAAGGAATTACCATCATTCCAAATATCTATAATCAATTCTGACCCGCTCATCCTCTGTCTTTCATAAACATGACAGAAAACTCTTTGAGCATTTTCATCAATTGCATTTTGAAAAGCCTCTCGAAAAATTTCTAGCGGCTCTCCAAAATCAGTAATAATTTGATAAAGTTCATATCCCTTATTAATCTGTACTTCATTAGGATTCATAATATATACCCACTTTCTACATAATATATTAAAATATTACCACAACCTCGAATTTATAACAATATCAACCACATTATTTATTATATTTAAAAAAATATACCAAGTCAATCCTATAGCAACATTTTCATAAGATCAAAAGAGCATGATATTATTCATCTTCCTCACCCATAATATCTGCTCTACCAACAAATCAAATCTTACCCCATCTGTTCCTGTATCATAAGCAGATGTTTCTTTAATTCACCTATTCATTTCCACAATTGTTGTACTTTGAGCCATGAATTATTTTTGTCCCCAAAATATCTCCCGTATAAAACAAAAAGTCCCCACAAAGCCCAAAAAATAAGACTCTGCGAGGACAACTACACTATTCGAATTCGATAGTTCATACTATATCTTGTGTCCAAATAATTATAATGTACATTATTTCGTATAGAAATTCCAAATATTGTCTACATTATAATCCTTTATCTAACTTTTTGCAAGAAAATTGCAAGATTAAACTAATAAGCTCACACTGGTTGTAATCCTTTTTGCAATTCTATTACTTTTTCTAATGCAAGACCAGAATATTTAGCAATTTTATCTACAGACAAATCCCCATCTGCAATCATTCTTGTTGCTGATTCGATCTTCTCATCATAGCGTTCGCTTTCCACATAAGTCCGCACAGCTTCCTCTTCATCATATAATACCATCATAATGTCCACGACCTCCTTTTCTCGGCACTTAACTCGGCACCAACAAATTAGAGCAACGAATTAACAGCCTTGTATTTCAAGGTGTTTCCCACCGAGTTACTTTTTAACTCGGCGTTTAATTCGTCATCAACGAATTAGAATGACAAATTAACTTAAAACAATGTGTACTTTGCATATCGACCTGCATTAGCTAATTTTATAATGTCTTCTTTTTGCATTTTTTCTAATGTCCGTCTTGCCTGTTGTTCACTAAAGCCACACAGCACTTGCACCGTTGACTTAGTGATTGAACCATGCTTTTTGATGTATTCTACAATCATTTCTTTTGCTCTAATATACTGAACAGTCTTATCCCTTGTATATTCTACATCGGATTTTACTGCTTCATACACACGAGCTGTCAACATATAGTCTTTTCCTGATGTTTCTAATAGTCCATACTTGATAAGACTTGTTAAACTCTTTCTTACTTCGTCCTCGGAAACCTGCGTCAATTCCTGTGCCTTATCGAGCTTAATCTGCCTATTATCAGCTACATATCTCAAAATCATCAATTCGGAAAGCGAAAGAAAAATCTGTTTCGTATCCTGCTCATTCACTATAAATTTTACAAAGTCAACATACTCTGTTGCACTAGCTATTGTAAGCTGTACAGCATCATTGAATACTCTGTATATGGGATATGGTTTTCCCATCGATAACATTTCTCTAAAAATAATATCTACACCATGTCCTGTTCTCTGAACATATTTTAACCTCTGTAAAGTTTCCGCTATCAGCTTGTTTCTTGGTACGGATGGATGTGTAATAATATTCTTTTCCGTAATTCCGTCAAGAAATCCACCTGGATTTTCTATTACAATTTTATCAGGATAATGTTTTACATACACCGCCCCAAGCTGTTGATAATCTCTGTGTGACAGTGCATTTAGCAAAGCCTCCTGAAATACCTTTTCTGAAAAATCTGCAATCTCAAGCCTAAATAACCCTATCTGTATATTCTGAATTTTATTATCATTCTGTACCTTCTCTGTGAGCCTATCAAGAATTGTGATAATAGGTTGTTTCATATCCAGTCGGGAATTATATTCCTCTAAATTGTCTTTATCGTAATGTAAATAAATCACTTCCGCCTGCGGCAGCAACCTTTGGATTGAAGTATCTTTTCCAGCAAATAACAATCCAGCTATAGTAAGCTTAACTTGTCTATTATTTTCGGCTGTAAGTCCGAGATCTTTCAAAAATGCCATATCATCCAATTCCGGCAATGTAGAGTCAGCATCTCGTATTTTAAGTTTTTCTTTTAAGCTATAAACTACCATGAGATTAATATCATCAACTGAGCTTTCAGCAATAATCTGGCTTGAAAAATCTGATGTCTGTGATACTGAATATATATGGTTCATTTCATCAGGATAATATGGCTTTGGATTTTTTCCGAGTCTTTTCAGGCACCTGCCATCCGTTGTCGCATAAGTATTTCCATCAGGTGTAACAGATATCGCGATTATCTTTTGTCCCTGATAATCAATTTCCTCAATATCCGTAAACATCGGTGGTCTTGTTCTATCATAAATAGCCTCACATATATTTTGAAGATCGTATTTACCAGAACAACCTGTCACGTCCCCATTATCCTCAATACCTAAGTAAACTGTACCGCCCTTGCAATTTGCAAATGCAATAAGTTCCGGAACAACAAGGTTGATTCTCTCCTTTATTGAATCCGCCTTTATCCATGACTTAAATTCTACGGTTGTTGTTTCGCCTTGAGCAATTATGCCTTTTAATGATTGTTTATCCATTAGGATTCACCTTCCCTCATATTTACAGAACACCTTCATTCTTACCATTTCCTTCATAACTTCCTCTATCTGCTTTGCTTTATCCGACGATTCAATCAAAAATCCCATTTCCACATTGCCCTGCATTCCATGATAGGAAAGATTCGCAGAAGAAACCAAAGATTTCTTCGCATCAGATACAAGCATTTTTGCATGCAACGCTGCCATCTTGTCATCTTCTTGCTTTTGATATTCATATACTTTGAGAAAACGAGATTTATATGCCATTAGTCTGTCCAACGAAGCTTTCTGCTTTTCCATATCATTTACATATAGTCTGACATACACACCCTGCTGGCTTTTTCTTATAATCACATCTAGCATATCTGCAAAATAATCTGAAATAGAATATTCTGTAATAGTTAAACTTTTTTCCGTATCCGTTATTAGTTCCTGTAATATTTCTTTAGTTCGTAATGCTTTTACTCTAAAAGAATCAGGTGCAGTTAATACCAAATCTGCTCGTTCCGTTTTCTTCGCTGAATATAATTGCATACACAAACTAATAATATCCCTTATCTCTTCGTCACTACAATTAGGAAAATGCTCCTTCAACTCCATAATTACCTTGGTAAATGAAGCGTTAACTTCATCTACTATATAATTATCTAAAGCATCCACAATTAATCCAGCTATGTAATCAATTTTTACACTTGAATTCCACATAAATCTCTCACCAGTCCTCTAAAGTAACCCATCTCCTCGTGTTCAGGAACAGGAACAACCAATGCTCTATCAAGCAATCTGTTTCCATTCTCACATGCAGTTTCTGAAATCATGGTGCATGAATGACATGCCGCACCATTCAATCGGTCACTTGTTGGATTTTTCATAAAACATTCCGGATCTGTTGTACATGTTAGTCCATTTTCTAAAGCACCTTTAAGAAGTGGCAATAACTTATTCATACCACCGAGTTCGACAAGACCGCCTAGTGAACCTTCCTTATCTGCAGCTCCCGTATAAATCAGCAAACCACACATATTCTCGCTACTATAAATTCTTTCATGTAAGGCAGATGAAGAATATCCAGACTGCATTGCCATTTCTTTAATCAACATGTGTGATAGTGTATGAAGTAATACATATTCCGCATTTCGAGGTTTAAAATTCTCCCACCCCTTCTTTTCGCAATATGTTGCATAACATTCGGCATATTTGCCTGAACGAGTCTTAACCTGCTCAATTTGTATCCACTGATCAATTTTTCCTCTATTCAACTCAATGAATACACCTTCTCCATTAATTTCCACTGCAGGAAGCCATTTCTCTCCTGAACCACATTTCAATTTTACAACATGTGCTTGTTCTTCGATTTCCGGTTCCGGTGCTTCAAGTCTTGCGAAACCAGTCAACACTCTTACTTCTCTCAAGCGATGTATTTTTATTACTCTTGAAATGTATTCTTTAAGACTACCTTTAATTTCGACTTCTTGAGCCTTAAAATATTTTACATCATGCTGATATTCCACATCTTCATGATGTGTAATTGCTGCATATTCCATTTCTTTCAATTCTGTAAACTCTTTTATATTCTGACTTAATCTGTCATATGCTGCTTTAAAATCATCCCAAGAATATCTCTCTGCAAAATATTTATTATATGCAAATCCTAATCCATCTTCTTCTCCCATCGCTTCTACTAATGTTTCAATAGTTGTTCGTTGTGCACTCATAATATCATTAATAGGGTTTGTCCAAGGTGGAATAGAGATAGCATTTCTTGTAACCGAAAAGTACACATTTGATGCACCTCTCTGACTCGGAACAACACTTTTCTTACAAATTTTAGGTTTTACACTCGGTCTATGGGGATAATTGCCAGAACAATTTAAGCCTGCAAACTTTTCTTTTTGCATCGCTCCCGACATTACTCTTTTTGCACCACATGCACACTCGACACGAAGTTCTGCAAGTGATGAGGTGTTTCCCATCGATTTGAGGAACATATCTTCCTTGCAACTGGTTTCTCCATGATGAACCCACCAACGATACGGAAAATCATCCATATGTCCTTCTTCACATACTGTAATAAATCTGGAAGGATATGCTGGAAATCCACATTTAGGGCATTTTACTTCACCTTGTGCATTTTTATATTGATCAATATCAAAATACTCTCTCATATCAAACAAGAACTTACATGTTCCCTTTGAACATACATGATAGTAAGGAAATGAAATAACCGGAATATCCTCTTTTCCACCAGTCTTTGGCATAAAGAATTTCCTAACATTCATATAGCTAGCCAATCTGGCATCTCTAATTTCCTTTCCAATATTATTGTTATCCCAATACTCAATGTCCAATACCGTTAACGAATCATTTACTGCATCCATAATTGAGCCTGGTCCATATGTAGTTATTAATTGATTTGGACGTATTTCACCCAGTTTTTTATAAAAATTCATTACACACCCTCCCAATAAAATACTGTAGATGACTGTTCAACATCACGCATAGAGCTTAATGTTGGTTTTTCCTTATCACCATAAAATTCTCCATAATATGTAAGCAATCTCTTCTTATCATCTGTTACATAAGGAACGAAATAGTATAACTTATCAATTTTCGCAATATTCTTCCATATACTTATAAACTCATCTATTTCTTTTCCCGTATCCACGTAAGATGATGGTGCCGTAACCTTTACTCTCTCAAGTATCATTTCCTTTACACGCTTAATATCATTATCGGAGATTTTATTGATATTAGTAGCACCTCCGTTATCAGCCATCTCTTCAAACTTCAATCTAAGTAATGACACTATTAATGCATGAAGAACTCTGTCTCTTGCTCTTGCCGCAAAAGGTGTAGCAGTCGTACCTTCAACGTATCTATACATTTGCGAATGAAATCCAACAAAGTTCTCATAATTAGATAAGTCACGTGGTCTATATGGATTATATATCGTAAAAATGATACCTGGATGCTGGCGTCCCACTCGGCTTGTTGCCTGAATATACTCTGAGTTCTGCTTCGGCTGCCCTACCACAGTCATAAGACCTAAACGATCCACATCCATACCAACAGCAATCATATTTGTGGCAATGACAACATCATAACAGCTCTGCCTTTCTTTTTTCTTGTCATAAGAAATTGCTAACTTTTCAAGCACCCGTGCAATCTCCCATGAGGGGATACGAGATGTAATTTCTTTCTTTCCATCGATACCAATATATCTTTGTGCTAGACTATTATATTTATTCTTGACCACACGAATTCTACTCGTAATATCATCGTCCAGAAGGCGAACGGCACCACCCAACTCTCGAATACTGTTAAAATATCCAATCAATGTGTAGTAAGGATCTATATAATCTTCAAATTCTGGCTCTTTTGCCAAATCCAATGCTGTTTGCAAAATAATTGAATATAATCGAATAAGTGTTGTCTTAACAGACTGACCACTTGCACAAATCCCTACATACTGGCGGAATGGCTTTTGACCATCATCAATCAATTCTTGCAACCTTTCCTCTGATAATGATGCTAAGTTTTCCCGTGGTAACGGAACCTCTCTGATAAAGAATGAGTCTCTTGTATCAAATCCACTTGGCGGGAACTGTGCAAAATTATCTCTTCCATACAGGAACTTAATCTGCTCGCCTGCATTTTTAATTGTAGCAGTAGATACAACATACTTAGGACGAATCTTTTTGCCATTTTTTTCAATACAGCACATTTCTTCTACAACCGTTTCATAACCACCATAAATTGTACCTAAAGGTCCCGTTATCAAATGCAACTCATCTTGTATAATAAGTTCCGGTGGGTAAAATGGTTTACAATCTGTTGTAACCGCTTTATCAAGTCCTGCTGCTGTATCAGCATTATGTCTTCCCGGATGTTTTTCTCCAATCGCAATATGACCACATCTCGAACAGCACCTGCCTGTTTTTCCAAATAATAATCCAACCTGCTCTGTCCAAGGTAGTCTCGCAAATTTATCAACTGTTGAAATAATTACTGTCGGACATTTTGCATAAATTTCTTCATCCACAAGATATACTGGAATCGTTCTTCCAGTTTTCTTTGAAAACATACAATAATCATCCGAACAATGAATTTGAACCGATTTTCCTTTCTCATTTATTATGTAATCATCTCTTTCAATCGGCTTACCACAATAAGGACATTTTATTATTTGCTTTGTTAACTTACGTAAAAAATCCTTCTTCTTAAACTGATCCGTATCACAATAATCACTGAATTTGTTTGGCGTAACATTTCCACCAACCCAAAAACCAATGGTAATTCTTTCATTACCATACAGTTCTGTATTCTTTTCTCTTAACTGTTCCATCGCAACAATAAGTCTCGTCAAACGGTCTCTTTGCTGTGTTGTAAGCAATCTAAGTGTATATCGTAAAAATACCGTCACACCACCATCTTTTTCATACTCGTTTTCTTCTTTAGCTGTTAATCTTCTATACGCTATTGTAAAAGCTATCAAACCTAAATATGCTTCTGTTTTACCACCGCCTGTAGGGAAATAAAGCAAATCGACAATTTCCCTCTCTAGCGATTCACCATCCATAATTCCGTACAGATTCAATAAAACAAATGCAATCTGGAAAGGTCTCCATTCACTATGATCTTGTTTTCTACCTTTCTCTGGCATATCACTCATAAAATCACGAAGACTACAAGAAATTCCACTTCCGTAGTACTTCGAGAATGATGTAATGCTTCTCTGCAAATACATTGCTTGATTCATAAAAACAAATGCTTGATAAGCCTTCTCATTGTTCTCAATCAAGTCAATACCCACATTCATTCTACGATTTGCATCATTACACTTTTCTATGATAGCTTGTCCTGTCGCCCTAAACTTATCATCCTTCATGGATGTATCATTCTCTAGAACTTCCTCAATCCAATCTCCATATATAGATGTCAAAAGACGTAAATTCTCTATTACTTCTGTCTTTTTCTTCGGTGAACCCATTTGCAACATAGAAAAAGCATGCTCAGGCATATCCTCTATCTGTGCACTTACACTTGGAATCTCATAATCTGGTATAAATGCCGTCCTTACAGATGTTGCATTGACCTCGTCTACTGCCATGCTCCATGAAACAGCACAGCCTCTACCACGTGCATATACAGGTCTTCCCTTATAGTAATACTCATCTTCAAGTTCCACTTTTCTGCACACGTATTCCGGAATGAAGATTGGGCTCATCAAATCATCTGCAATTAGCATTTCCACTTGGAACATAACTTTCTCATATTCTTTCTCTTCACCGTCTGATTTATCATTATTATGAAGATATACAGATACCATTTTATATCCATTGTTTAATTGCATTTTCATTGCATAGATATAAATATTGCTATTGGAAGCAAGTATAATCTGTTCGGAACGCTTTCCATTATTCAAATCAATCTCTACAACATCATGCATTTGTTCCCTAACATATACAGTATGTTTCTTCTTTTTCTTATTCTCGGTATCTTCTTCTAAGGTTCCATCAACAACCTCACTCTGTATCTGTTCTGCATGATATTTTCCCCAATTAATGTATGCATTAATTTTAGATACATCATCATCAACATAAAATGAAACTCCTACTGAAGAAGATTTTTGAAATCCACTTTTAATTCTATCTTCAGGCTCTTCATCCACAAAAATCCCCGCTTCCATAACTTCCCAATCAGCATCAAATTTCTTCTCCGTAAACTCCACATCAAAGTAATTCTCATCCTCTGTTACAGCTGTATCAGCAGGATATAGTAACCCCGTAATATAACTGCTTGTTGGTACTTCATTAAGTTCTTCACACTCCGAAGATGGACCAATTAAATCTTTCTTTACAGCCTCTAATATCTTCTGACGAACAATAGCATGTTTAAAATCCTTTATATCTGCCATACACAGCCTCCTGTTTTATTCTTCTACTGAAATAGGTGCCGCTAAACCGATCACATATTTCAATGTGTTACCAATGATAATCTTATCGCTTGGTATCAAACGATATTCCCAAGACTTTCCATCTGCATCTACTTCGGATGCACATTTGCACCACTTGATTGCAGCCTTTGCTTTTTCTTGCACTTCTTCATTATCAGTTTGGTTAGTCGCCTTCACTTCTATCATATATTTCTTATCCTTTGTTTCAACTAAGAAATCCGGATTATACTGTTTTGCAGCTCTGTAAAACAATCCAAGCTGATTTAGAGGCGGCTTAATAAAACGCACTACCTCGTCATCCTCTTCCAAAACTACAGATAACCGTCTTTCATCATCACTATCAAAAGCATTTTCCGAATAATATGATTTCTTATATCCTTCAAACAAATAGTGCTTAATATTTTTCTTGTCTGGAACTTCTTTTTTGAAATGAAGCCTTCCGTCCGCTTTCATATTTTTTACAAATGAACCAAATACAATAAGATCCTTTTGCACCTTGTATACAAACTCGGTACTTTCTTCCTTTGACGCATATATCTGACTTTTCAAATCATTCACAATAACCGTTGCATATCTCCTAACTATCTTCTTTTTATCATCAACAGAACCTTCAATCAAAGCTAAATATTGTTCTACAACATCTAATATAAATTCTGCATCATCAGAATCAAATTCCGGAATACTATCCAAAAGTGAAACTGCCAACATATTTTCTGGATTTTCAACGATTAATGCATCTGCATCAAGTACCTGTAATAACTTGTCATTAATTGTGTCATATCGTTCAATTCGGGATGCTGCAATATCAAAATCTTGGATAGTTCTCTTTACTATAAATGGTTTGAACTCAATCGTAGAGCTATAACTAATACCAATTTTAGGTACAGAAATAGCTACTCTCTTTAATTCTTCAACTTTCTTGATAAACTCCAGCTTTGCATAAGGAAGCACATTCTTACTTCCTAAAGTTTTTTGAATATCAATTTGTAACGTAGTATTATCCGGCTGAATCACTGTAATTACATCAGTTTCATTTTTACCATCATTCAATTGATATCCGTCTGCTGTATCCACTCTCGAATTATCTGCATTGGTCTGTTCCTCAAAAAAATCAAAAATAGACATCTGTGCATCATTGTCATCAGATTTCTTTGTTGATATAGTCTTCTTTATAAATGCTTTTTGATATTCTTCATAAAGATTATCCACAGTACCTTGTTTGTTCAAATCTTGATATGATTTAATACCACTTTCCTTAAACGCTTCATCAAACAAAGACAACTGCTTATTTTCTACTGCTGGTTCAACTTGCACAGTCTTTGTATCAGGTATTTCTTCTTCATCCAGATTTCTCTTCTTAAATACAGGATTATTTTTAATATCATCAATAATCTCACGATAATGGTCATGTGCTACGATATCAAGCGTGTCAAGCTCTTCTATTCCAGTAATCTCACCAAATGGCAATCTAAGCCCACGACCGATTGTCTGCAATGCTAATATATCACTCTTTGCCGCATTCAAAGGAATAATCGTAAACAGGTTGTTTACATCCCAACCTTCTTTCAATTTATACACATGCAATACAATTTCAATCGGGTTCGTATTCTTCTCAATAGTCAGCAACTTCTGAATATTCTCTTCCGTTTCTGCGCCACTGGTACTTGAATCAATTTCAATAACCTTTCCAACATACCTTCCTCCAAAAAAGGAATCTGAATCAATCTTATCTTTAATCTTCTTTGCATGGGTTGTATCTTTACAAGCGACTAGGACTATCGGCTTTACCTGTTCCAAATTATTCTCTATGCAATATTTATACACGATGGATTTTCTTCTCTCATGAAGCTTAATTCCATCCTTCAATTTCATTTCTTCGATATCATCCTCTGAATATCCTGCCGTATTAGTTCTTCCCATAACTACAGGAATCTTCAAAAACTTTCCAGCACCATCTTCTAATCCATAATGATAGATGATATTTTTATTCGTACTTTTAGGCGTTGCTGTAAACTCTAATCCTAATACCGGATTTAAGTAGTTAATGGCAACCTTAGATGCAGGTGCATAATATCTGTGGGCTTCATCCATACAAATTACCAAATCATCAAAAGAACGAAGCACTTCTGCAAATGAGCCACCCAAATTCTCATTAAACTTATGGAATTTAAACTCCAAATCCCCACGAGTAAAAATCTTCGAAATATTAAAAATGAAAATCTGAATATCCGAAGTCTTTTCTACAACTATTTCCTCCTGCATATACTTCACCGGATAAGACAAATAATTCTCTCCATCATATACCTTTGGTCTTCCCATCTCAGCTTCGAGACCTTTAAACATATATTGGGGATGTCCCGGTACAGACTCTCTACGCATTTTGTCATAAATCGTATTTCCTGGTGCAAGAATAAAGAAATGCTTATAACCTTTAGTCTTGTACAAATAATAAATGCACGCTCCCATAAGACGTGATTTTCCAATACCCGTAGTCATATCAAAACAAAATGACGGAAAATCAAATTCCTTATCTACTGATATCCGGTGCGGCTCTTGGCAATTCTCAGATGCAATCTTTTCTGCCTCTGACTTACTCACTGTTCTGTATTCAATTTTAGAACTGATAGCATCAAAATATTTTAGTGCTTCATATTGAGGGTCACGCAGACTCATAGCCCATTTGATTTTATCTACTGAACTCACTATTCCTGCACCTCGCTTTCAAAATTGCACTTATCCAATAAATCCCTAGGAATCTTCTTAACTTCCACATTTCCTGGTAATATCATATCAGCTTGATTTTTCTTGCAATAAATCATTAAGCTCTGTTTCTCACCTAAAGACCTCATAACAGACATTACATACTTTGCATTCACAAATTCTTCTGTAATATGTATAAATCTATTTTCCGAAGAATATCCTTGAAATTCCCCTGAAGGTGCATATGTAAATCCTTTAATCTTACAAATTGCCTCGCAAACCATATCCCACGTATAGGATGGATTAAGCTGATAAATCGGCAATGTAGTATTCTTTACAAGAAGAGGTTCTGCAAGTTCATAGAATCTGTATCCACCACCGCCTTGCCAATTGACATCCTTTGATATTCCTCCTTGCTCTCCATCAATAACACCGTCAATTCTTGCCTTACAAAGTGAATACGCATGTTCACCCATTTCGATCCCTATCCATTTCCTATTCATTTTGTGAGCAACTGCCATAGTTGTTCCAGACCCCAAAAAACTATCTAAAATAATATCTCCTGGTAATGTAGCTAATTCCACTATGCGTTCAAGCAATACCTCTGGTTTTTTGCCTCCCGAAAAAACCACTCCGCCTTCTCTATTTACATTATTCCAATTCAAATCATCCCATAAAGAGCCTACTTTTTCCTTTTTGAA
The DNA here is from genome assembly GCA_023664775.1 of Clostridium sp. Taxonomy (GTDB): domain Bacteria; phylum Bacillota; class Clostridia; order Lachnospirales; family Lachnospiraceae; genus Coprococcus_C. Next base: position 32,384 of record JAMPEW010000017.1, on the reverse strand, counting down.
TATATGACCTCTTTCTTTTACACAAACATTTTTAAACCAACTAACTAAACGTTTATTTTTCCCAACAAAATGTACAGTTGTTAATTTTCCTTTATTTCGACCAGACACTGGATGATAATCTATAGAATACAAATTATCTAAATCATCTGTTGCTTCTCTAACCCTAGTTCTTATTGATGTCTGTGCATTTTCCGTTGTACAAACATAGTCATAGTATTTTGCAAAAGCTTCTATCTCTGTAATTTCATCTTCAATTGCTAACTGCCTTATGCTTTTTGTTTCATATCCTTTATGTTTGTAAATAATGATATCCTCACCTGCACCATCCTTTATGGTTTTAAAGTATTCACGTTTCCCTAAAGATGTAAATACCATAGTATACTTAAAACTGACTCCATTTATTTTCATATCTTCTAAATATTGCGACAATTCCACTGTTGTATATGATGGATAAAACTTTTTAAAATCTTGTTTACCATAACAAAGAATGTGTTCGATATTCTTTTTTAATTTACGATCCTCTCCGCCACCACTTGCTCCAGAAGAATTTTTTGTCTTAACAGCAATCATATTTATAAAATTTTTTCGTCCGAAAATTTCGTCCATCAAAACTCTACAATAGCATAATTCTTCATCATTTAATTGAACAAAAATGGTTCCATCATCTGCTAAAAGCTTAATCAGTATTTCCATTCGTTCCTTCATTAGTTGTAGCCATATTGAATGCTCAACATTATCATCATATTCATCAAAGGCCTCTCCTGTATTATAAGGAGGATCTATATAAATACATTTAATTTTGCCTGTAAACTCTTTTTCTAATGCTTTCAACGCCAACAAATTATCCCCATGAATTAGCATATTTTCCGTATCTGTTTCACCATATGACTTCGACTTATCTTCAATCAAAATTCTCGGCTCCAATTTTTCTTCTTCGTATTTACCAACCCATGTCAGTTCTAACTTTCCTCGTTTCTCCATGGTATCCTCCTAAAATTTGATCACAATTTTGGTTATGAACTGTGGTGTTTTTAACACAACTTCTTCAAATTCTTTCTGCATATTATTTGCTTCTTCTTCCAACGATGTCATCTCATCGTGGAAAGACTCTATCATTTGCTTCTGTTGCTGCTCCCATAACTCTATCTGCTTTTTCAGTGCAATTTTTTGTGTAAAATCAGTCTCTGCAACATACTTCTCTTTTATGGCATCAAGCTCTGATGAATCTTTTGTCTTTAACACATACTCTTCTTTTCTTAGTTCAAGCCAATTTAATAGCTTATCCTTATTTCTTTGAACTAGTTCCTGTTTTGAAATAGTGTATCTTTGCTGCAAATATTTAGTAACTTTATCAATGCACGATAAAACCTTCTGATTATTTGGTGTTTTAACCAACAACACATCTTCTTGAATTTCTGCACATAGTTTTCTTGCTAGCCAGTCGCTGACTCCATATATTTTGCAGTTATCATCAACTATCTCAAAGACAACCTCTTCAATGATAGAATCAACATATAAACCTCCAATCAATAAATAGCCATGCATAATTTCTGGAATCTCTAATTTCTTATCCGTTTCATAATATAACGGATAAGAAACCCGATTCTTGTCTATTGGTATATTCGACCAATATTCAAGTTCCGAATCATATTGTTCTATTTCTTGTAGTATCTGATTGAATTCTTGTTTATGCTGTTCTTCAGTTTTATAGATAAACAAATTTTTCAATTCGTCCATCTTCTTATTTCTCTTTTTATCAAGTTCTTTTTCTAATGCTTTGAACTCCTTTGTAAAATCTGAAGATGTTTTACATTCCTGATAAATCTGAGTTACTCTTTTCTCAAAATCTGCACCGCTTTCCAAGAGACCAATCGCCTTGTCCGATGCACCAAATACCCCTTGGAAAAGTTTAAATTTTTCTGAAAGAATTTCATATACTCGCTTATCCGCAACATTCTGTGTATTGAGAAGATTAATTACTACAACATCATTTTTCTGACCATAGCGATGGCAACGTCCTATACGCTGTTCTATTTTTTGCGGATTCCACGGCAAATCATAGTTAATAATTGTATTACAAAACTGAAGATTTAAACCTTCTGAACCGGAATCTGTTACAAGAAGAATCATATATTCGTCTCTAAACGCTTCTACAATGGCATTCTTTATTTCAACATTTCTACTGCCTAAATACTTCCCATAATTTTGCGTTTTCCATGCCTTATAAATCTGCTTTGTTATATCATCATCTGTGTTGCCATTAAACTTAAGAATCTGCCCTGCATAACCTACAGCTGACAATTCGTCAAATATATATTGCTGCGTTCTGATAGATTCTGTAAATACAATAATTTTCTGTTCTATGACTGACTCCGTCTGAAATGCAAATGCCTTTTCAATAGCCTTCTTTAACGCCGTCATCTTTGCATTTTTACTTATACTTTCAGCCTTATTAATAATGGCATCCACTTCATCTATCTCATGCTGAATGAACTCATTTACCTTTTCTCTTGTGTATAATTCATCCTGCTTATCATCTTCATCTGTTTCAATCTCGTCATCATCAAAAAAGCTTAGGAAAAAATCAATACTTTCATCTGCACTTTCCTTTCTCGTTGTCTCTTTTAGAACCTCTAATCGTCCTTTTAAAGTTTTAAATGTTTCCGCAACTGCCATACTTGAAGATGCCAGCAATTTTCGTATTACTGACGTAATTAATGTACGATGCGATTTTGGCAAGGCATACAATAATTCTTTTTTTAGATAATGATTAATCCTTACATACAATTCAATTTCAGGTGGAGATAATTCGAAATCTATCGTAATCTCTTTTCTCTCTGAAAACTGAATATACTCCGCTACTTCTTTACGCAAAGTTCTTTGTACCACTGTCCTTAAACTATCCTTAAGTGCCAAATAATTCTCGTTTTTCATATACCTTTGAGAAAATACCACTTTGTTGTAAAAAATGCGTTCATCAATGTATTGAACCAAACCATAGATATCCAGCAATGTATTCTGCATAGGTGTCGCTGTTAAAAGAATCTTTGGAATTCCTCTTGTTAACTCATACAAAGAGTTCGCCATCTTCGTGCCATTTTTATAAACATTCCTTAACCTATGTGCCTCATCAAAAATGCAAAAATCCCAAGCAACTTTTCCTAAATATTCTTTTCTCTTTGACGCAAAATGATACGATACAATAATTATTGCTTGCTTCTTCTTTATCTCTGCTAGATAGTTATCCCAATTCGTACTATCCACAATCAACGATGCTATATCAAACTTTTCCTCAAGTTCCACCTGCCACTGTTTTCTAAGATTTGATGGCATAATAAGCAAAATCTTATTTCTACCACTCTGCAATAAATACTTAATTACAAGTCCCGCTTCAATCGTTTTTCCAAGTCCGACTTCATCTGCCAGAATAGTGCCCCCAGATTCCAAGGACGAAAGTGCAAATGTAAATGCCTCAATCTGATGAGGATTGACATCAATATTTGACATATGTAAACAACTATACGGATTTCTCTGTAGCTCCTGCTGTTTCAATTCAGCATATATTAATTCTACTATTCCCATTTGCACACCTCCTCTATTTTTTGATTAACTGTTCTTTTATCTTATCTGCTATTTGTTTTGACATCATTGGCGGCACTGCATTTCCTACCTGAACAAACTGTGCTGTACGAGATCCTTCAAAATAGTAATTATCTGGAAAAGACTGTAATCTCGCAGCCTCTCTTACAGTAATTGACCTATGCTGGTCAATATCTGGATGTATAAAATAGTGTCCATCTTTTGCCAAATGTGCTAGGATAGTATGACAATATTCCAGATCCCCTTCCACAACCTTAAATCTATCTACAAATGAAGTTCTATTTCTATGAGTTTTTAAATTTTCCGGTAAAGTGTCATACTTTAATCGCTCATGGCGTTCATTTTCGAACCAAAGATTGATTGCTCTTTTATAAATTTCTATATCCTGTGCAGTATGTGGTCTTGCAATATGAGCAGTAAGTATATCCTCTTTCAAACGCACTTCATTTTCTTTAACATATTTCTTTACTCTCCGCATATCATTAATAGTATGCTCTCTTACTTCCTGCCCTGGTTTAAGAGGCGGCAAATCTTTTAGCAAATCCCACACCTTCGCTTTATTGTGCACTATATCAAACTTCGGGTACTCATACCCCGTTCCCTTTAACCATCCAACAATAATTACTCTTTTTCTGCTTTGAAGTACGCCAAAATCATGTGCATTTAATTCGTGATAATCTATTTCATACCCGACTCGTTTCATATACATTTGAAGATTCTTAAATGTCTGTCCACCACGAGCAGTTTTGATTCCTGCAACATTTTCAAACACAAATATCCTTGGTTGATACTTAGTCAAAAACTGAACGTACATTTTATACAATTCATTTCTCGTATCCTCTTCCATAGGCACAATCATATGTCTACTCTGAGCCCTTCCAACAAGCGAATACGCCTGACACGGCGGACCTCCTATAATTACATCTACTTTCTCAATCCCTTTGTTCGACTTAATGGTATCTATGGTTTCAAAAATGCCTTTGATTGTTTTCTCCGAAATTTCTTTGTTAATAACTGTTTTCAATTCTTCTTCCGGAATCAATTTCAAGAAATCCTCTCTTGATATACGACACTTTTCATATTGGTAATAATTCTTCAGTTGCCCCTTTTCTTTTAAGTAATAATAAGCAATTCTTGTTTCTATGGTTTTTGCTGCATATTCATTCATTTCCACATGGGCTATAGGCTGATATCCGCTTTGAATAAATCCTTCTGAAAGCCCTCCGGCTCCAGCAAAAAGATCAATGTAACTCAATCCATTGTCATTCATGGTCTGTCCCACCTTATAATCCCATATTTTCTGTCCCATTATCAGGACTCAATTGTTCTTCATGTAGTTTTTCTTTCACTTTATCAAGCTCGGTAAATTCCATAATATCACCAATATTACATTCTAATTCTGCACATATCTTTTCTAATACAGGCAATGCCACCATCTCTTCGTTCGACATTTTTGCCATAGTACTACTGCTAATTTTTACATTCTTACACAATTCACTTTTATTAGTTTTTTTATCAATCATAAGTTTCCACAAATTGTTATATGATACTGCCATAATATCCTCCGCACATGATAATCAAAATCAAATACTATAAACCCACTATAGACCATTATAGGCTTTCATCCTCGTTTTGTAAAACACTTTCTTTGATTTTTCAAATATTTTTATCAATATTTCCAACAATTTATTTGGTTTCTTTATAACTAAATAGGCAGAACTTATCTCCAGCTATTTTACCGAGAAAAGAAAAACTCTGAAACACCTGTAAAATAAGCATTTCAGAGCCAAATGTCCCTTATTCCAACTCTATCGTTCCCGGCGGTTTCCCCGTACAATCATACAGTACCCTATTTACCCCCTTAACCTCATTGACAATTCTATTCGTTACCTTGGCGAGCACCTCCCACGGAAGCTCGGCTGCCTCGGCTGTCATAAAGTCGCTTGTGCACACGGCACGAAGTGCCACGGCGTAGTCGTAGGTACGCTCGTCACCCATTACGCCCACGCTTCTCATGTTGGTGAGTGCCGCAAAATATTGTCCAAGGGTTTGGTCTATGCCAGCGTTTGCGATTTCCTCACGGTAAATGGCATCTGCCTCCTGCACGATGCGGACCTTCTCGGCAGTGACCTCGCCGATAATGCGGATTCCCAAGCCCGGTCCAGGGAATGGCTGACGGAATACAAGATGCTTCGGTATGCCAAGCTCAAGCCCTGCCTTACGCACCTCATCCTTAAACAAAAGACGAAGCGGCTCTATAATTTCCTTAAAATCAACATAATCGGGAAGTCCGCCTACATTATGATGGCTCTTGATGACTGCGGAGTCCCCAAGTCCCGACTCAATTACGTCAGGATAAATCGTGCCTTGGACGAGGAAATCAACTGCTCCGATTTTCTTCGCCTCCTCCTCAAAGACACGTATAAATTCTTCACCGATTATTTTTCTCTTATTTTCAGGCTCCGTTATGCCTGCAAGCTTGGTGTAAAAGCGTTCTTGGGCATTGATACGTATAAAATTTAAATCATACGGTCCATCAGGACCAAATACGGCTTCAACCTCGTCACCCTCATTCTTGCGGAGCAAGCCATGGTCAACAAATACACAGGTAAGCTGCTTTCCTACAGCCTTCGCCAAAAGGACAGCTGCAACGGAGGAATCTACTCCTCCTGAAAGGGCACATAATACTTTGCCGTTTCCTACCTTTTCACGGATTTCCTTTATTGTCGTTTCCACAAATGAGTCCATACGCCAATCACAGGAACAGCCACAAATCTTTGTCACAAAATTGGAAATCATTTTCATGCCCTCTTTGGTATGCATAACCTCAGGGTGAAACTGGGTGGCATATAAGTTATGTGCAGGACATTCCATGGCAGCCACAGGACACACCGGTGTACTTGCCGTGACAACAAAATCCCCAGGTGCCTTTGCAATATAAACGGTGTGACTCATCCAACACACGGTCTGCTTTGATACACCCTCGAACAAGACGCTATCCCCTGTAATGGAAACCTCCGTGTGACCATACTCGCTGACCGGCGCTGTCTCCACCGTTCCGCCAAGAGAGTATGCCATAAGCTGCGATCCATAGCATATTCCCAGTATCGGAATTCCAAGCTCATATATTTCCTTTTTGTATTTCGGTGAAGCGTCCTCACAGACATTGTTTGGTCCACCTGTAAATATAATTCCCTTCGGATTCATTTCCCTAATCCGTTCAATGGAAATTGTATATGGATGCACCTCCGCATACACATTACATTCCCTTACCCTGCGGGCAATCAACTGATTGTACTGTCCACCAAAATCAAGTACAATAATAAGCTCCTTTTTCATATATTTCTCCTCTCGCAATTAACGGTCATGCTTTCAATAGAAACCTGACATAACGTATAAAATCATCTGTAAAAGAACAAAGCGTCTTTGACGCTGTAATTTAAATCCTGCCTATAGGAAATTCCTGCTTATCAGCCAGCATATAATAAATCCAAACGCAGCACTGCCTATCATCAGCAGCACTCTTTGATATTGACGTTTTCCAAACTCCTGCTGCGTTTCCTTTTCATCTAACAGCTTGCCCTCTGTAAAAGCAACAATTTTCTTATAAGTTGAAATATCATTATCTTTTTTTATTACTGCGATATTTCTTTATTTGTGAACTTACTTCCAGCTTTATTTCTCCTTCCGTTTTTAAGCGTCAGCCCATATCATTCTGCATCTGGTAAACGGCTTGATTTGTACTCTTGAACCACCCAAACCATACCATCCGCCACATACAAATTCCACCAAAATGCTTTTACATCAGCAAAAAAACAAAAGGCAAAAGGATTTGACATGGAGTTTTTATATTTGAAAGCAAGAAATCAAACTACACTGGGGCTGTCGCAATAGGGATTTGTTTTCTTAGTAACTATGCATTTTAAACAAAGAAAAGCGGAAGTTAAATAACACGTTGAAGCGTTCTTTGTTTAAAATGCATCATAAAATAGAATTGAAATCCTTATTGCGACAGCCCCACATGTATATTACATCATACCTTTTATAACCTCCTCAGCCTTTTGAAGCTGAAGGTCGTCCTCATAATCTACGCCTACCGCATTGGATCTGTCCTCAAGCTCAACCTCATAGTCAGGCTCAATGCCGATTTCGTGAATATCGTTTCCACCAGGCGTGAAATATTTTGATACGGTAATCTTAATGGCAGTGCCGTCTGAAAGTGGAAGGATGGACTGCACGATACCCTTTCCAAAGGTTGTAGTTCCCACAAGCTCTGCTGTGCCTGTATCCTTCATTGCCCCAGCAAATATCTCTGACGCACTTGCACTATTTCCATTTACAAGCACAACCATTGGAACATCTATGCTGTGCTTATCGTTGTCATCATAAGAGGACGTGATTTTTCCATCCCTGTCCTTCGTAGTTACTATATTTCCTCCGTCAAGCGTGTATGCACACATTTCCACAACTGCATTTAACAATCCTCCCGGATTATCTCTCAGGTCAACGATAAGTCCCTTTGCGCCCTGCTTTTCCAAATCCTCTACAGCTTCCTTATACTCCTTTGGCGTATTTTCATAAAACTGTGTTACGGAAATGTAACCTACCTTGTTATCCAGCATGCTATAATCTACGGAAACATTTTCAACCTCTGCCCGCTTGATGTCAAACTCAATGTATTCGTCCTCAGAAGGTCTATACACCTTGATATGTGCAGTTGTGCCCTTCTCCCCCCTTATCATCTCTACAACAAGGGAAAGCTCCTGATCTGTAATCTCCGTGCCATCAACCGCAATGATAACGTCATCTGCCTGAATGCCGGCCGCCTCTGCGGGGCTTCCCTTTACAGGACGGACAACCGTCACCTTCATTGTAGCATCCTGTGTGACAACAGCACCTACTCCAAAGTATTCGCCCGAATTATCCTCAAGCAAATCCTCATATTCTTCCTTTGTGTAATATACGGAATAAGGGTCATCCAAGCCATTCATGATGCCGTCATAAAAGGATTCCTCCTGAAACTCAGGATCAATGTCAAAGTAGTAATAATTCTCTATGTACTTATTAATCTCGTCTACCTTTGCCTGAACATCCTTATCCTCAAGCATCTCCGAAACGTCCTTGCCGTTTTGCTTTCCTTCCTCCGCCTGTGCCCTTCCGCCTGTGCCGTTATCCTTCATGCTGAGATTCGGCGCACTACAGCCTGCCAGAGAAAGTGCCAGCGTCAAAAATGTTCCTAATACCAAAAATCTTTTCTTTATCAATTCTATTCGCTCCTAACTATTTATAAGTAAGGTAATGGATCAACGTAGCTTCCATTAATTCTGACAGCTATGTGACAGTGAGGTCCCGTAGACTGTCCCGTGCTTCCTGCATATGCTATTACCTGCCCTTTTGCAACTACTGTTCCATATGACACCGCAAATGCACTGTTATGTCCATAAACAGTTGTCATTCCGCCGCCGTGGTCTATAACGACATAATTTCCTAGTGAGTAGCTCCAGCCTGCCGTAATAACGGTTCCTGCCTCAGCAGCATAAATCGGCGTTCCTGTCGGACACGGTATATCCACGCCATGATGGAAGGACATTCCGAGAAGGCTTCTTGGTCCAAAATATGATGATATATATGTATAGTTTCCCGGAACCGGCCATCCGAGCGCACCGCCTGTATAGTATACCTGACCTCCACCGCCGCCTGCTGCCGCTAGGGCTGCCAGTCTTTCCTGCTCCTTCCGTTCCGCCTCAGCAATGGCTGCGTCAGTTGCCTCAATATCCGCCTGATATTTCGCTACCAAGTCCTCGTATTCATCCATTGAGTTTCCATAATTATCAACCTGCTTCTGCTTACCGTCAATCATAACCTGAAGTGCATCCTTACTATCATTCAGCTCTGTCTCAACAGCCTCAACAGCCTCAAGCTCAGACTCAAGCTTGAGCTGCGTATCAGCAACAAGCTTTCTCACTTCAATCAGGTCACTTAGCATGTTTGAATCATACTTGTAAATCTGCTCCGCATACTCAGATTGATTTACCATGTCAGCCATTTCAGCAGATGTAAAAAGAGTATCCATATATTCCACATCACCGTTCTCATATGAATATTGTATATGAAGCTTCATTGCATCATACTGTGCCTGCTCATCTGCCTGCGCAACTGCAAGATCCTCCTTCGTTACCTCAATATCTGCCTCAAGATCCACCTTTTTCGCCTCAAGGTCAACAATCTGGTTCGTGTAATCCTCAACCTTTGCATCAAGCTCCTTTATGGCAGATATAATGTCTGCCTGCTCGGCTGTAAGCTGGTCTAAAATTCCCTGTGCCTCAGCCTTCTTGCTCTCCGCCTCTTTCTTTTCTTCTTCAAGCTGCTCAATCTCCGAAGCATTCACATATGTAATACTCGACACGCCGACAGCGGCGACAACTGAGAGCGTCAAAATTGCCCGTAGCATTTTCTTACGCATTTTATCCCTCCTTAAACCTTAAGATGTTTTCTTGTTGTAAATATACTGCCTATTAAGCCGAGGCCTATTCCGATTGCAACTGACACAGGAATAAGCACCGTAAACAACTCCTTAATAGGAACAAATGCAAAAAGGTTTTTCACAATTGCAAATCTTCCTATAACATATTCCACAATATTATCATATAACAAATAAACTAATACAAGCGGCAATGATGAACCAACCAGTCCTATGGTTACACCCTCCACAATGAACGGCGCCCTGACAAAGAAATTGGTTGCACCAATCAGCTTCATAATTGCAATTTCTTCTTTTCTTACCGTAATACCTATAGTTATTGTATTACTGATAAGGAATATTGATACCAACAGAAGTATTGCAACAATTCCCACGGATGCATATGTAACGACACTGCTAAGTGCTGATATGCCGTCCGCAGTAACCTCGGAGGTAAGCACCTTTCTTACTCCTTTCAGCTCCTTTAAATAATTAACAAATTCCGCCTGATTATCAAGATTTTTTAAGGTTATCTTATAGGAAGCGCTATTTTTCAGTGGGTTGTCCCCCGCAAATGCCTCCATTGCAGCCTCATAATCCTCATAATTTTTCCTTGCATATTGCTCCCACGCTTCGTCTGCGGAAACAAAATCCATTGTGTTTATTTCTTCCCTGAGTCTTATCTGCTGTCCTATCAGTGCTATATTATCCTCAGATATGCCCTCATCAAAGAAAACGGAAATTGATACAGTATTTTTCAGGTCAGTCATCGCCGTCCTGAAATTTATGATAACGCAATAAAATATTCCAAATAAAAACAGACAGGAAACAATCGTTCCAATTGACGCCAAGGAGAACAAAAGGTTTCTTCTTATGTTCTTAAAACCCTGTCTGATGCTGTATGCCATTGAACTAATCCTCATCTATATACCCACCCTTTTGTTCATCACTTATTATCTGACCCTTTTTCAGGGTAATAACTCTTTTCTTCATCATGTTTACGATTTCTTTATTATGTGTAACAACAACCACGGTTGTCCCTTTTTTATTGACATCCTCCAAAAGCTTCATGATTTCCCATGAATTTTTGGGATCGAGGTTACCCGTCGGCTCATCCGCAAGCAAAATCTCCGGCTTATTCACAAGCGCCCTTGCAAGGGCAACCCTCTGCTGCTCACCACCCGAAAGCTGCTTCGGATAAGACTTATACTTATCTGCAAGTCCCACCAATGTAAGCATTGCAGGAACCTGTCTCCTTATATACCTTGTCGGAACCTCTATTACCCTCTGTGCAAATGCAACATTTTCGTATACGGTTCTATCCTTCAAAAGGCGGAAATTCTGAAATACAATTCCCATTTTTCTTCTGAGCTTCGGCAGATTTCTCCTTTTCAGCTTACTGTAATCAACGCCTGCCACATTTATCTTACCCCCTGTCGGGTCAAGCTCCTTGAGCAACAGCCGCATAAGCGTTGTCTTTCCCGAACCACTGGCACCGACAATAAATACAAACTCGCCCTTTTCAATTTTTATGTTTATGTCATTTAAGGCATAGCTTTTTCCACCCGGGTACTTCATTCTAACATTCTCTAGTGCAATCATAATAATCTCCTGTAATATATGTCCGTAAAACAGCTCCAAAGGAAACCTTTACGGATTTGTGCACGCATAAGCGTGTTTCATTATAATTTAATAATCTAAGGATTCCATATATTTCATATACTTGACTACCATAAGGGCAATCTTAAAGGTAATGGCATCCTCGAACACCCTAAGGTCAAGACCCGTACTCTTTTCCAGCTTATCAAGCCTGTACACAAGCGTATTTCTGTGAATGTAAAGCTGTCTTGAGGTCTCAGATACATTTAAGCTGTTCTCAAAAAATTTATTTATGGTAGTAAGTGTTTCATCATCAAATTCGTCAGGAGATTTTCCGTCAAATATCTCCTTTATGAACATCTTACAAAGAGGAATCGGAAGCTGATAAATAAGCCTTCCTATGCCGAGATTGCTGTAGGCGATAATCCTTCTGTCACTGTAAAATATTTTCCCGACATCAAGGGCAAGCTTTGCCTCCTTGTAGGAACGGGAAACCTCCTTAATCTCATTCACGATTGTTCCATATGCAACATTTACGGAGGACATAGCCTCTGTATTGAGCATGTCCACTATAACCTTTGCAGTTTTCTGCATATCGTCATATGTCTCATTCGGCTTAACCTCCTTGACAAGAATAATGTTTTTCTCGTCAACGGCAGTGATAAAATCCTTTGTCTTGCTTGAAAACAGAGTTCTTACCGTCTCCAAAGCATTTGTGTCCTTAACATTTTTCGTTTCTATAATAAATACAATTCTTTTTGCGTCCGTCTCAACATGCAGCTTCTTTGCCCTGTTATATATATCAACAAGAAGCAGATTATCAAGCAAAAGGTTTTTAATGAAATTATCCTTATCAAAACGCTCCTTGTATGCCACAAGAAGATTTTGTATCTGAAAGGCAGCTACTTTTCCAATCATATAAACATCCTCTGCCTCGCCCTTGGCAAGCAGCACATATTCAAGCTCGTTCTCATCATAAATCTTAAAAAACTGGAAGCCCAGCATAACCTGACTTTCAGCAGGAGATTCGGCAAATGCCACAACCGCCTCCTCATATGCCTCGGTTTCCCTTATTGTAGACGCAAGATTTTTTCCCTCAGTATCCATAACACACAAATCAGTACGCGTAATATTTTTGATACCATCTATGGTATCCTGTAGTATCTGATTTGAAATCATTTTATCACTCCTTTAATTTGTTACAAAAATGTTACATTTTGTTACATTTCGATTATAGCAATTGTGCCATAGCTTGTCAATTCATTTATTTCAAATATGTACATAATTCTAAGAAATTCTATCTTTTTCAATCAGCCTTTCTCAGCATTTAGTATACATAATGTATTTTACATTAAAATTAAGAAAAAAAAAAGGGGAAATGCATAAAAATATGCATTTCCCAAATATTTCACATTTTAAACAAGATTAGTTAGCTACAACCTCACCTGTTTCCTTATCAAAGACATGTACCTTGCTAAGGTCAAATGCAAACTGTACAGTATCGCCAGGTCTTGCTGTAGTACGAGCATTAACTCTAGCAGTAATATCAAACTGGTCAAGCGTGAAGTAGAGGTAAACCTCTGCACCTAACATCTCATAGATATTAATTCTTGCATCAATAACGCTCTCTGGTGATGACTCAATAAAGAGTTGCTCATCATGTATATCCTCAGGACGAACACCGAGAACAACCTCTTTATCAATAAAGTCGCCTGCAATAAGCTTAGCAGCCTTTGCATCCGGAACCTTAATTGAATGTGAACCAAACATAAGAAGAACATCTGCACCTGACTTAACGACCTTACAGTCGATAAAGTTCATAGGAGGCATACCCATAAATCCTGCAACGAACAAGTTACATGGCTTGTCGTAAAGGTTCTGTGGAGTATCTACCTGCTGTATAATACCATCCTTCATAACAACGATTCTTGTACCAAGAGTCATAGCCTCTGTCTGGTCATGTGTAACGTAAATAATTGTAGTCTGAAGTCTCTGATGAAGCTTTGAAATCTCAACACGCATCTGAACTCTAAGCTTAGCATCAAGGTTTGAAAGTGGCTCATCCATAAGGAATACCTTTGGATCACGAACGATAGCACGTCCCATGGCTACACGCTGTCTCTGTCCACCTGATAAAGCCTTTGGCTTTCTGTCAAGAAGGTGCTCAATATCAAGTATCTTAGCTGCCTCATGTACCTGCTTGTCAATCTTCTCGCTAGGAACCTTTCTGAGCTTAAGACCAAATGCCATATTGTCATAAACTGACATGTGTGGGTACAGAGCGTAATTCTGGAATACCATTGCAATGTCTCTGTCCTTAGGCTCAACATTGTTGACCATCTTGTCACCGATCCATAACTCTCCTGAGCTGATATCCTCAAGTCCGGCAATCATACGGAGAGTTGTTGACTTACCACATCCTGAAGGACCAACGAAGATGATGAACTCTTTGTCATCAATCTCAAGGTTGAAATCCTTAACAGCATTAAAGCCGTTTGGGTAAATCTTGTAAATATTCTTAAGTGATAAACTAGCCATTTTTAATTTTCCTCCTTAGATTAAGCTAATGTTTCTCTAACTCACGTTAGACCAATTTTAACTCAAACGCATAGGAAATACCATATAACTTTTACACAAATAAGCTTTGAAAACATTGTATAATTTGTATATGAATAATTTTTCGACGTTTTTTTTGTCCATTTTAGACAAACCTTACCTAGTATCTACCCCCTAAACTTTGTGAAACCTTCACCAAAAGCTTCTCTTATATCACCCACAAAGCAGATTGCATTTTCATCTAATTTGTATATAATCTGCTTTAATTTTACCATTTCCTTGCCAGAGACAACACACATTATCATCTTGCCGCTTTTATGTGTAAATGCCCCCTCTGTATCTATATAAGTCGCTCCTCTTTCCATAGTTTCTACTATATATTTTACAACATCTTCTTTTTTTTCGGAAATAATGTACAAAAGCTTCGCACGATTCGGTCCTTCAATTATCATGTCAGATACCTTTGTCAAAACAAAAATTCCTATTATGGAATACATAATTTTGTCCACGCCGAATACCTGCGCGCCTGCCGAAACTATCACAATATCTATTACAGCCATAATTTTGGGTATTGACAAATGCTTCAGCTTCCTGTTTATCAAGGTTGCCAGCAAATCTCCACCGCCTGACGAGGAATAGCTTATAAATATCAATCCAAGCCCTGCTCCCATCAGCACGCTTCCTGCAAGCATGTCAACAAACAAATCCCCCGTAAGCAGATTTACATAGGGAAGCATGCCAAGCCATATTGTAAGAAACGCCGTTCCCAAAACCGTTCTGAAAAACATGCCTATATCAAGAATTTTGTATGCGGCAATAAATAACGGCAGGTTAAATGCGATATTGATTACCCACATTGGAATATCCATGGTCGCCTTAATGATTATCGCAATTCCCGAAACGCCTCCCACAACAACGCCCACTGCATCAAAAAACCATACTACCGAGGCGGCCATTAAAAATGTACCGAGTAAAATTTTAAAAAATGTATTCAGTTTTCCTGATTTTAAAAAAAAATTCTTCATATATAATAGTATGAAGAATTTTTCTTAGTTTTATACATTCCTAATTATGTATCTGTTTCGCTTAGCCTATTGACCGTCATCATCATTTGTTCCAATGATTATGATAATATCCTTGCCTGAGACATCCGCATTTGTGCCCTCCGTAACGACTCCTACTTCATATGTAGCGCCGTTGAAATATTGCACTAGATCCTTGCCTACCCCATCCTCAACAGCAATAATTCTTGTACTTGTCTGTGTGTCTGAATAATCGGCAGCCTCAACATTTGCATATCCCTGCTCTCTCAATCTGTCGCACCATCTTCCTGCAAGCCCTGTTGTATCGGTGCTGTTTAGGACAAGAATATTCCTATCATATGATGTGGAAACCTCCGGTGCCTCCGTAGCAGGCTCCTCTGTGCTAGGCTCCGCCGTATTGTATATCAGGTCGTCACGCCCCTCAACATCTGTAAGCACACTGTCAGGCAGCGTCGTCACGGGACCCTTATCCTCCTTTGCGCTGTCACCTATAACCTTTGACAGAAAAAATATTCCAAACGCTATGATTGCCACGCCGAATATAATTACAACTGCTCTAAGTAATATTCCAAAAAATAACCCTACGGGACTTTGTTTCTTCATATGAACCTCCAAACTGACTTCATGTCGCCTTTGACAGTATAACAAATACAAATTATATTTTCAACCTTTTTCCCTGACATTTACTGTTCACAGATTACATTCACAATTTGCAGGCATACGCCAATCACAATTTTATATAAATGATTTCGCAAAAATAACAGGCTATTCAATAACCAGCCTGATATATTCCCCATCTTCCCTGTTGTAAACATGTTTTCCGACTATAGATAACAGCTTTTCTATATCCGAAATGTCCTCACTGGCAAATTCCACATAGGAATAAACCTTATCGCCTGCATTTTCATCCTCATAAAAATCCGTAACATAACAAAAAAACTCATCCAATACATCCTCCAACGGATATTGGGATATATCAGGGGATGACGGCTCGTACTCGCCAAACTCCGTCTCCTGCTCAAACATAAGGGACGTCACATATATGGTTTCTCCCGACGCATCATGTAGGTTTTCATATATGGTTTCTTCATCATCCGGATATTTATAATATTTTTTTCCGTCATACCAAATGATAAGGGTTCCTGCATTACGCTCAATTTCACGTTCCCCCTGCTTCCAGTCAGCCGCGCTGTGAAGCTTCTCCAATAAAGCTTCATCTGTTACGCCTTTCAGAGAAAGCGACGTATCGTCCTCCTCATAAAGCTGTACTGTTTTATATATATTATCTTTTACCTTTGTATAACCCGCACCATCATATTTTTTCGGATAATATGTTTGAATATTCTTCATGTAATGCCTCCCTTTTTTAGATGAGTAACACACACCTTCTTACTATAGTGCTTTACCCACAACAAATTTTTTCTATAATATATCATGAAGGATTATATCATACTATAACATTTATTACTACTACAAATCCCATGCTTGACAGTATTTTTGAT
Source organism: Clostridium sp. (assembly GCA_023664775.1). GTDB lineage: Bacteria > Bacillota > Clostridia > Lachnospirales > Lachnospiraceae > Coprococcus_C. The sequence goes on along the minus strand of JAMPEW010000017.1, from coordinate 15,624 downwards.
TGTATATATTATGTAAGGGATGTTTAAGAACAAAGTGCCTTCGACATCCCTTATGCTGCCACAGCTTTAATGGCACTTTGGTCGGAGCTTAGCAGGCTTCGTAAGAAGCGTGCACATAGAAAATGAAATTTTCTATACAGAACGAGGTATAACATGAAATCAATTATTATTACAGGCGCGTCAGGCGGCGTCGGCAGTGCATTTGCAAGGCTTATCGCTTCGGATTATGATTTTGTTGCCATATGCGGCTATAAAAATTCAAAAAAATTGTCAGAGCTTGAAGCCGGCATTATGACAGATAAAACGAAAGCAGAAAACAACACGCCTTATCAAGAGCAACAACTGCAAGATACAATACAGCAAAACAAAAAATGTGTATGCCGCAAATTTGTTGGTGATGTTGGAGATTATAATTTTGTCTCCAATATGGTTACTGCTGTTTTTAAAGAGGCAGGCGGCATAGATGCCCTTGTAAATATTGCAGGCATCTCGCATATAGGACTTTTAACTGACGTAACGCCTGAATTGTGGTCTAGCATTATGTCAACCAACCTCACCTCTATATACAACACCTGCCACTGCGTTGTCCCTCATATGGTACACGCCAAAGCAGGTAAAATCATAAACATTTCATCTGTTTGGGGGCTTACGGGTGCCTCCTGCGAGGTTGCATACTCCGCTGCCAAGGGCGGTGTGAACAGCTTTTCAAAGGCACTTGCCAAGGAGCTTGCCCCAAGTAATATTTCTGTCAATGCCATTGCATTAGGCGCCATCGATACTGAGATGAACCGTCATTTAAGCTGCGAGGAAAGAACGGCACTTGAAAATGAAATTCCTTACGGTAAAATGGCAGCTCCCGAGGAAGCCGCCACATTTATAAAGAGGATTCTTGATATGCCGCCTTACTTTACAGGCGAGGTCGTAAAATTTGATGGTGGGTGGATATAAAAGGGGCTGTCGCAGCAAGTAGTTAAGGCACACATAATAGAAAAGACAAAATATCAATATGCTAAAGATAGCCGGTAACTATAAAAATACAAAACAAAAGAGGCTTGTCAGTGTAATTTTATGTGTGCCTTAACTACTTATTGTGACAGCCCCTTTTATTTTTACTCGCTCTTTCTAAGTCCTTTCAGAGCTGTTGTAAGCTTAATCGGATTGCCATACCGAAGGGTAGATGCCCTGAATATCTTTCCACCGATAACACCCATAACAGCAACTGAAGCATAGAGTATAATAGCAGACAGGACGATTTCCCATGTTGCCACGGAGCCCATTGCCACTCTCGCAAACATTGCGCTGTATGAGGAAAATGGAAGATATGAGCAGACCTTCATTGCAATTCCATCTATATTGGAAAGCTGGATAAGTGTTACAAAGTATACTATCATAACAAGCATCTGTGCAGTTCCTGCGGTTTTGTTAAGGTCTTCAATCTTAGATACAAGCGCACCAAGTGCTCCGTACATAAATGCATAGAACAGAAATCCGCCGATGCCAAATATTGCAAATGCCACAACTACCTCTGACGGTATGTTAAGGAATTGTCCTATGTCAAACGGCCAGTATTCCTTATTTATCTGATAGGAGCCAAGCAGGCTTCCCCCGATAAGTCCCACCTGAAATACGGTTGCGATTGCTCCTGCAAATACCTTGCCAAACAAAAGAGCAGTTGAGCTTGTGCTCGTTACAAGTATCTCTATGGAACGGTTGCTTTTTTCATTTGTAATTCCTGTTGCAATTGTCGTTCCGTACATGACTATGAGCATAAATACAATGATGATAAGAATGTAGCAGTAAAAGTAATTGCTTACGCTGTCCTTACCAAGTACCGTTTCATTTACATTTACCTGCAAATACTCCAGTGCAAGAAATTCGTCCTTATCAAGGTTGTTTACCTCGCAGTATTTCTTTTTTGCGGACATTTCCATGACTTCCGTAAAGATTTCCGTATTTTCGTCAAACATGCCACGGTTAAATACATAATAGTCATAGACATCATATGCCTTAACAACGTAGCCTGCCTCTGCCTCCTCATTTTCAACCATTGCTTTTACGGCATCCTCACTGTCGCAGATTTTAAATTCCGTCTCACCGAAATACCCTTTAAGAAGCTCCATGTCCACAATATTGTTTACATCATAAAGCGCCATATAGATTTTATCCTCTTCATCCGACGAACTGTCTGACAAGCTGCTGTCTGCCGAAGTTTCCTTGTCACTGTCCTTCTTATCATCACTATTTATAAACCGTGGCACAAACATGATAATTACGCACACAAGACAGATTAACAAGGTAGATATGACATATGATTTACTTTTAAAATAATTTGCCAGCTCAAATTTTAATATCGTTCCAAAACTTTTCATTTCCGTGTACCTCCTTTATTGAACGTCTGTCCATTCCCGCTTTGCTTTCAGCAAAGGGGCAGACGCTATATGTCAAGTTTTCAGAGAAAACTTGACACAAGTCCTACCTTTTTCGCCCGAACAGTCCTTTTTTCTTCGGCTGTTCCTCGTCTTTATTCTCATTTTCTTCCTCAGCTTCCTCCTCGCCTACTCTTGATACAAATATATCATTTAATGCAGGCTCATAAGCACCAAAGGTCTTAATATCCACGTTCTGCTCCCGAAAGGCATCCAAAAGCTGCCACTGGTCAACACCGTCTTTAATATTTAAAATTACATAGTGCTTGTTTACATCATGCACTGTTACCTTATCCGAAAGCTTGCTCTCACAAACATCTTTCAATTCATCTAATGTAAGATTGTTTGCACATACAATTCTTCTTCCCTTGCCATACTCTGTTTTTATCTCATCCAGATTGCCTGCAAGGGCAATATCTCCATGATTAATAATTACAATGTCCTCGCAAAACTCCTCAACATAGCTCATCTGATGGCTTGAGAAAATCACGATTCTGCCCTCTGCAATAAGCTCACGGATTACATCCTTCAGTATTTGGGCATTAACCGGGTCAAGACCACTGAACGGCTCGTCAAGAATCACAATGTCCGGCTCTCCTACCAGTGTCGCCGCAAGCTGAACCTTCTGCTGGTTTCCCTTTGACAGCGTATCTAACTTCCGTGTTTCATATTCTATAACATCAAGCTTGGTAAGCCACTTCTTTGTGCTCTCCAACGCTTCTTTTTTGTTTTTTCCTCTCAGCATGGCAAGGTAAACCATCTGATCCGTGACCGTCTTTTTCGGATAAAGCCCTCTCTCCTCAGGAAGATATCCAATCTGACTGCTCTTTGGCACAAATTTTTCCCCATCCAGCGTCACTTCTCCTTCGTTTGCCCTGAAAACGTCCATAATAATTCTTATGGTTGTTGTCTTTCCTGCACCGTTTCTTCCAAGAAGACCAAGTGCCCTTCCACTTTTTACGGAAAAACTTATGCCATGCAAAATTTCCTTGTCCTCAAAGCTTTTCTTAATGTTTGTAAGCTTAAGTTCCATCGTTTTCTCCTCGTGTTATAAAGTAGTAGTATTTATAGTTCCTCTCCAAGAACTGTATGCTATACGATTGGAGATACTGTGAATTGCTTGTTTCTCCAACTACATATATTTCACATTACTCCCAAAACAACTCATCCAATGTTTTACCCAGTTCCCTGCAAATGGCAATACAAAGCTTAATCGTGGGATTGTAGTCTCCCTTTTCTATGGCATTTATCGTCTGCCTCGAAACATTGACCCGGTTTGCCAAATCCTGCTGTGACAGATCAAGAGCAGCCCTTGCAGATTTTAACCTTAAATTCTTCATTGCTGCTCATCCTCTTTCTTATCCATGGCACTTTTTAGCAAAAGTACGATGCATGTTATAGTAAACACAGCCGCACATGCAAGACTGGTACAGCCGCCCGTAAGCACGCCGTCTACAATCACCTCGCCCCGCTTAATTGCTTCTATGGAAAACGAAATATACAATATGCTGAGTGCTACCGCCATAACAATATATGACTTACGGTTATGGTTTACAGGAAAATATCCCTCATTCCATATACAATAACTTACATGGACTCCCACGCTTAAACAAATACCAATGATGGCTACTGCATCCGTATCTATCACATGCTTATCCATAACGCTTTCCACCAGACAGGTACACGCAAGAAATGCTACCATTATAAAAAAGCAATACTGATACCCCCTGTATCTGACAAGCTGCTGTCTTTCGTCGTAATCATCCGTTCCATTACTCTTTTTCCTGCGTCTGTAAACTGCCAGTACAACTGTGGCAATCCAAGCAACAAGAAATCCGATAAAGAAGCCTGATGAAATGTCACCCATATGTCCTACACCTCTCTCAAAAAACTTTACATTGTCTCATTGTGAGAACATAATACTCCCATATCCGTCATGTGTCAATAGCAAATGTCAAATATTATTTACATAATGTTTTTTTTTTTTAACATTTTGTAGTCTTACAATTACTTTTTAAAACATTTTGTTATAGCAGGGCATACCTTTTATTTTTTACAATTTTTAATTTCCGCCCCGTTCCAGCCGCATTGTTTCCCTTGCATATACAAGCACTTGGACAAGCCATATCAGCAGCACAACCACAATCGGAAATAATCCTGTGTGAAATGCGAAGTCAGCTATAACTCCTACGACCCACAACATACAGCACAACATATTGGAAGCACGAAACGACTTGTAAGCCGACCTGTATATTACCATCTGCTGTGCTTCATCGCAGCTTTCCACCCATTTTTTATTAAAATCCATGTCATATATGCTTCCATTTTTTTCAGGATTCATAAGCTTGACAAGATTAAGCGCTCTCTTTTGCAGCCCGATACATATAATCATGCTTACCACAAATTCTACAATAACAATCCAATAAATTATTTTCACATGAAGCTTAGGCAGCTCTGCGGACAAGGCAATATGAATGCCTGCCGCAAAGAGAAGCATTGCTAAAATCTGCATCACATTTACAGCGTTAAGCGGGAAATCCAGCTTCTTTTCAATGTCGTCAAGAAGCTCCTCATCTTCGCCATTCCAATGCTTCAGCCGTTTCTCCTGTCGGCGCACAACACCTAACACGAAAACAAGCTCCACTATATTCATAAGCAAAAATATTATCGGCAGAACATATGCGAGCACAGCCTCATTTTTTGCCGCCATTGCCTTTATAGCGTCCAGTTCTTGTTCAAAGACACGTTCCAACATTCCCATGCCAATCCCCGCAACAAAGCATACCGCCATAACAATGATAAAGGGCTTGAAGGATTTTTTATCCTCTTTTTTGTTTCTGTCCTCATATTCATTTAACGTCTTTTCTGTATCTGATTGTTCCTGCTTCATTTTTTATCCTCCTCATACTGAAATATATCCTCAACAGACGCATTACACACCCTTGCAATTTTTAAGGCAAGCGTGACGGAGGGCGAATAATCTCCACGCTCTATCTGACTGATGGTCTGCCTTGACGTGCCTACCAGCGCCCCCATCTGCTGCTGGTTTACCCCCAGTCTTGCCCGATATTCCTTTAACTTATTATATAACGGCATATACACCTCCGCTTATGATTCACTTTGCCATAAACAAACTTAGCAGGATTTTTAATCCTGCCTATGGGGCTGTCGCAATAAGGATTTAATTCTCTTTTATAATGCATTTTAAACAAAGAACGCTCCAACGTGTTACTTAACTTCCGCTTTTCTTTGTTAAAAATGCATCGCTGCTAAGAGAATAAGTCCTAATTGCGACAGTCCCATAAAATAAAAATGACAACTTTCCTTGTCATCATTATATAGATGACAAGAAAAGTTGTCAAGCAAAATTGCCAAATAAAATTATAACCCTGACATAAAACCAAAGCTACTGCTGTATTACTTCTCTTTTTCCAGCATAAACACAAATCCTGCCAATGACGTAAGCATAAGCATAATCAACACTGCAACAGGGAATGTATCTCCCGTATTCGGTGTTTTTGCGTCAGTGCTGTTTTCGTTCTTAACAACAATCGGCGCATTATTCGTTTTAGGCAGGTCAGCCGCTTCAATAATAACATAGGTACTTAAATGGGTCGTCTTGAACGCAATCTTTCCATTTACAATTCTTGTATCATGTGGTACAAGCGTTCCGTCAGACTGAACGTAGCACACCACAGGGTCAGTAAAGTTCTCCGTATTTGTAATGTATACATCCATTTCCGATGTAGGCTGAACTGCACCTTGATTATTCTCAATCAGGGATAAATCAAAAGCAAAATATGTCTTTCCCTTTCCAATTGCAGTTTCAATATTCTGTCTGTCAGAGCTTGGCGCTTCCTTAACCATCGGCGCTGACCCTTCCGTAACACTATCCAGTGATACAGATACAAGCACAGCCTTTCCGTCCAAAACGCCTGTTGTTCCCTTTACCTCCTGCGTTCCTTCCCGACCGATAATCTGCGTATACGTTATTCCCTCATAAACGCCATAGCCTGTAAGCTGCATATTACTGGAAGCACTGCCACCTATAGCAAGGGCTTTGGTTGTAAGCTTTCCCTTGGATATGGAAGCCTGCCCCGGTGCATATGCACCATAAACAGCTGTTTCTTCTGCCTCAAAGCCATCTTTTACATTTATGTCATCATAGAGTGCAATACTAAATACTGCTCCCTTTATTACAACATCTCCGTCGAAGCTGCTGTTAAGTCCTAAAAATCCAACGTCTCCATTAACGGTTACCTTTGCCCCTGCTGAATTTCTCAAGAAAATTATGTTTCCGTTTTCATCTCTTGTGTATACTTTTTCCCCTTCAAGACAAGGTGCCTCAAACAGGGCAATATCACAAATAACATTTCCATTAATCGTGACGTCACCGTTCTCGATCCATGCACGGTAAATATCGGTATTAAATGTATGCTTTTTACCATCGCATACACTGACAATATCATACGGCTTAATGTAATCCTCTATGCTGCCTATCTCATCCTCATATACAAGCCACCATTCAGGCGCTACAAAATCATCCATATATGGCACGTTGTACATATCATAGGTTACAGTCTGAATTACAATATTGGAAGGTATCGGATTACCGGCAGCATCATATTTTCCATGAATAACGGCATTTGGTGCAGAAACCGCCATATGCTCATTTGGATAAGTTTCCTCCCCGTAAATATAATAGCATCTGCCGATTTTACCCGGACCAATTTCTGTATCTGTAGCTGGCATATCAGATTTTGCAATAGTACTGTTCCAGCTCATTCCACTTACATAGCCAACGCCCCAAACAGATATACCGCCTTCTTTCCCGCCTGAGCAGGAGATGCTTCCTGTATTCTTCACTTTTCCCTGCTGCGCATCCGCTGTAATTTCTCCACAGGCATATGCATTACTGCTTGCTTTTAGGGTAATGACGGCGCTGTTTTCAAAGCTGTCGCAGACTGCGATAAATGGAACGCCATAATACGTTTCCGTTTCCTCCTCTACCTGCGTTGAGGTGATTTGCAAAGTACCGCTTCCCCTTATAATAATATTTGATACACGTATTTCCTCATTGCCAACGTCAGCATCCTCCCACTGTCCTAATTCTACGGCATTTGCCTCAGAAGAAATACTGTTTTTGCCACTCACCTCAATAATAAGCTTTTTCTCTGACCGATATGCGATTGCAGACGTCCATGACGTTGTGTTAAGCGTAAGTCCGTTCAGGTAAAGTGTATTTGCATCTGCGCCTGTCACATAGCGGATGGAATAATTGCCTGCATCTGCTCCCTCCGCAGTAAGTGCTCCACCTTCTGCATTTAAGTAATATGACGATGCGTCAAGTCCCTCCGCAGTCATTCCCTCGTCTGTGAGAATGATGCCATTTCCAAAGCTCTCCCAATCAGGCTCATCTGATGGAATTGAGCCGTCAGCAAATGTACCGTCTCCTGTTACCTCATGCTCAGGCTCAACACCATCTTCTTCGTCAGGGTCAAAAAATGCCAGTCCTCCATTTTGGAAGGCTACGGTTCCCGAAGCGCTATGATTTACATTTCCGCCTACAAGCACAGACGGCATATCCGCATCACCCGAAACTGAAACTGTCAGGCTGCCGCTTCCTGATAAATCAAGATTACCTAATGTCATAACTGCAACATCCGTACAGCTTATGGAGTTTGTTCCCTCAAGCGCAAGCTTTAAATCTATCGCAGCAAATATTGCATTCCCATCTGCTGATGCAGTTACGGACAGATTTAGATTTTTCAAGTGCAATGTATCTGCCCCGCTGTCATAAAACAAATTATAATCCGTAGAATCGCCTGCCGTAAGTCCTCCATTTTCGTCATGCTTCCAATACGGAGCATCAGCAAATGATGTCCACTGAAGCTCACCTTCCTCAACACCTGCAGCAATAGCGGATTCATCTGAACCATCTTCTCCCTTAGCGATAGAGATTGCATATAATCCCTCTGCGTCTGCACTTGTCAACAGCTCTATTGCCGGCTCCGTATACTCCTCCGTCACCTCTGTTTCTTTTTCAGCCTCCGTTTCCGTGGCGTTCTCCATAGGTTCTCCCTCGGAAATCTCTGCTGCCTCCTCTGCCATAACGGCATTTGCAAGAGGACACATTCCAACCACAAGCATCACGGTAAGCAAAACAGACAAAACCCTTTTAACAACGGATAGTCGTTTTTTCTTAACCATTTGTTTCATATACTACCTCCTTTTTAATCGGCATTAGAAATGTGCAAAACGCATTTTAAAGAGTATCATTTTGCTCATTACTAAATGGCATTATAAATGACATAATTTGCCTATTATTGGATGATAGCATATTTACTTTTTTTAATGGTACGCTGCAAGCGTACTTTTTCACTTTAGTCCAAAATGCCATTCATGTTGTGGCAGCATAAAGCGTTCCAAAGGCACCTTGTTCTGAAATGGAATTTTATTCAACAACTATAATTTCTATATCAGTCTCCAATGAATTTACATATTCCTCTTTTCCCGAATCGATAAACAACACCTTTAATTTCTTAGATGTTAAAGCGGGTGCAAGCTCTGTTACAGGCGTACCCACTATATCCAGCATCTCCAATTGTCCCGTCTTTGAAATGATGGATAAATCTGTTACCCTTGTCCCTGCAATTCCTAAATATGAAAGCTTCGGGAAATGTTCCAGCCCGCTTAAATCCTCAAGCTGCTTACTTGAGCCTACATCAAGACAATATAAATTGCTTAACCCTGAAACCTCGGACAGCTTCTTTATGTCACTGTCAAATAGTCCAAGAAGCTGGAGATTTTTCATTGTATTAATCATTTCAATTTCTGACCTGTCCGCACCACTGACATAAAGCTTTTCCAAATTCTTAAACTGCGTCACCTCTGATAAATCCTCAAGCTGTGTATAACAAATATTGAGGGAGTTTATTTTCTCTTTATTTAAGGCATCTATATTATGAATTGCCGTTTCATTGAAATTTACCTCCCTTAAATTGTCTGCCTGCTCCAAAGCATCAATATTTTCTAAGGGATTATAGCTGATATCCAAAATCTCAAGTGATGGATTATCTGCAATCGGCGCAATATCCGTAATATTGTTTTTTATCAGACTTAACCGTTCAATCGGAAGCCCCGCAAGGCAGGACAAATCCGTGAGTCCCTGATTATCAAGTACAAGCGTGTTTATATTCGGCATATGTTTAAGGTCATCTAAATCTACTGTGCTTTCCCTTTTGTTTCGCCCATCAAACTCAAACCAATAATTGCCGTGGTATTGCTCATGCGCCTCCCAGCTTGAAAATACTTGGTCGTCACACAATATTAATGTTGTAACACCTTGAAGCTCTGAAGCACTTATTTCTTCATGCTCCGATTTGCCGAGGCTCAACCTTACCGCCTGCTCAAGCTGTGGATTTTCAAATTTAACGGCATCCGTATTTTCCTTCGGCTGCCTGACAGGAAGGAAGCAGACTGAAGCAACCACTGAACATACCACCGTAATCGTGACAGCCCATAACCACAGTGTTTTAACTCTACAGGAAAATTTCAACAGTGCTTTAAGCTCCCTGATTAATGCGCCCATATCTGAATATCTGTCCTTAGGGGCAAAGGAAATGCATTTCTTTATTGTCCTTCTGATTTCAGAGGGCAGACTGTTCCACGCTTTCCCCTCACTTTTTACATTGCCTGTGAGAAGGTACAAAAATAAAATCCCTAAGCTGTATATATCAGTCCGCGCGCTTGTCTGCTGATAGCCAAATTGCTCAGGCGCCGCCGTAATTCTTGTCCCCATAAAAACCGTATCCCATTCCTCGCCCGTTTTGTATTCCCTTGCTGTTTCCCAATCAATAAATTTGTAGTTTCCGTCCTTTGTTATCACTACATTTTGAGGCTTAATATCCCTATGTATGATTGCCGGGGAATGTTTGTGCAGCTTCTCAACAATCCGACAGATTTCAAGCATAACCAAAAGCGCTTCTTTTTTATCATATGTCCCTTGTCTTTCAATATGCTGTTCTATCGTTTCTCCATCTATATATTCCCGCAGTAAATATGTCCTGTTTTCCTCTGAAAAGCACATGTATACCTTAGGTGCAAAGCTTTCATTTATATCCTTTAGGGTTTTATATTCGCCTTTCAGTATGTCTGCATTTTTTCCACTCTCACATTTTAATATCAATTTATGCTTCGTGTCTTTTTGTTCCAGCAGATAAACCTGTCTTGACTCGCCAAAACGAAGGCAGGACATCATTTTATAGTCCTGCCGTAATTTTTCAGGAAGCTCATCGGTCTGATACAATTTCTCCATCATACGCTTTGCCTCGTCTATTTTATTTTTCTCTGCTTTTTTTGTCATAACAGCGTCCGTTCCCCTATGCTTTCAAGAAACTCATTGGTTTCCTCCAAAGAAAATTCCTGACAAACACAGCATAAAATCGCCGCATCACGTTTTACCTTTGGGTATAGCTTTCCAAGCTGCCCCAAATTCAGAAGCTGCTGAAGCTCGTCTACGGAACAGGACATGGAAATTCCTATCCTGAGCAATACATCCCTCCCCGGCATACGTTCACCATTAAAGACCTGATAAACATAGCTTTTAGAAAGCAGGGAGTTTAAAACGATTTCCACCATAGTCATGTTTCGTTTTTCCATTAACTGCCAAAGGTAGTCGGATAAGGTTATGCCCTTTAAAAAATCACCATCAGCAATCTTCCTGCTAAAATATACAGGTGATTTTTTTATTTGCTCCATAAGCTCATTGGTGCTCCATAGCCGATCCTTTTTTTCGGAATTTTCATCTTTATTCATTTCGTACCTACTCTTTCCATTTTATAATACTACAATAAACATAAATTTCCAATATAATAATATCATAAATATGGTAAGTCAGGTACGCTGACAGTGGAATTTTGGGGGATTACGCTATTTTAAAAACTTCTCAAATCTCCACTATCAGATTGCCCATTATCAGGCATTTGCGGTGGCTCTCCATTTGGCTGCCCCTGATTTTGCATATTTGGGGCTTCTCCATTCGGCATCTGTGGTGCTTCTCCGTCAGGCATTTGAGGCATATCTCCACCTGGCTGTCCCTGATTTTGCATATTTGGGGCTTCTCCGTCAGGCATCTGTGGTGCTTCTCCATTTGGCTGCCCCTGATTTTGCATATTTGGAGCTTCTCCATTCGGCATCTGTGGTGTTTCTCCGTCAGGCATCTGCGGCATATCTCCATTTGGCTGCCCTTGGTTCGGCATATTACCGTCAAACTTTCCTCCGTGTCCCGGCATCATACCGCCTCCCATGCCTGTCCCGCCTACCAGCAGGCTGTCCATTGTTATAGTTTCGCTGTAAGCTCCTGCGGTAAGTGTATATGTCTCTCCCTCCTTTATGTCAGGTGTGCTTATTATAACCGAGCTGTATTTTTTCTTTGTTGTGAGCGAAACAATTTCCGTTCCTACTGCATCTTTGATACATATGTCCGTTCCTGCCTGCTGTGCATCTACCACCGACATTATGGTGCCCTGCTCAGCCTCACTGAAATTTACTGCCATTCCAGAAGAACCATACATTACAATTATTCCACCTGTTACCTTTGCCGTTGTTCCGTAGTCCAAGGCACTGTCCCCATCGCTTACCGGACCTGCCACATAAACTGTACCTCCTGATATTTCAAGGCTTCCGTTACTGTCTATGCCGTCGCCCTCCGCATCTACGCTTACAGTTCCACCTGATATAATGATTGCAGCACCACTGTCAGCGTCAAAAAATCCACCACCGGCAGATGTGCTATCAGAGGATCCACTGGCAGCATTTAATCCATCGTCACTTGAGACAATATTTATGCTTCCTCCTGCAATTTCTACAACTCTTGCCTCAATGCCCTCATTACATGTCGGTATATCAATGGTTCCACCTGCCACCTTAATATTTATAGTGCCGTGTATTCCGTCATCGCCTGCATTTATGGTGAGGCTCCCATTCTCAATATATACAAAGCCCGTAGCAGCATCATCGGAATCATCCGCATGTATTCCGTCCTCCTTGGCATCTATCTCATATGTCCCATCAGCAATCCTGACGCTGTCATTTGCGGCAAGCCCATGCTGTTTTGCCGTTATATGATAGTCACCGCCTGTTATGGCAAGGTCATCCTTTGATACAATTCCATGTCCGGCAGGCGAGGTTATGGTTAATGCTCCGTTTCCGTTCAGGGTAAGGTCATCCTTTGAAAAGATAACTGCATCTATGCTGTTGTCATCTATCGCCACATAGCTATCTCCGCTGCTAAGCTCATTCACGCTTCCTTCGGCAAGCGTTACAAATACCTTGTCTGCCTGACGGACATATATTGCGGCTGAGGTGTCACTGTGTATCGTTACTCCATCCAATACAAGCTGGATTTTTTCAGTTTTATCACTGTCAACGATTATCATTCCGTCAGACAGGGAACCCGTAATATGATAAACTCCCTCCTTATTGATTGTGATTGTGTTTCCCTCCACAGATACGTTATTTGACGTGCTTGTGCTGCCATTGTCAGACAAAACAATCTCCTCCGCCTTGTCATAGGCAGGATTTAAGTCCCTGTCCGTAAACATATCGGATGTGTCAAGCAGCGTCGCAGTGCTTTCCATATTTTGATTATGATTAAATTTATCGTCCACCCTGCCATTGTTACCCATAGCTTCCTGAACATTTTGGTTATCATTATTTTCCGATGCGCCTTTGTCCTTATCGGCACAGGCAACCAAGGATGCCATAAGAAAACATAGATAAATAATGTATTTCATCTTTTTCATAATATCCCTCCAATCTAAACGTCAGCCTACTACTTAACGGTTTCCTTTTGATACTGTTATACTAATGATATTTATATCATAATATAAAAATCGTCTGAAAACCTCGATACTTAGGTGTCATGGACTAACACCACACTAAAATAATCTACATCTCCACAATCAAGCTTTCCTGCCTCGACATTGCAACCTCAAGATTACCATTCCTGCATCTTAAAAGGTCTATCATCTCCTTTTCCTGTCCAATATCCTTTAACGTCAGGTTATATGTAAGCTTAAAAAGGCTTCCCATATTTGTCGTCTTGACATTTACAAGCTCCCACTCTGATGTAAAGTCGGAAAGCACGTCAGAAAATACATCCGTATAATCCAGGTCCTCAGGAATTGTAATTCGCAGCGTTTTCTTTTTCTGCATTCTCTTTCCTGCGCCAAAGTCTAAGGCACTGTAAATCATACTTACCAAGCCTACGACAAGGGTGAATAAAACTGCATACCCTATATATCCCATGCCGAGCATAAGCCCTGCACCCATGGCGAGAAACAGCATCCCTATCTCCTCTGCCGTACCCGGTGCAGAACGAAAGCGTACAAGGCTGAAGGCTCCTGCTACTGCAACGCCTGCACCCACATTTCCATTTACCATCATAATGACAACGCACACAACCGCAGGCAGCAGCGCCAGCGTAAAAATAAAGCTTTTCGTATACGTTTTTTTGTACATATACATAAGGGCAAGAACAAGTCCCATGAGAAGCGAAGCAAAAAGACATATCAGAAAGTCCTTTACCTCAATTGTGTTTGTCGTTACATATGCATCAAAAATGCTCTCAAAAATATTACGCATATTTTTTTATACCTCCGTTAATCATTGCTCCCTTTAAGCTGCCTACTGCCGCTTTGGCAAAGCTGACCATCTCATTTTTACACATGGTTTTTTGGTAATAGGTTCCGTATTTTGAAAACGAGGTCGGATAAATTTTTTCATTTGTGAGAAGCCTTGTCATCCATAGCGGAATGGCACCTCCTGTTTTAAGCTCCATAAGAACATAGCCCTCATCTAAAAGCTTCATTCCACCTATATCGCCGTCTAAGCTTGTCACATCATCTCTTGCTAAAATATTCTCATCAAACGTAACCCTGAAATCGCTGCCGTCCAGCGCATAATAAGCCTCTCTGTCATAGGATAAAAACACTACAGGATGAAGCGTTCCATAATGTCCTGCAAAATAATCTATTTCCTTACAAATCTGCGTGCTTACGGCATCAATATCCCTTGTTTTTTGTTCATAGCATCCAGTCCCGCAGCTAAGCATCTGCTCAAGTATGCTATTTCCCTCATCAATCCATCTGTCCACCTGAAGCTTTTTCATTTCGATACGCCGTTTATATACAACACTGTCAAATTTTTTCTTCAGCTCGACAAAAACATCATCCTCATTTTCAGGTCTTTTATAGCTTCTTATCCTCAGCTTTTCCTTATAGCAGGGCTTTTCTATGGACCGTCTTACCAGCAGGAAGCTGTCCGTATCCATATAGAGGTTTCTTATGGTTGTCCTTCCATAATCATCAAGCTTCATATAGGACTCCATGGCACTTACAATTTCTTCCTTCTGTCTTTTTGTAATCAGATATTTAATTTCATAGCGTTTGAAAAAATTTTGATAATTCATATGTAACACTCCCTCGTACAAATATAATTAATATTGTGATATAACACAGTGCGATTTAATTTCAGCATACATAAAACATACCATTCATGTAGTTTTGCTCATCTCTATATCTGTATATTATAGGAGTAAAATTTATCCAAAATGCGAAAAAAGAATGTTTAAATTGTGAACTATTTTATGATTTATAAATGGGGCTGCCACAGTTAGGATTTAAGGCAGCCCCATTATTTTACTATCGCTCAGACTTCCAATTGCTATTTCTTTCCTCACTTGCGGCAGTCACCTTCGTCAGCTGATACACAATCTCGCTAAAATATTTTGGAGAAAGCTCCTTCATGGCAAGTCCCTTTCGTTCCTTACTGTTTCCGCTGTAGATGACAATATTTTTATCGTCCCTTCTGAAAAATTCCAAGTCGTAAACCGTTACTTCCTCATCCTCAGACGCCATGTAGCCATCAGCAACGTATGCCCCTGAAAAATGCAGCACTGCCTTAATGCCTGCTTCTACATCTTCCCTGTAAAAATAGTAATAATATCCCGCATCCTCAGCCTGTCCCTTGTACCAGCCCAAGGACTGAAGCTTGCTTGAGAGGGATATGCCGCTTAAAACCATGCCTCCGAAACGGTCTAAGGTTTTCTCATTCTTTTCCTCCTCTGTCATGGCAAACAGAGGACGTGCAAGCTGTTCTACCGACTGCGTAATTTCATAGTCGGAAAGCTGTTCCT
>JAMPEW010000016.1 GCA_023664775.1 Clostridium sp. | reverse complement strand
CATAAGTTAGACCAAAAATCTAACGAGTGGAGGTCAGTTTTCTATGCTTTAAAACAGTAATGACAAATCGGATAAATGAATTTGCATTTGTTCAGCGTATGCTTTCTTAAAAAAGACGTTTTGAAATAATAATTGTATATTTCTTTCATTCATTTCTTTTATTAGTTATTTACAAAAATATATTGCATTATATACGCTGTTATGCTATCATCTTTTTAAAGCATAAATCTTTCAATTCTGTTTTGGGGCATAAGCCTCATCAAAAAATCAGAAAAATTCGGAACTTCGATGCTTTGAGTTCATTACATTACAATTTAAGCAGAGGGGTTGTCCGTATTTGAGAAGGATGCTGTATGCAGATGTTTTTATTGGGGATTTTATTGTAGTATGAGCAAATTTCGGTATGAGTTGGATTTCAGCGTGAATGAACTTGTTGTACAGGCAGAAATTTGGCACAAGTGAAATTTCGTATAAATGGAATTTTAGTACAAGCAAAATTCAAGTATGGATGAAATTTCCGTATAAAAGAAATTCCAATACAAATAGATTTTTTTACAAGTATAATTTTAGCAAGACAGATTTGGGTAACCTCCTGCGGCACTTAGTTAAAGGAGGAAAACGATTGGGAAAAGACATTGCATATCAAAACAAAGACATTATAAGTAAGGTCTTTGCTGAAAACCTGAAAGAAAAATCATTTAAGGCATACGGACTTGACATACCTAAAATCGTTCAGGTTCTGCCGACAAACCTGCCTGAGATAACGGCAAACGAGCTTCGGATTGACAATCTGTTTTTGTTAGAGGACGGAACAGTTGCCATTGTTGATTACGAAAGCGAGTACAAGAAAGAAAACAAGATAAAGTACATATCTTATATTACAAGGGTTTTGGAACGGTACAGGCGGGAAGGAATCTACAATGTGCAAATCAGAATGATTGTCATATATACGGCAGACGTGAGCAGGGGACAAACCGAGGAAATATATGATACAGGGGCATTCAGCCTGCACATTGAGGAAGCTTTTTTATCGGAGCTTGACTCGGAGGAAATAAGGAAGCGCCTTACAGAAAAAATACAGAACAATGAAACACTTACGGATGAGGAGTTAATGGAATTTATCATTCTTCCACTGACATATAAAACGATGGAGGAAAAGAGAAAAGCGATAAATGCTTCGGTAGAATTAGCGAAGCAGGTAACAGATGTAGAAAAAATGGTATTTCTGCTTTCGGGAACCCTTGTTTTTACCGACAAGGTAATAGACAGAAAAACCAGCAATTATGTGAGGGAGTGGATTAGCATGACACAGGTAGGAAGATTATTTGAGGAAGAAAAACAGCAGGCAGTAAAACAGGCGGTTATGCAGGCGGTTAAAGTGGCATTTGGTGAGGGGGAATTTAAAAGGCTTATTACACTAGTCTGCCGCAAACTAAGAAAATCAAAAGAAGTTGATATTATAGCTGACGAATTAGAGGAGGACATAGAGGTTATATTTGAAATCTGTAAAGCGGCAGAACCCTATGCACCTGAGTACAATGAGGAGCTTGTATATGAAGCCTATAAGGAACAGTACATGACTGTTTAAGGTACGTGTGCTAAAATGATGTAACAGGGCGGTTGCTTAAAGGGTAATCGCCTTGTTATTATTTCGCTGGTTATGTATCATATCGAGTATTATAATTTCTAGGCGTTCTTTATTGTTTTATTTGAATAAACACAACTTATGTGGTAAAATTTAGAAAATGTTTTTGATGTTCATTACACGAGGAGAAAAACAACAGACCACAGCAGTATAGGTAATATGGTATATAAGGCTGTTACTTTAATAAAAAGGAGATTTTTAGGATATGGAACAGTATAAAAAAGAGTTTATCGAGTTTATGATTGACTGTAAGGTGCTCAAATTTGGTGATTTTACTACAAAGAGTGGAAGAAAGACACCGTTTTTTGTGAATACGGGCTTTTACAGAACGGGAAAACAGCTTAAAAGGCTGGGTGAGTATTATGCGGCAGCCATAAAGGGCAAATTCGGATTTGATTTTGACGTGCTTTTTGGTCCTGCATATAAGGGAATACCCCTTTCGGTTGCAACTACAATGGCTATCGCTGATAAGTGTGATGCCGATATTAAGTATTGTTCTAACCGCAAGGAGATTAAGGACCACGGTGACAAGGGAATCCTTCTTGGAAGCCCTATTTGTGACGGAGACAGGGTTATAATTATTGAGGACGTTACAACGGCAGGTACGTCAATTCAGGAGACGCTTCCAATCGTTAAGGCACAGGGAGAGGTTGAGGTGCTTGGGCTTGTTGTTTCCGTTGACCGTATGGAGCGTGGACAGGGAGAAAAGAGTGCACTTATGGAGATAGAGGAGCAGTATGGCCTAAAAACTACTGCAATTGTTACGATGGCAGAGGTTGTAGAGCATCTTTACAATAAACCTTATAAGGGGGAAATTGTTATTGACGATACATTAAAAACTGCAATAGATAACTATTATGAGCAGTATGGTGTGAAATAGCAATAGGTAATTACTATAAGCAGTATGGCGTGAAATAGTAATAGGTAACTACTATAAGCAGCATGGCATGAAATAAAACAGTAATAGGTGACTACTATAAGCAGCATGTCGTGAAATAAAACAGTAATAGATAATTACTATAGGCAGTATGGCATGAAATAAAAACGGCAATATTATGTAAGAAGTATTAACCATAAATATATTGTAGAAAGGAAGAGGATTATGATGGAAAAGTTATACGAAAAAATGAATTCAATCGGGATAAGCAGTATTGTTATGGGGATTGTTACCATAGCAGTGGGAGTTGGAGCAGGTGTTCTTATGATTGTAAACGGAGCAAGGCTTCTTGCAGCCAAGAAGGACATAACCTTTTAACATGGCAGTTAAATGCCGATTTTGTAAGTATAAACTGTACTATTTACAATGCACATAGCAAGAAAGAGATAAAAAATGACGGATTATATAACAACCTACAGCAAGATAAATTTCAGACCCTTGGAGCCGGTGGCAGACGATATAAAGATAGAGGATATTGCACATTCTCTTTCGCTTTTATGTCGGGCAAACGGACATTATGCAACATTTTATTCCGTTGCTGCCCACTGCCTGAATTGCTATGAGGAGGCATGTGCAAGACGTGAAACTCCGAGAGTAAAGCTTGCCTGCCTGCTGCATGATGCAGTGGAAAGCTACATATCAGATGTGACAAGGCCTGTAAAAAAGTACCTTGAGGAATATCAGAAAATAGAGGAAAGACTTTCAGCTGTTATATATGAAAAATTTTTGGGAAGTCCCCTTACGGAATATGAGGAAAAGATGGTAGGTATAATTGACGATGCGATGCTTTATTATGAGTTTTTGGAGTTTGGGGCTGTAAAGCTGGCAGAGGAACCTCCTTATGTGGCGGCAACGCCTGATTTTTATAGAGGTACAATGAAACAGGTGGAGCAAGAGTATTTGAATGTATTTCATTCCATAGATTTGAACGATGTGTCTGAGGTTAAGGAAACGATAAAGTGGGTTCCAAAGAGCAGCTTGAAAGTGAGTGAAAGCGAAAAAAATGAAGACTAAAAGCAAACGAGAGTCAAAAGCAAGAGAAGATTAAAAGCAAGAGAAGATTAAAAACAAGAGAAGACTAAAAACAAGAGAAGACTAAAAGTAAGCGAAGATTAAAAGTAAGAGAAAATTAAAAGCAAGCGAAAAATAAGTGAAAGCAAAAATATTGGAGGAAAGTATGAATAAAAAAAGCGTAGTGATAGGAATTTTGGTTGTTGGACTTGTGGTATTGTCATATCTTAATGTGCTGCCTGAAACTACGGCAATCCAAATGATTTTTAATATTGCACTTATTGTTGCGGGCTTTGTGCTTCTTATTAAGGGCGCTGATATATTTGTGGACGGAGCGTCAAAAATTGCTACAAAGTTCAATATACCACAGATGGTAATCGGGCTTACGATTGTGGCATTTGGAACCTCGCTGCCTGAGGCTGCAATAAGCATAAAGGCGGCTGTAAATAGAAATGCAGGAATTACGGTTGGAAATGTTATTGGCAGCAATATCATGAATGTTCTTCTGATACTTGGTGTTGCCTCATGTATCGCTGCGCTTCCAATAAAGAAAAATACCTTTAGAATAGAGATACCATTTGTTATTTTTATAACCGCTGTACTACTTGCGCTTGGTATTTTGGGTGGAGAGCTTTCACTTCTTGATGGTATTATATTGATTGTGCTTATGGCGATATTTATGGTCTATCTTGTAAAATCTGCTAAGAATGGAGAAGCAGATGATGACACAACAGTTGTTACAGAAAAAGATACGATGCTGAAGCTTATATTTTTTGTTGTGCTTGGCGGTGTCTGTATCGTTATTGGAAGTAACGTAACTGTGGATGCAGCAACATATGTGGCTGGAAAGCTTGGCATGGACGACAGACTGATTGGTCTTACGGTAGTGGCATTTGGAACCTCTCTCCCTGAGCTTGTGACCTCAGCGACAGCGGCAAAGCAGGGCAAGGTGGATATTGCCATAGGAAATATAGTCGGCAGCAACATATTTAACATACTGTTTGTTGTAGGTCTTTCAACAATCGTGTCAAATATTGCTGCGAGCCTTCCTGTTGCATTTGCAACGGCATTTATCAAGGATGCGGTTGTGGCAATTATTGCTGTGGTTCTTTTGTTCCTCTGTGTTATGAAAAACAAAAAGCTGGATAAAAAGGGCGGTATATTAATGCTTGTTGTTTATGCGGCATATTTCGCATATATCCTTTACATGAATTATAATTAATGCTGTTTATTATAAAGGATATGGAGGATATGTTATATGCAAATAGATATTAACTTAAATATTCACTATAGCGCACCAGATGAAGTATGGCATAAGATTGATGAAATATATCGGTCAATGCCTTATTGGAATGAAAATGTAAACTTTCCTGAGTGGAGGGGTGATGATATTCAGTTGTCAGCATCACTTGAACCAAGTGGAATTCAAATATATGGAACAATGCCTGATGATATATGGCAAGGATGGTATGCCGAATTAAAACAGAAATTAACGGAAGCCTTAGGCTATGAAATTGGTGAGCCGGAGGATGGGTATAAGTTTCGTTATTATGATTAAATCGCTTGGAATTTTATAAAATTAAAAATAGTAAAAACGTAAATGACAATAGTATAATTTGACATTTAAAAATAGTAAAAAAATTGTAATAAAATTAAATTTCATCTTGACATACACGCATAAATAATGTAGTATGTAAGCACTCTAAAACAAGTTTCTATATTTCAAAATCAGCTATTTGGATTTCCCCAAAACATAAGCCTTTGCAAAATTTATGGAGGATATTTATGTATAAAAGTAAATTGTGCAAAGTGTTATTTTTTGTATGTGGAATTTTGATTTTCCTTGCCGCAGGGGTACTGAACATGAAAAACACGGCGGCATCGGAAAGCTGTATTATTTATTCGGAGGGAGGAGATTTCAGGGAATATATAACGGGAAGCGGTACATATTTTGATTGGATAAGGTTCTTTTATGTAGACGGAAACGGACAGGTTGCTTACTGCACCCAATCTGACCAAATACCTGCCGTGGGAGTTGATAATGTATATACGCCTAACAGTGGGGCAATATGCAATTCAAGTTATCTGCACAAGGCGGTTACGGCGATTGCCTCAAATGGATATCCGTTAAAATATGGCTCATATATTGTGGGCGGGGATATGAAAAATCCTGAATATAAAACAGGTCTTATCATAGGAAAAACGATTTATGAATGTACCAGCGAGGAGGCAAGGGCTGCCACGGCATTTGCAATCCACAGGAGGATGATTGCCTATAGTGGAATTGATGATGCGGCATCGGGAAATGATGTTACCATAACCGACATAGCAAATGGAAGAAATGCTGTACATGATGTTGTTGCCATACAGAACGTGTTATATTCAAACACGGATAATGAATATGCCCTGACAGTGGAATGGGCTGCCAAAAATGAAAATGGAACGTTTGGCGTTGTCGGAAAACCCGAGCCTGTGCTAAGTGGCGGCTATTTCAATTATTATGTAAAGGCAAGCTCAAAAAATTGTTATATCAATAGTATCGCTCCTGCGCAAGGGGAGGAATACATAGCAGGCTGTGTTATTGAAAACATATGGTATGTCAGTGCCTTTGAAAGATATATTCATTTGAAGGTTCCAAAGCAGAATGTAAATAATAAAAAAGTCGGACTTATCTGCACATCGACAGTTCCTGAAACAGAGGATGCACTTGTATTGGGACACAGCTCCTATCAGGATTTCATGGTTGTACCATATGGCAAGGAAATTTCTGCAAATATATCTGCTGATTATCCGGGCGGGGATTTGGAGCTTATCAAAAAGGATGATGAGACAAATGTGGTGCTTCCAAATGCCGTTTATGGAATTTATGCAGATGAGGGATGTACAAATAAGCTGTATGAGGTTACGACGGATAACGAGGGAAGGGCATATTTAAGGGATATTCCTTCCGGCAAATATTATATAAAGGAGCTTCATGCACCTTACGGATATGTAACGGATGAAAGCGTCTGCATGGCAAATGTATCAAATGGAGAAAAAAACAGCATTCTGCTTAAAGATAAGAGGGTCAGGGCTGAAATTGAGCTTGAGAAACAGGACGCTGATACACAGGGAAATATGCCGCAGGGAGATGCGTCTTTAAGTGGTGCCGTGTATGGAATTTATGCGAGGGAGGACATCATATATCCTGATAAAAATGCAGAGGTAAAATATCGGGCTGGCGACCTTATCGGTCAAATAACAATCGGCGAAGACTGTAAAGGAGGTCTTGATAATTTATATCTTGGAAAATATTATGCGAAAGAGCTTAGCGCCCCTGAGGGATATGTTCTTGATGAAACAGAATATGACATAGATTGTTCCGTTAGCGATGGGACAAGCGGGGTTATTAAAGCAAAGCGGATAGTATCAGACAGGGTTAAAAGCCAGGCATTTCAGCTTGTAAAGGTTGGAGGAAACAGGGGAGATGAACAGCTTTTAATAGAACATGCAGGCTTTACGGTATGGCTTTTGTCTGACCTTGAAATAAAGGAAAATGGGGAATATGATTTTAGCACTGCTAAGCCTTATCCTGCTTCTGTTGATGGCGGCTGTGAAATATTTACTGATGAAAGAGGTTATGCATGCAGTACGAGACTTCCTTATGGTACCTATATCGTAAAGGAAACGACAATACCGTCGGGATATAAGCCGATTCAGGACTTTATTGTGACAATTAACGAGGACAGTGTGGAGCCTAAGGTTTGGAGAATTTTTAATGACGATGAATTTATGGCAAGGCTTGTTATTAAAAAGGTGGATGCGGCTACGGGAAAAACAATACTGAGGCCCGGCTATGAATTTAAGGTGTACGATATAAATAATGACTGCTATGTTGAGCAGGAGATAAGCTATCCGAAAAAGGAGCATATCAGCGTGTTTGCAACAAATGATGAGGGATATTTAATGCTGCCAAAGCCTCTTAAAGCAGGCGAGTACAGGATAGAGGAGATAGGCTGTCCAAAGGAGGGGTATGCCTTATCTAAGGAAACTGTAACAATAAAAATAGATTCTGACTTGCCGTATGAGCTGCAGGAGGGAGAGCCTGTAATTAATGTTGAATTTCCAAATTATCCCGTATATGGAAGCATAACGATAAGAAAGGCTTATGAATTAAAGGATGACTTCATGGGTGTTATATTATCTGCCGAAAATCGAATTGTGGAAAAGCAAAGTGCCGATACCCCGATGGACGAAAATCAAATCCTTGAAAATACGTTGTTTTCTCTTTATGCGGCGGAGGATATCTATACATACGACTATAATGTTGATGAAAACGGCAACAGGGTAAAGCTTTATTCCAAGGATGAAAAGGTGGAGGAAATGACAGTAAATATGGAGACGCCATATTGTACTGTGGAGCATCTTCCTATAGGAAAATATTATATTGTTGAGGATAAGACGCTTCCCGGATATGTGTGCTTAGATAAGCCGATTGAGACAGAAATTGCCTATGCAGACGAAAGGACGGAATATGTTGAGGTAAGCGTGGAGGTGGAAAATGACCTCACGACAACAAGGATTTTCAAGAAGGATAAAGAAACGGAAGATAATGTGAAATATGCGACGCTTTGTATTTATGATGAGGACGGACGGCTTGTTGATAAGTGGATTTCTGATGACGAGGCGCATATTACAAAAGGGCTTACGCTTGGAAATAAGTATATTCTTACAGAGGAGGAAGCGCCTGAAGGCTATGAGAAAGCAGAGGAAATAGAATTTACATTTGAGGAGAACAATCAGGAAATTACAATATATAATGAGAGGACTAAGCTTGTGCTTGGGGAAACAGGAACCTTTGAAAAAACAACACCACAAACAGGAGACAGCTTTCATCCGCTCATATGTGTGGTGCTGCTTAGTGCAGTTAGCCTTATTATTATAATTTTGCGTTCTCTTTTAAAAGCGCAATAAATTCTGCTCCGGTTACAGGCTTGGAGAACAGGAAGCCCTGAAGGGTATCGCAGAACTGCGCCTGGAGAATTTCAAGCTGCTCAGAATTTTCAACACCCTCGGCAACAACTGATATATTCATCTTGTGTGCAAGGGAAATGATGGAATCAGCTATAAAACGATCCTTTTCATTGCTGCATATTTCCTGAATAAATGACTTGTCAATTTTAAGGGTGTCTATCGGTATTCTTGTAAGGTAATTAAAGGAGGAGTAGCCGGTTCCAAAATCGTCAAGGGCAATTGTGACGCCGAGTGTTTTCATCTCCTTTATCAGGCTGAGGTTATGTTCAAAGGAATCCATAAGGATGCTTTCCGTAATTTCAATTTCTAAATATTTTAGGTCCATGCCGGTTTTTTCCGGTATGGATCTTATGATATCGATAAGGCGCACGTCCTTGAGCTGTGCAGTAGATACGTTTACGGATACCCTGAGAGGATCATATCCATTTTCAATGAGAGACTGGTTAAAGCTGCATGCCTCGATTAAAGCCCACTCGCCGAGCTGGTGTATCAGTCCGTTATCCTCTGCAACCGGTATAAATTCCGTAGGCGGAATAAAGCCTGCAAGCTCTGATTCAATACGCATGAGAGCCTCAAAACCAGTGATTTTATTTGTGATAACATTTACCTGTGGCTGATAGTTTAAATAAACCTCATTTTTTTCAATGACGGTAGAAAGAATTTCAACTAAATCGCTCTTTCTGTTTACTGCATCCTCCATGTAGCTGTTGAAGAAGCGGAAGCTGTTTTTACCTGCCGTCTTTGCACAATACATTGCAATGTCGGCATTTTTGATAAGCTCGCTTACGGTAAGCCCGTCATTTGGAAAGCATGCGATGCCTACGCTCATGGAAACATGTGCAGGCTCTCCGTCAAGGTCGAATGGATGCTGCACAATGCTGATAAGAACATTTGCAAATTCCTTAAGCTCCTCGTTGGCTGTATAGTTGCTTTTCAATATAAGAAATTCATCGCCGCCTGTCCGTGCAAGAAGATCCCTTTTGGATATGTAGGAGGTAAGCTGTTCGGCAACCTGTTTCAGCAGCATATCGCCGTAGTCATGTCCAAGCGTATCGTTTACATTTTTAAAATTATCAAGGTCAATAAAGAAAATGGCATTTTTGTGGAAATGCTTGCTTGCCTCTGAAAAAATTTCGTGTGCATATTTCATAAAGGCAACTCTGTTGTAAAGTCCCGTAAGTCCGTCATGGTAGGCAAGCTGCTCTATATGTGCATAGTTCTTTTTTAAAAGTGCCTCGTTTGCCTCAAGCAGCTTGTGTGATTCGGTAAGCTGATTGTAGTTGCTTGCTATGATGTTCATCATGGAGTTAAAGCTTGTGGAAAGCTCGCCAAACTCATCGTCTGATTCTATGTCGCATGTTACGTCCAAATGTCCCGATGCAGCCTCAGTCATGTTATCCTTTAAGGTAAGGATAGGAGCCGTATATTTGTGAACAAGATTATGGCTTATCCGGAAGGTTATGATAAATAATATGAAAAGCATAAGCAAAAGAATGATTGGCATGGTTGAAAAAACACTGCTATAGGAGGAATTATCAACCTTTATAATGTAAATCCAATCAAAATCAGGTAATACGGAATAGCCGTAAAGATGGTTTATGCTTGAGCGTTTATTTGTAATATAACCGCTGCTTTCGTGGGCATCCCAAAGGGCGGACACTGCATCCTGTATTTTGGAATCCTTGCTGAAAGCGTAATCAGGGAATAAAAAGCTGTCCTTTCCGGTCAAAATGGCAACGGTTCCGTTTTCAGGCATAAACGAACCGAAATAATCTGCGGAAATATTTGCACGTAAAAGCCCTACGATTGTCTTTTTCGCAATGACGGGAGTAATAATTTCTATGCTGTCCGACCGTTTGTTGATGTTGGAAGCCTGCATTACGTTCGTTTCTGTAATGCTGTTGACCGATATTTCCATATATTCCTCCCAGTCGCCTGTCATAGCTTCATCGGTTCCTGCAACGTAATACCCGTTTATGTCATATAAATATATGTCGATTGTGCCGTATGAATAGTCAGAGTTTGCCTTGAATTCGTCCAAAACACTCTGATAATAGGCAGAGTCCTTGCCAAAGGAAATGCCGTTGTAATTTTCGAGGGTAAGGTACTGGACATTGATAGAATTGGAAAGACCTTCAATCATGGCAATCTGCATATTAAGCTGCACATTGAAGCCGGCAGCATAATTTTTTGCCAAGTCCTCAGCCGAGCATCTGGCAATATCAAGGTATTTAGCGTATGATATACAATATGTAATCGCTGTTACGACTATTAATGGCAGTGTTGCCAAAAGAAGCAGTGACAGCCTCAAGGTTTTCTTAATAGACATAATACCACTCCAATTGTGAAAAACTGAATACTATTTGTAAAAATGAATAAAACAAATACATAAATAACATGTATATTATATAAAAAATCCAGTTAATTATCAATAAATATTTGATGGACGGAATGCGCAATTGCCAGAATGCAGGTATAGTTGAAATGTAGTTGTACAATAAGACATATGCAATGGAGATTTTGCAAATAATCAAGTTGATTTTCCGACTGCTTTTGTGTATAATTCAAAATATGAGTTAGAAGAAAAAAGGAGGATTGACATGTTTGGTGTATATTTTGGTAAATACTTGCAGGATATAGGAGTTCTTTCCAGCGAGCAATATAGTGAAATAATTGAAGCCAGCAGACACGCAAGGGTAAAAATGGGACTTCTCGCCGTAAGTGCAGGATATATGTCAGAGGCGCAGACTGATGAGGTAAACCAGCTTCAGGCTATGAAGGATGCACGTTTTGGTGATATTGCCGTTGAAAAGGGTTATCTTACTGAGGAACAGGTTACGGAGCTTCTGAAAAAACAGGGAGATTCTTATTTGCTTTTTGTTCAGGCACTCGTGGAACGCAATTTGTTTACGCTTGAGGAGATACAAAAATATCAGAATAATTATAAAAAGACCCAGCGCCTTACGGCTCTTGATTTGGATGCGCTGAAAAGCTCGGATATTGACAAAATTATTCCTTTGTTTACAAAGGGAGCTTCCGCACCGTCAGTTGTCAAGGACTATATTGCGCTGATGGCAAGAAATATTGTAAGATTTGTAGATAATAAAATTCGGTTTGAGAAGCTTGAAAAAGTAACGACATACACTTCAAAATATATTGCAAGCCAAAGCTTTGAGGGTGATTATGAGCTGTTTATCGGAGTGGGAGGACTCGGCAATCAGCCAATCGGAGAGGCATATGCAAAGGAAAAGTTTGACAGCATCGATGAGGATTGTCTTGACGCTGTATGTGAATTTATCAATGTATGTAACGGACTTTATGCATCAAAGCTCAGCGAGGAGGATACAACAATTGATATGCTGCCTCCTTCCATGTATACTGATGTGACGACAATCAGCTCAGAGGGGCAGATGTTTGTTATGCCATGCTATATAAATGGTGAGCGTGCTGATATAATCATGTGTATGGAAGCTAAGTGGAAAATAGATTAAGGTTGTGAAAGGATGAAGGAATATGGCAAATATATTAATTGTTGATGATTCAAGAACATCAAGAAGAATTTTGCGTGGTGTACTTGAAGGGGAAGGCTATGAGATTGTAGGTGAGGCAACAAACGGGCAGGAAGGCTATGACATGTATGTTCAGCATAAGCCTGATTTGGTTACAATGGATATTACAATGCCGGTTATGGACGGCATACAGTCATTAAAGAAGATAAAAGCTGAGTTTCCTGATGCAAAGGTTATTATGGTAACTGCTGCCGGACAAAAGCACAATCTGATAGAGGCTGTACAGAGCGGAGCGGCAGACTTTATTCCAAAGCCTTTTGATGTAGAGCAGATAAAGAGTACAATTATTAAAATCTTAGACTTATAAAAAATAAATGGGGCTGTGGTAGCAGGACTTGTGCCACAGCCCTTTCATAGGAGTTAGATATGATTGAGACAGTTGTTTCCGTTGATCTTATGGTGGAGGAGGAAATAAAAATAAAAAAGAACCGCCTTGCACCGGATTTTCTTCATGGAGATGAAAAGAGAATATGTATCGTGTCAGGCATGTACGGTGACGAATTGCAGGGACAGTACATATGCTATCAGGTTATAAAAAGGATAAAATCTGATTTTGATAAGCTGAGTGGAATTGTAGATGTATATCCAAGCCTCAATCCTATGGGACTTGATTCCAAAACAAGGGAAATCCCAGGCTCAGGAATGGATATGAATGTGATTTTCCCGGGCTCCAGGTCGGGCGCATTGGGAGAATATACGGCATCTTGTGTATTTGATGATATAAAGGGTGCTGATCTTTGTGTTGATATACATTCCAGTAATCTTCACATTCATGAAATACCACAGGTAAGAATAAATGCAAACGGTGCTGACGGGCTTCTTGATTACGCTGAAAAAATCGGGCTTGATATGGTATGGGTGCATCCGAGTACATCTGTTTTAAACGGAAGCCTGGCATATGCCCTCAATAACGTGGGCGTAAAGGCAATGGTTGTGGAATCGGGCGTTGCATACCGTATTGACCAGGAATACTGTAATAAAATCGTGGATGGATTGTTCGTGGTTATGAAGGAAATGGGGATATGGAATGGAGCTGTGTCCGAAACGGGTCCTTCACGGATTGTTTATGATAAGGATGTAAGCTACATAAATGCGGAGAGCAGTGGCATTTTCATTCCTGAGGTTTCAATATTTGACAGGGTTGGCAAGCAGGATACAATCGGCACAATCGTAAATGTAATTACCGGCTCAGTGGAGGAAATTATAACGGCAGGCAATGATGGAATTATATGCTCCCTGCGTGATTATCCGGTTATAGAGGAGGGCTCTTTGATTGCCCGTATATTAGGTGGTGAAGCTGATGAATAAGGAAGTTATTTTCTCCATGAATACAGCCTTTCGTGGGGAGTATGTCATACATGGATATTCATATGGAAAGGGCGAAAAGGCAGCATGTATTGTTGGCGCAATGCGGGGAAATGAGTACCAGCAGCTTTATATATGCTCCCTGCTTGCAAAAAAGCTTGGTGAGCTTGAAGCACAGGGAGATATTGTATCTGGAAAGGAGATACTTCTTATTCCAACATTAAATTACGGCTCCATGAATGCCAAAAAAACAAAATGGATATCGGATGATTCGGATATAAACAGGTCGTTTCCCGGAAATCCAAAGGGACCTGCCACAAGCAGGATTGCAGCCGCACTTTTAAACAGGGTGAAAAATTATTCTTATGGCATACAGTTTGCAAGCTTTTATCTTGAGGGCAGGTCGATACCCCATGTAAGGATGATGGTAACGGGCAATGAGAGTACAAGCCTTGCAAATCTGTTTGGAATGCCATATGTTATTACGGGCATGAACAGGGCATTTGATACAGTGACCCTCAACTATAATTGGCAGAAGAAGGGGGCGCAGGCATTTTCGGTATATTCGTCCACGACTGATATAATAGATGATGAGAGCGCCCATATGGCAGTTTCCTCGGTTTTACGGTTTCTCACAAGAATGGGCATCATAAAATATGACTGCCATGGTGGATTTATTTCCACAACACTGAAAGAAAGCGAGCTTGTATCGGTCAAGGCTGATGAGGCAGGCTTTTTCAGAAAGCTTGTAGGAATTAATCAGGAGGTTAAGCGTGGACAGCGCCTTGCCGAAATTGTAAATCCTATGGACGGAACGGTAAAAGCTGAAATTATTGCGCCTACGGACGGAATCACATTTTTTGTCCAGGATGCGCCGATGGTGTTTCAAAATGTGGTGATATATAAAATAATAAGAAGAATGCATCAATAGCCGCAGGTCAAATATTTGTGCGCGGTGGTTAAATAAGGAGGACAGCCATGAGCAAGGTTAGAAGAATTTATGTTGAGAAGAAGGCGGATTATGCCGTAAAAGCAGGCGAGCTTAAGCAGGAGATAAAGGATTATCTCGGCATAAAGGTTGACGGCGTAAGGATTCTTGTGCGGTACGATATGGAGGGCGTATCTGATGAAACCTATGAAAAAGCAAAGGTTACTGTTTTTTCAGAGCCGCCCCTTGATGATATATATGAGGAGCATTTTCCGGTGACACAGGGCTTTTATACCTTTTCACAGGAGTATCTTCCGGGACAGTTTGACCAGAGGGCAGACTCTGCCGAGCAGTGCATAAAGCTTTTGGACGAGGAGTCCAATCCGATTATCAGGTCGGCAACCACATATATTATCATTGTTGATATGCATGGGCTTTCAGAGGAGCAGCTTGAGGCAATAAAGGAGTATGTGGTAAATCCCGTTGATTCCAGAATCACAGGGGATGAAAAGCCTGATACGCTTGTTACGGAGTTTGATGAGCCTGCGGACGTTATGATATTTGAAGGGTTTAAAGATATGGCGGAGGATCGGCTTAAAGAGCTTTATCAATCTCTTGGACTTGCCATGACCTTTAAGGATTTTCTCCATATACAAGGCTATTTTAAAAATGAGGAAAAAAGAGATCCGTCCATGACTGAGATAAGGGTGCTTGACACGTATTGGTCTGATCATTGCCGTCACACGACATTTTCAACGGAGCTTAAAAATGTAAGCTTTGATGAGGGCTATTATAATGAACTTTTAAGCAGTACCTATGACAGATATGTGAATGCGTCCTCCGAAATGTACAAGGGGCGTGACGATAAGTTTGTATGCCTTATGGATATTGCGCTTATGGCAATGAAGGAGCTTCGTGCGGCGGGCAAGCTTGAGGACATGGAGGTATCGGATGAAATCAACGCATGTTCAATTGTTGTTCCTGTTGAAATTGACGGTAAAACTGAGGAATGGCTTGTGAGCTTTAAAAATGAAACACACAACCACCCGACTGAAATAGAACCTTTTGGCGGGGCTGCCACATGCTTGGGCGGCGCCATAAGAGATCCGCTTTCGGGACGTGCATACGTTTATCAAGCTATGCGTGTTACCGGTGCGGCAGACCCTACAGTGTCCCTGAAGGATACCATTAAGGGTAAGCTTCCACAAAGAAAAATAGTTACCGTTGCCGCCAAGGGATATTCCTCCTATGGAAATCAGATTGGTCTTGCAACGGGGCATGTAAATGAGGTTTATCACCCTGACTATGTGGCAAAGAGAATGGAGATAGGCGCAGTTATGGGAGCAGCGCCAAGAAGGTGCGTAAAAAGGCTTAACTCTGACCCGGGCGATATTATTATTCTTCTTGGAGGTCGTACGGGACGTGATGGATGCGGAGGTGCAACAGGCTCCTCAAAGGCACATACGGAAAGCTCCATCGACACATGTGGAGCTGAGGTTCAGAAAGGAAATGCACCGACAGAGCGTAAAATCCAGAGATTGTTCAGACGTGAGGAGGTCGCTTCGCTCATAAAGAAATGTAATGACTTTGGAGCAGGAGGCGTATCTGTTGCAATTGGCGAGCTTGCAGACGGACTTCGGGTTGACCTTGATAAGGTGCCTAAAAAGTACGCAGGTCTTGACGGAACGGAGCTTGCGATATCTGAATCGCAGGAGCGTATGGCAATCGTGGTAGACCCTGCTGACGTTGCTTTGATGATGAAGTATGCAAATGACGAAAACCTTGAGGCTGTGCAGGTTGCAGTTGTAACCGAGGAGCCGAGGCTTGTGCTTTGCTGGCGGGGAAAGGAAATTGTAAATCTCTCAAGGGCATTTCTTAACACAAACGGAGCACATCAGGAAACGGACGTAAAGGTTTGCGTTCCTGATGATAAAAATAAATATTTTGAGGAAAAGAAGGATGCGTCAGACATAAAGAAGCTTTGGCTTGATACATTGGCAGATTTAAATGTCTGCTCACAAAAGGGTCTTGTGGAGATGTTTGATTCTTCCATAGGAGCGGGAACGGTCACAATGCCTTATGGCGGCAAATATCAGCTTTCCCCTACACAGACAATGGTTGCAAAGCTTCCTGTGCTTAAAGGCAGGACAGATACGGTAACAATGATGAGCTATGGTTTTGACCCGTATCTTTCCACGTGGAGCCCATATCACGGTGCAGTATATGCAGTGCTTGTCTCTGTTGCAAAGATAGCTGCATCAGGTGGTGATGTCAGTAAAATAAGACTTACATTTCAGGAATATTTTAAGAGGCTTGGCGAGGATCCTTACAGATGGGGACAGCCTCTTGCTGCATTGCTTGGCGCATATTCCGCCCAGCTTGGACTTGGACTTCCTTCCATCGGAGGCAAGGACTCCATGTCAGGCTCCTTTAATGACATAGATGTTCCACCGACGCTTGTGTCATTTGCAGTGGATGTGGACAGCTATAAAAATGTGATTACAACAGAGCTGAAGCAGGCAGGAAATATGCTTGTCAAGCTTGATATTAACAAGGATGAATATGATATGCCTGATTATGGGGATGCGCTTGACAAATACGGCAGGCTTTATCAGGCAGTAAAATCAGGGCTTGTAAAATCTGCATATGCAGTAGGCTTTGGTGGAATCATAGAGGCAGTAAGCAAAATGGCGTTTGGAAACAGGCTCGGCGTCAGGATAGACGAGGCTGTTTCAAAAGATGAGCTCTATGAAAAATCCTATGGTGCAATCATACTTGAGGTAAAAGCCTCTGACATTGCGGCGCTTGGACTTGATGTCAAGACGATAGGAACGGTAACCGATGATGATAAATTTGTTTACGGCTCTGTTTCCATATCGGGCGCTGAGGCTTTAGCCGCATGGACACGCACATTGGAAAAGGTATTCCCTACTGAATCAGGCGTTTGCCAAAATGACGAAATTGACGAAAGCCTTAAAATCGAAAATGGAATTGTTAAAACAGGTATTTTTGATGCGGGAAGTATTCTTGTTGCGAAAAACAAGGTTGCAAAGCCAAGGGTATTTATTCCTGTATTCCCCGGTACAAACTGCGAGTATGATTCGCAAAAAGCATTTGAACATGCAGGGGCTGAGGTTCAGACGATTGTATTTAAAAACCAGAATGCACAGGATATTAGGGATTCAGTAGATGCCTTTACAAAAGCCATAGCGGATAGTCAGATTATTATGTTCCCAGGCGGCTTTTCTGCAGGTGATGAGCCGGAGGGTTCAGCTAAATTTATTGCGGCGGCATTCAGAAATGCAAAAATTTCAGATGCTGTTATGAAGCTTTTAAATGAAAGGGACGGGCTTGCACTTGGAATATGCAACGGCTTTCAGGCACTTATTAAGCTGGGACTTGTTCCGTATGGTAAAATAATGCCGCAGACTGAGGAGTCCCCGACACTTTCCATGAACAGCATCGGACGTCATCAGTCAAAAATGGTTTACACAAAGGTTGTATCAAATAAAAGCCCGTGGCTTTCTAAGGCGAAGCTTGGAGGCGTTTATGCAGTGCCGATATCCCACGGCGAGGGACGTTTTGTTGCGGATGACGCATGGATAAAAAAGCTGTTTGAGAATGGACAGGTTGCCACACAATATGTAGATGTTGACGGAAATCCTACAATGGATGAGTATTATAACATAAATGGTTCATACTATGCCATAGAGGGAATAACGAGTCCTGACGGAAGGGTATACGGTAAAATGGCACACTCTGAAAGAAAGGGAGAAGCCGTATCAATCAATATATTTGGTGAGAAGGATCAGCAGATATTTGAATCAGGAGTTTGTTATTATTCATAACAATTTAAACATGTATTTGGGAGGCCTGCTATGATAGGGAAGGGCAAAAAAATCATAATATGCATCATTATGCTTGTTGTCGGCATCATAGCAGGTTTTTTGGAATCTATTATAGAGCTTGAGGAAAAGGAGCCACCTGCACCTGCGGCTATTGCAGAACCGGTTATTGGAGCGGCTACGGGAACGGATAGCACAAAGGAGCATGACATTCAGGGCTCCTTTATAAGTACGAATGCGCTTATTATTGGATTGTACGATAGAAAAATTAATGAAATGGTGCAGTCCATGACAATAGAGGAAAAAGTAGGACAGCTTTTCTTTATCAAAAATGACAACAGATTTAATGAGAGTATTCTTGAGGAATATCCTGTGGGTGGAATTATTTTATTTGCCAGTGATTTTAACGGCGAAAGTCCCGACAGTTTGAGAGAGGAGCTTGCCGCTTTTCAGGAAAAGTCAAAGGTGCCGCTTTTGATAGGCGTTGACGAGGAGGGCGGCTCTGTCATACGACTCAGTAAATATTCGGCACTTTCCGACCATGCCTTTTTGTCGCCTAGGGATTTATATAATTCAGGCGGCTATGACGCCATACGTGAAGATACAAGGGAAAAGTCAGAGCTGCTTTTATCCTACGGCA
Organism: Clostridium sp.; assembly: GCA_023664775.1. Classification (GTDB taxonomy): domain Bacteria; phylum Bacillota; class Clostridia; order Lachnospirales; family Lachnospiraceae; genus Coprococcus_C. The sequence goes on along the minus strand of JAMPEW010000016.1, from coordinate 40,485 downwards.
TCAATGTTAATTTTGCGCCTGTCTGTGATATTTCCCTAAACAGGGGGGAATTTATGTATTTAAGAAGCTTTGGCGTTTCTCCTGAGGAAACGGCAGAGTATGTAAGCGTTGTTGTTGAGGTTATGAATTCCTGTGGAATGGGAAGTGTTTTAAAGCATTTTCCGGGATATGGGAACAATGCTGACACCCACAAAAGCGTCGTACATGACAAGAGAGATTATGAAACCTTTGTAAATGAGGATTTTCTTCCATTTGCTTCAGGTATCGATTCCGGTGCGGAATGTATTTTGGTAAGCCACAATATTATTGAATGTATGGATGCGGAAAATCCTGCATCAATTTCTCCATATATACATGAATTGCTGAGAAATGAATTTGCTTTTGACGGCGTTATTATAACGGATGACCTTATGATGGGAGGCGTTTCAAAGTTTGTTAATGAGGAGGAGTCTGTGGTTGTCGCCATTCTTGCAGGTAACGACATGGTGCTTTCAACAAATTACAAGCTTCAGTACAACGCTGTGCTTTCTGCCATAGAAAATGGCGAGATAACGGAGGAACGCATAGACCAGTCTGTAAAAAGAATTTTGAGATGGAAATGCTCCCTGGGCTTAATTAAATAATGACGGTGCTTGACTTCTTATTTTTTTAAGTATAGAATATTTACGGTTTAAATTTAAACAATTTTAAAGGGCGGGATAAATATGCAGGAAATAGAATCACTGATGATGATTAACTTAAACAAGTTTAGAAAACTAAATGAACGCAAGCTTGAAACTGTGATGAAAAAGTATGATTTAAGAAAGATAGACATGGATATTATCATCTATCTTGCTACATATAAGGATATGAGGACGGCAAAGGATATAGCCTCCATGGAAATATTTACAAAGGGACATATATCACAATCCATAAAACGCCTGAAGGAGAGAGGGTACATTACTGTTTCTCAGGACGAAAATGATTTGAGAATGCAAAATCTTGAGGTTTCGGAAAGCACAAACTCAATTATTAAGGAAGTTTGTACAATCAAGGAGGCACTTGAAAAAAGTGTATTTGACGGCGTTACGGAGAAGGAAATGGAGACAATGAAGGCTGTTTTTAGAAAAATATGCAGTAACATAAATGGTATTGTGGGCTGATTAATATAGGGAATGGATAAGCTTTTATTTTGGGAGATACAGAATGCATAGATTTTACGTGGAAAATTTTAGTGGAATGGGAAATGCGGTTGCCATAACGGGCAGTGACGTAAATCACATAAAAAATGTTTTGCGGCTTAAAACAGGGGATGAAATCATTGTAGGCGACGGCTCAGGAACGGATTATACATGCAGGATAGAAGGCATTGAACAAGACAGGGTAACTGCGGTTATATGCGATGTCACAAGAAATGCGGCAGAGCTTGAAACAAAAATCATTTTATTTCAGGGAATGCCAAAATCGGATAAGCTTGAGCTTATCATACAAAAGACTGTGGAGCTTGGGGTATCTGAAATTGTACCTGTCATTACAAAGCGCACTGTGGTAAGGATTGAAAAAAATAAAGAGGAAAAAAAGCTTGAACGGTATAATGCAATTGCGGCCTCGGCGGCAAAGCAGTCAGGGAGAGGCGTAATTCCAAGGGTTATGCCGTTTATGTCCTTTCAGGAGGCGCTTTCCTATGCAAAAAATCTTGACATGTGCATCATGCCCTATGAAAATGCTAAGGGCATGGAATATGCAAGGCGCGTTATCAAGGACATAAAGGGCAAGAAAACACTTGGCATATTTATAGGACCCGAAGGGGGCTTTGCAGATGAGGAGGCAGATGCTGCCGTTTCCATGGGAGCAAAATCCATCTCGCTCGGCAGCAGGATACTCAGAACCGAAACGGCAGGGCTTGCGGCGCTTTCAATCATTATGTTTGAGATAGATGGTTAGCTCTGCAAATTGATAAGCTGTGGGCGATATTAGGAAAATTGGAGTGAAATAATGGAAATCTATTTTGACAATGCGGCGACAACTTCCGTTTATCGTGAGGTTACGGAGCTTATGGTTAGGCTTATGAAGAAGGATTACGGTAATCCCTCCTCGCTTCACATGAAGGGGATTGCGGCGGAAAATTACATAAAAGAGGCAAAGACAGAACTTGCAGGACTGCTAAAATGTAAGGAAAAGGAAATTATTTTTACATCAGGGGGAACGGAGAGCAACAACATGGCGCTCATAGGGGCGGCAATGGCGAAAAGGCGCGCAGGAAAGCATATCATTACAACGAAGGTTGAGCATGCATCAGTGCTTTCCACTGTGGAATTTCTCGGCAAGGAGGGCTTTGACATAAGCTATGTTGGAGTTGATACGTTGGGAAAGGTTGATATGGAGGAGCTTCGTGCTTTGCTTAGGGAGGACACGATACTTGTGTCGGTCATGCATGTAAATAATGAAACCGGTGCTGTCCAGCCGATTGCCGAAATTTCGAGGCTTATTAAGGAGTACAATAAGGATATCCTTTTTCATGTGGACGGCGTGCAGGCATTCGGAAAATATGAAATTTCTCCTAAGCAGCTTGGCGTGGATTTGTTTTCAATCAGTGGACATAAAATTCATGGTCCCAAGGGGTCAGGCATGTTATATGTAAAGGACGGGGTACTGATACGACCGATTATATACGGTGGAGGACAGCAAAAGGGTATGCGTTCGGGAACGGAAAATGTCCCTGCCATTGCAGGATTTGGACTTGCGGCAGGGCTGGCATATAAGAATTTTGAGGAAAAAATAGGGCATCTGAGAGCGCTTAAGGATTGCTTTATCAATAAGGTTACGAAGCTTGAGAATGTTTTTTCCAACAGTGGGGAGGCACCGCATATTGCAAGCATAAGCATTGTAGGCATAAGGGCGGAGGTTTTTCTTCATGCACTTGAGGAAAAGGGCATATATGTGTCCGCAGGCTCGGCATGTGCATCAAATAAGCCCCATGTAAGCAATGTGCTTCTTGCTATGGAGCTTCCAAAGGAATACCTTGAATCCACCCTTCGGTTCAGCTTTTCTGAGTTTAACACGATGGAGGAGGTTGACTATGCGGTTCAGGTAGTTGAAGAACTGCTTGGAACGCTGAGAAGATATGTAAGGAAGTAAAAGCACATGCATAATTGATGAAATAAAAGCGTGCAGGATATGAATTTGTGAGGAAGTTATATGAATTATAAAATGTTTCTTATAAAATATGCGGAGATTGGAACAAAAGGAAAAAACAGGTCTGTGTTTGAGGACATAATGTGCAGGCGTATGAGAGCGCTACTGAAACGGCATGGAAAATTTGAGGTAAGGCGTGAATACGGGCGGATATACGTGGAGGCATTTTCTGATTACGATTATGATGACGTTATAGATGCGCTTGGCTGTGTGTTTGGAATTGTAGGCATATGCCCTGTAAGGGTTGTGGAGCATACGGACTTTGATAATCTTGCGAAAGAGGCAGTTGCCTATATGCAGGAGGAATATGGACAAAGCAGGTCGTCCTTTAAGGTTCATGCAAGAAGAAATGACAAGACCTATCCAAAATCCTCAATGGAAATAAACTGTGACATAGGCGCTGCAATACTTGATGCATTTCCTGATATGCGGGTAGACGTGCATGAGCCTGACATTATGCTTAACATTGAAGTTAGAAACGCTGCATATATATATTCAAGGATTATTCAGGGGCCGGGCGGACTTCCTGTGGGAACAAACGGAAAGGGAATGGTGCTTTTATCGGGAGGCATTGACAGTCCTGTTGCGGCATATATGATAGCCAAACGAGGCGTTGCGCTGGAGGCTGTATATTTCCATGCACCTCCATACACAAGCGAGCGGGCAAAGCAGAAGGTTGTTGATTTGGGAAAGCTTGTGTCACGGTATGCGGGACCCATAAAGCTTCATATCGTGAATTTTACCGATGTGCAGCTTTGCATATATGACAATTGCCCCCATGATGAGCTTACAATCATAATGAAACGGATTATGTACAAAATGGCACAGGAAATTGCACTGAAGGAGGATTGTCAGTGTATGATAACAGGAGAGAGCATCGGTCAGGTTTCAAGTCAGACAACACAGAGCTTGTATGTTATAAATCAGGCTGCCGACAGGCTTCCTGTTTTCAGACCGTGTATCGGACTTGACAAGCAGGAGATTATCGATATATCGGAGAAGATAGGAACATATGAGACTTCGATACTGCCGTATGAGGACTGCTGTACGACCTTTGTTGCAAAGCATCCTGTCACAAGACCGAAGGAGGAGCAGATTCTTGCTTCCGAGAAAAAGCTTGTGGGTAAAATAGAGGAATTATATCAGAAGGCTGTGGATGAGGTGCAGACCGTATATTGCAGATAATGTTTGGAGTGTGATATGTCATGATTATTTATAGCGCAGGCAAAATAAAAACGTATGAAAATCTCAAGGCGCTTTCCCTTATGGTTGGCGAGACGGAAAGCTTTGCAGAGGATTTGTGGAAATACATGGTTTTTGATGACCAGCTTATAGATGAGTTTAATTATTTTGTTGCAAATCACAGCATAAAGGGCGAGGCAAGCTGCGGCGAGTATACGCTGCTGGACATATATTTCAATCAAATGTGTAAATATAATCTTTACAATGATTTGGGGAAAAATTCAGGGGAGTGCAACAAAGACAGGCTTGTGCTTCATGCCTTTAAGAAGCTTGTAATGATGCGGCAGGATCCAAATTATGCATCAAACTTTGATAAAGAGGAAGATACAGGCATGGATATACTGTAATTAAGGAGAGAGAAATGAACATAATTAAGATAATCGCAGGGGAATTAAACGTAAAGGAATGGCAGGTAGAAAAAACAATAGCCCTGATTGACGAGGGAAACACCATACCATTTATATCAAGATACAGGAAAGAGGCTACAGGCTCATTAAATGATGAGCAGCTAAGAAACCTTGACGAGAGGCTTACATATCTTAGAAATCTTGATGAAAAGAAAACACAGGTAATGGCAACCATAGAGGAGCAGGGTAAGCTTACCGATGAGCTGAAAAAACAGCTTGAGGAGGCAATGACCCTTGTTGCGGTTGAGGATTTATACAGGCCATATAGACCGAAAAGAAGGACAAAGGCTACGATTGCGAAGGAAAAAGGGCTTGAGGGACTTGCAAATATTATTGCACTTCAAATGACGAAAAAGACAATACTTGAGGAGGCAAAGGCTTATATATCGGAGGAAAAGGAGGTTGCCTCCGCCGAGGAAGCGATTGAAGGCGCAAAGGATATTCTTGCGGAAAGCTATGCTGACGATGCAGAGTACAGGACGAGAATCAGAGAGCTTACAAGAAATAAGGGAAGGCTTATCTCACAGACAAAGGACAAAGAGGCAAAGTCCGTATATGAAATGTACTATGACTTTGAGGAGGAGATAAAAAAGGCGGTAGGCTACCGTATACTTGCCATAAACAGAGGCGAGGCTGAAAAGGTGCTTACGGTAAAGATTGAGGCACCCGTTTCGGACATAATCAGATATTTGAATAAAAGGATAATCAGTAAGTCAGAGCATGACAGTGCGAAATATATAGAGGAGGCAATACTTGACAGCTACGAAAGACTGATAGCACCTTCTGTTGAGCGTGAGATAAGAAATGAGCTTACGCAAAATGCAGAGGAGGGTGCAATATCCGTGTTCGGTAAAAATCTTCATCAGCTTCTTATGCAGCCTCCTGTAGCAGGTCAAACCGTTCTCGGCTGGGACCCTGCCTTTCGGACAGGCTGTAAGCTTGCAGTCGTCGACCCTACGGGAAAGGTGCTTGACACTGTCGTCATTTATCCTACGGCACCACAGAATAAGGTTGCAGAGGCAAAGCAGGTACTGAAAAAGCTGATAGAGAAATACAATGTCAGCCTGATATCCCTTGGAAATGGTACTGCAAGCCGTGAGTCGGAGATGGTGATTGTGGAGCTTCTGAAGGAGATAAAAGCAGATGTTAAATATGCCATAGTCAATGAGGCAGGAGCCTCCGTTTATTCTGCAAGCAAGCTTGCAACGGAGGAATTTCCCAAATTTGACGTGGGGCAGAGAAGCGCTGCCTCAATTGCAAGAAGATTGCAGGACCCGCTTGCAGAGCTTGTTAAGATTGATCCTAAGTCCATCGGGGTCGGTCAGTATCAGCATGACATGAACCAAAAAAACTTAGGCAATGCACTTTCGGCAGTTGTGGAGGATTGTGTAAACAGCGTGGGTGTTGACTTAAATACAGCCTCGGCATCATTGCTTGCGTATATTTCCGGCATCAACAAAACCCTTGCCAAAAATATCGTTGCCTATAGGGAGGAAAACGGAAGCTTTAAGAGCAGGAAGGAGCTGCTTAAGGTTCCTAAGCTTGGACCAAAGGCATATGAGCAGTGTGCAGGTTTTTTACGCATACACGGCGGTGATGAAATACTTGACAATACAAGCGTGCATCCTGAAAGCTATGAGGCGGCAAAGGCGCTCATGTCAAAAATTGGCCTTACGGATGAGGATATTAAGTGCGGCGGCAGAAAAAATGTGGGAAAAATGATAGATGACAGTGCAAGGATAGCCGCCGAGCTTGGAATCGGCGAGCCTACCCTCAGGGATATTGTGAGCGAGCTTGAAAAGCCGGGACGTGACCCAAGAGAGGAGCTTGATAAGCCGATACTCCGAAGCGATGTGCTTGAGATGAAGGATCTTGAGGAGGGCATGCAGCTGAAAGGGACAGTGAGAAATGTGATTGATTTTGGTGCATTTATTGATATTGGCGTGCATCAGGACGGGCTTGTCCATATTTCAAAAATGTCAAATAAGTTTATAAAGCATCCCCTTGAGGTTGTATCTGTGGGAGATGTTGTTGACGTTACCGTATTAGCTGTTGATTTGGAAAAGAAACGTATCCAGCTTTCCATGATTTAGTTGACAAATCGCAGAATATACATTATTTTTGAGGTTAATATAACGATAGGTACAGTATCTTAAAAAAGGGCTGCTTTGGAGGATAAAACAAAAATGAAAATTTTTAATACGCTGACAAGAAGAAAAGACGATTTTAAGCCCATAAACGAGGGGAAGGTAGGCATCTATGTGTGCGGTCCTACCGTTTATGATTACATTCACATAGGCAATGCCAGACCTATGATTGTTTTTGATACGTTAAGAAGATATTTTGAGTATAAGGGCTATGAGGTAAACTACGTTTCCAACTTTACGGATGTGGACGACAAGATTATAAAGAAGGCAATAGAGGAGGGCGTGGACGCAAATGTCATTTCCGAGCGGTTTATCGGGGAGTGCAAAAAGGATATGGCAGCCTTGAATGTCCGTGAGGCGACAACACATCCGAAGGCAACCGAGGAAATCGGCGATATGATTGCCATGGTGAATGTGCTTATAGAAAAGGGGTATGCCTACGAGGTAAAGGGAACGGTATATTTCAGGACGAGAAAATTCTCAGGCTACGGCAAGCTTTCCAAGAAAAATCTTGATGACTTGCGTGGAGGAAACAGGGAGCTTCTTATATCGGGCGAGGACGAGAAGGAAGACCCGCTTGATTTTGTTCTCTGGAAGCCGAAGAAGGAGGGCGAGCCTGCGTGGCAGTCGCCTTGGGGCGAGGGAAGACCAGGCTGGCATCTTGAGTGTTCGGTTATGTCTAAAAAGTATATCGGGGATGTCATAGATATTCATGCAGGCGGCGAGGACCTTATCTTTCCACACCATGAAAATGAGATTGCGCAGAGTGAGGCGGCAAACGGAACTGAGTTTGCAAGATATTGGATGCACAATGGTTTTCTTAGGATTAATAATGAGAAAATGTCAAAGTCACTTGGAAATTTCTTTACGGTAAGGGAAATCGGGGAAAAGTATGACCTTCAGGTAATCAGGTTTTTCATGCTGTCGGCACATTACAGAAGTCCCCTCAATTTCTCCCAGGAGCTTGTGGAGGCTTCTAAAAACGGACTTGATAGAATAAAAACTGCGGCGACAAGACTTGAGGAGGCTGCTTCTGCCGGTGCTTTAGGGGATATGACAAATACGGAACAGGAAAATGTGGCAGCGATAGATGGATTTGTCTCAAAATACGAGGAGGCAATGGAGGATGACTTAAATACTGCCGATGCCATTTCCGTTATATTTGAGCTTGTAAAGCACATAAATACGACCGTGGAACAGGGTGTTTCCACAAAGGCTTATGCCAATAAGGCATACGATACATTAAAGCAGCTTTGCGGCATTTTAGGAATAAATGTAAAAGAGGAAGCCCTGCTTTTGGATGAGGAAATTGAAAGCCTGATTCAGGAGAGGCAGGAGGCAAGAAAGGCAAAGAATTTTGCCCGTGCAGACGAGATAAGAGGACTGCTTACGGAAAAGGGAATTATTCTTGAGGATACGAGAGAGGGAGTCAGATGGAAAAGAGCGTAAATCCATATCAATATTCGCCCCTTGCCTTGGCGTATATCGGTGACAGTATTCTTGATTTGCTTGTGAAAGAGCATTTTGTATTAAATTCCAATAAGCAGACCTACAAGTATCACAAGGATGTTACAAGCATAGTAAGGGCTGTTAATCAGGCAAAATTTTCCGATGAAATCATTGGGGAGCTTGCGGAGGAGGAGCATGACATATACATGCGGGGCAGAAATGCCAATACCCATTCCAGGGCAAAAAACGCCAGCCTTTCCGAGTACAAAAAGGCAACGGGACTTGAGGCTTTGTTTGGGTATTTATACTTAAAGGGCGATGACGAGAGGCTGAAATATTTTGTTGACAGGATGATACGAAGGTACATGGAAGGAAATAAAAATGAAGGATAATTTTTCAGATAAAACGATATCGAATATGGAGGAAGAAAATACCTCATATATAGAGGGAAGAAATGCAGTCCTTGAGGCGATGCGGTCAGGAAGGACAATAGATAAGCTTTACATGCAGGATGGCTTAAGGGATGGCGCTTCAAATACAATACTCCGTGACGCAAAAAAGCGTGACGTCATTGTAAGCTTTGTGTCAAAGGAAAAGCTTGATTTCATGTCAAAAACAAGAAAGCATCAGGGTGTCATTGCTATTTGTGCGGCATATGAGTATTCAGACATGGAGGATATATTTCAAAGGGCAGAGGAGAAAAATGAGCCACCCTTTCTATTTATTCTTGATGAGATAGAGGACCCGCACAATTTAGGTGCAATTATAAGAACAGCTAATCTCTGTGGGGCGCATGGCGTTATCATTCCAAAGAGAAGGGCAGCAGGACTTACTGCTGCTGTTGTTAAAGCGTCGGCAGGGGCAATAAACTATACGCCTGTAGTAAAGGTTACAAACATAGCAAAGACAATAGAGGAGCTTAAAAGACGGGGCATGTGGTTTGCCTGCGCTGATATGGAGGGAGAGCTTATGTATGGCTGCAACCTGACAGGCGCCTTGGGAATTGTGATAGGAAACGAGGGAAGCGGCGTCAGCAGGCTCGTGAAAGAAAAATGCGACTATGTTGTTTCAATCCCGATGAAGGGAGATATTGACTCTCTCAATGCGTCAGTTGCGGCAGGCGTGCTTGCATATGAGGTTGTAAGGCAGAGAATGGTAAAGTAATGGTTTAAAAAAGTTAGGCTTTGATGAGGTAAAAATGGATTATATTGATTTGGGCGACAATGAAATAATAAAAAGGATTGCCGCAGGCGATGACGGGGCGATGGAATTTCTTTTGAAAAAATATGGCGGCCTTGTCAAAAAGGAAATCAGGACTGTGTATATCATCGGCGCTGAGACTGAGGATTTGACGCAGGAGGGCATGATTGGGCTTTTTAAGGCGATTAAGGATTTTGAGCCTGATAAGGGAGCAAGCTTTTCCACCTTTGCAACGTTGTGTGTGAGAAGGCAGATAAAAACTGCAATTACCGCATCAAACAGGCAAAAGCACAAGCCATTAAACACGTATATATCCATTTATGCTGAGCAGGATGAAAGTGGAACGCAGCTTGGGGAGGACATCGCAGACACGAAGGAGGCTGCGAATCCTGAAAACCTTGTGCTGGCAAGAGAGCAGAAAAGTGATTTGAATAAAAAAATTGAAAGCGAGCTTAGCAATTTTGAAAAAAAAGTGCTGCATTTATATTTGGAGGGGCTTTCCTATGCAGACATAGCTGCCTCACTTTCAAAAACAGAAAAATCCGTGGATAATGCGCTTCGGAGAATTAGAAGCAAGCTTAGCAGGTAGGGGAGAAATGAACACATACTAACTATCTGCTTGTATGAAGCAAATAGTTGACATAGATTTTACCAATTGTTAATATATCAGTATGGGTTCTTTTATCTGTGAGGCAAAAAGTAAGACATATGAGTTATTTACAGTAAGATATAGGAGGCATTTGGGTTATGTATAGTTGTCAGCTTTGTATATTTTTAATAGGTGATTCGTGTCCGTTATTTGATGTGATTAAAGAAATAAAACCATTGGAGCATTTTACCCACACTTTTGTTGAAAATAAAATATTGGACGAAAAATCAATGTCCGATGCGGATGTGGTTTTTGTAAACCTGCAGCATATGGATGCCTTTGATGGGGTGAGAGCCTTCATAAAAAACAAAAGGGAAGATGTGCAGCTTATTTTGTTTGCAGAAAAACATATGATGGATGCCTTCTCAGACAGCCTGTCAGATATCACGGATATTTGGACGCTGCCGATGACAGAGGAGGAGCTTACATTCCGTTTTGCAAGATGGCAGCAGACATACAAAATGAAGACGGATTTTTGGCAGACAAACCAATATTTGGAGGCAACGATTAACAGTGTGCCAAACCTGATTTGGTACAAGGACAAAGAGGGTTTACATAGAAAGGTAAATGACAGCTTTTGCAAAGCTGTAAATAAAACGAAGGAACAGGTGGAGGGCAGGGACCACTATTATATATGGGATGTTGATCCAAGTGACCCTGAAAATGAGGGAAATGACTGTATGGCGTCAGACAGGGAGGTCATGGAAAAGCGAATGGTCTGTGTTTCTGAGGAAACAGTTAAGACAGGCGATGACACAAGGCTTATGACAACCTACAAGGCACCGCTTTACGATTGGGATGGAAGCGTGATGGGCACGTCAGGCGTTGGCATCGATATTACACAGGAGCGTGCTTATGAGGAGGAAATCATAAAAAAGAACCATTCACTGGAAAAGATTTTCAATACATTGGAATGTGGTGTGGTTTATCACACTGTGGACGGTTCCCGCATATTAAATATTAATCAGGCAGCACTTCGCATTCTTGGATATGAAACGCTGGATGAGCTAATTGTGGATGGTTTCCATATGATTGCAGAAACAGTTATGGATGAGGACAAAGCGGCACTGCGTGAAAGCATAAGCAGACTCAAAAAGGTAGGGGACAGTGCCAGTGTTGAATACCGTGTGCTGCATAAAGACGGAACGGTGCTGTATGTTATGGGAAATATTGAGCTGTTAAAGGAAAATGGTGAAATGTTTTACCGGCGTTTTCTGTTGGATGTTACGGAACAAAAGCTTCAGGAAAAGGAAAACGAGAAACGCCAAAGTGAGCTTGTAAAGGCATTGAGTATTGATTTTAAGATTGTGCTTTGTTTTGCCCTTGATACGGAGGAGGGCGTTATCCTAAGAGCAGATGAGAAAAGCAAGGACACATTTGGAAGTGCATTTACAGGGGATATTTCATTAGAGAAAAGCATGGGAAGCTATATTGCAAATTTTGTCCATGAGGATGACAGGGAGATGCTTCTTTCCGCCTGCTCAAAGGAAAATATCAAAAACGAGCTTCAAAGAAGGAAAAGCTTTAGTATCAATTACCGTGCCCTTATCAATGATGAAATAAAGTACCATGAAATTAAGGTGGTTCACGCAGGACAGGGAGAAGACGACTACAGTATTGTATTAGGCATCCGTAATGTGGATGAGGAAACCCGCAATGAAATGGAGCAGAAAATGCTTTTGGAAAATGCCCTTGCGCAGGCAAATATGGCGAACAAGGCAAAAAGTGCGTTTCTTTCTAACATGTCACATGACATCAGGACGCCGATGAATGCAATTGTGGGCTTTACCTCCCTTGCACTCACTCATATTGGAGATATGGAAAAGGTGCAGGAATATTTGGAGAAAATCACTTCCTCAGGCAATCATTTGCTGGAGCTTATCAACAATGTGCTGGACATGAGCCGTATTGAAAGCGGCAAGATGCAGATTGAGGAGGTATCCTGCAACCTCATTGACGTTGCACAGGAGATTAGTGATATTGTACAGTCAAACATAAGCGAGAAGCAGCTTACATTTATTGTTGACACTACATCTGTGTCAAACGGCGAGGTGTATTGTGATAAGCTGAGACTGAATCAGGTGTTGTTAAATTTAATCAGCAATGCCATCAAGTATACAAATCAGGGCGGTACGGTAAAGCTGCTGATTGAACAAAAGACAGGCGCAGGCTCTGACTATGCCAATTATCAATTTTGCGTGGAGGATACGGGAATCGGTATGAGCCATGAGTATTTAGAACATATTTTTGAGCCGTTTGAGCGTGAAAAAAATACGACCATAAGTGGAATCCAAGGCACAGGACTGGGTATGGCAATTACCAAAAATATTGTGGATTTGATGAACGGTTCCATTGTTGTTTGGAGCGAGCAGGGAGTTGGAACAAGGGCTGTATTGTCATTTGCATTTCGTCTGAATGATGCGGCAGAAAAAGAAGGGCAGTCATCAGCCTTACAAAATTATATTAATTCCGACATAATGGGCGCCGATAACGGTTTAAACATGGAAAATGCCATGGAACGGTTCAGGGGAACAAGAATTTTGCTGGCTGAGGATAATGAGCTGAATCAGGAAATTGCAGAGGAAATTTTAAAAAATGCAGGCTTTGAGATTGATATTGCAAATAATGGTCAGATTGCAGTTGATATGTTGCGTGCATCCGAGCCGGGATATTATAAGCTGGTGCTTATGGATATACAAATGCCTGTAAAAAATGGCTATGATGCCACAAGGGATATTCGGGCACTGGAAAATGAAAAACTGGCAGCCATACCAATTCTGGCAATGACGGCAAATGCATTTGAGGAAGATAAGGAAAATGCGTTAAAATGTGGCATGAACGGTCACATTGCAAAACCGATTGACGTGAAAAAGTTATTTATGGCATTGGCTAAAATCCTTGGTTAATTGATTGACGGTAAGTGCTATTTGACTGGTAAAGGAGGACTGAATGAAAATGCATAAGCTTAAAAAAAGAAAAATAAAAAAAAGTATCCATACAAAAATAATTTGTGTATTGTTTGCCCTTTGTATGGTGGTGTGCACCTATTCTTCTTTAACAGGAAATCACATTTTTGGTTGGTACATTCCTGTGGAACCTGCTAAGGTCCGGGCAGCAGAACCTGTAATGCCAGAGGATTCTAAGGGAGATGAAACAGACACGGAAGGTAAAATCGTGCGTGTCGGTTATTACCATGATAACGCTGAGCAGGCTGGCGGTGATAACGAGAGAAAGCAGGGCTACGCATATGAATACTATCAGGAAATCGCAAAATATACGGGCTGGATTTATGAGTATGAATATGGAACATGGGATGAGACATACCAGAAGCTTCTAAACGGTGAAGTTGACATTATGGCAATGGTTACAAAGGACGCAGGAAGGGAGGCTTCCATGCTGTTTTCCGAGTACGCAATGGGTGGAGAAACATATTATATATATGTTCCCGATGACAGTGCCATAGACATGGCAGATGGTCCTTCTGCATTGGACGGAAAACGCATCGGCATAAAGAGTAATACATATATGGCAAGGTTTGTAGAAGAGTTTGCCGAGGAAAACAATATTACATGTGAAGCTATCCCATATGACGAATTGGAGGAACGGAAGCAGGCAATTGAAAACGGTGAGCTGGATTGTATTGTCACTGTGGAAAATGACAGAATGGAGGGCTACAGGAAGCTGTTTAATGTCGGCACATATGATTACTATTTTGCCGTCAATAAAAACCGTAAGGATATTCTGCAGGAGCTGAATGTGGCACAGAGGGAAATATCGTCTGATTTTCCGTTTTATGTTTCAAGGCTGGAGGATAAGTATTATAACAGAGGCACGGTACAAAGAGACCTGAATGCCAAAGAAAAGGCGTGGCTTGGGGAGCATGGTGAGATAAGGGTAGGCTATTTGAATGAGTATATGCCATTTTGCGATCAGGACGAAAAAAACGGCGAACTGCTGGGAATCCTTCCTGAGCTTTTAGGGGATTTATCTGACTATATGGGCGTTACCTTTACAAGTATATGCTATGATGATTATGACGCTATGATACAGGCGTTAAAGGCTGGAGAGCTTGATATGATATTTCCAACCTTTGGTGACCTATGGTACTCGGAAACCCAAGGCTATATCCAGACAATTTCAATTGTGAGTACACACATGAGTGTTGTGTATCAGGGAGATTACAGCAAGGATATTTATGACCGTGCAGCGGTTTATAATGGAAGTCCGCAGCAGTCATTTTATCTGTCCATAAATTATCCTGATACGGAGCAGAAAATGTACCAAAGCTGGGAGGATTGTCTTTTGGCAATTCAAAAGGGTGAAGTGGACTGTATGCTTGTAAACAGCGATGTTATCCACAGATACATGAATGCACATGATGAGTTTGCAAACTTACATGTGGCAGAAATGGAGGAGGTTATGGAGTTCTGCTTTGCCGTAAACCGGGGAAGCAGCACATTGTATGCCATTTTAAATAAAGGTATCAATAATATAGATGATGCATTAATCAGAGACTCGATTGTGAGAAATTCCTATGTTGAGGGAAAATATACGGTGCAGGATTTTCTGACTGACCATATTGTGCTTGTTTTGGCGTTGGCAATTGGTTTCATTTTGCTGCTCATTTTGTTTTTCGCCATGTATAGAATACGTGCAAGGCGGGATTGGGAAATGCTTGAAAAATCCTATGACAGGGAAAAGATGGCACAGGTTGCACTCAGGGAGGCATATGAGGCAGCAAGCAGTGCCAATCAGGCAAAGTCAAATTTCCTGTCGCGCATGAGCCATGATATCCGTACTCCGATGAATGCAATTATAGGAATGACATCAATTGCGTCAGCCCACATTGACGACAAAATGCGTGTCAAGGACTGCCTTGACAAAATTACCTCGTCAGGCAAGCATCTGCTTACCCTGATTAATGAGGTGCTTGACATGAGTAAGATAGAATCGGGCAAAATGGAACTTGCGGAGGAGGAATTCAGCCTGCAGGAGCTGATTGATAACATGCTGAATATTATCCAGCCGCAGATTGAGGCGAAGGATCATGAAATGAAGGTGTATATAAAGGATATACAGCATGATGATGTGATAGGCGACAGCCTGCATATTGAGCAGGTATTTCTCAACATTATGGGCAATGCAATCAAATATACGCCATCGGGTGGAAAAATCAACCTGTATGTTACGGAAAAGGTGACAAACCAAAGCAATGTGGGATGCTATGAATTTATTTTTGAGGATAACGGCATCGGCATGTCAAAGGATTTTCTTGAGCATGTTTTTGATCCATTTTCACGGGAAAATGATACAAAAGGCAATAATATACAGGGAACGGGACTTGGACTTTCCATCGTATTAAACATTGTCCGCATGATGGGAGGAGACATAAAGGTTGAAAGCGAGCAGGGCAAGGGTTCAACCTTTATCGTCACAATTTACCTACAGCTGCAGGATGACCATACGATATCCTTTAAAGAGTATGTGAAGGCACCTGTGCTTGTGGTTGATGACAGCAAGGACGCCTGTGAAAGTACATGCATGATTTTGGATGAGCTTGGCATTGATAGTGAATGGGTGCTTAGCGGTCAGGCGGCAGTCGAAAAGGTAAAAGAGACACATGACGCAGGAAAGGATTATTTTGCCGTCATACTTGACTGGAAAATGCCTGAAATGGATGGTGTTGAGGCAGTAGGGGAAATACGCAGGATTGCAGGGGATGACATTGCAGTTATCATCCAGTCGGCATATGACTGGTCGGAAATTGAGGAAAAGGCAAAGCAGGCAGGCGTCAGCGGTTTTATAAGCAAGCCTGTATTTAAATCAAGGCTGTCGTATTTGTTCCGGAGACTTGTGAATGGAGACGGGGAAGGCAGCAACTACAAGGAAATTGTGGGTGAGGCAAGATTTGACGGCAAGAGAATTCTGCTTGTTGAGGACAATGAAATCAATGCGGAAATAGCAAAAGAAATATTGGAGAGCATGGGGCTTGAGGTGAAGCATGTCTGGGATGGACAGGAAGCGGTAACGGAGCTTACGGAGACGGAGCAGGGGCACTATGACCTTGTATTTATGGATATTCAAATGCCTGTTATGGATGGTTATGAGGCATCAAGACAGATAAGAGCCAAGGAGGACAGGGAGGATTTGAAGAACATTCCGATTATAGCACTGACGGCAAATGCATTTGCAGAGGATGTGCGGTTTGCGATGAGGGCAGGCATGAATCACCATATTGCAAAGCCGTTGGATATCAAGCAGGTGGTTGCAACCTTAAACAAGTGGCTGAATGAGTGATTTATAAGAGCGTTAGACAAAGGAAAAAGGCTGATTCAGGATATAAAAATACTCTGATTAAAAAACAAGGAGATTATGATGCAATATGCTTGCGTAGGGCTTATGTATCATGTCGCTTTGGTGCGTCAGTAAGCTATATGCTCCCTGCATTGCAGGGGGCATATTTTATTTTTTTGTATTATTATCATCAAGCAATTTAGGTGCTTGTGCATTTAACGGAGATAATACACTGTGTCCTATTTGCCGTTCAAGATTTTCCCTTGCCTCCTTGGCAATGTTTCCACCCTGTTGTGTCACTTTTATAGTCTGATTCATGTCTTTAGGATTGGCAACCTTGGAAATTTCTGTAGTTGATATTTCCGCAAGCTGGTTTAAAACCAATTCGGTATTTGTCATATTATCTCTTAAATTCTCTTTATGTAGCCCTTTAAGCTCTTTGTACTCACGGACTTTCTTGCCAGACCACGCAGCAGTAAGAATATCAGTGAGAATTGCATACTGTTTACTGTCGGTGATGCCGGCACGATTCCATTCGTCTGTCATTTCCTTGCGTACTTCAATGGAACGTAATCGTTGGGTAATCCATGCATCGCTATACCCTTTAGCTTTATATTCACGAACAGCACGCTCCATTGCAAGCTCAGGGTCGGCAATTTCATCTAAACGCTCTTTGCCAACCATGGCAAGCCATTGTTTAAATGGTTCGGCTTTTTTAGATGGAATGGATTGAATGATACGAAGGATTTGTTCTGTGTCTGCACAGTCTGTGAGACGCATTTTGCCGTCTTGAGCTTTCATTTTCAAACGTCTACTAATCGTAGACGTTTGCAATCCTTCTGCTTCAAGTTGTGTTTTTAGTTTACTCCAATATTTTTTTGGAGCAACACTGTCTGTAAGCACCTGAACCACATCAACAATAGAAAGATACCATTCACTCTGTTGTTTGTGCCATACTTTACGTACATGCGTATCATAAAAAAATTCAAGTTCCTGTTCATTAAATGATGATGTATCAGATACCTCAACCGGAACAGTAGTATTGGTATCATCATCATATTCAAAGAAAAAGAAAACAATCATCCCCCTTTTAGGGCTATGTATCATAGCCTTGGTTCTGTATAGTTGCTTACCGTTTCCTGTTGACGCAGGGGACGGTTTTTAATAGGTGCAAAAACATGACAAATAAGAAAGCCAAAGTATATAATGTAATTATCAAGACGGACGGACAGGCGAGGCACTTCGCCTCCTCTGGCTTGTGTTAGACTAAAAAATAGCCGTTGACTTTTTGCTAGAGGTAAACGGCTATTTTTTAATGGTTTCAAAAAGCTGTTGACGGGAATCGAACCCGTGACCTCATCACTACCAATGATGTGCGCTACCGACTGTGCCACAACAGCAAAGTAATTCATGTAATTACAGACAAGATAATACTTTATTTGTATTGCTATGTCAAGAAATTATTTTATAATTTAAGACCGTAATTTAAGACCGTCACACATTCCGCGAAACACAGCTTTAAGCTTTTTACGTCTGTTTTTTTCAAACAGAATAATCGTAGCTGAAAATTTTATTACGAAGAAAAAGGAGGTTACGACTGCGAAAGGCTGTTTCTCTTTTCTTGAAAGATAAAAACGGTTGCGCACAATATAATATTTGCGCAGGGCGGAATGGTTTTGTACCGTTACCGTTTTAAAAAGAAAACGGTGGGATGTAATTTTGCCAAGCTCGTGGGTAAGACAAATAGAGCCTATTCGGATAATTTTATAGCCATGCATTCGCAGACGGTCACAGAAATCAAAGTCCACGCCGTCAATAAACATTTTTTCATCAAAGCCGCCTAGCTGCTTCCATGCTGCAAGGGATGTGAAGGAGCCGGAGGTTATGCAGCGTTTTATGGCTTCGGTTTTATGAATGTCTCCTTCAATGACGCCTGCATTTTTGTCCACGATTGTAGGGCAGAGTATGCCGATTTTGCTTTTGTCTGTGGAAGCGGAATCGTTTATGTAGCGTTCTATCATATCTGACGGGCAGACAGAATCCTGATCTAATGTCAGAACCCATGTAATGCTTTGTTCCTCGGCAAGCCTGAAAATTTGGTTAAGCGCCCATGCAATACCGTTGTTTTTTTCACTGAACCTTATAATAAGCTTGTCAGAGTTATGGAAGCTATGGGAAATGACAGCTTCTATATCTGATTTATTTTTAGAGCCGTTGTCAACAAGAATCACATAATCAACCTGATTGATTATGGCATTTATGTTTTCCTTCATTCTGTTCGTGTCCGGATTATACAGCACAATGCCGGCGGCAGTTAAATCTTTCATTTTTTGCTCCTAACCGTAAATTTAATAGCAGTGAAATAAAATGGCAAAAAGGTTTGTTGCATCCACACTGAAAAGTCCGCATTTTATGCGCCTGTCGAAGCATAGCTTCAATGTGGAGCGTAAAGAACTTCTATAATTGATAACGTCCCTGCACAGACGTTTTGTTTCCTCTGTCATGCAGTCGTTAATGCTTTCATAAATAAATGTAATTTGCTTTAGCGCTTCGTTTTTTCTTGCCGTAAAAATATCAAGAACGCTTGACACTCTTTTTAAAATGCTTTTTCCATGACCGGTTACCGTTTCGGGATGACGTCTTAAATGAATATAGCTTTTTCGGGAAAATGTCAGCCGGCCGCCACATGCAAGAAAACTTATGTAAACCAATGCGTCATGGCTGATACACCTTCCGTTTTCCTTGCGCCGGTCCATTTTCTTACAAATTGAAAGGAGCGGGGCATTAAATATCATGGTACAGCCTGACAGCCTTGGGCGTGTTACAGCGCTGCCGAATGCTGCCCGAAGTCCTTTGAATTCATTTGTATATTGAAAATTCAAATTTTCGTCCGTGACATTCAGGGCAGAAGCATAAAGCTTAAGCGTATGAGTGCCGCTGGATTTTAATGCCTGTATTCCGGCGGCAAGCTTATTTTCTTCCCAAACATCGTCCTGATCAGCAAAGGCATAGTAGTCGTAATCATCAGGGGACAGTAAAAGCAGCGTCCAAAAGCTATCGGCATATCCGATGTTTTTGCCGTAGGATACATTGATATTTTTGTATTTTCTTTCGTATGTGTTAAGAATTTCCGGTGTATTGTCATGCGAGCCGTCATCACGGATAGCAAGGCATACTTCAACATGCTTTTGGGCAAGAATGCTGTCAAGCTGTTCGCTTATATATTTTTCACCGTCATAGGTTGACATCATAACATAAACCTTAGGCTTCATAAAAAATCCTCCTATCTTTAACATCAGCCCATTCCAAATTTGCTTTCAGCATATGTTCCGATTTACCTTGTAAATCGGGAACCATATCAGCATAGCCATACTGTATGTGCCTGATAGATATTTCGAATTACTTTGTAAATCGAGAACCCATGGGCTGACATATAGTCTCAGCGACTTTGTCACCAAACATACTACATGTCAAGTTTTCATAGAAAACTTGACACAACCATGGCTTACGCTTCTTCCCCGGAAGCAAGCTCCCTATAAATAGCTGACATTTCCTTATGAACAATTGAAATATCAAAAAGCTCCCTGCACCGTTTTGTGTTTTCACTGCCGAGGGAATTTCTTATGTCGGGATTTGCTAGCAGATAATCAAGCCTATTCGTAAATGCTTTTATGTCATTTACATCAATAAGATAATCAGAGGATAATGTGTCACAGCCTGCACCGAGCAAATCCCGGTTTCCACGTATGTCGGAGGCAATTATGGGAAGCCCCGCCGCCATTGCCTGCATAACACCTACAGGAAGCCCCTCCTGAAAGCTTGTAAACAAAAAAATGTCCGCAATATGATATATGTCAAGTATATCCGTTCTGTAGCCGGCAAAAAACACTCTGTCTGCAATATGAAGCTCCATCGCTAGTTTCTTTAATTGCTCTGCAAGGTGACCCTTGCCGCATATAACCAATACGCTGTCCTGCTTGGTAATTCCCGCAAATGCACGTATGGTTCCCTCTAAATTTTTGCGTGGAATAAGCTCGGCAACTGTTAAAATGATTTTTTTGTCAGTTGGTATTCCGAGACTTTTGCATTTTGCAGTCTTATCCACCTGCATATTATAAATCATATCCGTATCAACGCCTATTCCCGGCACGTATTTGACGTTGGGATGCTTAAATTTATTACATGCGGCAGCATAATCCTCGTGGTTTAATGTGATTAGGCAGTCTGTATAATGGGAAAGGTATTTTTCAATGTTGTAATATATAATATGATTTTTTACTGAGGCGCCCTTAAAAAAGTGAAAGCCATGAACAAAATAGATGACCTTGGTTTTATTCTTCTTTCGGGCTTTCTTTGCCGCAAGCCTGCCCACAACGCCGCCAAAGGGCGTTTGCGTATGGATGATTTCATACGGATGCTCTGCAATATGTTTTTTTAATTTTGAAATGGATTTGAACATTGCAGGAATATGGGTAATGCTTCTTGGAATGGAAAGGGGCAGCACCTCGATTCCCTGTTCAAGCAGCTCCGTCTTAAATTCATTGATGCGTTCCTTCGGACTTGAGTTTCCATGCTGAAAGTCAGCGGCAACGGTAATTTCGTAATTTAATGATTTTAGAATGGCAAGGTTGTCCCGATTAAAGTGGTCAATCATGGATGCGGAATTTGCAACCAGCAAAGCTCTTTTGTTCATATTATCCTCCGAAATAAATATTGAAAATAAAATTTCAACATTTATAGTAACACATGTTAAAAATTATACATTATTTTTCCATATAAAACAATTATTTATTCTATAACACCGCAGACCTGAAAAAATTTTCGGCAAGGGCAGTGTTTCTAAAATAAACGCAAATGACATATCGGGCAAAAATATTATGAAAAAAATGTAAAAAAAACATGTATTTTGTATAAAAGTAGTGCATTATACGAAATATTGTGTTATAATTTATTTGCGTATGGTATTTGTTTGGTTTACATAAATTGACGCAACAGTGGGTAAACGAAGTTTTTAAGGAGCATTTTATGGATAAATTTCGTATGGGGAAAAGAATAAATATTGTGATTATCCTAGTAATATCAATGCTTATTAACCTTGCTCCGTGGCAGTATGACATAACTGCAAGGGCTTTGGCTGCAGGCGTGATTGAATACGGAAGTTATGTAAACTTTAGAGAGGGACCGGGAACGGGATATGGCATAAAGAAGGACCAAAACGGAGGCAATATTGTTTTAGAGGGCGGCACGCCCCTTGAGATACTTGCTACGGAAACAGGTTCAGATTACACGTGGTACAAGGTGAATGTTACATATAACGGTACGGCTTACACAGGATATGTATGTGCAAATTATGTGATTTTAAATGGGTCGTCGGGAGGAGATACACCGAGTCCTGATGCAGATTTTGAGGCATATTTAAGCAGTCAGGGCTTTCCTGAAAGCTATAAGAGTATGCTGAGAACGCTCCATGAAAAATATCCATTATGGCGGTTTGAGGCAATACAGACCGGCATAAAATGGAGTACCCTTGTCGAAAATGAGGTCAACCGCAATGGACAGATAAAAAATCTTGTGTGGACGTCAAATTCCTATCCGCACTATAATTGGCGGTCAACACAGGTGGGCTATAATTGGGCAGCCGACAAATGGACGGCTTATGACGGAAGTGTGTGGTTTGCCGCTTCGGACGAGCTTGTAAGCTATTATCTTGACCCAAGAACGTATCTCTATGAAAATTATATTTTTCTTTTTGAAAGTCTTTCTTATCAGGACGGCATACAGACAAAGGACGGCGTTGAGGCAATTCTGAAGGGTACATTTATGTATGATGCCATACCTCCAAACGAGACACAAAAATATTCTGAGATTATTATGGAGGCTGCCGCCACAAGTGGAGTAAGTCCATATCATATCGCCTCAAGAATCAGGCTGGAAATGGGAACAACCGCAGGCACCGCTGCAAAGGGGAACAGCTCCAAATATCCGGGCATTTATAATTTCTACAACATAGGCGCAACGGACGGCGGCAATGCATTGGAAAAAGGACTTAAATGGGCATCTGAATCAGGAGCCTACGGGAGACCTTGGAACTCAGTTAAAAAATCAATTGTGGGAGGCGCACAGTTTCTTGGAACTGCTTACATAAATGTGGGACAGAACACGCTTTACACCCAAAAATTTAATGTAACGAATAAGAGCTGTCTGTTCAGCCATCAATACATGACAAATGTTCAGGCACCTTCTACCGAGTGTCTTACAAGCTATAATGCATACAAGAACAATAACCTTTTAAATACAAGCATGGTTTTTAAAATTCCTGTTTATACTGATATGCCGCAGACGGCTGTTGCAAAGCCTGCGGATTCAGGCAGTCCGAATAATTGGCTTTCGTCACTTACCGTAAGCGGATATCCTCTTACGCCAACCTTTTCAGTAAATGACACAAGCAGCTATTCGGTAACGGTGCCAAGCAATGTGGCAAATATAACGATATCTGCCACAGCAGTAAATGCAAAGGCATCCATAAGCGGAACAGGCAGTAAGCAGTTAAGCTCCGGCTCAAATGAGTTTACGGTTTCCGTGAAGGCACAGAACGGAAACGTGAGAAATTATACGATTACCGTTAATCGCGGCAATCAAGCCGCAGCAGGAAAAGGTGATTTAAACGGAGACGGAAAAATCACAGCCTTAGATATTGTGTTTGTCCAAAGAATCATCGTAGGAATAGATGTGGCAGATGAGGGCAGAAAGGCGATAGCAGACATAAATGGGGACGGAAAGGTAACTGCGCTTGATATTGTTATGATACAGAGGCATATTGTAGGATTACAGTTAATTAATTAGGAGCTTTTACGTGAAGCAAGTTTGGAATGGCTGATATTCAAGGTGAGGAAAATTGTTATGAAAAAAATTGCGAAAAAAATTTTATGCTTTGTTATTATTTTGTTATTATGCATTCATGTGCCTGTATTTGATGTAGAGGCGGCAGACGTAAATGTTTCCATTGCGCTTTCGGCATCTACGATAAATGTGGGTGATACGGTTACTGCAACCATAAGCGTAAGCGGGTCAAATATATCCGCATACACGATATATGTGTCCTACTCATCAGGAATTTTAAGCTACAGCTCCGGAAGTGGCATGGTAAGCGGCGGCGGAGGGACTGCAACCATAAGTGGAACGGGAGCAGGCTCCGTAAGTATTACCTTTACTGCAATAAGCAGCGGTACGGCAAGTATATCAACCTATGGAGAAGATGCGTGGAGCATTGAGGCAGCACCGCTTTCCATATCCCATGCAGGTGTTCATGTTACAGTTGTATCGCCAAGCACGACGGAAGCGCCTGCAACAACAGAAGCACCCGAAAACACCACGGGAGCAGCCACAGAAAGCACTACAGAGGCTGTGACTGAGGAGGAAGATGACGAGAAGTGTTATTTAAAGTCCTTGAGCATTTCCCCAGGAACGCTTGAGCCTGCCTTTTCTTCCCGCACGACCTCATATTTTGTACAGGTTGAGGAGGACGTTACGGCAATCGATGTAAATGCGGTTGCGGAGTATAGCACAAGCCGGGTAAGTGTGAGTGGCGCAAGCAGCATATCCCAGGGCGAAAACTATATTACCATTACGGTTACCTCTGAAAACGGCGCAGCAAAAAATTATTATATACGGGTTATGGCAGGTAAGGAAAAGGGCGATCCTGTTGTTACCATAAATGGAAAAAAACTCGATTTTGTCTTGGATAAGGAGATAGAGGAGATACCGACAGGGTTTAGGGCAGTTGATGAGACATATGAGGAGTGGGATATTGTTGCCTTTCAGTCGCCAAATAAAAAGCTGCTGCTTGTGTGTCTTGCAGATGAAGATGAAAAAAGAAGCCTCTATATATATGACAAGGAAAGAAATATATTCACCCTTTACAAGGAGTATTTGGCAGGGGAGAACCGATATGTTATTCTTGCATGGAGAGAGGATATAGCCATTCCTGAGGGCTGCGAGGAGGCACAGCTTAGAATTGACGGCGAGCTGATACAGGCGTATAAGCTTGACGGTGATTTTTATCTTTTATATGCCATGAATATAGAGGGTGACGAAGGGATATATCTGTATGATTATAAAGAAAAAACATTTATGAGATATTTGGAGCCTGCCGAAAAACAGGAAACTGCAACCAAGACGGAGGCAACGCCTGTCGATGCCACAGCAAGCGATATTACAGATAAGAAAACGGAGCATGAGGGCTTTTTCACAAGGCAGATGCTGATTTATTATCTTATAGGCGCTGCCGTGCTTATATTGATTTTCCTTATAACGATACTCTGTCTTTTGACAAAAAACAGAAGGCTTAGGAAAAAAACGGCATTAGATGAGTCGCTTGAAAATTTGGAGGTAGAAGGCATTGAAGCAGAAACCACGGAAACGGAAGTCTCGAAGCAGGAAAATGATGTAGTGGAAACTGCGAAGCTTGAAATCCCGAAGATAGAAGCTGTGGTGGAAACGGAACAGGCAGAGCAAAACGCTGGTAAACAGGCGGAAGCTGAAGAAATAAATTTTGTTGATAAAGCAAATGAAAAGAATATCGAGGAAAACGCTGACAGGAATGAGAAAAAAGAGCTGTCAGAGGAAAAAGAAGAAATAATTGAGAAAAAAGTGGAAGTAGATGAGAAAAATGAGGAAAAAAATGAATTAAAAAAAGAAAATTCTGATAGCAGGAAAAGCATGGAAGAAAATGCCGAACATATCATAAATCCTGATAATCAGGCTGAAAACTATGCTGAATATGAAAAACAGTCAGAGGAAATAAGAAACAAAATTAAAGTAAGCTATAATGCAAATATGGACAGTGCATTTGACGTTGATGAGTAAAACAAAGATTTGACGTACAGCGAGTTATTTGGTAGTATAGATTTAGTCAATTAGAAGTGGAGGCATATATGGAAGGCGAAGTTGTTTCTAGGAATTTTATAGAACAGGAGATAGATAAGGACCTGAAAGAAGGCAAATACACAAATATTGTAACGAGATTTCCACCTGAGCCCAATGGGTATCTTCACATTGGACATGCAAAATCCATACTTTTAAATTACGGGCTTGCAAAGCAATATGGGGGAACATTTAATTTCAGGTTTGATGACACAAATCCTACAAAGGAAAAAACGGAGTTTGTACAGTCGATTATTGATGATGTAAAGTGGCTTGGAGCGGATTTTGGAGATAAGGTTTTTTTCGCATCAGATTATTTTGAACAGATGTATGAAGCTGCCATTAAGCTTATTGAGAAAGGCAAGGCATATGTGTGTGACCTTACTGCTGAGGAAATCAGGGCATATAGGGGAACGCTTACCGAGCCGGGAAAAAACAGTCCTTACAGAGATAGGACGGTAGAAGAAAATTTAAAGCTGTTTCAGGATATGAGGGATGGCAAATATGAGGACGGCGCAAAGGTGCTTCGGGCTAAAATTGACATGGCATCGCCAAACATGAATATGCGTGATCCTGTCATATATAGAATTGCCAGAATGACGCATCACAACACAGGAGATAAGTGGTGTATATATCCAATGTATGATTTCGCCCATCCGATTGAGGATGCAATAGAAGGGGTTTCCCATTCCATATGTACATTAGAGTTTGAAGACCACAGACCGCTTTACGAGTGGGTTGTAAATGAATTGGAATATGAACACCCTCCAAGGCAGATAGAATTTGCAAAGCTTTATCTCAAAAATGTTGTTACGGGAAAAAGATATATCAAGAAGCTTGTTGAGGACAAAATTGTTGATGGCTGGGACGATCCGAGGCTTGTAACGATTGCAGCGCTCAGGAGAAGGGGATTTACGCCTTCTTCACTCAGGCTGTTTATGGAGCTTTCGGGGGTTGCAAAATCCCAAAGCGAATCAGATTATGCAATGCTTGAGTATTGTATCAGGGAGGATTTAAAGCAAAAGGTAAACCGTATGATGGCGGTGCTTGACCCTGTTAAGCTTGTCATAGACAATTACCCTGAGGATAAGGTGGAATATTTTGATATCGACAATAATCAGGATAATCCTGAGGCGGGTATGAGAAAGGTTGCATTTGGCCGTGAGCTTTACATTGACAGGGAGGATTTTATGGAGGTGCCTCCAAAAAAATATTTCAGGCTGTTCCCTGGAAATGAAGTAAGATTAAAGGGAGCATATTTTGTAAGATGTGTGGATTTTGAAAAGGACGTAAATGGCAATATAACAGTTGTTCATTGTACCTATGATCCTGAGACAAGGAGCGGCTCGGGCTTTGAGGGACGCAAGGTTAAGGGAACCATTCATTGGGTAAACGCTGCCAGTGCCGTGGACGCAGAGGTCAGGCTTTATGAGAATATCGTTGATGAGGAAAAGGGGAAGCTTAACGATGACGGAACTTTAAATTACAATCCGAACTCGTTACAGATTCTTTCAAAGTGTAAGCTTGAGGCGGCATTGGAAGCTGCGAAACCGGGAGATTCATTTCAATTTTTAAGACACGGATATTTCTGTGTTGATATAAAAGACACTAAAGATGGTAAGCTTGTATTTAACAGGATTGTTTCGCTGAAAAGCTCATACAAGCCTGCATAATGGCAAATTAATATTTTTTAGAATTAGGAGGAAAATTTATGGGACTGTTTTCAGGTATGGAAAAATTTGGTCTTGGCAAATATAACGGGGCACATATTATTGAGGAGGAAAAAAATGATGCCGATGAAAAGGGAAAGGTTGTAAAACCGAAGCTTACAGAGGAGGACTGTTTGTTTGATAAGCATTTTACGTGTCCTGTCTGTGATTATCCTTTTTCCACGAAATTTGTCAGGGCAGGAAAGCTTAAGCTTTCAAGCAAGGATACAGATATGAGACCGATATATGAGGTTATGGATCCATTAAAATATGATATTATTACATGTGATAAGTGTGGTTATTCCTCACTCATAAAATATTTTGGGAAGCTTTCCACAAAGCAGATGCGTGATATACGTGATGAAGTAGGCAACAGCTTTTCAGGAATTGATAACAGCATGAGCGTTTATTCCTATGAAGATGCTTTGGTAAGATATAAGCTTGCGCTTGTATGTGCCATGGTAAAAAAGGCAAAAAACAGTGAGCTTGGTTACATATGCCTTAAAACATCATGGATATACAGAGGCATGAGAGAGTCACTTTCCGAGGATGAACGGGATAAGGCAGATGCGCTTTATCAGGATGAGCTTGAGTGTGTGGAAAATGCATATGAGACATTTAGTAAGGCACTTTCCAACGAGCCGCTGCCGATAGCCGGCATGGACGAAAATACCTTAAAATACCTGCTTGCAGAGCTTGCAAGAAAACTGAAAAAATATGAGGATGCCGCACGAATGATAGGAAGTGTAATCACAAACCGGTCCACAGGCGACAGGCTTAAGGATCAGGCACTTACGTTAAAGGATCAGATTAAGGCGGAAATGAAGGCAGAAATGCCTTAAATATCAACAATAATTAGGGGTGGTTTTAATGGGGAAAACCAAAGCTTCCAAAAAGAATATTAAAAAAGTCAACAAAAAAAATAGGACAGAAAAAACGAGAAGCGTATATATTGTTATATCAAAAACATCAACCTTACCTTCCAATGTCATAAAAATGTGGACAAAGGAGCCTTATGCACACACATCGCTTGCCCTTGACATAGAGCTGAATGAGATGTACAGCTTTGCGCGTAAACGGCTGCACAATCCTTTTGACTGTGGCTTTATATCCGAGGATATTACAACGGGTGTTTTTGGAAGGGATGTTGATACGGTGTGCAGGGTATGCAGACTGCCTATCACGACGATGCAGTATAAAAAGCTGATTAAAAACCTCGATAAATTCAAGGCAAATAAGGCGGCATATAAATATAATTACCTTGGTATTTTTGGCATTATGTTTAACAAAGCGGTTGAGAGAAAATATAATTATTTTTGTTCCCAGTTTGTGTTTTATATCCTGCAAAAATCAGGTGTAAAAATGTTTAATAAAAAACCTGGGCTTGTAAGACCTGAGGATTTTAGAACGTGGAATGAGCTTGAAGTGATTTATGAGGGAAAGCTTAACAAATACAGGGAATTTTTAATGCTGAAAAGGATGAAGGAAAAAGAGAAAAAGGATGAAGAAGCTGTCGCCCGTGAGCAGATAGCGGTAACGGCAGTAGTATAAAAAATATACCAAAAAGCAAGACTGACAAACATAAGCATAAAAATAACGATAGCCAAATAAAAATGAGCTGTCGTTATTTTTTATGCTTACAACAAATAGAAACAGGGGCTGAAAGAGAATGTTTTTTAGGGAATATAGAAAAAAGCTTCAATCGGCAAAAAAAACTTGAATTTATAATACGCATGTAGTAGTATAGCTACAAGGCATTGTATTCTAATTTAATTTGTGGCTTAGCCATTCTTGACTAATCTGTAATCAAATAAAACTTCGATGCTTTATTTCACAAAAATAATAGGCAGCGAGGTTGCTGTTTGAAACAAAGAAATATGCGGGTAATATAATTTATGCATGTTTGGTTCATTTCTTCTTCTCTGCCTGTAATTACAAGGAGGAGAATTTATGAACAATGAGAATGAAAAATGGAACTGTCAATCAAACATTAAAAGCTTTGAGGAATTGAAATTTAAGGATGATTTTATATTTGGGGTTATAATGAGAAATCCGAAATACTGTAAACCATTTCTGGAGACAATATTGGGAATAAAAATATCAGATATAAAATATCCGAAAACGCAGGAAACAATAGACATTACAGCAAACGCCAAAAGTGTAAGACTTGATGTCTATGTAGAAGATGAAAAAAGAATAGTGTACAATATTGAAATGCAGGTGGGCATCAATAAAAATTTGCCTAAGCGTTCCAGATATTATCAGGGAATGATAGACCTCAATATTTTGGAAAAGGGTGAAGAATACAAAAATTTGAAACGAAGCTATATCATATTTATCTGTACCTTTGATTTGTTTGGGAAGGGAAGGCATATCTACACCTTTGAAAACAGATGTATACAGGATTATGGAATTGCTTTTGGAGATGAAACAACAAAAATAATATTAAATACAAAGGGAACAATAGATGATGTGAGTCCGGAAATGAAACGGCTGTTGGATTATATTGATGGGCAGGAAGCCTCGGATGAATTCACAAGTAAATTGGACAAAGCAGTAAGAGCTGTAAGGAATAACGAGAAATGGAGGTTGGATTATATGACTTTGGAGATGCGTTATAAGGAGCTGTATGATGAGGCATTAGAACAAGGAATGGAACAGGGAATAGAACAGGGCTTGGAACAAGGAGTGGAACAGACTGCAATAAGAATGCTTAAAGCGGGTAAATTATCTGTGGAGGAAATTTCTCTATATTCAGGGCTGATGGTTGAGCAGGTGTTAAAGCTGAAAAACGAGATAAAGAAATAATAATGTCGTCGTATGGTATTCTTGCAGGAGAGTAGGAAAAGATTAAAAAAGGGTATGTCAGTGCCGAAAAAACAAGGGGCTGTCGCGTGGCACGACAGCCCCTTGTTATTCAACAATTGCCGAGTTCGTTTTTGTGATGCAGCGTGGAATGGAGTCCTTTGCATTTTTCCATGGCTCGTCCTTGTACCTGTAGTCAAATTTATCAATAAACCAGCCTACATCGCCGTTCACACGCTTCATGTTCTCAAAGAAAACGGTGTTTAAGGCGCTTATAAAATCTGTGAGGGCGTCCTTGGAAAGCTTTGTCGGTGCATAATCATATAAAATACCGTAATGCTTGACACAAAAGCCCTTTGACGTTTTCAATTTGTCTCTGAAGGCACTGTCTTTTTTCCATAAATGAAAAATTGTATCTATGTATCTGTCAAAGGTTCCGTTTATTCTGTCGCATATAAAGCAGCTTTCGTCAAGCTTTTTAATGTACTCGCCTACAGAGGAGGCGGAGGCTTTTTTAAAAAATCCTGTGGATGCCAGGGTTGCTCCCTCGCTGAGCGCCTTTAAATCCTTAATGGTTTTATCCGTATGGGTTTTTAACATGAGGGCAAGTCCAAGCTTGTTTTTATCGGCATTTAGGATTTTGATATGATGTGTGCAAAATCCCAGCTTGTCCGTCATGGCGCGGTTATCGTCCTCCATGTAGCTGGGTCCCATTGTGTATTCAATTGCGTTTTGTTCAAGCTGTTTTCGCATGGCACATATAGGACATTCGCAGTCCGAATCAAATGCATCGTTTACGGGTATTGTATAAAGCTGTTCTGCCATAGGTATTCTCCTTTGTTAATTGTATTTATGATTTTGTCTACATATAGTGCCGTAATTATTTTAATAATAATATTATAATGCAGATTATGTCAAGGTTTCCCTGAAAAGCAATATGCGATATGTCGGGTGCTGGGGAAGCCGATACACGAAACCGGTCTATTTGCCAAAATCGAATTAAGCATGGCTTCTCTTTGAATTTCCGACAATTTGTGGTAAAATTCCTCTATGTGTTTTTGTGAGAAATAAGTAATATTTTGAGAGGCTGATGAATATGAATATATATTGCAGAGAGAATGACCTGATACTTGAGGAGGTTTTTGATTTTGACATAGAGGACACGCTGGAATGTGGGCAGTGCTTTCATTTTACAAGGCTTGCCGAAAAGGAGTATGAGCTTGTGGCATTTGGAAAATACCTGCATATAAAGCAGTGCAGGGAGGAAAATGCAAAGGCAGACAGCTTTATTTTATATGATACGTCCGTGGAGGATTTCAATGAGATATGGAAAAGTTATTTTGACCTTGATACAGATTATGGAGTGATAAAAGAGAGC
Source organism: Clostridium sp. (assembly GCA_023664775.1). Lineage (GTDB taxonomy): Bacteria > Bacillota > Clostridia > Lachnospirales > Lachnospiraceae > Coprococcus_C. The sequence goes on along the minus strand of JAMPEW010000016.1, from coordinate 9,109 downwards.
ATAATTAAGGCGGATGAACGGTTGGCTGATGTTATTTTAAAGCATGCGGGAATACGGATATTAAGGCAGGATTTTTTTGAAATGCTCATCTCATTTATCATATCGCAAAATAAAAAGATTTGCCATATTAAGCAGATTGTCCATCTCTTGTCCGAGAAATATGGTCAGCAAATTGTCACAAAGGACGGAAGAATGGTATATGCGTTTCCGTCTGTTGAGGCACTTTTTCATGTCAGTGAGGAGGAGCTTCGCGGGTGTAAGGTTGGATTTCGTGCGCCGTACATAAGACAAGCTGTATGCAGTGTGCATAATGGAGAAATAGATGGCGATATACTTAAAAATATGCCATTTTATGAGGCGAGGAAAAGCCTTATGTCAATAAAGGGAGTGGGAGAGAAGGTCGCAAACTGCGTTCTGCTTTTCGGACTGTCCTTTGCCTCGGCTTTTCCTGTGGATGTGTGGATGAAAAGAATTATGGAGGAGCTGTATTTCCATGAAGATACAAAAAATGATGTAATAGAAAAGTATGCAGTGGAGCTTTTCGGGAACTATGCAGGATATGCACAGCAGTATTTATTTATATATGGGCGTGACATGGGGGTAGGAAAATAGAAATACGATTAAAATACAGTGATTTTGTGTATATTTGTGTATAATTTGTTAAATTTAAAAATTAGGGGTTGATTTTTTCCATAAATTGTTTAAAATAATACTTATGTTAGCACTCGAAAGAAGTGAGTGCTAAAAATAGAATATGATTTTTAGGAGGAATATAAAATGAAGTTATTACCACTTGGAGACAGAGTTGTTTTAAAGCAGTCGGTAGCTGAGGAGACTACAAAGTCAGGAATCGTACTTCCGTCACAGGCTAAGGAGAAGCCACAGTATGCTGAGGTTGTTGAAGTAGGTCCGGGAGCGGTAGTCGATGGAGAGAAGATACCGATGGAGGTTAAGGCAGGCGATAAGGTTATCTATTCAAGATATGCGGGAACAGAGGTTAAGCTTGGCGATGATGAGTATATTATCGTGAAGCAGTCAGACATTCTCGCAGTTGTTGAATAAAAACAGCATATGCGCTGTTACGAAACATATATACAATATATTTTTATAGGAGGCATAAAATAAAATGGCAAAGGAAATTAAGTTTGGAGCAGAGGCTAGAAAGTCTCTTGAGGAAGGCGTAAATAAATTAGCAGATACAGTGAGCGTTACACTTGGACCGAAGGGCAGAAATGTAGTGCTTGCAAAATCATTTGGAACACCGCTGATTACAAATGACGGCGTGACAATTGCAAAGGAGATTACATTTGAGGATGCATTTGAGGATATGGGTGCACAGATTGTAAAGGAGGTTGCAACAAAGACGAATGATGTTGCAGGTGACGGTACTACCACGGCAACGGTTCTTGCACAGTCTATGATTAACGAGGGTATGAAAAACCTTGCGGCAGGCGCAAACCCAATCGTTTTAAGAAAGGGTATGAAGAAGGCATGTGATGCTGCTGTTGACGCTATTTCAGAGATGAGCCAAAGCATAAACGGCAAGGAGCAGATTGCAAGGGTTGCATCTATTTCAGCAGGTGATGACAGTGTTGGCGAGCTTGTTGCAGACGCTATGGAAAAGGTATCAAAGGACGGCGTTATTACTGTGGAGGAATCAAAGACAATGAAAACTGAGCTTGACCTTGTGGAAGGCATGCAGTTTGACAGAGGATATGTTTCCGCTTACATGGCAACCGATATGGAGAAAATGGTTGCAGAGCTTGATGACCCATACGTGCTGATTACAGATAAGAAAATTTCAAATATTCAGGATATTCTTCCACTGCTTGAGCAGATTGTTCAGGGCGGGCAGAAGCTTCTCATTATCGCTGAGGATATTGAGGGCGAGGCACTTACAACCCTTATCGTAAATAAGCTTCGTGGAACCTTCTCAGTAGTCGGCGTTAAGGCGCCTGGCTATGGCGACAGAAGAAAGGATATGCTCAAGGATATTGCCATTCTTACAGGCGGCGAGGTTATTTCTGAGGAGCTTGGATATGACCTTAAGGAAACGACAATGGAGATGCTTGGTCGTGCAAAGAGCGTTAAGGTTGCAAAGGAGAATACCGTAATTGTAGGCGGCTGCGGCAAGAAGGAGGATATTGATGCAAGAGTGAATCTCATTAAGAACCAGCTTACTGAGACTACCTCTGAGTTTGATAAGGAGAAGCTTCAGGAGAGACTTGCTAAGCTTGCAGGCGGTGTAGCAGTAATAAGAGTTGGCGCTGCAACAGAGACAGAGATGAAGGAGGCGAAGCTTCGTCTTGAGGATGCCCTCAATGCTACAAGAGCTGCCGTTGAGGAAGGAATCATTGCAGGCGGCGGTTCTGCATACATTCATGCAATCGGTAAGCTGAAGGCTCTCGCAGATACGCTTGAGGGTGATGAGAAGACAGGCGCAATGATTGTCTGCAAGGCAATGGAGTCACCTCTCATGCACATTGCTGAAAATGCAGGACTTGAGGGTGCAGTTATCGTAAATAAGGTTAAAGAGGCTGAAGCAGGCGTCGGCTTTGATGCATATAAGGAAGAATATGTCAATATGATTGAGGCAGGCATCATCGACCCTGTCAAGGTTACAAGAACAGCGCTTCAGAATGCTACGTCAGTAGCTTCAACTCTGCTTACCACTGAGTCAGTTGTAGCTGATATTAAGGAGGATGTTCCACCAATGCCGGCTGGCGGAATGGGTGGAATGGGAGGCATGGGATATTAAAATTCCATCCCGATGCTTTTAGGAATATAACAAGTATTTTATTTATAGTGACGGTGCAGTAAAAAACTGCACCGTTTTCTTTGAATTTAATTACGCAATAAGTTTCATAAAAAGAGGGTGGGGTATGTAACATGTGGGTTGTGGTATATGACTCTGAATACAAAAAGGAGTTCATGTAGTTTAATATACACATATACACTTGAAACATAAGTAAATGATTTTCCTTTGTTTTTTTGATTTATAGAAGAACATAATAAGGAAGTATTAAGAAGGAAAATTATGAAATCAAAGTGGGAACCATAATATTTTTTTATATTGTTTGTATATATCATAAAAATAAGTTATTTCAATTTAGTAGATGAACAATATATAATATTTTTGTGTGTATTGACGAGGAGGTATACAAATGAAGAAAAAAGTATTAATTGCATGCATGTGCGTAATGATGTCTTTTTTATGTGCTTGTGGAAAGAGTAAGGAGACTCAATTCGTAGAAGAAAAAATATCAGCAATAGGGACTGTTACTTGGGAAAATGAGTCAGCCATTGTTGAAGCGGAATCTGCATACGAAGAATTAAGCGATAAAGATAAGAAGGATGTAGAAAATTATAATGATTTAGTTTCAGCAAGAGAAAAATATAACGAAGAATTAAAAAAACATTATAGTTCTATGATTGAAGAAGCAAATATCAAGATTGCTGATTTAGATGCAAAAGGTGCATATGAAATAGCGGTGAGTCTTCCAGAGGAATATTCATCAGAGGCGAATGATATTATAAAAAAGGTAGATAGTATGTGTTATACAAATACCTTTATTGTAAAATTTGAAAATGTAGTTTCGCAATTACCTAAATCAACTAGTGGACCAGAAACTCAAACTGCTAATGTGGTTATAGGTCATAATTATGATTCTGTTGATGCAATGTCTTCTGCCTTTACCGAGTATTATAATTATCTTAAAACATATTATACACCATTAGGTAGTGATTCTACTAATGATGTAATTTATGATATAGCATCTCAATCATATCAGTTTAATGATGAGAATGGAAATTTTATTCAAATATCATCAGCGAGCGTATTAGGTTTTAATTCTGTTACATTAGCTTACGATAAGAGTGCAGATTTTCGTGCAGTAGTTGAATGGTAAAAGTTCAAAGTAAATAATATGATTAATAAGGCATTAATCAGAAATGGTTGGTGCTTTTATTATTCCCATTAGAGATGAACGAAACACATCAAATTATCAAAGCAGGATTTGACAGTTAGCTTTTGGACGTAGAAAAGGTTACTTTTTAAAGTGTAGAAAATCAAATAGGGGGATTTTGATATGGAATTATCTGAATTATCCAATGGTGATATATGAAAGGTTACAGATATTTTGCTAAAAAACAATATTATCAATTATTTAGACGATTATTTTGGTGGCAGATACAAAAAAGAAAAAAGCTTTGGGGTGAGTGCTTTTCATGTGTTTAATATAATATAGCAAATAAGACAGTTCGACAATTTTTTAACCTTAGTCGTGGCATTCACATTATAATTTATTTGTTTTGTATTTTGACAAAACGGTCCCTAGGGACATTCACATAAGGAAGTGTTCCTTGCGGCATTTTAAAGAATTTGTAAGTATAAATAAATATATCAAAAGAAATGATTTATAACTAATGAAAAGCGACGTTGGCGAACAGCTTACGCCCGTTTAACCATTGTATGTGTGAAATTTTTGTGGGTGATATAAAAATTTAATATTATATAAAGAAAATGACAGTAAGGAGCTTATCTAAGGATAGGCTCTTTTTGTCGTTAAAGGAGGTAATAACATGGCAAGAGTAATAGCAGTATGCAATCAGAAAGGAGGAGTTGGAAAGACAACGACAACAGCAAATCTTGGATTTGGATTAGTAAGGGAGGGAAAGAGGGTACTGTTGGTTGATGCAGACCCTCAGGGTGATCTAACAACATGTCTAGGATGGAGAAATCCTGATAACTTGGAAGTGACATTATCATCCCTGCTCAGAGATAACTTTGATGATAGAGAAACAGATATAGAAGCAGGCATATTACACCATGAAGAAGGCGTTGATTTAATTCCGGCAAACATAGAGTTATCTGCGTTGGAAATGCAGCTTGTAACTGTAATGAGCAGGGAAATCGCATTGAAAAATTTACTTAAAGATGCAGAGGAGAGATATGACTATATTATCATAGATTGTATGCCCTCGCTTGGCATGATGACGATTAATTCACTTACGGCTGCAGATAGTGTAGTCATACCAGTGCAGGCAGAATATCTCCCGACAAAAGGAATGACGCAGCTTATTCAGACAATCAACAGGGTAAGAAAACATATTAATCCGGAACTGAAGATTGAGGGAATATTGATTACGCTGGCAGACGGAAGGACAAATTTGACATGCGAGATTACAGATATAATCAGAAATGATTTTGGAAAGCATGTCAAAATATTTGATGTAGCAATACCTCGTGGGGTAGCAGCTTCAAAAGCAACATCTACCGGAAAGAGCATTTATGAATTTGATAATAAAAGTGCAGTTTCACAGGCATATAAACAATTTACTGCCCAAATTATTGGGGACAGCCCTGAGAGAGTAAAGGAGGTGGAAAGGGATGCTCGATGATGCATGGAAAACAAATATGACGTTTGATATGGATGATTTGTTTTCGACGGAACAGACGAGAACCTATGGGAAAATAGATGAAATAAGCATAGATGAAATTGTACCTTTTCAAAATCACCCATTTCAGGTAAAGGATGATGAAAAAATGGCAAAACTGATTAATTCCGTGCAGAAATACGGCATAATTTATCCTGCAATTGTATTCAAAAATGAAACAGGTAACATGGAAATGATTGCCGGGCACAGAAGAATGAGGGCTTGTGAGCTGGCAGGCATTGATACGATACCTGCCATTGTAAAGAATGTTACAAGGGATGAGGCAATCATTATTATGGGTGAAACTAATCTGCAAAGCAGGGAAGAAATTTTACCATCCGAAAAAGCATATGCATATAAGATGATGTATGACGCAATGAAACGGCAGGGAAAGCGAACAGATTTAACTTCTGGTCCACTGGACCAAAAGTTGAATGCAAGAGAAAAAATGACTGAGAAGACGGGGGAAAGTGCAAAGCAAATTGACAGATATATACGTCTTACATATCTTCTTCCTGAAATTTTGGAGCTTGTGGATCAGGGGACAATGGCTTTACGACCTGCCGTGGAATTGTCATACTTGGACAGCATAAACCAAAAGCTAATTTATGATTACTATGATGCCAACATGGTTACACCGTCACTTGCACAGGCAATTGAATTTAAAAAATTAGCAAGAGAAGGTTGTTTGGATGAAAATGTAATATGTGATGTGCTGAATGCTGAAAAACCAAACCAAAGACCAAAAGTTGTGCTGAAAAGTGACCGAATATTTGCATACAAGGGCAACATGCAGGATCAGGATTTTGAGGACAGGATAATAAAGGCACTTGATTTTTATGATAAGTATAAAAGCCGGTTTATGGAAAATGACATGGAAAAAAGTACAGATTTAACTTTTGGTCCAGTGGACCAGAAGTTAAATGCAAGGGAGATGTAAGAGAAGCAATCAGGAATGGTTTACTTAATAAACATGTTGGAGAGGAGGAATCAGAATGTACCCTGATGCATCAGTTGGAAGCAGTATTGTAGCCATTACTTACATAATTATGAATAGTAATTTACATGGAGGTATTTTAGAAACAATAATATTTGGTTTAGTTATTATGTGTTTAACTTTTTTATGCAAATTAATTTTTAGAAGATAAGGAGGGACTTTTTTATGAACAAAGTAATTTTGATGGGACGTTTGACAAGAGATCCTGATGTCAGATACACACAGGCGGCTGAACCGTTGGCAATAGCAAGATATACGCTTGCCGTTGACAGACGGGGAAAGCGTGACGCAACAGGCAACGAACAGACAGCGGATTTCATTCCGTGCGTGGCATTCGGCAAGGCAGGGGAATTTGTTGAAAAGTATTTCAGACAGGGCATTAAAATTGTTGTGACAGGAAGAATACAAACAGGAAGCTATACAAATAAAGACGGTGTAAAGGTATATACTACCGAGGTCATAGTAGAGGAACAGGAATTTGCCGAAAGCAAAAGTGCCAGTGGGAAGAATGGAGGATATCAGGCTGACAGACCCGAACCGGGCAGTGACGGATTTATTTCAATCCCGGAAGGAATAGAAAATGATCTGCCGTTTAAGTAAAGGAGGAACTATAAATATGGGTAATATTTCAGATGCAAAAAGGATTTTAAATCATTATTTCCGTAAAGCATGGGAAGCAGGAGGACTGTATTGGGACAGTGACAATGAAGCTGAAGTAAATGCCATTGTAGATGAAATGGTAACAGGCATTAAAAAAGAACTGCATATGGAAAAGACAGACCGGTACGGTTCGGATGAAGGTTACCAACCGATATTTTACGGTCCAAATGCACAGATAAGAAAAGAGATGCCTGAGAAGTTTATGGAGGAAGTGGACAGGTACGACAGGACAAATCATTTCCCAACAAAGTACGATGAGATGGATATGGAAAGATAGCAAAAATGGCATCTGCCGAAAATAAGAAAATAGCACAGATGTTGAAAAGGAGGGAAACAGAAATGGATGAGCATTATGCATGGGGTGCAGATAAATTCCTGCGGGGAGATACTGATACTAAACGGGTGGAGGAAATAATTAATGATGTACGGAACACGCCTTTGAAACCAGGGGAAAGTATATACCAAAGGATTGGAGCTGGACTTGAAAATGTTTCAACTGAAGAAATGTTGCGGTATTTTCAAAAAAATATTACTGGAGGTGACGGACTGGTCAGGGATTACCTTGAAAACCAGATAATCAACAATGAAATAAACAGGTTCCGGTCAAAGGAATATGATAATGTTGAAATGGAAAGGCAGTGATTATATGTTACCGGCTGAAAGAGTAAGTGAGCTGCAGGATATGGTTTTGACTGGCAGGATGATACCTGCCGAAACAGAAAAGCTTACGGCGGAAGAAAAAAATATAGTTGATACATGCAAAAGCATGATTAACGGCTGTATGGAAGAACTTGATAAGTTTATCAGACAGCAAATAAAGTAACTGGTTGATGGAAGCATGTCAAAGTGCTTCTTTTTTATGTGGAAAGGAGGGGTAATAATGAGTACAGCTGATCTTGAAAAGAAGAAAGACAACACGAAGCTTCTGCAGGAATACATGAAGCGAATCAGGGCAATCGGAGAAAAAGAAAGCAATATAACAGAAAACAGCAACGAGGAGGAATAAACAATGATGGATTTTGATGAGTTTGCGGAATATGTCAGGGATAACATACAGGAATATCTTATGGCATACGATATTGAAAAAATTGACATACACCGGGTAATAAAGACAAACGGCATACCGAGGATGGGTCTGACGGTGCTTCTTGCCAATGAGAAAATAAGCCCTAATATTTATCTTGAAAGCTTTTTTGCGGAATATGAACGTGGCGTGGATATTGAGGAAACACTGGAACATATAAGTGATGCATATACGGACATGCACAGTCAGATGCCCGGACAGGAATACAGTGATTTGTTTAATGACGACATAAATATGAACAGGCTGTTTTTGAGGGCAGTTAATTATAAGAAAAACAAGGAGAGGCTTCAGGATGTAGTTTATGAAAAGCATATGGATCTTGCTCTTGAGGTGCGGATGCTTTTTGAAAGTAACGAGGACGGCATGGCATCCACTGCAGTCACGTTTGATATGTTGGAGCGTTTCGGCGTCAGTCCGGGAGATGCACTTAATATGGCAAGGCAGAATACACCCATGCTGTTTCCTGCAAAGTTTGGGACAATTACAAACATGCTTATTGATAAAGGAATACTTGATGATGGCACAGCAGACATGATACCGCCTATTTGGGTGCTTACAAACAATATAGAAATGAATGGTGCAGCATATATCGCTTATGACGACATAATCGGCAGACTACTACAGGAAAACGACATAAGGGAAAACGTGTATGTCATACCATCAAGCATACATGAACTGCTGTTACTTCCAGTCAATGAAAAAATGGATGCGGAAACATTACAGATGATGGTGCAGGAGATTAACAGAAATGAGGTGGATGCTGAAGACTACCTTTCTGATAACGTGTACAGTTACGATGTGAGGGAAAAGGCAATATCCCAAATAACGGATGCAGACAGGGACCGTGAAAATGAGAGGGAGGTATGATAATATTTGCATAATAAAGCAATGCACAGATATGTGCTTTACATAGATAACAAATTAATAAGGAG
>JAMPEW010000015.1 GCA_023664775.1 Clostridium sp. | reverse complement strand
ACAAAGTGCCTTTAATACTTTTTATATTGCCACAGCTTTCATGGCACTTTGGGCGCATCTTAGCAGGATTTTTAATCCTGCCTTATAAGGAAGTTCGGAAAATCCAGCTATCCCTAGCATAGGTTGTAAAAATATAACACAATGTTAAATGCTGTAATAAAACACACATATTTTCCATGCCATGATACATATAGTTTAACAAGCTTTTTCTACATATGTTCAAAGATAAGCAAACCATACTATTTGCAAAATGCAGTTGTTCGCCGAAGTAAATTTTGCTCATCTATGTACATATGTTTCATACGGAGGTTACCTTGCAAATTCTTCTCTACATATCAAAATATGCCATTCCTGTCATAATCGGCTATATCGTTTTTTATGGAATCGCACATCAAGTTCATGTGTATGAAGCCTTTTTGGAGGGTGTGCGCGAGGGCTTTCGGCTTGTAATTGACATTGCCCCAACTCTTGTGGGACTGCTTGTTGCAGTCGGAATATTTCGAAGCTCTGGGGGACTTGCCCTGCTTTGTAGTATATTCAATCCCATTGCAGACGCATTTGGCATTCACCCTGAAATATTCCCCATAGCAATCGTGCGGCTTTTTTCCTCCTCTGCCGCCACAGGAATGGTGCTTGACATATTTAAAACCCACGGTCCCGATTCAGTTATCGGAAATACGGTATCGGTGCTTATGAGCAGTACGGAAACAATTTTTTATACAATGTCCGTATATTTTCTCTCCGTTAAAATTACAAAAACCCGCTGGACGCTGGCAGGAGCCCTGCTTGCATCACTGGCGGGTATTGTAGTCAGTATCATTTTAGGCATTCATATGTAATGACCGGCATTACAGGCATAAATGTAACGCCAAAAATTAGTATATCATTACCGATATGTCCTTTACGATACAGTCATCGAAAACCTCATAGTCATTTTCCTTATAGGTTTCCTTGTTCTCATTGTATACTGCTGATGCATCCTCGCCTAAAACCACGGAAACCGATACATCATCATGGGAAGCATATAGCATTACATCATCCCCTGCAATGGCATGACCGTTAAAATCATATCCGCCTGCCTTCATATCTCCTATGGTTTTACCTACATACTCCTTCGCATTACCATCGTCCAAAGAAACAACCTCCATTGTCTCAATGGTTAAATCGCCAACATAATCAACGTATTTCTCGCCAAACTCCATTGCATCAAGCTTTGCGCCCACATCTCCTGACAATGTAAATGTGTACTTTTCCATTTTATCCCTGTTTACTGCCGTAAACTCATAATGGTCGCCAAAGCCTGTATATCCGTTTACACTGGCTCCTGTTTCCTCAAACTCCTTATAGGTCATGCCTATATAGTCAGAACCGTTACTTGCACTATCTCCTCCTGCATTTTCATCTTCGGCAGGATTTTCCGATGCCGTCACCACAGCAGACGGTTCCGTAGCATCCTCCTTTTTATCCTTTCCACAACCCACAAGGCTTACCGTAACAAATGTTCCAAGCAATAAGCCGACTAAAAATTTTTTCATAACATTCTCCCTTCTACAATCAATAAAACAAAGGTATAGTAGCACATATTAAAAATAATAAAAAGCGAAAATTTCTTACGTTATCAAATAATAATGTCGATTTACAAATCAAATTCTAAGGCTCCCATCAAAAATATAGATGTTTTTATGGTAACTTGCGAATTATGACAACATACTGTACGTTTATTTTTTAAAATTGCATAATTTTTTTGACGCTTTTTATCATATATTACAAGTTGCCAAATTAAATTAAATATCTTATAATAATATTGGTAATTTTAGACAAACGCATTGTTGGTTATTTCAGACAAAATTAGCATGTGGCATGTCACAGAAACACGGAGTCATCTCATTTACTGAAGGGAGGTAAGCTATATGACATATTGGAATTTATCATTTGATGCAATTGCAATATTTTTTTTATCGCTTATTTTCGTATGGTATTTCAGTGAAAAAAAGATACCGCTCCGAAGCCATCGTATATTTTTATATCTTATTTTTCTTGTTTTAGCCGCAACCGGACTTGAAATTGCTGCAACCCTGCTTGCCCGCAATATGAATACTGCAGGATTTAACGTATTTTATGTTACGCTGACCATACAGACCCTTGCCATAAATTTGGTTCCTGTTACATTTTCTTACTACCTGCTGCTTTTGGCTCACATTAATTTAAACCGTCACAAAGCATTACGTGCACTATATATCGTCTGCATGGCAGTAGACGCAGTGGTTATTTTGCTAAATCCGTTTTTGCATTGGGCATTTACATTTGAAAATGACACCTATAAGATTGCTCCTGTAGGACTGGCACTTTACATAGTGGATTTTATTACAATCTGCATCTGTATCGCTACCATTACACGCTACAAGGAAAAATTTATGTTCCTTCACATTATACCGCTTGCCTTTAATATCATATGTGGTCTGTTGGCGTGTGTAGCGCAGATGGTTTTCTATTATCCTTTCCTCAACTGCTCCCTTGCCGCAATGTGCTTAACCCTGTTCCATTATCAGCAAAATTCGGGAACGGTTACGGACACGACTACAGGGCTGTTTAACAGAAAATTTTTGGGTGAATATATTGAAAATAAATACGCCTACGGCAGTAAGCGCTTCGGTCTGATTGTCATAGCGCTTGACGATTTTAAATTTGTAAACAAAACCTACGGCGTTGAAACCGGCGACCATATGCTTTATCAGGTTGGACAATTTCTTGAGTGCTGCAAAAAGAACGCTCCTGTATTCCGTTTTGGCTCAGACCAGTTTTGTATTCTTTTTGACAACAAGGCGGATGATCTGAAATCGCTTTCAGAGAAAATTCAGGACAGATTTAAACATCCATGGTATGACGAAAATCATGTGCCAATTATGATGTCTGCTTCCCTATGCTGCATTAACTGCCCTGAGGACGCAGGAAGCTACAGGGAGCTTATCGAGGTAATTGACTACTCTATGAGCATTTCGAAGAAAACAAGAAAAGGGCTTATTACATTTGCAAGAACAATCAACCTCGACAAAATCAAGCGGGACAAGGCAATTGAACGTGCTGTTAAAATGGCGATGGCAAAGAATGAGCTTATGGTGTACTATCAGCCTATCTTCTCCGTTTCAAAGGGCGTTTACAACTCAGCGGAAGCCCTTGTGCGTCTTAATGACGAGGAGCTTGGCTGGATTTCTCCTGAGGAGTTCATCCCTATATCCGAGAAAAACGGACTGATTGTGGAGATGGGCGAAATAATTTTGGACAAGGTATGCCGTTTTATCCACGATTTTAAGCTGTCGGAAACCTCCGTTGAATACGTTGAGGTAAATATCAGTCCGGTTCAGCTTACCCACCCTGATTTTGCCGACAGGGTAAAAGCAATCTTAGAAAAATATGGTGTTTCACCTGCACAGATAAATATAGAAATTACTGAAACTGCAACGCTAAATTCTGCTTCCATGGTTTTGCAGAACATCAATAAACTGATAGAATACGGCATTACATTTTCACTTGATGATTTCGGTTCAGGCAACGCAAACATTTCCTACATCAATACCATGCCGTTTAAGATTATTAAAATTGACAAAAATCTTATATGGGATGCATTTAAAAATGATACGGCAGGCATCACGCTTGAGTATACCATCAATATGCTCAATGCCCTAAAGCTTAATATTGTTGCCGAGGGTGTTGAAACAGAGGAAATGACAAATCAGCTTGCCAATTTTGGCTGTCACTATATGCAGGGCTGGTTTTACTCCAAGGCAATTCCTGCCGAGGATTTTATGAATGTCATAGCCCAGTGATGCTTGTGTCTATTCACATGTGCCGCCCTAAGCTATTTATACCATAATAAAAATGACGTATTTTACATCTTGGTACATACGTTGAAGGAGATAAAGCTATGCTGTTAATCGGCGAACGAATTTCCAAATACCGCAAGACAATGCAGATGAATCAGGAAGAATTTGCCGCTAAAATCGGCGTAAGCAGACAGGCAGTTTCCAAATGGGAAACTGATAGGTCATACCCTGATTTGGATAAGCTTGTCGATATTTGCGAGGTTTTTAATATAAGCATAAATGAGCTGCTGTATGGAACAGCCCCATCGTCCGATGAGGCTTCCGCAAATGCAGCTTCCGACAACACAACACTCGTCCGACAGCTGCGGGGAAAGCACAATCTTGTCGGACTTTACGTATGTACTGCCATTATTTTAGCCATGCTTGCATTTTGCTGTACTGTGTTTGTAGTGCTCTTAACAAGAAATACATGGCATAAGGATGAAACCATGGCAAAAATGGCAAGAGTGGAACGGGTATACCAGCAGTACACGAAAGCGGACATCAGCTTTTTCGACGATGCCTCCCGCAAGGTACAGAAAACCGTATGGCTTGACATTGACGGAATACGTGATGGCGATTATGTCGAATGCTTTACTGATTCCGGACAGACTGGAATTTATGTTGATTATTATATGTCTACCCTTATTGTTCCCGCCGCACTTACACTGCTTTTGCTGCTTATCTTTATTTTGCTTGTGATAGAGCTTGTCAGAAAAAAGCAGGAAAATTATTGGCACATTCTTGTAGAACGTGAAGGAGAAATGATTGATGAAAAAGAATAAGGCATTTTTTGTCCCATATGGGATTTTTGTTTTGATTGCAGTTTTCATCGGGCTCTGGTTTATGGGGCTTTTTTCTTTTGCGGGGAATAACAGGAAGTCTGCATCTTCTTCTGACGCTTCCTCCTACCATTGGGAAATTGTTTATCATGGCATGAAATTTTCTTCTGACGTTCCTGCAACCGTATATTTCCATGAAACGGACTGCCTGAATATTCGTATCAAAAATGAGTATCTCATTCAAATTTCATCGGAGGATATTACGGCTGACGATTTTTGGAGCAATAAAGAGGATAAGGTTAAACATCTGATAGACACAGGCTATCAAATAGAATGTGAACCAAGACAGCTTATGATAGACAACCGTACTTATATCAATTATATTGTGAGTATTTCCGATTTAGAGCGAAGTCCCTTTGACCGATGCTACTCCTCTATTTACATCACAGATATTGACGAGGGAAGCCGTTTTTTTGCCATTATATCATATGATGGCATCGACATGGAAAATATAAGCAGTGACAGACGCAACAAGCTTTACAAGGATGCCGAACAAGACCTGAGCGATTTACTAAATGCCGCTGCCCCAACAGACCAAGCCGATGACGAAGTCGGCACGCTCCTTTTTCCTGATGACATCCAGGCTGACAAGGAAACTATCATATCACAGGACGCTTTATATGATAAGGGCGATATTGTCATAAATTATTATCTGCCTGATAACGCATATTTTATATCAGATACAAACCTTAGTACCATAAAACAAAAGAACTATAAGATAAAGGACACAGACTACTACGTCAGCGTAAGCATTTACTCAAATAAATGGAGCAATGCCGAGGAGTTGGCAGGCAAACACGCATCGGCAGGCTTTACGGAAATTACCCACGAGGGCAGTCTGACGGTCAGCGGCAAGGTCTTTTATTATTATACCTATTCCGTGGCAAGACGCTCTAAGGAAAAAACAAAGGTTACCTATTATTTTGAAGCTTTTTCTGATATGGATAGCGGCGACATCTATCATATTGGCGGCCATTCCAATTCAGAGGACATAATGAACCCCGATTTTTATTACGGTCTTATGGATATTTCTGAACCATAAATTTGCCTGGAATTGGCTTATTTACTGTGGTTGCTACTGTTGGTTGCCATTTTGCAACTGTCTTTCTCTTACTATTTTTACATGCTTATGTTAGCATTCGCATGTAAGCCAAAACAAAATTTGGCATTTAAAATTATAGTAGGAGGACACGAGAATGAGGAAATTAAAAAAATTTGCCGTATCACTTGCACTGATTGGTATTATGTGCAGCATTGCCGCATGTGGGGACGATGAGGACGATAAGAAAACAGAACGAACCACAGTGACAACCGAAGCCGCATCGAAAAAGACAACCGAACGCACAGAAGCTACAGAAGACACGGAGGACATGGAATTTACAGAAGACACGGAGGCGGAAGCTACAGAAGCCGAGACTTCAACCACGGCGCCGCCACTTACCTATAATGTAAGCTTCTCGACCAACGACTGGACCACCTTGGAATTTGCATGGGACGGCGCGGTATATCAATTTCCTATGACATATCAGGATATTGTTGACGCAGGCTTTACAATCGGCGAGCAATATCTGGGAGAAACGCTGGACAGCAACGAATATACAATGAGCGTATCTGCCAAAAATGACGCAGGCGAAAAGATATATGTGCGCTTCAAGAATTTTACGGAGCAGGACGGCAGACCGATAACCGATTGTGAAATTTATGGTTTTGGATTTGATACAGACGAATATTATGACGTGAACCCTTCTATAACAATATGCAACGGCGTTACATTTGGCATGACCGTAGATGAGGTTAAGGGTATCATGGGCGAGCCCGACTATTATTATGCAAGCGACGACCCTGATTTTGACCGCAAGGAGCTTGAGTACTATGCGGACGGTACCCCACGCACCAACCAGCTTCAACTGGAATTTATTGATGGCATATTAGCTGCGATTACAATTATAAATATGGATTAACCATTAGGCAGTCCCCTGCCTTGCACCAAGCTCCTTCATTCTTTTGTGCAGGGCATTGAGGACTGCCTTTTTATTTCCCGACCATTTTGGGGCTATGAGGATTTTTTTCGGTCCATCTCCCGTAACCCTGTGAATGACAATCCGTTCATCTATATTCTGAAGACATTTTATGACTAAATCAATGTATTCCTCCTGTTCAAGGACACGAAAGCTGCCCTTGGCATAATCATGGGCTAAATCCGTTCCTGAAAGAACATGGAGAAGCTGCAGCTTTATTCCACACATATCG
Source organism: Clostridium sp. (assembly GCA_023664775.1). Taxonomy (GTDB): domain Bacteria; phylum Bacillota; class Clostridia; order Lachnospirales; family Lachnospiraceae; genus Coprococcus_C. Next base: position 52,947 of record JAMPEW010000015.1, on the reverse strand, counting down.
TCAGCTTCATCTGCCTTGTTATTTGCGTTACCATCCATCCGATTGCCATGAGCATCAAGAACGAAAGGCACTTGCGTGACACTTCTATTCAGATATTTTACCGACAGATTGCTTACATATTTTACTGTTTCAAGCATCATTTCCTCAGTTTCATTTGGCAGTCCCAATATAATGTGGGTGATAACCGGGATATTGATTTTATTCAGTCTTTCCACTGCCGTCTCATATACACATAACGGATATTTTCTCCTGATATATTTTGCCGTTTCCTCGTGTATGGTCTGAAGTCCAAGCTCAATCCATATAAATTTATCCGAAAAGGTATTTTTTAGCTCCTCCAAAAGCGCAATTACCCCATCGCCAAGACAGTCGGGTCTTGTGGCGATTGATATACCCTTAATCTGCGCATGTGACAATGCCTCCGTATAGATACGCCTCAAATCATCGACATTTCCATATGTATTTGTGTATGCCTGAAAATAGATGACAAAACAGTTTCCTACTGTCTTATCAAGCCTTGCAAGTCCTGTTTCTATCTGCGTGTCAATATTATATTTGTCAGCAAACTCCCCGCTTCCCCCTGCACTGCAAAAAATACACCCGCGGGTGTCAAGGCTTCCGTCCCTATTTGGACATGTAAAGCCTGCATCAACTGCAAGCTTATAACACTTTTCGCCGTAGGTGTGTTTAAAATATGCATCTAAGGAATAATATGGCTTTCCAAGCCAGTCAATCTCTGTCATTCTTTTCCCTCTTTTAAAGCTCTGGCATAAAATCTGCTTTTTCTCCATTGTTACAGAGCTGTCGAATTAAGGCATATGTAACAGCCCCATTACTATCTTTAGCTCCGATTTTAGGTCTTCGATTGTACATCAAGTCGTATTCAACAGCCCCATAGTATATCAGAAATATGCGTATGTCAAGGAGCAAATGCAAACGTGTGAAAAACGTGTGAAAATAAGCAATTAGATTATATACATTTGAAACCAAAAGTGCTATAATTTAGGGTTGATGAATGAAAAAAAGGAGGTTATAAGCCTTATGCATATATCTAAAAATAAATGGCGAAATGTGTTGATTGTTTTTATTTTGTTGGTAGCAATTGTTGCGCTGTTCCGTTGGTATTCCGTTTCAAATAGTAAGCGTATTGAGAAACAGAACTTGAATTACGCAATGGATTCCGCACGACAAACCTCGCGTGGTCTTGGAAATGAATTTGCGAATGCCCAGCGCCGGGTACGAAATCATGCCTACTTCCTCAGCGTTGCCCTGAATGCATCGGATATTAACGCCGACATGCTCAGGGAATTGGAGAAAGACTCAGATTTCGACTCCTTCCGCTTTGTCACTGCTCAAGGAGTTAATATGACCTCCGATGGTACGTTTTCCGACAGCTCGGATAGAGATTACTTTATTGCCGGAATGCAGGGCGAAAGTGGATGCAGCATGGTACTTAATTCGAGGGTTACCGGCATAACTACCATGGTCTTCTATGCCCCTGTTTGGGAGGATGGCGAGATTTCAGGTGTTCTGTTGGGACTATATCTTGCCGAGGACTACCTTCAGGAAATATTGGAAACGACTTATTTCGGTGAAAGTGCAGAGGTCTATCTCTGTACCCGAAACGGAGAGGTCATTGCTTCCTCTATGGGTGGCAATCAGGAAAAGTCACTTCCAGACGCACTACGGGATAGTGGAGTCATTGATGAACAGACCGCCGAAAAGCTTTGGACAGTGCTCCGGGGTGAAACTGAAGAAGGCAGCTTTGTCTGTGCCTCCGGCTGCCTGACGGACAACCTATGTGCAATACACGTTCCTGATACAGACTACATTTTGGTTCAGGCTTTTCCTAAGAGCGTGACCCAAACAATGATTCGTGATGCGAACTACACCGGAATTGTTTTACAGGCAGTCCTGATTGGTCTGTTTGTTCTCTATGTTGCTTTTTTGATTATCCGTTCTCATCGGGAAAAAAAGGTTCTGGAAAAAAAGAACGAGCAATCCGACTATATGCTTCAAGGCTTGAATACGCTTTTTGCTTCCCGTTATCTCATAGTAGATTTGGAAACAGGCAGCTATGCCTACATGGCAGGTGCGAAGCCTCTAAGCAGCAAGCTTAATACGGAGGGCGCTTATCAAGACTTTATCGATGCCCGTAGTGCCGACATTATTGAAGACACAGAAAAGGAAGCTTTCCGCCGCCAATTTTCTATTGATGGGGTAATTGAAGGCTTGTCAGATACAGATGTACTTACCTTCGAATGTCATGTAATGCGCGATGGACAAGAGCTTTGGGAGCTGCTTATTTGCGTCTGCCTTGAACGGAAAGAGGGCAAGGCATCCAAAATCCTCTATGTCCGTCAGGACAATACGCAGTTGAAGCTTCAGGAAATCCGGACAAAAAAGGAAAGGGCAGTTATGGACCGGAAAGAGCGGCAATACCGCATCGCCATTATGTCCACCTCCTTCTCAACTTTTGAGTTTAATCTTACGCAGGATCGGATTGAACAGGATGTGACCCGAACCATTGATGGGGAAACAGTTTCTCTGTTGGAGAAGGCTGGGCTGTCAGTCCCTTGTCCTGCCTCACTCTGCTTTGAAAAATGGAGAAGCTTCATTTTGGAGGATTCTTTAGAGGACTATGACGATGCAACAAGCTTAGAAAACCTGAAACGCCGTTTCATGGAGGGAGAAGCCGAAGTCACGGTAGATTACTGGGGCTGGGCTGCAAAAGACCGACAAATGTGCGTGCGCCAATCCTTTATCATGACACAGGACAACCGAACAGAGGATATCATGGTTATGGTGCTCTCCCGGGACATTACAGCACAGGTGCAAAAGCAGCGGGAGCAGACGCAGGCACTTCAGGATGCTCTGATGCAGGCTCAACATGCCAACAATGCAAAAACAACATTCCTCTCCAATATGTCCCACGATATCCGTACTCCGATGAATGCCATTATCGGATTTACAACCTTGGCCGCCAGTCATATTGACAACAAGGGGCAGGTAGCGGATTGCCTGCAAAAGGTACTTTCCTCCAGCAACCATCTGCTCAGCCTGATTAATGACATTTTGGATATGAGCCGTATTGAGAGTGGAAAGGTACAGATTATGGAACAGGAATGTAACATTTCCGAGTTGACCCACAATTTGGTTAATATCGTCCAGCCTCAGATAAAAGCGAAGCAATTAGAGCTGTTTATTGATACCTTCGGCGTAAACAACGAGGATGTAATGGCAGACCCGTTGAAATTGAGTCAGGTGTTTGTAAATCTGTTGAGCAACGCTGTAAAATATACGCCTGCCGGTGGTACGGTAAGCTTCCGCATTCAGCAGCAGACAACCTTCCATCGCGGCTACGGTGATTATGTGTTTACCATCAAGGACAATGGCGTCGGTATGACAGATGATTTTATAGAGCACATCTTCGAGCCTTTTGAGCGGGAATCCAGTACGACCAAAACCGGTATTCAAGGAACAGGCTTGGGAATGGCAATCACGAAAAACATCGTGGATATGATGGGCGGCAATATTACCGTCCAAAGTGAGAAAGGCAAGGGAAGTGAATTTAGGGTTGAACTGAGCCTGAAGCTTCAGGATGTGGAGAAAAACGCCACTCAAATTAAGCAGCTTGAGGGATTACGGACATTGGTGGTTGATGATGACTGCGACAGCTGTGAAAGCGTGACCCGAATGCTCAAACAAATTGGTCTGCGTGCAGAGTGGACCGCATCAGGAAAAGAGGCTGTTCACAGGGCTAAAATTGCCCATAATTCAGGCGACTCCTACCACACCTACATCATCGACTGGCAGATGCCTGAAATGAGTGGAATCGAGGTTACACGAAAAATTCGAGCCGTAATAGGACATGAAGCGCCTATTATTATCCTGACCGCCTATGATTGGACGGATATTGAGGATGAAGCCATGCGCGCGGGCGTTACTGCTTTCTGCGCCAAGCCATTATTCATGTCTGATTTGAAATCAGCCTTGTTGTCGGCGAACCACTTGATTGAAAAAGAAACAGCACCTTCTTGGACAGCCACAGATTTTGGCGGCAAACGTATTTTGCTGGTCGAGGACAATGAGCTAAACAGAGAAATTGCAGCGGCAATTTTGGAAGAAACGGGATTTATTGTAGAGCATGCGCCTGACGGCACCGACGCAGTGGAAATGTTTAGCAAGTCAAAGGAGGGCTACTATGATGCTATTTTGATGGATGTGCAGATGCCGATTATGGACGGATACGAGGCAACACGCACCATCCGTACATTGCCTCGTGAGGATGTGAAAACCATCCCGATTATTGCCATGACAGCGAATGCAATGGAGGAGGATAAGGAAACAGCTATGAAAAGCGGCATGAATGCCCATATTGCCAAACCGCTGAATGTTGAACTGTTTTTGTCCGTCTTAGGTAAATATTTGAGTTGATGCCCACAACAATATCTCCTATCAATTAAGATAACAAGGGCTGCCGCACTAAGAATATTATATCATAATAACAAAACACGCTTTCACTTGATGCAGTTTTCTTATATTATGATAAAAAATTTCTTAGTGTGACAGCCCTTGTTAATCTATGTGATTTGCCGACACCACACAGATATTACGTTGTGTGAGATAAATTCATTCTACTGTTGCGAAAACACCAAAACACTAGCAGCAACTCCATTATGACAACATAACAAATTACACAGATATATTTTATTTTTGATAGAGAAATTGTTTCAGGCGTATCAACAAAATGATGTTGTGCCATTGTTATGCAAATCATTCCTCCACAGCACACAAAAGTAAACATCTGTAATACATAAGCCGCATCGTTTTTATATCTGCTTGACGCAACATAATATATGTTCATCAGAAAAACCAACAAAAAGAATGCTGCCAATAATTCAATAAATCCGCCCGGTATCTTTACATTGTAGAAAATAAAAAAGTAATACATAACAGATAAAATTGATATTATAATTGTACCTGCATACAATATGTTCATTTTAATGGTGTTGCATCCATCTCTATTGATACACAACATTCCTATTATAAAATACAAAAATATAATTGCTGCACAATAATATCCATAATTTTTACTTGATAAAATCGTTTGCTTTGAACATATATAATACAATACAAACTCTGCAATCATGCATAAAAGTGTGCAGGCAGCCAATACAACTTTTCTTTTCGTCATAAAATCTCCTCCTTTATGCTAATTGGTGGTTATTACTTTCCTACATCTCCCCTTTGAATATATTATTTTACTAAGGTTACCTGATTTCATTTTCTAATCGTACCTCCACATCTCCCCTCCTTATTTTTCCATCAATGACCACCAGCCTGTATATCATATATATGATAGATAGCTATGCCAATATCTTACAACTTAAGTTTCCGTAGTTTTATCCACAACTTTCAAAAAGCAAAAATATAAGGAATCTTCTTTCCCTTTGTATTAAAATTAAGCCGCCAAACAAAAAGAAGATTGGACCTTATATTTTTTTGAAAGTTGTGAATAACAGGCTAGTATAAATCAAGGAAAGTATGGATAAAACTGTGGAAACCCGAGTCTTTCCCATATTGTAAAAACAAATTCTTTTTGATATAATTTTATGTATATCAGTATGAAAGGACAATACCCTTATGGATGAACAAAAACTCGAAGCACTTATAAAAGAAGATATTGAATCAGTATTTAACAGCATATTAGAGGAACACAATTACATTTTTCCAATCAGTGCCAAATCTAGGAGCGGTGCTGAAATAAGCGACTATCTTGAAGATGGCTTTGTTGAATACCTTAAAAGGAATCCCCATAAGAATATATACAATCCCCAAAGTGCCCCTAAAGGTGCAACAAAAAATCATTTTGATTTTTGCTTTCATTATAAGAATGAGCATGTCGGATTTGATGACCTTATTTGGGGCGATATTAAAGCCACAAAAAGATCTTATAAAGACAGTAATCCTGATTTAGGAACTCCTGAAAAAATCATAAAATTTATTATGGATGGACATTTTTATCTAATGTTTGTCTTTTTAGAATATGAAGCCATAGCTAATCAAACAAAATTTTTACCATTCGATGATGGACGATATGTTCACTGCCAGTTTTTAAAAGATATTCATCACTCTGTTAGAATTACCCCTAAACCACAATTTCAAGTCAATATTCATAAACCAGAGGAATATCGCACCCGTGATGCATTCCTCGAACTATTTTATACCAAATATCAAGAATCTATAGAGCGTAATATTGCTAAGCAAAACAAAAAGAAATCTGAATTAGATGCAAGATTTGATGCTATGAGGCAAAGGCTACAAGAGTATGACAGCAAAATCAACAAACAAAATTAGTATTATAATACGAGTATAATCAATTATGCTCGACATCATTATTCAAGCCATGAGATACTCAGTAATGAATTTCTGTTCTTGTATATCAATGTTATATATTTCATATACCAACGAATTCAATTTATTGTATAATTGCTTATTTTCCGGTGTAACCAACAATTGTTCAACTATATCTATCATTTCTTCAAAGAATTCATGATTTACATTTATTCTTATATTCTTCAAATCAGAAATTTTAATTTGTGGTGTTTTACCTTTTTCTGCTCTTATAATTTTATTTATTCGACAATAAAATGTAATCAAATCACTATTAAGCAATCCACATGTATATTTCAACATATCAATACTTTCTGGCGTATTCTCTTTAGTGGTTAGTATATAGATACTATTATTGGCAGCATATGGCTCACTGCAATATGTGGCAATAATCTCTGTTGCACTCTGCCTAATAAAAATCTTAGGTGCTAAATAAGCATCTTTATCTCCTAATGTTACTCTTTTCTTGTTTTTTACACCTAACGCTTCTAACTCATGTTTAAACTCATCTGATAGTTTAAGTTGTAACTCATAGTCGTACTTAATATATCTGTCTGGTGTTGGTGCAAAAAATTTTCCTTTCAATCCCTTTGACCCCTCTATATATGGAAATGTTATGCATCTATCCTCATCTTCCGGATTCACAATAAATTCTTCTGTTTTTCCAGTAAGTGCACAACAAGTTCTTAAAGATTTTTGTGGAAAATATTTTTCCAATCCATCATACTGAACAATTTTTGAATTTATCATTTGCTGCATTTCACTTAAAGGGGCACTAAATTTATATTTGTTTTTTTCATCATTCCACACATGTTGGTTTACAACTCTTGTTTCTTTTGTTGCATAATCTATAAGTTTGATATTATCATTAAACATCTTTACATTAGTTATATCAATCACTAACTGCCCACTCGCAACACCTTCAAACTCCTGTAATCCAATTGTTAACGAATTAATATAATAATTCTCTACAATATATTTGCGCATATCAATAAATGCAGTCTCAAAAAAAGCTATATCCAAAATGAATATCAATCTTCCACCTTGTTTCAGCAGTTTTAAACCATTCTCAATAAAAAACATTGATATATTAAACTTATTATTTCCTCTTTTATTCTGAACAAAATCAAATGTATTAAAATAAGCTCTTTTTTCCTCTGTCATATTTCTACTTCTTTTTCCATACATCGTAACAAAAGGAGGATTACCAAGAACCACCGAATATTCCTGCCTAAATATATTCGTCTTTGTAAAATCCTCGCATGTAATATTTAATTGTTTCATTACATATTTTATATTTTCTTTTCTTGCACGAATAATTAAAGGCAACAGTAATGCTAATATATTAATCTCTGTTATCATAACTGCGTTTGCATCATTATCATTAGCATGTATGTTGCAACATATATAATCCAGTATATCTTCAGCACACTTATTGTTTTTTTGTAGCTCTGCAATAATTCTTTTAATAATCTTTACAAGAAATAACCCAGAACCACAAGATGGTTCTAATATTTTACCAGAAAGCACATCCATTGAATTAACCATCATTTCAATAACCGCATCTTCTCTTGTATAAAACTGCCCCAAATCCTTCTTTATATCGTTAGGAACTTGAGCCTCATATAGCACCCCTAAATAATCAAATACATCTTCTTCAATACAACCAAACGTTTCCGCCATACTATGTTTACTTATATACGGGTAAACGTCAAATAAATCAATCTCTTGACCTTTTATATTCTCCTTAAAATACAAATTCAAATATGTTACAGCATTACCGATAAATCCATCAATTTCTGCCATACCATCAACTCCAATCTAATCGCAAGCCAAGTACAAACACATGTTCTGTTCCAATTTTAACTCTTATTCTGTAATTTGTAAAGCAAACTTTTTAATAAACTTTATATCTTTAATCTTCCTGTATTATAACATAAAATCAATGCTTTCGCCATTACTATCTCTATAATGATATTTATCACCCTTCGTGGCAGATTACTACTAACGAAAAACGGCTATTTTTTGTCCTTGAAAATCTTGTAACAAAGACCAACAAAGGCAACGATAAATATACAAAACTGATATAAATCTAAATATGTAACATTCATCATACCCCCTCCTTTCTTACGTTTGGAGGGTTTCAAGAAGCCCTCCGTAAAAACAGGAGGGTAAAGCCACTTTTTGCTCTATGGTTTCCCATTTCGATAATATATCACAGTTTTTAGTATATTGCAAAATATCCTTTTGTTATTATCCGTTTCGATAAAACAAAAGGATGTATTTTTACATAAATTATGATATACTCATACCATAACAAATGTCTTACGACGGAAAAGGAGGAACTTATGCAAAAAGAGAATTTATCTGCGGAAGCTGCATTAGAGAAATTGAAAGAGGGAAATCAGCGTTATTTATCTGCTACGGCAAACCCGGGAGACATCTCTCCAAAAATTCGCCAGACAACTTGTGACGAAGGACAAACTCCATATGCAATTATTGTTACCTGTTCTGATTCCAGAGTAATTCCGGAAAGTATTTTTATGGCGGGAATAGGGGAATTATTTGTCATTCGTGTAGCAGGAAATGTAATGGATAATCATCAGTTAGGAAGCGTAGAATATGCGTCCGGACATCTTGGTACAAAGCTGGTGGTTGTGTTAGGACACGAGCATTGTGGTGCCGTAGGAGCAGCAATCCACCACGAGCCTGACGGCTATGTTAAATACATAACGGACGAAATTCGCAAAGCAATCGGCGGGGAAAAGGACGAAAACCGTGCCTGCTGTTTAAATGTACAACGAAGCGTATCGCTCATTAAAGAAAAGCTTAATGTTTCAGATGACGACAAAGACGGTCTGAAGGTATGTGGTGCATTTTATCACATTGGCAGCGGTGCCGTTGAATTTTTAGATTAATAATTGACATACGGATAGATTAAAAAGGGGTTGTCACAGTAAGGATTTAAGGCATACATAAAATTACACTGACATGCCCCTTATATTTTGTATTTTTATGGTTACCGGCTATCTTTAGCATATTGATATTTTGTCTTTTCTATTATGTGGGGCACGTACTGTTGTCTGAGTGCACAGCCTTATGCTGCCAACTGGTATATGTTTTTTGAATTGCAACTTTTTAAGACCGCAAGAATACCTCGCATTTGAAATTTGCGATGTTTGATTACATGCTGCTTAAGCGAAACTCGCTTCGCTCAGACAACGCTACGCAGCATGTTTCATCACAAATTATCAAATGTGGGTATTCTAAACGGTCTTGTTGACAAATTCAAAAAACATATACCAGTTGTAGCATGGCTGTGTACGAGTTCAAGGGAGTGCCCCACAAGCCATAATAGAAAAGAAAAATATCTTAATATGCTTAGATAGCATAGGTTATAAAAATACAAAATAAAAGAGGGCTTGTCACAGGTAAACAACTATGTGCCTTAAATCCTTACTGTGACAACCCCTTTTAGTACAGCTACCACATATGTCTATGGAGCTGTCCCTCGCCCTCAAGACGTGGAAACCCCTGCTGCCTTAACGCCTCATACAAGACGACCGCAACGGAATTGGACAGATTAAGGGAACGTTCCCCCGGCATCATCGGAATACGCACACAGTTTTCCCTGTTGCCAAGCAGCAGCTCCTCAGGTATGCCTGCACTTTCCTTGCCAAACATGATATATGCATCCTCCTCATAGGAAACATCCGTATACCTCTGCTTGGACTTCGTGGTTGCCATGTATATCTTCGCTCCCTGATTTTTTTCAAGGAAATCCCCATAATTAATATAAGTTGTCACATCAAGCTTATCCCAATAGTCAAGACCGGCACGCTTGAGCATTTTGTCGTTTATAAAAAAGCCCATAGGCTCAATGAGATGCAGTCTTGCACCTGCCGCAACACAGGTACGTCCGATATTGCCTGTATTTGCCGGCATCTCAGGCTCTAATAAAACTATATTCAGCATTTATTTATTCCTAAGCCTTGTTATAAAATTATTGATTCTTCCCATCGCTTCCTTTAATTCATCAATCGAATATGCGTAGGATATACGGATAAAGCCCTCCCCGCAGTCGCCAAATGCAGTGCCCGGAACTACCGCAAGCTCCTCCTCCTCAAGAAGTCTTGTAGCAAATTCATCACTTGTAAGCCCAAATTCCTTTATGCAAGGGAACATGTAAAAGGCACCCTTCGGCTCAAAGCATGGAAGCCCCATCTCCTGAAAGGTTGCAAGCAGGAAATGCCTTCTCTTGTCATAGGACTCCCTCATTTTTGCAATGTCCTTATCTCCGTCCTTGATTGCACAAATTGCGGCATATTGGCTTGTCGTAGGCGCACACATAATTGCAAACTGATGTATTTTCGTCATCTGCTCTGCAATAATTTGAGGGGCAAGGGCATAGCCAAGCCTCCAGCCCGTCATGGCGTAAGCCTTTGAAAATCCATTTATAATGATAGTTCTCTCCTTCATATCAGGCAGCGAACCGATTGTACAGTGTGCATCCTCGCCATATGTAAGCTCGGAATATATCTCATCTGATATGACAATAATGTCCTTTTCCTTGCAAATGTCAGCAATCGGCTCAAGGTCTTTTCTTGTCATAATCGCACCTGTCGGATTGCTCGGAAACGCAAGCATGAGCACCTTTGTCTTATCGGTAATGGCAGCAAGAAGCTCCTCAGGGGTAAGCCTAAATTCATTTTCATTTTTTAATGCAATCGTTACAGGCACTCCGCCTGCAAGCTCCACACAAGGAACATAGGAAACATAGCATGGTTCAGGTATAATGACCTCGTCCCCCGGATCGAGCATGGCACGAAGGGCAATGTCTATGCCTTCGCTTCCACCTACAGTAAGCAGCGCCTCATGTTTAAAATCATACGCAACATTATATTTTCTCTTGTACCATTTGCATATTTCCTCCCTAAGCTCCAAAAGTCCTGAGTTGGAGGTGTAAAATGTCCTGCCTCTTTCAAGGGAATAAATGCCCTCCTCCCTTATGTGCCAAGGCGTGTCAAAGTCAGGCTCCCCCACGCCTAAGGATATGGCATTTGGCATCTCGCTTACGATGTCGAAAAATTTTCTTATGCCTGACGGCTTTATATTTGTTACTGTTTTTGATAATGGATTTCTCATGGTGCGATAACCAACCTTTCATCCTGCTTTACTGCGTCAAAAATGATGCCGTGATCCTTATATTTCTTGAGAACAAAATGTGTGGAGGTGCTTATAATCTGCTCCATCGTAGAAAGCTTCTCTGCTACAAACCGTGAAACCTCTTTCAAGCTTGTTCCCTGAAGGATAACCGTAAAATCAAATGCTCCTGCCATGAGATATACGGCATTTACCTCCTCAAAGTTATAAATTCTCTCGGCTATTCTATCGAAGCCCTGTCCTCTTTGCGGCGTTACCTTAACCTCAATAAGCGCCGTTACCTTTTCCTCGGCAACCTTATCCCAGTCAATCATGGTGTGATACCCGCAGATAATTTTGTCCTCCTCCATAGCCTTAATATCAGCCGCCACAGCCGCCTCATCAAGTCCAAGCATCTTGGCGATATCCGTTACGGTCATTTTGCTGTCAGTTTCCAAAAGCTTTAAAATTTCAATATTCATGGCTTACCTCTTTTCATAAAGTTTTATGTTATTTCACTTATATATCAAGCCTTATACGGCTTCAATCACCTTATACAGCTCATCAAAGCCTGGCGGCTGTAAATATCGTTTATCAATGCCTGCCGTAACAATCCTGTCCTTATCCCCTGTCACCTTACCGACAACTGACGCAGGGATTTTATTTTCCAAAAGCACGTTTACCGCCGTCTGACCGTCAGAAAAAATGCCAAGCAGCACTCCCGTTCCGTCAAGCAGATACGGATTTATATTAAAATACTCGCATAGCTCAACCGTTTCCTGTCTTATGGGAAGCTTCGAATTGTCAATGCATATTCCTTTTTTTATTGCTGCTCCAAGCTGCCACAAGGCTCCGTAAACGCCGCCCCACGATACGTCATGCATGTAAGAAACGTCATTTTCAGCCATAAGCCCTGCCGCAGCAGCAATGCTTATATCATCATTATATGAAACAAAGCCGTCAATATAGCTCTTGGAAAAATGTTTTACAAGCTCGTTATATTTCCCTTCTGCAATAAGCCTTGTCCCCAGGCAGCCGACATAACCCGCCATAACGATATCGTAATCCTTTTCTATTTTACTCCTGTCTGCCGTATGCTTTTTTTCATCATCGGCTTTCACCTTACACAGGCTGTCCACTTTCCCATAAGCCGTCACACAAAAGGATGCCCTTGCATATGCAGACGATACCTGGGAATGACCACCCATAATCTGAACATTATTTTTATCGGCAAGCGCAAGAAAGCCTTTCATGTATTCCTTTATGTCCATTTCCTGAACATGCACTGGCAGAAGAAATACAAGCCTTGCACCGATTTTTTCTGCCCCTGACACCGACAGGTTGTTAAATGCCTTCACCCACGCAATATCGGGGTGCTCCGCAACAGCCTCGGCACATATAAAATCACCCTCTGTCCGAAGCCTTGCAAAATCATTGCCAACCGCCGCCCCCGCAAGTACATTTTTATTTTTCTTACTGATATGCTTTATAACTGAACGGGTAAGATAAAGCTCTCCGAGTGTGCCCTGCTCCATAATCGTTTCGTCCTTCTTGAAAATTCACATAATGTATGCTATCCTTTTTATAGGAATTAGGAAATGCCTGTCATAAGCAGACCGATAACCATTGCAATGACAAGAATAATGACAATAACAGCAGATATACGCCTTATTTTCTTTTTGTTACTAAAGTCTATCATGATTTCACCTCCGAAAGGATTATTTTTATGGGTATAGGTTCTTACGCATTTATAATTATAATGACTACGTGCTTTCTTATTATGAGAGCCAACACTGTATCAAACAAAAAACGCACACAGGAGCAGCAGGATTTTTGGTCCCGTGAAAACGAGGCAAATTCCGTCCGCCGCAAGGACATATCAACGCTTGATTATGTGCAAATCCCAATTCAGACGCTGCCTGTAAATACGCTTGATACACTTGGCATGTCAAAATATTCAAAGGAGCTTGCAAGACTTGCAGATGAAAAAATCATAAATCTTTCAAGCTACACAAATACGGATTTAAAGCTAATGTACGGTCCTGCAAATTTAAACGACCTTACAAAATATGACTTAAACTACACAGCTTTAATCCGTGTGCTGGACAATATTGGCAAAGACCTTATCAGTGCCGGGCATGAAGCCGACGCCGTCACATTTCTTGCATATGCCGTTTCCATCGGCTCGGACATTACCACAACCTACACCGCCCTAGGAACAATATATCACGCAAAAAATGAAACGGAACAGCTGAAGCAGCTTATCAGTGCCGCAGAAAAATTAACATCCCTGTCAGGTGCCAAAATTGTATCAAAATTAAAGGCACTAAGCGAAGCCTCCTAAATATAAAATGGCACTGCAATTCAAATCATAGCAGGGTCTAAGAAACCATATCTATAAAGCATAATATCAAATAGACGTTTAAATATCAAGTACATGTGCCAAGGAGGTAATTAATAAACTGCTGGGCGCACCGTCCCGAAATTCCACCGTGGGACATTTCCCACTTATTTGCCTCAAGAAGAAGCATCTCCTCAGGCATTTTAATTTCAGGATATTTTGCCGCAAGGGTTGTAACAATGTTGTTAAACTCCTTCTTGGACGGCTTGGAAAAGCTGATTGTCACTCCAAATCTGTTTACAAGCGAAAGCTTCTCCTGCATTGTATCAGATTGATGAAGCTCCACATTGTAATCGTCCCTGTCATTCCATGTTTCCTTGATGAGATGCCGCCTGTTTGAGGTGGCATAAATCAGTACGTTGTCAGGCTTTGTTTCAAGCCCGCCCTCAATCACAGCCTTTAGGTATTTGTACTCTATCTCAAATTCCTCAAAGGACAAATCGTCCATATAGATAATAAATTTGTAATTCCTGTTTTTAATATGTGATATAATTGCAGACAAGTCCTTAAACTGATGCTTGTAAAGCTCAATCATTCTAAGCCCATGTCCATAATACTGGTTGATAATTGCCTTGATGCAGGTGGATTTACCCGTACCGCTGTCCCCAAATAAAAGCACATTGTTTGCCCTTTTTCCTGCCACAAATGCCTCCGTGTTGTCTACAAGCTTCTTTTTCTGTATCTCATAGCCGACCAAATCATCAAGGGTTACGTGCTCCGTATTATTGATTGCAATAAACTCTATGGGACGTGCCTCCTCGTGCTTTATTCTGAACGCCTTGTTAAGCCCAAACATTCCTACCCCATATTCTGCATAGAAGCCCGTCATAATTTCAAATATTTCATCAACGGTTTTGGCAGCGCTTACCCTGTCGCTTATGTCACGCACTCTTTCGCTTACATTTTTATTGTACATCTGCTCCTTTTTGTGCAGGGATTTGTAATTGGTAATCGTAGAAAAGCAATTTATGCCAAGCTCCCTTTCAAGCCCGGTAAAATCATAGTGAAAAAGCTTCATAAATATCCCATAATCATTTTTTGCAAAGGCATTTACGGAACCGTCTCCCGCTCCCACCTTCTCACATGTTAATGTAAAGGAATTTTCATTTGTAATAAGAATGTAAGCAAGATAATCCTGCCAGAGATTTTTGTCAAAGCCATAGCTTGTTGCAAGGTCCAGCAGTCTTTTTATCTGCTGATAAATTCTGCTTATGATTTCCTCCGTACCACATTTTCCTAACGCCTTATCCTGAATAATTGCCGCAAGCTCCTTTAAGATGCTTCCGTCTCCTAAATCCCTGTATAATACAAGCTTCGGTATTTCCCTATACATCGCTTTCCCCCCGTTCCTTCAATGTTTGTTCCTCGTCCTGTTCCTTTGATGTTTGTTCCTCAGTCTCCTGTGCCTTGGCTGCATCCTCCTTTGCCTTTTCTCTTGCCTTTCTTGCAAAGAGCCTCCGTCTGCCCTCCATAAGAGGCATAGCCTCGTCGGGAACAAGCTTTTTATCCACATCAATTTCCTTCTTTTTCAGCTTTCTGTATATGATGCTTCTGGCATATGCATATAAAACGGAAACAAGGGGAATAAAGATAAACATTCCCACAACGCCCATTAAATCGCCACCCACAAGCACGGCAAGAAGCACCCATATGGCTGAAAGGCCCACGTCTCCGCCTACAAGCTTTGGATAGATAAAATAATTTTCTATAAACTGCAATATAAAGAACAAAGCAATAAACCATATTACGTATTTTGGCTCCTCAATCAATATCAGGAACGAGCCGATAAACAAGCCGATAAATGCGCCAAATATAGGGATAAGCGCCGTAAATGCAATCAACACGCCGATTGTAAGCGGGTACGGCATTCCAATTATCGCCATTACAATGGCAAACATGGTTCCAAGTATAATTCCCTCCCTGAACTGGCTTGTAAAAAATTTGGCAAAGGTTGTGTTTGCTATTTTTCCAAACACCATAAGCTCATCTGCCGTATTTTCCTTAAAAATCGAGTAGCAGAGCATCTTTGTCTGCTTGCCAAGCTTTTCCTTCTGTGAAAGAATATAGATAGAAAATACAAGTCCGATAAATATATTTACAACTGCGCCTATGATTGAGGAAAAGACAGTATATGTCGTCTCCATAATGGAGGAGCCGTTATCCTTAACCATGCTTCCTATGCGGTCCCACTGTATTTCTATATTATTAAGCTCATTTACAATCTGCTTTGCAATGTCAGGATGCTTCGACAAAACCTTCTGTATCCACTCCTGGACATTTTTTATAAAAACCTCCAGCTTTGAGCCTAAGCTGCCGATGGTTTTTCCTACCTCCGGCACAACGACAAACATAACAAGCGCAACTACAAGAATAGCAAACAGATATGCAAGAACCATGCTTATGGCTCTCCTGTATTTATAAAGCTTTCCGTCTTCATTTTTAAAAAGGGATTTTTCTATGCCGTTCATAGGAATATTTATTACAAATGCCATGCCGCAGCCTATTAAAAACGGCATTACCATTGAAATGCCCTTCCCGATGATACCCCATATCACGCTTATATGATTGATAAGATATATTAAAATAACCGTAAAGGTTATTATGCTAAGTACCGTCTGAATGTTTCTTTTTTTCTCGCTCATTCCATTTCCTTTCCATGATTATTACACCTCACGCCACACAAAGCTGTGGTCTAAGGCTTACATCGTTTTTACCAGTCCCTCTTAGGACATACTACCACTTTTTTTTGGTTTGGCAAGAGTTTATTTCACATACCACTTTAAAATTTGCCAAAAATATAGTAGATTAATTATATTATAAACTTTTTTTACGGGGGATAAGCATATGACTACCATTTCAGTATGCATGATAGTGAAAAATGAAGAAAACAGGCTGGCACGCTGTCTTGACAGCCTTACCTGTATTGCAGACGAAATTATCATTGTGGACACCGGCTCCATGGACGACACAAAGGAAATTGCCGCAAAATATACGGACAAGATATATGACTTCAAATGGGTGGATGATTTTGCCGCAGCAAGAAATTTTGCATTTTCCAAGGCAGGCTGCGACTATATATACTCGGCAGATGCAGACGAGCTGATTGACGAGGCGAACCAGTTTCGCTTCAAGCAGCTCAAGGAGCTTATGCTGCCCGAAATTGACATTGTGCAGATGAAATACATCAATATGATGGAGACAAATACTGCCTACAACTCAAAGGTTGAGCTGCGCCCTAAATTATATAAGCGCCTACGCACATTTACCTGGATTGACCCAATACATGAAACAGTCCTGCTTGACCCGGTTATCTATGACAGCGAGATAGAAATACAGCATATGGCAAAGGGCAATCATGCAAAGCGTGACATAAGGGTGCTGCTTGCGGCCTATGACGCAGGAAAACCCTTTTCAAAAAAGCTTCACAGCATGTATGCAAAGGAGCTTTTCATAGCAGGAGATGATAATGACTTTCTACATGCAAAGCACGTATTTGAGGAAACGATAAAGGAGGCATTTCGTTCCGAGGATGAAAGAAAGGAGGCTGCCTGCGTCCTTGCACGCTGCTACCGCCTTGAAAATAATTCTGACGAGTTTTTCAAGCTCTGCCTCAAGGATATGGCTACTACGCCTTGTGCAGAAATCTGTATGGAGCTTGGCGAATATTTTTATGCAAAATATGACTATGAGGAGGCATGCATATGGTTTCAAAATGCTGCAACGGAAACGGAAAGCATTATCTCCATCCGCACCTCAGGCGACCTTCCATTAAGAAGGCTCTCCGACTGCTATAACAGGCTTGCGATGAAATATGAAAAAACCGACAGGGGGGCTTCAAACAAATATATCATGGAAAGCGAAAAATTAAGCGCCGCCGCAGACGCATGGGAGCTGCCTTCAGAACTTATGTAGCAAATTTCCGACATTATCCGACCATATAAGCACTGTATTTTACTTTTAGCCGTTTTTACAATGTGGTATTATTTTACTGTAGTTTAAACACTATAGCTTTGTTATAATATATAAACAATTTTAGTTTTTTGTTTGTATTTAAGGAGAGTACATCATGGGACGAAAAGCATCAAAAGCAACCGATAACGTATATTATATATCACGCATAAAGGCGGCACAGGAAAATGATACATATACAAGCCGTGAAAAGGCGGCACAGAAGCTTGGAATCGAACGAAGCCGGCTTGCAAGAATTGAGCTTGACCAAATTGACCCCTATGCAGAGGAGGTCGATATAATGGCAACCGCTTACAAGGCTCCGCATCTTTGTACCGATTATTGTGACAATGTATGTCCTATCGGCATACACAAGCTCGAGGAGCAGGCAAAGCATACCGAAAAGGATTCCATTGAGCGCCTTGTACTTCGATTTTTAAGCTCCAGCCACTACATGGATGAGCTTTCAAAAATACTTGTCAATATCACGCAGGACGGCGTTATCGACAAAACGGAAATACACGACCTTCAGGATGTTTTTAAGGCTATGGACTCTGTGTCTGCAAATATAGAAGCAATACGGTTTTGGGTTATGAATGACCCTGCCCTAAAGGGATTTTTTGATAATCAGGCTGAATAACACGAGATATATGATATTGCCGGCGTATTATCATATAACAATCAAGAAAAAAGCTCGCCTTATACGTTAAATCCATATAATTTTGTAAATGCTTGATTTTCTTCGCAATATGGTATAAAATATCAGAAAATGGGTATTGGCAAAATATGGTATATAAGGAGATTGCTATGGAAGGGTTAAAAAATATCATGGAAGATGCGGTAGAGGAGCATATTAAGCAAATACTTCCTACCATGCCGAACGTCTGCGCTTGTAAGAAATGTCAGTTAGACATTGCAACATATGCACTGAACAGGCTTCCTGCTCAGTACGTAAGAACGGACGCTGGCGCACTATACAAAAAATTAAACAATTATTTACCGCAGTCGGAGGCTACAATCATCACTGAGATTACAAAGGCAATTGAAATCATTGCTTCTAATCCCAACCATGAGCCTGTAAAATCGTAACAATCATATATTTTTTGAGAACTCGTATATGTCTCTTTTGGGTACGCCTCTGTCTACGGCTACCTGTTTCACGGCTTCTTTTTTGTCCATGCCCTCAGACATATACATTTTTATATGCTCCGTTATATCAACAGCATCCCACCTTGCAGCATTTTCTTTTGCAATTTCTTCATAGGTTCGTCCCTTGATGACAAGCATATATTCGCCCCTTGGCTCATTTACCTTAAAATATGCTTCTGCTTCAGATATTGTCGTCCTGAAAAATGTCTCATGCTTTTTTGTAAGCTCCTTGCATACGGTAAGCGCCCTGTCCCCAAGCATGCCTTTAAGCTCCGTCAGGGTTTTTACAAGTCTATGCGGGGCTTCATATATAATTATGGTTCTCGTCTCATTCACAAGCTCATCAAGCACTGCACGTCTTTCCTTTTTATCCATAGGTAAAAATGCCTCAAATGAAAATCTCCTTGTTGGCTGTCCTGATGCAACAAGCCCGTTTACCACAGCACATGCGCCGGGTATGGGAACAACCGTTATTCCTGCCTCATAGCATTTTTTTACAAGCTCCTCCCCCGGGTCTGATATGCCGGGAGTTCCCGCATCCGTTATAAGCGCAATATCATTTCCAGCTTCAAGCTTTGCCACAAGCTCCTCTGCTTTCTCGTATTTATTATGCTCGTGGTAGCTTGTAATCGGGGTTTTTATATCAAAATGGTTTAAGAGCTTACGGCTATTCCTTGTGTCCTCGGCGGCAATAAGGTCAGCCTCCTTCAGCGTCCTTACTGCCCGATAAGTCATATCCTCCAAATTGCCAATCGGTGTTGCCACCATATACAAAATTCCCATCATTTTCTCCTATCGCCTACTGTAAAATACTTCCATGCTCATACCTTTTTAAAAGCTCGTTTGTATATCCGCCGCCATCATTATAAACCACAAGGGCTGGTTCAATTTTTATCATTGGCTTTCCGCCTTTTGCCGCCTCTATCAGCACCATATTAGGCTCCTTTTCCACATGGGGCTGAACAAGGCACATTCTTTTCGGCTCAAGTCTCGACGCTTTTAACACGTCAAATATTTCAGCAAGCCGAAAGGGTTTGTGTATCATTGCAAATGTACCGCCCTCCTTTAAAAGGTAGGAGGCTGCCCTTACAACGTCCTCCAATGTGGCAAGTATTTCATGCCTTGCAATATTCACAGGTGCGTTTTCATTTTCAAGTCCATGATTTCCTTTTATATATGGCGGATTTGAGGTCACGGCATCAAAAGAGGCTGTCTTGTATAAGGCAGCCACGTCTTTTATATCTCCATGTACAATATCAATTTTATCTGTAAGCCCATTTAAAGCCACGCTTCTTGCCGCCATATCGGCGCTGTATTGCTGAATTTCCAGTCCTGTAAAATGCGCACCCTTTCCCTGAGCCTCCATAAGCAGGGGAATTACGCCTGTTCCCGTACCTAAATCAATGACGCTTCCCTTTGCCTTTCCCGAAGCAAAATCTGCCAAAAGGACAGCATCCATGCCAAAGCAGAATGTGGAAGGATTTTGTATAATTCTGTAGCCTCTGCACTGAAGGTCGTCTATGCGTTCTCCCTCCATTACTATATCCTTATCACTTATGCCTTCCCTGCATTGTCCCTCATTATTCATCATCCAGCTTTGATTTTCCTTCCTTGCGTTCAAGCGCTTCCAGCTTCTGAAGCTCATCATCACTGATGCTTGTGTCATTTCTTCTTCGCTTTGGCTTGAACTTCAAATCCTCTATCCTGTACTCCTCAATTTCCTTTGTATCATCCTCAAGCGTTACGATAAGCTTGACCTTCTGCCTTAATACATTGACAGAAGCCACCTCGCCTTTTTTGCCGTCCACAGTCTTAACAAAATCGCCAACATTTGGAAGCTTGTCATTCAGGTATTCGTACGTATCCTCCTCATGCTTTAAACAACACATCAGCCTTCCACATACGCCTGAAATCTTAGTCGGATTCAGTGAAAGGTTCTGCTCCTTTGCCATCTTAATGGAAACAGGAACAAACTCTGAAAGATGCTTGTGACAGCAAAGCTCACGTCCGCAAATTCCGATACCGCCCACTATCTTTGTCTCATCTCTTACGCCAATCTGCCGAAGCTCAATCCTCGTCTTAAACACTGCTGCCAAATCCTTGACAAGCTCACGGAAATCTATTCTGCCGTCTGCCGTAAAGTAAAACAATACCTTATTATTGTCAAAGGTATACTCAGCATCAATCAGCTTCATTTCAAGCTTATGCTTTTTAATCTTTTCAAGACAAATGTCATATGCCTTCCTGCTCTTTTCTTTATTTTCACGATATTTTGCCGCATCATTTTCATCGGCAAGCCTTATAATTGATTTGAGCGGGGAGGACATTTGGGTTTCGTCTATCTCCCTTATGCCAAGAACAACCTTTCCATATTCTACGCCCCTTGCCGTTTCTACAATCACGTGTTTTCCCGGCTCCACTCTGTAATTGAGCGGGCTGAAAAAATATATTTTACCGTTTTCCCTGAAACGGACTCCTATTACTTCCTTCATCTTAATTCTCCTTTAATGTGAGCAGTAAAAGCTCCATTGTTACGTCAAAATTGGCATGCACGGCTAATCTTTCCTTTGCTCTTGTAATGGCATCTATTTTATCTTCTATATCCTGAAAGGACATAAGACCTGCCTGCACCTTCATAGTTGAATACTCCTGCTTAAACAGAAGCTTATCTATGTTTCCCGTAACCTTAAGCATGAGCACGTCCCTGTACCACATCATCATCAAATCCATGTAATCATCTATGGAAAGCTTGAATTTTTCTATGTGTGAAACAGCAGTGGTCAAATCGTCCACATCAAGCTCATGTATTTTTTTAAGCACGCTTACCACGGAGTCAACGATTGCACTGTACTCCTCGTTTTTGGCAAGCTTGATTGCCTTTCCCAAATTGCCTTGTGCAAAATCAAGACAGAAATATGCCCGCTCCTCAGTAAGACCAAGCTCCTTTACGAGGTATTCCAGCATATCACGTTCCCTTACGGGCTTTGTATTTAAAATCATGCACCTTGAGCATACCGTAGGAAGCAGCCTGTCAATATTGGAGGTAAGCAGAATGATAATTCCGTACTCCGGCGGCTCCTCAATGGTTTTCAAAAGTGCATTTTGTGCCTGCTCATTCATAAGCTGTGCATCAGGCACAATGTAAATCTTGTATTTGCCCTTATACGGCTTTATGCCTATGGAATCTACAAGCTGCCGCCTTATCTCATCCACAGAAAGTATATCCGGCTTTTCATGGGTAATGGTTATAATGTCCGGATGGTTCATATTAAGCGCCTGAATACAGGACTGGCATTTGCCACATGGCTCAGTTGCGCCCTCCTCACACTGAAGCGTCCTCGCAAATGCCCTTGCAAGCATTTTTTTACCACTGTCAACCTCGCCGTTTATAATATAAGCATGACTTATATTGCCAGTCTCTATGCTGCCCTTAAAATGTCTTATTATATCTTCATGTCCAACTATATTTTTGAAATTCATAAGCCACACCTCTTTCTTATTTTTTATGCTGCCATGCCGCCTGCCGGCTTCATATGATTTTCGCATGATAGTTTTGCAGCTATAAACTACCATGCATAGCACATCTGCGCTAGGTGGAAATATCTATCAACATTCCCCGTATATCGTCAATTTTGTTAAGTATTGCAAGATTGTCCTTTTCCTCCTTGATAAGCTCCTCTGCCAGCTCGTCAAGGTTTTTGTCAACCTGACGGATGATGCCGTACACTCTATGCCTTCCCCTTCTGTCCAAAAAATTCTCTCTTGAAAACTCATGGGAACGGGAAACAATCTCATTCATAAATTCCTTTACCGAGGAACGATATTTTTTCATATCCTTTATGTCCATGTGCTTTGCAATCTTGGCACCCTGTTCCTCAATGTCCTTCATAAGAGAAGAAAGCTTTTCCTGAAGCTGATCCTCCTCTATATTTTTAATAAGGGTAAACTTGAAATCCTCGCCCTTGGCAACCTCACGCTTAGGCGCTTCCATCTGGGTAAGCTGCTTAAGCTGGTCAACCTTTATATCCATATTTACCCCTCCTTTCAATGTATGTGTATATGCTAAATTATATATCGTCTGATTTTACCTATAAAATAATTATAGCATCTGTAAAATATTTTTTCCACCCATTATAATATTTCTTCAAGCTTTGACATAATAAGCTTATGTATTTCCTCCACAGGCAGCGTTGCGTCTATTGTATAAATTCGTTCGGGTGACAGCTTGGCAAGCTGTCTGTACCCCTCGGCAACCCTTTCGTGGAATTCTGCTTTTTCAAGCTCCATTCTGTCAAGCTCTGCCTGATTTTTCTTTCGCATTATTCCAACAGAAGCAGGCAAATCAAGGTGTATTGTAAGCTTAGGCATCATGCCCTGTATGGCATATTCGTTTATTTTGTATACGGTTTCCACGCCAAGCCCCCTCGCCATTCCCTGATATACCGCAGAGGAATCAACAAATCTGTCACTGATAACTGCCTTTCCGTCAGCAATTGCAGGCTTTATTACCTCAGCAACAAGCTGCGCCCGTGCGGCTGCATATAAAAGCGCCTCCGTCATGTAATCCATTTCTACGTTTGTCCTGTCAAGTATAATGCTTCTTACCGCTTCGCTTATTTTTGTTCCGCCAGGTTCCCTTGTGATAAGTATTTCATAGCCCTTATTTTCCAGATATGACTTCAGAAGCTCAATCTGCGTTGTTTTTCCTGCACCGTCAGGTCCTTCCATTGATATAAAAATTCCAGCCATGAAATTCACCTCATAAATTACTATTGTTTTATGTTGATTTTGTGTTATACTTGTCTATGGATTTTCCAAATGTATGGAGACGTATCGAAGTGGTCATAACGGGGCTGACTCGAAATCAGTTTGCCGGGCAACCGGCACGCGGGTTCGAATCCCGCCGTCTCCGCTTTTTAAAGTTGCTCTAATGAGCCATGCTGCACCTCGCTTCACTGTGCCGCACTCTAATAAGCCATGCTGCACCTCGCTTCACTCCGTTTCGCTCGGTGCAGGGCTTCGCCCTATATAACAGAAAATTTACACTCACAGATGTTTGTGCAAGCACACATCTGTGAGTGTATTTTCTGTTATGCATGGCTCATTAGAGCATGTTTTCAATCATTTTCATTACGGCTTTGCCAAATTCCTCGGATAGCTCCTGTGCGTGTTCCAGGCTTGTACCTACCACGCCATAGTAAAATTTTATTTTAGGCTCCGTTCCGGATGGTCTTACACAAAGCCATGCCTCATCTGCCAAGTCGTAATATACGACATTCGACTTTGGAAGTCCGGTAGGAAGCACTGTTTTTGTCCTCATGTTGACGGAGGTGTCATTGTCATAATTTCTCGCCCACAGCACCTCATGTCCTGCGATTTCCCTCGGAGTATTATTTTTCAGTATCTCCATAATGCTCTTTATCTTTTCAAGTCCGTCAACACCCTTTAATGTCACTGTTTTTATATCATCAACATGGTACCCATAGGCGTCATACATTTCTATCATGGCATCCCAAAGCGTCATGTTTCTTGACCTGTAATATGCCGCCGCCTCGCAAAGTGCCATGGTTGCCACGATAGCATCCTTGTCCCTTGCATGGGTTCCAATCAGACATCCGTAGCTTTCCTCAAATCCAAACAGATACGTTCCCTTGCCCTTTTGCTCAAAGCCTAATATCTGCTGTCCTATAAATTTAAAGCCCGTAAGTACCTCTATCACCTCAACGCCATAATGCTTAGCAACAGAATTTGCAAGGTTTGTTGTAACGATTGTCTTTATGAGAACTCCGTCCTCAGGCAAGCCTCTTGTCGCCTTTATCTGTCCAAGCTCATAATCAGCAAGCAGGCTTCCTGACATATTTCCCGTAAGGCAGTGGTATTCGCCCTCCTTATCCTTAACGTATACGCCAAGTCTGTCAGCGTCAGGGTCAGTTGCAAGCACGAGGTCAGCGTCCCTTTCCTTTGCAAGCTTTAGTGCAAGCTCAAATGCCTCGGCAGCCTCCGGATTCGGATAGCTTACGGTTGGAAACTCACCGTCAGGCATTTCCTGCTCAGGAACAACATAAACATTTTGAAAGCCAAGCTCACGAAGTATTCTTCTTGCAGGAATATTTCCTGTTCCATGCAGGGGCGTATATACGATTTTAAGCTCACTGCCGTATTTATCAATACAATCCTGATGTATGACAAGCTTTTTAAGCTCCGCTATATATGCATCGTCTACCTCTTTTCCGACAATCTCATATAAATCCTCATGTATCGCCTCCTGCTTCGGCATGGTTTTTGCATCCTGCACGGAAATAATCTTAACCTCTTTCATGATACCTGCATCGTGAGGCGGGGTTATCTGCGCGCCATCCTCCCAGTACACCTTATATCCGTTGTATTCAGGGGGATTGTGGCTTGCTGTTATATTTATGCCTGCGGTACATCCAAAGTATCTTACGGCAAATGAAAGCTCCGGGGTAGGTCTAAGGGATTCAAACACATATGCCTTTATTCCATTTGCAGCAAGGCAAAGTGCTGCCACATCAGCAAACTCAGGAGAGCATCTTCTTGAATCAAAGGCTATTACAACGCCCTTTGACTGTTTTTTCCTGCGGATAATATAATTTGCAAGACCCTGTGTAGCCTTTGCCACCACATAGTCATTCATTCTGTTTGTTCCGGCTCCGATAATACCTCTAAGTCCGGCTGTTCCGAACTCCAAATCAGCATAAAAACGCTCCTTAATCTCTCTATCGTCATCCTTTATTGCAAGTAACTCCTGCCTCGTTTCCTCGCTGAAAAATGGATTGGTTGTCCACTCCTCATATACTTTCATGTAGTCCATGATGTGCCTCCTTACTTTTATTGAATCGTGTCAAGGACCGATGTAAGCGCTGCAAAATTATATTCATCGTCCTTGCCATCATCATTTGCCTGTATTGTATAGCTTTTTATCAGATACCCTGATTTATAAAGGGTTATCGTATGTGTACCAACGGTTTTCGGAAATGATACGGGTGCCGTTCCCACATACTCGCCGTCTAAATATACTCCCACTCCCTCAGGCGTTTTTACGGAAATGACATTATCTGTTTTATTATCCTCCGTGGAGCTGTCAGTATTCTTTTTATCCTCCGTTGTCTCGGAGCTTTCATTGGTGGTGCTTTCTGAAGCCTCGGTCGTATCTTCCGTTTCCTCAGTCGCCTCCGTGGTGTCATCCTCGCTGTCACCATCTTTTTTAAGCTTTATTTCATAGGTTTTCACCGGCTCAGATATTTTAAAGCTTCCTCTAAATGTATTATATCCCTCTGCCTCAACCCTTAAGCTGTAGCTTCCATATAAATTGTAATATACATGATCCTCATCAAGCGTACCATTGATATAAACCTTGGCGTCTGCCGGTGTGACATTGATTGTAACCGTACCTGTCGGCACTGCAATTGTGCTTATGTCCACCTTTGTTTCATCGCCCTTTATGACGGTAATATTTTTTGTATCACTGTAACCGTTTTTTGTTATTCTTAATGTATAATTTCCTTCCTTTACCGCAACAAGCATTTCACTTGTAACAGGGACTATGACATCATAACCAATTTCAACCATGCCTCCTATATACGAATCATGGTTGTACAGGCTCACATACCCATGCCCCTCCTTTATGACAATTGACACAAGCTTATTATTGTACAGATAAAGCCGTACCTTATCCTCGGTATTTATCTCCATAATGTCTAATGCTTTATCCTCATCATATACCGTAACGTAATTGTACATTCCGTAGCTTCTTCCATTGCTGGTTGCCTGAAGCTTCTGCATATCAATGGTAAGCTTATTGACATTATCCACAACAACCGTGTCGGTATCAATTGTGATGGACACAAGCCGTTCTGTATCTGCATAATACACAACGTCAACAACATCACCACACACAACTCCGCCTATGCCCATGTCCTTACCATAGGTATTAAAAACGCCCACGCCTCCATGATAGCCAAGGTTGATGCGTTCTCCGGATTGGCAATTCATAAATTCTATTATATTGTTTTCTAAATCAATGTTTGTAACAACTGCCGTTATATTGCCTTCCTCGTGAGTAAATTCAAACTCCTCGGTATTTTCATATACCTTAAGCTCCTTGGCATCTTCACACCCGGCAAAGGCAACCATAAACAGCAGAAAGCATAACAAAAGTATATTTTTACGCATATTACCCACCTTAACTATAGTATTATACTAAATAATTCTAAAAATGTGAAGTATCTATATTTTTTAACTGTACTAAAATATTCTTTTTTTTGTCCTCATCGCCTATTACCTTATTCAGCTTCTCCATCATTTTAGGTGAAATCCAGTTTTTAGGCGCATTAATATACTGATTGCTTATCTTGTAAAATTTTTCAGGATAAGAATATAAAATATATATGTATTCTATATCCCGTGCCGAGAGCGGACAGACTGCTGAATAACAGTTTAAAATATACCTGACAATATGAAAGCTGTAGTTATTTTTCTCGACCGCCTTTCGTAAAAAATGATATAAATCCGTGAGCTGGTTTCCCACATGAAATTTATCAAAGCTCGTTGTAAATACACGAAAAGGAGTTTCCTCCCTGGAAATAATAACACTGTGCTGGTTGTACATTCCATGGCAATAGCCTATATGCTCCTTGATATTTTCAAAAATCTCCATATCAAAATTTTTTTCACATTCCAATGCCTGATTATAAAAATATTCAAAGGCATTTATGTAAAGCTCCTCAAAAGCCTTTTTCTGTTTCTTTTTCATAATGAAGGCTTTTACCCTTTTCAGCTCCTGGTTTCTCTTTTTAAAGTCGCACACATGCCTCACATGAACATCATGCTCCGTGGTCTGAAATATGTTTCTTCCCACGATATGAAGCTTTGCAAGACTTTCAACAGCAAGCCTTACATCCTCTAAATTTGTAAGCCCCGCCTCACTGCCCTCAAAGTAATTCCGGAGCACATATGCATTTCCGTACCGGTCGTAGCTTACAAGCTCCCCCGACATATTTTCTATACAGAAATCAATGTCGCAAAAATCTCTGGCAAGAAGCTCCTCCTTATACCTTCTCTCAGCATCAAGACGCTTTTCGCCAACCGTAAGCTTTTTTAACTGCCTGATTCCTTTGTCAGTTTTTAGTATGTTAGACTCTCTCCCTCGTACAACTTGATAAACTTCCATATCATATGCTTCGAATACCTCGGACAGCTTCTCAGCCAAAGAAAATCCCTCCAGACATAAAAATTTAGGTAGCCTTGTTAATTGTATGTCCAAAGGGAACTTTTCATGCATTATTCATTTGCTGTTTTTTCACTTAGTATTTTTTCAGCCATTTCCTTTAGCCTTTCATGTTCATTTAATTCAGGGTCATCAAGCACCCGCTCAAAAAGCTCCTTTAAAACGGCTCCTATTTTTTTTCCCTGCGAAGCTCCCATTTCAATTAAATCCTTACCTGAAAGCTTCATGTCCGAAAGGGAAAGACACTGCTCGTTCTCTTTTATTTTGTTGTATGTGTCCGTCATAAACCGAAGGTCAGCTTGTCTTTCCTTAAGCCTGTAATCACTCTGTCCTGCCATATCCGCTTTCCTTATGGAAATGAAATCCCAAAAATTGTCGGCGCCAAGCCTGCTTATAAATCTTCGGACATTTTTTTCGCTTAGCTGTCCTTGTATTCCGTAATCGTGATTAAGAACAAGCCTGCAGGTTTTATCAATCGTATGATTATCAAGCTTCAGGCGTCTTAAAATTTCTCTCGCCTTTTTTTCGCTTACCTCCTGATGTCCGTAAAAGTGATCCACTCCGTCTGCCCCTGTTTTTTTCGTGTACGGCTTTCCCACGTCATGCAAAAGTGCCGTATATCTGAGTATCGGCTCAGGCGCAATATTTTCCATAACCTTAACCGTATGTACTCCCACATTATACAAATGATATGGGTTATTTTGTTCCGTGTTCATCATGGCGTCAAACTCAGGCAGAATTTCTTTTGTAATCCCAAGCTCATATGCTGTAATCAGACGGTCAGGATGGTCTGAGGTAATCAGCTTTGTAAGCTCAGCCTGAATTCGCTCTGCACTTATTTTTGCGAGAAGCGAGCTTTGCTGCTTCATCGCCGCAAGGGTTTTTTCCTCTATGGCAAAGCCAAGCTGTGCAGAAAACCTGATTGCCCTTAAAATTCTAAGTGCATCCTCATCGAACCTGTCCTTTGCCGCTCCAACACAGGCAATTATCCCATTTTCAAGGCAGCCTTGTCCGTCAAAAATGTCAACAAGACCCGACTCATCATTATATGCCATTGCATTTATGGTGAAGTCGCGCCTTTTTAAATCCTCCACAAGCCTGTCTGTAAATGTAACCTTGTCAGGTCTTCTGTGGTCTGTATAAGCTCCGTCCACTCTGTAGGTTGTAACCTCAAAGCTTTCATGATTTTTTCCATTTTTTGTGGACGCCTTTGCCCCATAAATAAGCACGGTAACAGTGCCATGCGCAATACCTGTATCTATCGTATGCCTGAATATACGTTTTATATCCTCAGGCTTTGCCAAGGTCGTTATATCCCAATCCGAAGGCTCCTTCCCAAGCAGTGCATCCCTGACACAGCCACCCACGATAAATGCCTCGAAACCATGCTTATTCAGTTCTTCTATTATATATGCCGCCCCCTCGGGCATCTTTATATTTATCATTTAAAAAATCCCATTTTATCACAAATTCCAGCTTATAGAGTCGTAACAAGCCGTACCTAATATTATTCAGGCTTGAAGATATTTAATTCTATATCATGCTCATATACGCCTGTCTCATTTTCTATCTGTGCGCTTATATCCTTTACGGTCTGACTTGGCGTGTAAGGGACATCCGCATACAAAAATTCGTGAAGCGCAATTACATTTGCCTCAAGGTTTGCAGGAACAAGGATAGAGCCCTTTACCTCGTGGCTTACCGGCTCATAAGCAAGCGGAAAGCCTATTGTATCTCCCATCTCATAGTCAAAAAGGCTCTTTGCAAGGTTAATCATTTCCTTCTTATCTATACTTGTATAAACATTCGGGAACACCTCGTCAATTATGCCTTCAATCGTAGCAAGATCTGAGTTTTTCGCCTTCGCTACCATCTTGGCGATAACGTCCCTTTGTCTTTCCGTTCTTGTTATATCTCCCTGATCTGTACTTCTGATACGTGCATATGCCGTTGCCTGTGTACCGTTTAAAAGAATATCTCCGGTTGTAAACACACCGTCAGAGTAAATTCCCGTAACACCGATTTGTTCCTCAATTGATGCATTCAGCACTGGAAGCTCATTGCTTTCAACATGTATTGTAATACCGCCCAGCTCGTCAATTGCATTCGTAAGCGCAAGGAAATTTACCGTTACAAATTCATCTATATGAAGGTCAAGATTTGCATTTAATGTGCTGAGTGCAAGCTCCGGTCCGCCAAAGGCATAAGCTGCATTGATCT
Organism: Clostridium sp.; assembly: GCA_023664775.1. Taxonomy (GTDB): domain Bacteria; phylum Bacillota; class Clostridia; order Lachnospirales; family Lachnospiraceae; genus Coprococcus_C. Next base: position 22,444 of record JAMPEW010000015.1, on the reverse strand, counting down.
TTGTAGTCATATTGCTTCCGTCTCTTATCTGTAAAAGAGAGTCCCTATATACAGAGGCAAGCTTAACCTCCTTCGTATCGTTGTTGATACTGGCAATAATGATGGAATCCGTCCTGTTTCCTTCACTCATGGAGGTATTGCTTCTTGCATCGATTCCGAATAATGCAATCGTCATATATCCCTTTGAGGATTCCTCTGCACCCTCATTGACCTCAATCTTTCCAAAATCAACATCTGCCGCATAGTTAATATTGTCCATTTTATTGTTTGCCCAATATACGCCATAGCCTACAACCATGGTTATAAAGACGGCAACCTCAACCAAAAATGCAATTCCCCACTTTGCATTTGCATTTATTCCTTTTTTCTTTTTCTTTTTACTCATACTATAAGCCTCCTAAAATTATACCCACATTAAACGTTTCTATATCAATACAACTATTATTCATCATTTTAATACACAATTCCAAACAATGATACATTATTCAATGAAAAAAAACAATAGGCAATTTGGAGTATCTATATTAATTATTTCTTAATATTGTCTTTTTTATTTTATTTTTTGTATTTGTTTTTTATTTGTGATAGTATATAATATGTTATGCTGTTTGCAGCATACTTTGCGAAAGGGCACAGTAAATCGTGCATTGTATAGCATACAAATTTTCAGGAGCATAATAATGGATATTTCTGCAAATTTACAAACGAATGTAAATAAAATATTGGAGCATAAAAAAAATTCTCCCTACCTGTGTGTTATTATGCCCGCATACAACGAGGGACAAAAAATATATGACAATCTGATTACGACCTCGGATATTTTAAACAGCTTTGTCAAAAACTATTTCATTATTGCAGTAAACGATGGAAGCACAGACAATACGGGTGCTGAAATTATGAGAGCCTCCTCTGACAATTCCAACATAGCATATGTAACCTATGAGGAAAATCATGGAAAGGGCTTTGCCATTGCAACGGGGGTGAAATATGCCGAGAGCAGCTACATTGCTTTTCTCGACTCAGATTTGGAGCTAAATCCTAAAATGCTGAAATACTTTTTAAGCACACTTAGACAGTCGGATGCAGATATTGCCATTGGCTCAAAAATGCATAAAAGCTCCCGCCTGCATTATCCTTTAATCAGGCGTATACTCAGCGTAGGATATTACCTATTTTTAAAGCTGCTATTCAAGCTTAATTTAAAGGACACGCAGACCGGCATTAAGCTTTTCAAGGCAGATGCAGTCAAGCCCATTTGCGAAAAGCTTACAACCTTCGGCTATGCGTTTGACATTGAGCTGCTTGTCCGTGCAAAAAACGCAGGCTGTAAAATAATTGAGCTTCCCGTGGAGCTTAACTACAGCAGAAGCAAGCGGGATAAAATGAGATTTTCACCGGCACAGATATATCGGATGTTCAAGGACACATTAAAAATACGAAGGGAGTTAAAATCCTAATATGAATACCGTATCACAAAGCATAAATCTAAATCCTATAAAGGAGCTTCTGAAGCAACACGGTCAAGAGCATCTTTTAAACTATGCCGACGAGCTTTCCTATGAGGAGCTTTTAAGCCTGACGAAGCAGATTGAGGAGATAGACTGGTCCATCTTTACGGAAAATGAAAAAAAGGAAGCTCCCGGCTCTATAGAACCGATACATGTGCCTTCTGACATGAAGGACAATGAAGAAGCACACCGTACTACAGGCTTAACTGCCATAAGGGAGGGAAAGCTCTGTCTTCTTTTGCTTGCAGGCGGTCAGGGAACAAGGCTCGGCTTCGACAAGCCTAAGGGTGCTTTTAACATGGGAATTACAAAGGATTTATTCATTTTCCAGCTTCTCATGGAGCATACAATGGACGTGGTAAAGCTTGCAGGCAATTTTATCCATATGTACATTATGACAAGCGATATCAATTATGGGGACACCATAACCTTTTTTAAGGAGCATGACTTCTTTGGGTATGACCCTGAATATATCCATTTCTTCGTACAGGAATTAAATCCTGCAACAGATTTTGACGGACGTATTCTTATGAACGCAAAATCCTCTCTTGCGCTTTCCCCAAATGGAAACGGAGGCTGGTTTTCCTCCATGCACAGAGCAGGCTTACTTGATGAAATTTTTGACTCAAGCCTTGAATGGATTAATGTCTTTGCCGTTGATAATGTTCTTCAGCGGATTGCTGACCCTGTATTTTTAGGCGCAACTATTGAAAGCGGAAAAATGTGCGGCGCAAAGGTAGTGAAGAAAACTGCACCGGATGAAAAGGTAGGCGCAATCTGCCTTCAGAACGGCAAGCCACACATTATCGAATATTATGAGCTTTCCGAGGATATGATGTACAAAAAAAATGATAACGGGGATTTGGCATATGGCTTTGGCGTTACACTGAATTATTTATTTCCGATTAGCAAATTAAAGGAAACCCTCGACATGAAAATGCCCCATCATATTGTCAAAAAAGCAATTCCGTATATTGACGGGACTGGCAGGCTGATTGAGCCAGCCGAGCCAAACGGCTTAAAATATGAAACGCTCGCCTTAGATTTAATCCATGAAATGGAGGATTGTCTTGTTTTTCCTGTTGAGCGTGAGAAGGAATTTGCACCTGTAAAAAACAGCTCAGGGGTTGATTCTGTCGATACGGCACGGGAGCTGCTTGTAAAGAATGGGTATGAGTTGTGAATACTCCATTACCTTTTTATTTCCATGGAAATAACTTGATTTTTGATGCTATGAAGCTTTAAAAGTACACCATTCATACCACCTACCGAACTAGACATTTTTTCAGCATATGCCTCATCCGCATTATATACATCCGTAAATATTTTTTCCATATCCTGAACGCCCGCATCATTTATGTCTATCAGTTTTCTGTAATATTCGTTAGCCTCAGCAGTATAATTGTCCAATTTAAGATGTCCAAGCAGGTCCTCTATACGATACCAGCAATCCCATCGGTCAACCTGCCACCAGTCCTCATCCTCCGTTTCCTTTGCGGCATTTAACAGAGCCTTTTTTGCTTCAGCACTAAAATCACGCCCTATTACATTTCCTCCACGGAACCATTCATAAGCCTTATATGCTTTCACAAGCCTTCCCTTTTCCACACTGTCAAATAAATTATCAAACAATTTATCAATTTTATTTCCCTGAATTCTCGAATACATGGCAACTAGCTTATACAGCCATGTATCATATCCGTCTCTGATATACTCCTCAAAGTACTCCCGATAACTTGTGTATTTTAAAGGACTTTCTTTTTTTATTTCCTGTAAATATTTTGTAAAATAACGAAGTGCTATTTCAATGCCCTCGACACCAAACATATCCTTTATATCTTCACGCACAACCGCATTTTCTCCGCCTACTAAATCCGTTAAAAGCTCTCCCAGCACACTGAGTACCACTATTTTTTCTGCCTCCGTGGCTTTTTGCAGAAAATATACAGTAAATTCATGAAACATCTGCATTGATATGTCCTGATTTCCAGTTTCACCTAGCTCATATTTAATATTTCCGTATTTATCATATTTAAAAAGTGCGTTCGGTGCATGGTATTCATTTGCCCCAGCAACACCCACATCATTTTTTATGTACTTTGTATCTCCTGCAATATTAATCAGAAGAATATTTACAAAATCCCTGTAATTGGCTGTCAGATGAATTTTCTCCCGTTTGGACAATATTTCAACGGAATACTTGTTGCAAAATTCAAGAGAAAAGCCCTCCCCGTCATATGCATAACATTCACGCACTTTATTTGATGTTACCGCAACATACATGGCTTTATTTCCACCCTTGGAATGTCCTGTTACAATTATGTCATTATACGGAAGCTGCTCAAGCCACTCAAGTGCTTTTTCCTGCTGAGGCGAATCCGTCATTATTCCCGCAACGCAGTTATCACGCCATTCATTTGCTCCCGTACCTACAAAAACTGCATATGCCTGTCCATCACCATCTGCAAAGCACACCATCTTGGCTCCGGTTTCAGATTCACAATATTGGTTTGTAACCTTCAAATTTAATATTTGCGGGTCACTCTTAGCCATTTCATAAATGGCAGTCCATTCTTCCGGCGTCATTGTCTCTTGTGTATTTTTATGATTTTGTTTTTCAATGTAATTTAAAATATTACGTACTGTTACATTTTTATTATTAGGAAGCTTTCCTTTATGTTCATTTGAAAACTCTTTTCTGTAAATCAAATTACACAGCAGTAAAAGTGCTTTCTCTGTCAATTTTTCTCCCATACACTACCTCCTCATACATATAATATACCCTATGGCATGCTATACAAGATTCGCTATACTGCTCTGAATTATCCTACTTCAATTCATCAAAGCTTTCATCATCAACGCAGGCTAAATTATAACACCACGCAAAGCCCAATTCATCTAAATCTTCCTTGTATTTTTCTGCTATTGCATCAAATGCCTCGGCATTTTTCAATGAGCTTTCCTTTACGGCTACCTCAAAAAGTAAAAAACTATTTTGAGGTATAATATCGGGAATTTCATCATATCTATCCCTTATATCCCCAAAGGCTTTAAAAGACATTGGAAAAACCTGACCCTCGTACCCGCTTGCAATTGCATACAGCTTAAATTCCGAAAAATACTTATTTGTATATTCCTTCATGTATCCCTCAAAATCATCAGCTACAAGAAACTCCACGTAATTATCGGCACAGACATATTTACCATCTTGTTCAAAACGCTCAACACAAAACTCAGCTTCATCGGTTCCTCTATCACTTGTAGTCAACAGCAACAAATCATACGGCATATCCCAATTATTCTTACGCCGAAGCGCCACAAGCTCATAATTGATATCCCCATACTTGGCATACAAATAATTTTTCATTTCCACAACCACCTCGTAATCCGTCTGGTTTTTCTTTTCTTTTGGATTTTCCCTTTGTTCTTCGTTTTTCATATCGCAGTTACTCACTCCCAACATTGCAATCAATGTAAGCTAATATTTTTAAAACCTTTCCATTTACATAAACAACCTTCTAACTAATTGATAATTTCCGTTTCTGATTTTTTAAATTCAACACCTGCATTGGCAAGTACCTGTTTTGTATTTTTAATTATCTCAATCAAAGTATCTTCCACCTCCATAAGCTTTTTATAAAACTCATTGGTCTCTTTATGCATTTTACCTCTGCTATGATTAATAAACTCAGATGTACAATATATTGAATATCCTGTTCCTTTTTCAAGTGTATTCAAACAGGCTATTGAAGCCTGTAGCTTATTAATTTCCTTTTTTATTTCATCCATTTTTTATCACATCCCCTTGATACAAAAAATTATCAACAGCATCAATTTCCACAACATACTCAGAGCAGGCGTCCGATGCCTCAACACAGATAGTTCTAATATCTCCCATAACACCTTTAACCTGTTCTACAATTTCCTTTAAGCCCGATGATATTTTTTCATCTTTTATCGTCTCATCTAAAATATTATTTACACATGTTGAATACTCTGTAATCATTTTAGTTAATGCATCAGCATATTCCTTTATCACTTTCGATGCGTATTTGTACTCCTCATCAAATACTATAACATCATTATCATTAGACATTTGTACCTCCTCCTTACATGTATTATTCAGCATCATTGACATTGTACTATGCAATTCTATCATTATATTTGCTACATATTATAAAATTATTATTTTGCATGAAACAATATTTGCATGAACGACACGTTTTTTGCACGAACGACACGTTTTTGGAATAAAAAAGGGTCTGTCACAATAAGAATTTAAGAAGCTCTTACTTAAATCCTTATTGTGACAGACCCTTAACTGTATGTTCTGGAATTTCTAATACGCCTTTCCGAAATATACCATCTTCTTTGCAGGCTTACCACAATGTACGCACACATTTGATATTTCCTCCTGCTCAAAAGGCATACAACGGGTTGTTGCTCCCGTTTCCTCCTTTATGGCGATTTCACAGCTTTCTTCTCCACACCACATTGCCTTAATGAAGCCCTGCTTCTTTTCAAGAATATCCGTAAACTCGTTCCAATCCTTTGCAATGCGCGTATTCTCATCCCTATGTTTTTTGGCACGCTCAAACATATCGTTTTGCACTATCTCAAGAAGCTCTGTAATTTTTGCTTCAAGCGCATCAAAGGCTACCGTTATTTTCTCACGGGTATCACGCCTGACAACAACTGCCTGTCCAGCCTCTATGTCCTTTGGTCCAACCTCAACACGAAGCGGTATTCCACGCATTTCCTGCTCTGCAAATTTATACCCCGGATTTTTGTCGGTAGCGTCCACCTTAACCCTGCACGATTTAGAAAGCATTTTCATGAGCTCCTGCGCCTTTTCAAGAACACCCTCCTTTTTCTGCATGATAGGCACTATCATAACCTGCACAGGCGCAATTCTTGGAGGAAGCACAAGTCCACTGTCATCTCCATGCACCATGATGATACCGCCAATCAATCTTGTGGACATGCCCCATGAGGTCTGATGCACATACTGAAGCTTATTGTCCTTATCCGTATACTGAATGTTAAATGCCCTTGCAAAGCCGTCCCCAAAATTATGGCTTGTGCCTGATTGGAGCGCCTTTCCATCATGCATAAGCGCTTCTATTGTATAGGTAGCCTCAGCGCCTGCAAATTTTTCCTTGTCCGTCTTTCTTCCTTTAATCACAGGGATTGCAAGCACCTGCTCACAAAAATCAGCATAGACATTCAGCATTTGTATTGTTCTTTCCTCTGCCTCCTCGGCTGTTGCGTGCGCCGTATGTCCCTCCTGCCATAAAAACTCTCTTGAACGGAGGAACGGTCTTGTCTCCTTCTCCCATCTGACAACGGAGCACCACTGATTGTAAACCTTAGGCAAATCCCTGTAGGACTCTACCTCCTTGCTGTAGAAATCGCAGAATAATGTCTCTGATGTAGGTCTTACACAAATTCTTTCCTGTAACGGATTGAGTCCTCCATGCGTTACCCATGCGACCTCAGGCGCAAAGCCCTCAACATGATCCTTTTCCTTTTGCAGCAGGCTTTCAGGAATGAACATCGGAAGATACACATTTTCAACGCCCGTCTCCTTAAACCTGTCGTCGAGCTGTCTCTGAATCAGCTCCCATATTGCATAGCCTGCCGGCTTCAGCACCATGCAGCCCTTTACGCTTGTATAGTCGATAAGCTCTGCCTTTAAAACAACGTCCGTATACCACTGTGCAAAGTCCTCCGACATTGATGTAATTTGTTCCACTAATTTTTTGTCCTTCGCCATTTTTTTCTCCTCGTTTATCATCTAATTTAAAATTCATCCAATTCTATACTATCAAATGCCCCGCCACAAGGCTCGCTCTTGAAAACCATGTGCTCCCCTGTAACAGGATGCGCAAGCTCTATTCTTGACGAGTAAAGTCCTATGTCCTTGCCCTTCTTCCCTGCAAATTTAGGGTTGTACTTTGTATCGCCCCATATTCCGAAGCCTCTTGATGCAAGCTGCACCCTGATTTGGTGATGCCTGCCCGTTTCAAGCTCTATCAGTATGTATGACAAAATGCCCTCGTCAGTCTCCATCTCGTCAAGCACCTCGTAATAAAGCTTAGCAGCCTTTGCGCCCTTATCCCCTTTTTTTGCAACCTTAGAGGTATTCGTTTTAGGGTCCCGCACAAGATAGTCCTTCATCTCCCCCGCCTCATCGGGAAGCGCCCCCGTTACAATTGCCTGATAAAACTTAACCATAGTGCCGTCCGTTACCTGCGCACTTAGGGAAGCCGCAGCCTCGGGTGTTTTTGCAAAAATCATAACACCCCCTACGGGTCGGTCAAGGCGGTGTATGGGTGCTGCGTAAGGCTCCCCATCCGTATCGCCCTTATCATATAAATAATTTTTTATGACGGTCACCATATCCTCATCATTTGATTTGTCACTCTGCGCAGGAACACCTGCAGGCTTGACACAGGCTATCATGACGTCATCCTCATAAAGTACCTCAAGCTTCATTTAATTACCACCATTTTAAGAAATATGTAAAAATAAAATTACGTCCTCTAGTATACCCAATTTATCCTACATTTTCAATCATTTAATACCTTTTCCTTCCAAATCTTCTCTTTGTCCTTGTGGCTGCGACCTCCTCATTTGCCCTCTGTATCTGACGGAGGCTCTCATCAAGCTTTCTGAACCTTGCCTCCTCTCTCTCCTCCTTTTCCCTGATAATAACGTCCATCTGCTTCATCACATCCTCCGTTATCTCGGACTTGATTGCATTTGTAAGCATGCTTTTATTTTCCCTGAATGCATTTGCCACAATTTTATTCATAAGCGTCTGCATCTGCGCAGATTTAAAATCTACAATATTATCCTTTTCCTTCTTGTCCTTGTCAGTCTCACCCTCCAGTTCGGATTTATGGATAACGCATATTTCACTGCTGCCCTTAACTGCCTGTCCGTTTTCCTTTTCCTCAATTTCATTCGCTGCCTTTATTCCACTTGTATCTCTTATTTCTTCTGTGTCCCCTGCCTGCTCTCCATTTATCTTCTCAGCATCTTCTTCCTTTCCTCCCTTCACCTTCATCCGTTCTATGCTTGCCCGTATTTCCTTTAAGGAAATGCCCTCATTGCGGAGCCTTTTTATCTCCCCGAACATTCTGATATCCTTTTCATCATAGTATCTGTGTCCCATGCTGTTTCTCTTAATTTCAAGTCCCAGCTCCTCCTCCCAATATCTTAAAACATGTGCTTCAATCCCAAGCTTTTTTGTAGCGTCTTTTATCATAAAGCTCTCCATAAAGCATTACGCCTCCTTTCAATTTTACCTTATCCTTTACTTTATCATCTTTATATCCTTAACACATTCCTCTATCGTCAGATAAATTCTCCGTATTTTCTACTTATTGTGACAATTTGTCATTTTATAATATTTGATTTTTTTGCCTATAATGTATATACTATTGATTGATGGGGCTGTCGCAATAAGGATTTAATTCTCTTTTATAATGCATTTTAAACAAAGAACGCTCCAACGTGTTACTTGACTTCCGCTTTTCTTTGTTAAAAATGCATCGCTGCTAAGAGAACAAGTCCTAATTGCGACAGTCCCAATAGGAAATAATCAGGAGGAAAAAAAATTGCATATTAAAAGAAAATCCATATTAGCCATGTTTATGGCTGCTATGCTGTCTTTTTCAATTTTCGGATGCGAAAAAAAAGACACGGCAGAGGTGGAAACCACAACTGAAGCAGTCATTTCCACAGAAGATAGCACTTCAGTTCTTTCAACTGCCACAGATCCCGCAATGTCCGTAACGGAGTATACGGAGGCAAAGGATGACCCAACCTCATCTGAGGCTGTAGAGGAGCAGAAAAAATTTGACGAATACCTTGATGAAAGCTATCGGGAATCCGTCGTAAGCGATACGGTAAGCCTGCATTATTCTCTTGCATATCCTGAAAAAATAGGGATTGAGATGGATGAGGTTACCTACGGTGACGGCTATACCGGAGAAGCCACATTTAATGAGGCAAAAAAGGAAACCATGGACGCAATTTCCGAGCTTAAGGCTTACAACTATGAGCTTTTGACAACCGACCAGAAATTCACCTACGACATACTTTTGGATTCACTGGAAACCGACCTGCTTTCATATAATAATCCATACCTTTACGAGCCTTTTGCCTACACAAGCGGTTTACATGTCAACCTTCCGATTACCATGTCAGAATATAAGTTTTATGACAAGGAGGACGTTGAGGACTACATTGCGCTGCTTGAGCTTATGCCTGACTATTTTGAGAGCTGGCTCAGCTTTGAGCGGGACAAATCAGATAAAGGCTTTTTCATGGCACAAAACTCAGCCGACGAGGTAATAAGACAGTGCAACGAATTTATCGCAGACCCTGAAAAAAATCTTCTCATAGAAACCTTTAATGCAAGAATTGGTGATGTGGAGGGTATTACCCCTGAGGAGATAGAAAGCTACAAGCAGGCAAACCATGACGCAGTTATCAACCAAGTAATACCAACCTATGAGAAGGTAATAGACACATTTAATGAGCTTCGTTCGACCTGCAAAAACGAATTAGGTCTTTCACATCTTGCTGGTGGAAAGGATTACTACATCTATCTGTTAAAATCAAAGGTTGGAACAGAGCTTACCCCTGAGGAGGTCATCGCACAATTAGACAGTGAAATCGATACTGTCATGGATGAGCTTATCTCGCTCGCAATGTTAAATTCCGACGACTATATGGCTTACTTTGATGAGTATGAGAATTTTTATAGCGACATAGACCCGAAGTCTACCATTATTTATTTCGAGGAGGCATTTGAGGACCGTTTCCCTGAAATACCTGAAATCGACTTTACCATATCACCTGTTCATGAATCACTTGTAGATATGGTAAGCCCTGCATTTTATATGACCCCTCCGCTTGATGCATATGAGGATAATGTCATTCACACAAACATGGAAAGCGAAGGCGCAGGTTCCCTTTGGAGTACGCTTGCACATGAGGGTGTTCCGGGACATATGTACCAGTTTGTTTATTTCCTTTCAAATGACCCGAATCCTTTACGGACGCTTCTTAACTTTAATGGTTATCAGGAGGGCTGGGCAACCTATGTAGAATATAAATCCTTTGATTACTATGATGGCTACAGCAAAAAATGCTTTGCCGACATGGAACGGATAAACAGCCAGTTAAACATTCTTGTTTCTGCACGTATTGAAATCGGCGTAAACTACGAGGGCTGGACCGTGGAGGAAACAGCAAGCTATCTCACGCAGGCAGGCTTTGACGGAAGCGTTGCCCAAGATATTTTTGACTATGTCATTGCAGAGCCTGCAAACTACCAAATGTACTGCACAGGCTGGCTTGAATTTGAACGATTAAGGGACATGGCTGAGGATCAGCTTGGCGGCAAATTCAATGAACGGGTTTTCCATCAGGTTGTACTTGATGCAGGTCCATGTCAGTTTAAATTTGTGGAGCAAAAGGTACAGAAGTATATTGATGCAGTAAAATAAATAGTACTATTGACTTATTTTTAACTTGCTTATATACTTATATTGGTTAATTTTTGATATAATTAATAATTAAATTTATTTATAGGAGGAAAAGAAATGTCAACAAAAGCAAACTACAAACTTGACGAAATTGGCGCAGGCAAGGTTGGTTTCCCAAAAACCGGTGAAGCAGTAACCAACACCCGTGCCATCATTGAAGCAGCTTACTATGGAAATAACGTAGTAAAGGTAAATACCTTAAAGGAAGCTTACAATCTTGCTAAGAATTCCCCTGGTACCATCGTAACGGATATGCCTGTTTACAGAGGCGAGGAGTTCGGGCTTGATGCTGACGCAAAGGTTTTATTATTTAATGACGGTGCAGTTACAGGGCGTTATGCAGCAGCACGCCGTATTAAGGGCGAGCCGGGCGTAGACGCTGCAAAGCTTGATAAGGTTGTTATGGATGCCATATACAAAACACGTTTTAAGAAGCTCTATCATGCTACCTGCTTTGTAGGTCTTGACCCTGAATTTATGGCTAAGGCTCATCTTCTTATTCCTGAGGGAGAGGAAAACCTCCTCTACAACTGGATGCTCAACTTCCAGTACATGTCAGACGAATATGTTAAGATGTACAAGGAGTCAAAGCCTATCGGTGACGGCAAGGAGCCGGATATTTATATTTTCTCTGACCCACAGTGGGCACCTACAGAGAGTCCTGACGTTGATTATAGCTGCTTAAGCGACCCTCTTACACTCTGCTACTTCGATACGAACCAAAACTGCGCAGCAATCCTTGGCATGAAGTATTTTGGCGAGCACAAGAAGGGTACTCTTACAATGGCTTGGGCGCTTGCAAACAGAAACGGCTACGCTTCCTGCCACGGTGGACAGAAGGAATACTCGCTTGAAGGCGGCAAGAAATTCGTTGCTTCCGTTTACGGACTTTCAGGCTCAGGTAAGTCAACACTTACCCATGCAAAGCATAATGGAAAATACGATGCATTTGGCGGTATCAAGGTTCTCCATGATGATGCTTTCATTATCAACTCAGATACATGTGCTTCCGTTGCACTTGAGCCAACCTACTTTGACAAGACTGCCGACTATCCTACAGGCTGTCCTGACAATCAATACTTACTTACTGTTCAGAACTGCTCCGCAACAATGGACGAGGATGGAAAAATCCAGCTCGTTACTGAGGACATCAGAAATGGTAACGGACGTGCAATCAAATCTAAGCTTTGGTCACCAAACCGTGTGGACAAGATTGATGCACCTGTAAATGCAATCTTTTGGATTATGAAAGACCCTACAATTCCACCTGTAGTTAAGCTTAAGGGTGCTGCTCTTGCATCTGTTATGGGTGCTACCCTTGCTACTAAGACTTCAACTGCTGAACGTGTTGCAGCAGGCACTGATATGAATGCGCTTCGTATCGTTCCTTACGCAAACCCATTCAGAACTTATCCTCTTGTAAATGACTATGTTAAGTTCAAGAAGCTTGTTGAGGAGAAAAACGTAGACTGCTACATTGTAAACACAGGTGATTTCATGGGAACAAAGTGTAAGCCTGCTGATACGCTGGGAATACTTGAGACAATCGTTGAGGGCAGGGCTTCCTTTGAGAAGTGGGGTCCATTTGATGATATTGAGATTATGTATGACTGGGATGGCAAGACTGCTGACTTTAAGCCAAATCTTGATGACCCTGAGTACAGAAAAGCACTCAAGGCTGCTATGCAGAACCGTGTAGATGCTGTTGAAGGCTTTGCCACTAAGAAAGAGGGCTATGATAAGCTCCCTGATGAGGCGCTTGCAGCTATCAAGAAGCTTGTTGATGCACTGTAGAATAAAAACATAATAGGATGCTAGGTTTCCTATTAACAAAATAACAAGAGGGGGCTGCCACTTGTGGCAGCCCCCTTTCTTTATAACCTGTGCTCCTTTTACTCTCACGCAGGCTCTATGGTTAATCTATAATTTAATTTCATCATTATAATCATATTGTTCTTGAGTATCATTAATTTTGTTCTCTAATTCCTTAATAATATCTCCAATGTTTTCTTCTGTTAAAACGCCATGGTATTCTGTTTCAAAATCAATTAATGCTTGTTTTGTTTTTATTTCATTATCACGATATACATGATAAAGATTTTCCAAATCATCATTATTTAGGATTTCTTCAATTTGAGGCATAGCATCTCTCGGCAAAGACTCCCAACCTCCATATAAATTATATACAGCTCTATCAATATCGCCAAAAGTAATCGGTTTGCCATTATTTTGTTGTTCCCAAAGAATTCCAATAATATCTGATAAGTCATTTTTGTACTGCCTAAATGACATCAGTTTCATTGCTACTAAATACTCTCTTGAAATAGTGCGAACAGATAAAATATTTGAAAATGTTTTGTAATAATCGGAATATTGACTTAATTTAGGGGAATACGACTTTGTCCTTGTAAAATCCGAGTTAAACCAACCATTAGGTAATCCTAATTCATCACCAACATGATTTATGGCTTCTTTCATCACAGAAGAAGCTTTTATAATAGCATCAAAGTCATAAGTGTTATCCCGAAAACCATAGTTGACCAAAATCGAAGCACCACCAATTAAAATAATTTCAGCCGGCATTTTATTACCATTTAATTTACGAAATTCCTTACCTATTTTTTGCAAATAAAAATCTATATCACCTTTTCTAAATCCATTCGTGCTATCAAACAACATCTCTTACCTCACATTCAATAATGTTAAACCTTGCAAATTCAGGAATTGCATTTTTAACTGCTTTTTCTACATTCAAAGTTGTATGCATCGCTGTATCTAAAATAATTGCTCCAACGGGGTATATAGGTTCTTCTAATTTCCTGCATCGAATGTCATCATAATTTGTACAAATTGGTACGTTGTTTTGGCGGGATAAATAATCCAACATAGCCAACAAATAAAATGCTTCTGGATACCAAGCTAAATCATAAAGTTTGCGAATTTCATTACTTTTTAAAATATCTAAAATAAAAAGCAAATCCCCCTTATCCTTAACCAAATGACATACATTACTTTTATACACACCAAAAGAAGTTCTATATGGCAACTGGTTTGTTTTTTTTGTTTCAGCCATAATATACACTCCTTCCCATTAAACATATATCAGACCATTAAAACACATCAATATATGGGATAACATCCCACTTCTCTTGATATTTTAACCACTTTACGCATTAATTTCTACTAAAAAATATATTTTTAATAAAACTGTCCCTAAAACCCACTCGCTTTAGGGACAGTTAAATTTCTAGTCTTTCTTATCTATGTACTTATTCAAGGTTTCAACAACTGTATTTAGGTTGTATGGCTTTGCAATGTAATCATCAAGCTTGTTCTCAAGGATACGCTCCTTATCACCAAACATGGCTCTCGCCGTTACGGCTATGATAGGAAGCCTCTTTTTATGCTCCTTACGTTCTATCTCCCTTATCTCCTGTGTTGCGGTTATGCCGTCCATAACCGGCATCTGCACGTCAAAGAGTGCTGCATCATAATCCTTCTGCTTGAACAGCTCTATAGCTTTCTCGCCATTTTCTGCTATGTCGTAGGAGAAGCCTGCCATACCGAGAAGCTTTCCGATAACCTGCTGATTAACCGGCTCATCCTCTGCAACAAGGATTCTCGCCTTGCTGTGTGCGTTGATGGAGAACAGCGCTGCATCGTCCTTCTTTTCTTCGCCCTTCTCTGCCTCAACCTCGGCTGCCTTTACAACCTTGAGTGGTATCTCGGCAATAAAGGTTGAACCAATGCCCTCCTTACTCTGTACGGTAATCGTACCACCCATAAGCTCACATATCTGCTTAGAGATAACAAGACCAAGACCCGAACCACCAAACTTTCTGGTATCGGAGGCATCTACCTGTGAAAACCTTATGAAAAGCTTATCCATGTTCTTTTCGGATATACCGATACCTGAGTCAGCTACTGCAATTCTTATATTGATGGAATCCGTGCCTGTGTCGATTGCCGCAATCTTAACCCTTACGCTGCCCTCAGGCGTAAACTTCAAGGCATTCGAGAGGAGACAATTGAGTATCTGCTGTATTCTCTGTCCGTCGCCCTTAACAAGCTTCGGAATGTTATTTCCAAATGCACAGTCAAGTGCAAGTCCCTTATTTGTAGCAATTGGAACCTGTGCAGCCACGGTTTCCTCTATGGCGCTCTTTATATCAAATATTTCTTCCTTCAGGTTATATTTGCCTGCTTCAAGCTTGCTGATATCCAATATGTCATTGATAAGCCTGAGAAGCGTATCTGCACAATTCTTTGCAGTGAGAAGATTATCCCTGTAATCTGCCTGCAAATCCTCTGCCATAAGCGTAAGCTGAAGCATACCGAGAATACCATTGATAGGGGTTCTGATTTCGTGGCTCATGTTTGCAAGGAACTCTGCCTGCGTCTTGTAGGCTGCATTTGCATCCTCAATCGCCAAGGAAAGCTTATTCTCAACCTCCTTTTGCTGGGTGACATCAATGACAACCATGTTTATGTAATCATTTTCTGATTTGTACATTAGGGTGTTAAACACCTTGCCAAGCTTCTCCATGGTAATCTCAACATCCATGAAATCGCCCTGCTTGGTGCCCGAAGTGTTGTATGCCATAAACCATGCATTTATATCCTGCAATACATCTATCTTGCTCTCTCCAAGTATTTTTCCTTCATAATCTGACTGGTCAAGGTTAAAGTAATTTCCGAATTTTTCATTTGCATCCTGTATACAAAATCCACTTGTATTGCCAACGGAGTCTGTAATAATCTTAGCCTGCGCAAAACCGATAGGCAGGTTCATAAACAGCTTTTTATATTTGTCGCTTTTTGAGTGGCCCTGTACCTCGTCGCCGCACAGCACAAATATGATAAATGCCGTTATACCGGCGGCAAGCACGCCCGTAATAATCCCCGCAAGTGGCGCCTTAAATATCAGCCCAAAAACAATTCCCAGCACTACCTCTATAACCGCAGAGATAATGAGAAGCTTCTGCCAGCCCATTTTCTTTAATTTTTCCATCGATTCATACACCCCTATTCCATAATTTTTGTCCTAACAAACCAGATACATACTAAATATTTTACTATAGATTTAAGCTTCGGTCAATGTCATTCATGTTAATTTCATCTGTTTTTTCTTCTTTTTTATCTTCCTTTATTTTTTTCTTTTTCTGCTTTGCAATCACAATGGCAACAAGCAAAATCCATGACCACAGGGAAATGTATATGCCGATATAAAGCCCCTGCGGTGTATATATCATCTCAATTTCATGCGCACCCGAAGATAGGTCAATGCCGATTAATGCACCACCCAAGGCGTAATACTCTGCCTGCTCTCCATCTACATACACGCTCCAGCCCTCATCATAGGGTATGGAGGTAAATAAGGTTTTGTTCTCCGGCATATTTATGGTTCCCTTTACATACCCATCCTCGAAGGAGGTCACGGAAAGCATATTTTCAGACAGGGCATAATAAACCCGTTCGTAAGCTTCCCTGTCAAAATCCCCCATATAAACGGAAGCGGTATTTTCTTCTGCCTTAACGCTGTCAAAGCAGTATTCCACGGAAATGTAATCTCCCGCCGAAAGCTCCCCTAAATGGAACAGTTGTATTTGGTATCTGTCGTATGCATACTCCTCACCGTTGATGTAGAAACGGATTTTTGTCACATAATTTCCCCTGCAATTTATATAGTAGTCTCCATCCTTTTCAATAAAAAATGAAACCATAAACCCATTTTTTCCTGATTGCTTGGGCGTATAGGTGATTACATTTCCATTTACGCTGACATCACATGTATCACTGCTTACAACAAAATCAGGAACCACGCTGTCAAAAAATCCCCCATAGCCTGTCATTGCATTTGCAAGCGTATTTTGGTTGTTAATCGGAAGCGAATTATTCCTGCTCCAATCTTTTACACTGTCATCTACTGCAAATCCAATTGAAAGCGGGTACGGATTTTCATAAATTCCCACAGTATTTACGGTATCTACATAGTCAAAATCAAAATTATTTAAGTCTCCCTCCCGATGCAGCAGGTATTTTACATTAAATATGGAGTTGGTAAACGGCGTTGCTCCCATATACAGAAACTCATTTGCCCCAGTGTAAAAGCCGAGTCTTCCCATAAGCGTTGTCATCTCTCCAAGCACAGTGGAACAAAACACGCCGATTGACTTCATGTTATGCCATGATACCTCATCAAGCACAGTGGAATCCATAAGCTCACGTCTGTAAAAGCCTGAGTCCCGTTCTTCCTCCAGCTCATCTATCCTTCTGTTTGCCGCCTCCACGGCAGATGTAGTGCTGTATTTCCCCTCATAATCAGCATAACCATTGTCGAAAAAGCCCATAATTGAATTAACGCAGAGTTCCACCATCAAGATACCTGTTAAAATAACATGGAACATTCTTCCCTTATACACATTCGCAGCCCGAAGCAGGCACGCCACGAAATATATGACAACTGCGATAAGAGACGCTACAAATATTTTTGTTGAAACGCCAGCCTTGTAATTACATAAGATGACAAAGCCTGCCGCAAGCATACCCGACAGTACAACCTGAAAAACCTTTATCGCTTTTGTACGCTTCAGCACATCATATGTCATAACCAAAATTACAAAAATATACAAAAATGAAAATCTGTTTGGAATACCATACTGATCGTGGAAGCCATGCCATATGAAATTTAACGGCACCGAGTTAAAGCTTACCATAAGCACCGTAAGCACTGCCACATTCCTTATTTTGTCAGTCAGCTTTATTTTGCGTGACAGCACATACAGAAAAAATGCAACCACAGCCAACATTCCACAATATAAATTGACGCCTCCGTCAAAGGTCTGATTTGTAATCGGCATCGTCATAAAAAGGTGCTGCTTCAAAAGCGCAAACCAACTGCCGTAAAGCTTCCATTCCGGAAATTTTTTGCCTGCCGAGGCGGTAAGCATAATCCCCTTGTATGCCGGTATGAGCATAAATGCCGCCATACCCCCAGCAATCAGTGAGTATAGCGCAAATTTAAGACCATCCACAAAAAATTTTTTAACTTTCTTATGATTGTATGCAAAAAACCATATCACCAAAAAGATGCAGATGATAAAGCCTATATAATAATTACAATACAGTGCATAAAATAATGACAAGGCATACATTTTCGGGTCGCCCTGTTCCATAAGCCGTTTAAAGCCCAGCATAATAAGAGGAAATATGAAAATACAGTCAAGCCACATCACATTCCAATAATATCCTACCACATAATTGGAGAGTGCGTATGCAACAGAAATTGCAATTATGTGTATGCCTCTTGATTTTATTCCATCCTTATAGCTTAAAAAATGCGTCATGGTGACAGCGCATAAAACGATTTTTGCAACTGCTATAACCGTAAAGCCTGCTGCTATCCCCTCTTTTCCCAAAAGCAGGAAAATCAGGTTAAAGGGACTTGCAAGATAGTATGCGCTAAGGGACATAAAATTTGAGCCAAGGGCAACATTCCATGTATAAAAAAGACTCCCCTCGTGCAGCAGCTTGTCCCTGTATTCCGAAAAGAACGGCAGATACTGGTGCAGGCTGTCAACGATGGACAACGACCGATTTCCGAAGGGTGCTATTTTTTGCGCTATGATAACGACAAGCATGACACAAAAAACAATCCCGCCCGATAGAATATAACAGAAATTGTCAGCAAAAAATTCCTTTACGGTTCTCTTTGTCTTTTTAAATACAAAAAATTTACTGAAACTGTAATTTAAAACGAGAACGATGACCTGTACAAAAATTTTAGATACAAGCTCATTCAGCCTGAAGCTGTCACATAAAATTGCAAACCCTAAAATCTCCACAGCCATGGACACAATCCGAAGTGCTACAAAGCTTACTACCTCACGCAGTATGCCCCATATTCCTTTTGTCCTGCTGCGGAACACAAAAAATCTGTTAGCAAAATAGGCAAATGTTATAGCCATACATATGGCTATAACATTGCATATATTTCTTTCTATATCAGTAAATACCCTGAGCAGAAAGAAGCTTATTAAATTTACAAACGTCGTACATCCGCCTGCGATAAGATACCTAAGCTTATCGTTTAAAAGACACTTTTTTATAAATTCAAGCATTTTTTTCTCCAAGTGTTATTTTAGTCCGGTCAAGAGATATATCAGTGGAGAATTCCAATATATTGTTATCTCATTACATGAGAAGCTCTGTGAATTATCCACATATGCACATGCTCCCGGCTGGCCATAAAGCACTGCGGTAGCATAAGGATCCTCAAGATTATTGTCAGGTCCGCCTACAAGCATACCCGGCATTGTTTTTCCAAGCGCCTGTGACGGTCTGTGGTGCGTGCTGTCAGGTGACAGGGTGCCATATCCCGTTACATAACAGTATGCTGTTCCATTAACGCCGAAAATATAATCCCTATGTCTTTGTGCATACTCCTGATAGCTGCCGTCACCTGTAAGGTTTGCTGCCATAAGCAGTATCATTCCATTGTTGGCAACACTCATGTTGCTGCCCCAAGGATAAGTATCTCCGAGTGCCATAAACAGGCTGCTTTTCTCACATTTCCTTACAAGCTCATCCGCCTGATAGATAACCTCATCCTTTGCAGTCTGTTTTATCTGAGCATCTATATTTTCAGCCTTTGCAAGGTCGTAAACGGCATAGGTTCCTATACCAGCCCATCCTAAGCCTCTGCTGTAAAATGCATCCATAATCTCCTTTATGACAGCTTCATACTGCTTGTCACCTGTAGCTATGTAAAGCTCCGATGCAGCCCAAAGCAGCTCATCATCCAGCAGATTATCCCCATATTCTCCCGTTACAATATCGGATGGATTTCTATATCCCATCATCGTTTCATTTGCCTCAAGAAACGCAAACGCTTTCTTGGCTGCCTCAAGACACTTACCTGCAAATTCAGCGTCTATATCTTTATATAAAACGGAAGCCTTTGCCATAACAGCGGCAAAATCTGCCGTAGCCGTATAAGAAATCGGCGCAAGCACCATTTGGTCCGTCTCGTCAACGGCAAGCACAGTTTCAGGGAACACAAGCGCCGTTACCTTATGGTACACGCCTCCTGTTGCCTCGTCCTGCATCTTGAGCATCCAGTCAAGCTCATATTTTGCTTCGTCCAGCAAATCAGGAACTCCATTTCCACTTTCAACAATTCCTATATCATCAGCAGTCTGATTATAGTCCTCATATGCAAGGAACAAATCCTGAACCGTCTTTGCACCAGGGACAACGTATCTACCATAATCGCCTGCATCATGCCATCCACCTGACACATCTACCGTACCGCTTCCTTCACTGCCATAGATAACTGCCTCACCCGTATGACAGGCATCATGGGCGAAATCACCCGATATACTCACGTCAAGCACGCTTCCACACCTCTGATTATACAGCATAAGCACAACGTCCTTATACACATCATCATACAAATTATCACCTATGGAAAATTCATAGGAATATCCCGAAGGACTTGAAAGTATTTTATACCTTCCCGGAGTCTTGAAATCCGAAAAATCTCCAAGCTTTGTATTGTCGCCTAAGGCTCCATCGTATCCTAATTCACCGTACTGTCCAATGTAAACAGTTTCCTCTGTTTTAGCATCAACGATTTTAAACTTCTCATCATCCGAGGATGTAGTGAGAACCGTTTTTACATCATTAGGCTTATATCCAATCTGATTTACTTTTACTTTATTAGGCGTCGGCACACCACTTATCACCTCAGAATTTGAGCTGTCGCTTACTATGAGTGATATATTGTCAAAATGTATCTCATGGGCTCCTAAATCTCCGTCGCCCTCGAAGTCGCCCATATTTATCACAAATCTTGGCGCCGGGTCTGAACTTTCTTCCATAACAAAGGTTTTTGTAATCGTCTGTTTCTCAGATGTAAGCGCTACCTTTTCACTTGAATATGCGTGATAATCACCACCGTTTATCTGTACACGCCACTCCACAGTTCTATCAACAGTGGAATAAGCGTCAAAGGATAAGGTATACTCACAGCCTTTTGCCATTGTAAAGCCATCGAAATAAAGCTGGCATCCATGCTCCACAGCACCCTGACGATCTATTGCTGCCACCATCTCACCGTCAACTGCGGAAAGTGTGTACTTACCTCCATTGGTGTATGTCAAAAATCCGTGAAGGTCATTATCATCAAAATTGATACCAATAATGTCAGCGCCCTCCACAATGACAAACTTGTCGCTCTCTGCAACCTCCGCCTCCGTAGTAGGCCAGTCACCGTCATCCTCCAAAGCTGCCTGCGTGCTTACCTGCTCTGCATCTCCCGATGTTGCGCTTGTTTCCGTTTGCGTGTCGTTTCCCGTGTTCTTTTCGCATCCCGCAAACGCAAGCGTCATGGCAAATGCAGTAATAACTGCAAGCGTTTTCTTAAATCGTCTCATATGTTTAAACTCCTCTCCTTAATTTTCTTTTTTAAAATAATCTAAAACATCCTTGTACGACATACTGCCGCCAAATATGTCAAGTGCACTTCCTATCGTTACGTCAAGCCTTCCAAGTCCAAGATGCTTCAAGCAGTCCAAATCATCAAAGGAACCAACTCCTCCTGCATAGGTAATGGGCTTTCTTCCCCATTCTCCCAAGCATGCCACAAGCTCCTTTTCTATGCCTGATGCTTTCCCCTCAACGTCAACCGCATGTATCAGGTATTCATCACAAAACTCCGAAAGCATGTCAAGGGTATGATTATCTATCACTGTTTCCGTAAAGCTCTGCCACCTGTTGGTTACTATGTAATAGCTTCCGTCCCTTTTTCTACAGCTTAAATCAAGCACAAGCCGTTCCCTGCCGACTGCCCTTACAAGCCCTTCAAGGTTTTCAAAGTGAATCCTTCCATCCTTAAAAGCATAGGAGGTTACTATGACATGGGACGCCCCCATATCAAGGAAGCCTTCGGCATTTTCTGCATTTATGCCGCCCCCAATCTGAAACCCTCTTGGGTAAGCCCTAAGTGCTTTTTTTGCCTGTTCTATATCAGCCTCATAAAACTTGCTGTCCTTATGGTTCAGAATAATAATGTGACCACCGCTGATACCACTTTTTTTGTACATATCAGCGTAAAAATCAGCCCCTAATTCCGAAACATAATTTTCCTCGGCGCTATCCCTATCGTCCTTGAGGCTTCCCCCAACAATCTGTTTCACGGTGCCGTTATGAATATCGATGCAAGGTCTGAATTTCATTTACAGCCAAATCTCCTTTCAGCCACAAGGGACTTCTACAAGTATAACCTAAATCGCATATTTATTCAACATAATTCATACTCTTGAGTTTCCGCATAATTATCCACACTTCCTTGATTCGTACCAGACTATTATC
>JAMPEW010000014.1 GCA_023664775.1 Clostridium sp. | reverse complement strand
CATCCTCTTTTACTTCAAATACGCTCCGTGATTTTTTTGCCACATATGGCATTTTCTCACAAATATATTTCAGCTCTTTTTAAGTGTAAATTAAAATAGCCATATCAAATAAGCAAGCTATCTGCATCAAGCAAAAATTCTTTCATGCCCATCATTAAGTACCCATTTTCATCATAACGCGGCTTCATGCTCTTTTCAACAATGATTATTTTTTTGAAAGAATCCATCGTACGCTCAAATGGCTTTGTTTCCTGTTCATATTTCTCCTGATTCGGAATCGCATATGCAGACTGGATATAATATTTTTTACTTCCCAATGAAGCTATAAAATCAATTTCTCTCTGCACGCGTATTTCTTTTCCAGCATCATCCTTCTCTCGTGATTCAACAGTTCCCACATCAACCTGATAGCCTCTGTATCTGAGTTCTTTATAAATGATATTTTCCATGATATGAGTTCCCTCAATCTGTCTAAAGGACAGACAGGCATTACGAAGTCCCACATCCTCAAAGTAAATCTTATAAGGAGTACCGATGTATTTTCTGCTGCCAGATGATTGTAAAACAATGTATTCAACAGATAAGATTTCCCACTTCTTCGGATTCCTGTAATAACCTTAATAAAACCATTGTGTTTTCTAACAATAAGCCGGTCAAGATATACGTCCCTTTTTATTTCCATAGCATTCTCCATCTAATATTTTTGCCGTTATTGACGTTTTTCTAATATAGATTATACCTTTGGGGCAAATTATGCAGCCCTTTCATCTAATATAAATCTGATACCTATTTCTGAAATTCAATTCCTGTTTTTTCATATATGTAACGCAAAAACTCAGCTTCCTCTTTGCGTGTATAATATACAATCTCATACCCGATTTTTTTCCCATTTTTCAACTGAAAAAAATACTCCGTTGTAAGAGAACCGCCACTGCTGCGATGATATTCCACATAATAGCCTAAAACCTGCCATGACAACCCATATGTATCTATTTCCTCAAGTAAAAATGTATCTTCTCTGTTTTTCCATTTTCCTACGGGTCTGCCATTTATACGGTCTTTGCTGACACGCCTTATGACAATTTTGCCATCTCCATATTGAATCCAATGGGTGCAATAAATTCTTAAGCCTGCAAAAAGCCCAAATAAAATAAACAAAATTGAAACAAATACAAACCATATCCCCTCATCTATATGCCCTTCACAAAAAGCATTTATGCCTAAAAGAATTATTATAACACCCGGTACCCCGGAGAATGCCAAATTTAATATTAAAGCACCTTTCGCACGCAATGTTTTCATTTTTTCCCTTCTTTCACATATTAAATCATTGCAAAATGTATCAATGAAGCCTAAATATAATCCATCCACTCCTATAGGTATATCTTCATTTCCAGATTTTCTTCTACATTTCCATTCCTAATTTCGGCAAATTATTTAGGCTTACTGTTTCCAATGTTCTCAACTGTTGTACTGCCAATTGCCGCAGCAATTCCATTCGTTCTTTTTCTTCCCCTGTTTAATCAAAACAACATTTAACATATCCGCTTCATTTTCATATGTATAAGCAGTCTGAACAGATATGACTATTTGGTAATTTGCGAGACAAAAGCACTACCGTCTCCACATGCCCGCTCTGACAAAAGGCATCAAATACCGTCGCCTTCCTCAGCCCATAACCCATATCCGAAAGCAGCTTCACATCCCTTGCAAGGGTTGCAGGGTCACAGCTTACATATACAAGACGGTCAGGAGCCATGGACACTATCGTATCTAAAAGAACGGCGTCACAGCCCTTTCTCGGTGGGTCAACAACGATAACGTCAGGATGCTTTCCATCACTGCCGCCAGTCTTCTGATAAAATTCAGGCACAATCGTCTCGGCTTTTCCACAGAAAAATTCAACATTTTTTATATGATTTATTCTTGCGTTTTCTTTTGCATCACAAATAGCCGCAGGGATAATTTCCACGCCATAAACCTTCTTCGCCTTTTTTGCAAGGGAAAGTGATATGGTTCCAATTCCACAGTACATATCCCACACGGTTTCATCGCCTTTAAGCCCGGCATACTCTATTGCCTTGTCATAGATTGCCTTTGTCTGAACAGGATTTACCTGATAAAAGGAAAGGGGCGAAATTCTGAATAAAATATCGCCGATATAATCCTCAATATAATCCCTTCCATAAAGGGTTACGCATTTATCTCCTAAAATTTTATTCGTCTTTTCTTTATTTATATTTATACACACACTGGCAAGCCGAATCTGTTTCCCCTGCATATCACGCCCTGTCACTTCTCCACAATCTATCATTCCCTTACTTGCAGGCTCGACCTGTTTCCCCTGTGCATCACGCTCTGTCACTTCGCCACAATCTATCATTCCCTTACTTGCAGGCTCAACCTGTTTCCCCTGTGCATCATTGTACTCGGAAACGGCTGCACAAACAGCATCCACAAATGAATTCTCATATTCCTTTGGCATACTATCCCCATTTATCACAAGGCAAACCATAAGCTCGCCTGTTGCAAAGCCAACCCTTGTCATTATATGGCGCACAAGACCTGTATGATTTTCTTCGTTGTATACTATCCCTGTCCTTCCGTCTATATCCTCCAGCCACTTTCTCACATGTCTGATAATATAATCATTCACCTCATGCCCGATATAGCATTTTTCAAGGTTGATGATGGCATGGGTTCTGCCCGCATAAAAGCCGATGACAATATTTCCGTCCTTGTCTCTCCCTACGGGGAGCTGCATTTTATTCCTGTAAAAATATGGAGCATCCATCCCACAGACAGGCTCCATAATCGTTTCAGCATTGCTGATGCCCCCTATTCTTTCAAGGCAGGACTTGACCTTATTCCATTTGTATTCAAGCTGCTTTTCGTAGGACATGTGCATAAGGCTGCAGCCACCACAGCGCCTTGCCTTATCACAGACAGCTTCCATTCTATAGGGGGACGGCTGAATAAGCTCCTCAAGCCTTCCGTAAGCGTATGTCTTTTTCGCCTTTACAATACGGATGCGTGCCCGATCCCCTATTACGGTATCTTTCACAAAAACTGCAAAGCTGCGTCCGTTTTGTCGGTCAAGCACATGTCCGATTCCCTCACCGTCATTTCCAATATCATCAATTGTTATTTCGTAAATATCATTTTTTATCATTACTTTTACTCGCCCGTCACTCTTACGTTTGCTTCAAATAACTTATTATATCCAAGCCAGCCGCTCTTATCCTTGTTTGCCTGAAGCACCTCAATAAATGACTCTATTTTAGCGTCCATATTGTCAACAAAGGAAAGTGCAAGTGCCTCAATAATCTCAGGCTTTTTCGGTGAACCATATTCAAGCTCGCCTTGATGTGCAAGTATACAGTGTTGAAGCTCCCCCGCAAGGGTTTGGGGAAATCCCGGTATCTCCTTGATTTTATTGCCTGCCATAATTGCGCCTAGCACAATATGACCGATAAGCTGTCCCTCGTCCGTATAATCATTTTCAGGAAACGGCGAAATCTCCTCAAGCTTTCCTATATCATGAAGAAGTGCTGCCGTCACAAGCAAATCCCTGTTTAAGACCGTATAATGCTCCGACAAAAAAACACATATTTTGGCAACAGATAATGAATGCTCTAAAAGTCCTCCCACAAAGCCGTGATGAATTGTTTTTGCCGCAGAATGTTTTTTAAATTTTTCTGCAAGCTCCTTATCCTCCACAAAAAACATGTAAAGCAGCTTTTTAAGATGCGGCTCCGTTATGCTCTCAACAATATGAAGCAGCTCCTTGTACATTTCCTCAATGTTCTTACTTGTACACGGCATATAATCGGCAGGGTCATATTCGCCCTCGTCAGCCACACGCACCCGCTTTACATTTAATTGCAGCGCACCATTAAAGGTTGTAACCTGCGCCTCAACCTTTATGTAGTCCATTGCCTCAAAATGGGATATGCCATTATTCAGCTCCCATATTTTTGCGTCAATCATCCCCGACTGATCCTGCAATTTCAGAGAATAATAGCTTTTTCCTGCCTTAGTTTTTAAATCCTGTTTTGATTTGCAAAGATATACCTCAGAAATCATATCTCCATCACGAAGCTCATTAATATAATTCATTTCTTCTCTCCAACCCTTTAAAACTTTATATTAAACAAAATACCATTATATTTCCATTAACGCAAGAGAAATTAAGATTTATACGTAAAGCCTCTTGTAAACTTTTACTTTATATTTTCATGAATATACTATAAAATGTATATAGAAAATAATGTGCCTCTAGCACTGTAATTTGAAGCTTGGCAGGCTCCACAGGGACCCGCCAACAAAAAAACGAAGTTTCAAAAGGAAATCACACCATGAATAAACGAAGCCTACGAATACTTGAATATAACAAAATACTTGCCATGCTCACAGAGTACGCAGCCTCGCCGATGGCAAAAAAGCGCTGCGACCGGATGAAGCCGAAAAAGGATATCAACGCCATACAGGCACTACAGGCAGAAACAAGGGATGCCCTGCGCAGATTACAAATGCATGGCAGCATATCATTTACCGGGCTCTTTGATATTGGCTCCTCCATAAAACGGCTTGAAGTAAACGGCTTGCTTACGGCAAAGGAGCTGCTTGACGTTGCCTCCGTTCTTACTACAGCAGAAGCTGTAAAAAAATACGGGGACGGCTCAGACCTTACCGCTGCACTCACTGCAAAAAACAAGGGAACCTCCCACGACAATGACGGCAGCGTATCTGCACCTGACGATACAGGCGAAAAAAAGCTGTATGACAGCCTGACGGAAAAATTTGACCAGCTTGTCCTACTTAACCACATATCGTCAGAAATAAAAAGATGCATCCTTTCCGAAAATGAATTTGCCGACGATGCATCGCCTGCCTTAAAAAAAATCAGGCGGGATATACGTCTTACAAACGACAAGCTTCACCAACAGCTTTCAAAGCTTATAAAGGACGACGCCACAAGGGACATGCTTCAGGACAGCCTTATCACAATGCGGAACGGAAGATATTGTATTCCTGTCAGGCAGGAGTACCGGGCACAGTTTCCGGGCATGATTCACGACAGATCACAGACAGGCTCCACACTTTTTATCGAGCCTATGTCGATTGTCAATCTAAACAACGAAATAAAGGAGCTTGAGGGTGCAGAGCTTGCCGAAATAGAAGCGATACTTGAACACCTAAGTGCTATGGCAGCATCTGCCGCAGGCGACATTGCCTTTGACATGGACGTGCTTACGGAGCTTGACTTTATCTTTGCAAGGGCGAAGCTTGCCAAAGCCATGAATGCCGTAGAGCCGATATTTAACACAGACAATGTTATCCACATAAAAAACGGCAGACATCCCCTTTTGGAAAAGCATACAGTTGTGCCGGTTGATATAAGGCTGGGGGATGATTTTACCCTTTTGATTGTGACAGGACCAAACACAGGCGGAAAAACCGTATCACTGAAAACACTTGGACTATTTACGCTGATGGGACAGTCAGGACTTCACATCCCTGCACTGGAGGGCTCATCACTTGCCGTATTTGACGATGTTTTTGCAGATATAGGAGATGAACAGAGCATTGAACAGAGCCTGTCAACATTTTCCTCACATATGAGCAATATTATTTATATCGTAAATCACGCAACGCCCAATTCCCTCTGTCTTTTCGATGAGCTAGGCGGTGGAACGGATCCCGTAGAGGGTGCGGCGCTTGCAATTGCAATTTTAAATCATCTGAAAAATATGGGCGCAATCTGCATGGCGACGACACATTACAGTGAGCTTAAAACCTTTGCGCTCTCAACCGACGGTGTGGAAAATGCCTCCTGCGAGTTTGACGTGGCAACCCTTATGCCTACATATAAGCTTATGATAGGCGTTCCCGGCAAATCAAACGCATTTGCGATATCAAAAAAGCTGGGACTTTCCGAGGATATCATTGAGGCTGCAAAAATGACGCTTGACAATGACGCAATCGATATGGAAACATTAATTTCAGAGCTTGAAAAGGACAAAATAGCAATTTCCAGTGACAAGGAGGAAATTGAAACGTACAAAAAGGAAATTGAGGATTTAAAGCGAAGCCTCCAGAAAAAAGAGGAAGCCCTAGAGACAAAGAAATCAGAAATTCTTGAGAAGGCACGTTCCGAGGCAAGAGGCATACTTGACGAGGCAAAGGAAATTGCAGATAAAACAATCAGCGATTATAATAAATGGAGAAGCAATCCTGAAAAAGCAGACATGAAATCAATGGAGCAGGCAAGGAGCAGCCTCCGCAACAGGCTGAAGGAGTACGATAACAAAAACAGCGAAGCGCCAAAGCAGACAGGCGGACATAAGCCTAAGGACTTTCATATCGGTGATATGGTTCACGTTTTAAGCATGGGTGCTAAGGGTACAATCAGCACGCTGCCTGACCAAAAAGGAACTGTTACCGTACAGATGGGTATTTTAAGCTCCCGTATTCACATAAGCGACCTTCTTATCGTGAATGAGCCTGCCTTTACGACTGATGCAGCGGGGTATAAGGCTAAAAAGCCTGCCCTCGGCGGCAAAAACCACAGTACAGGACGTACCTCCATAAACAAAGCCATGACATTTTCACCTGAGCTTAATGTCATGGGCTTGACGGTTGATGAAGCCATTATGGAGATAGATAAATTTCTTGATGATGCTTGTCTTTCCCATATTGACAAGGTAACTATAATACATGGAAAAGGTACAGGTGCCCTAAGAGCAGGCATCCATGGGTATCTGAAAGGGCTCAAATTCGTAAAATCCTTCCGTGCAGGCGAATTTGGAGAGGGCGAGCACGGCGTAACGATTGTAGAATTATAAAAATGGAGGGTTTTATGGACAAACAAAGAATACTCATTGTTGATGATGATGAAAATATTGCAGAGCTTATCTCCCTTTATCTTGTAAAGGAATGTTTTTCCACGGAGATA
The DNA here is from genome assembly GCA_023664775.1 of Clostridium sp. GTDB lineage: Bacteria > Bacillota > Clostridia > Lachnospirales > Lachnospiraceae > Coprococcus_C. Next base: position 56,276 of record JAMPEW010000014.1, on the reverse strand, counting down.
GCCTATACAGGACGGGAGGCACTTATGCTTGAGAAAACCTACAAGCCACATCTTATCCTATTAGATATTATGCTGCCTGACATAGACGGCTACGAGGTGTGCACAGAGATACGAAAAACAAAGCAGACGCCTATCATTATGCTCTCTGCAAAGGGCGAGGTCTTTGACAAGGTGCTTGGGCTTAAAATCGGCGCAGACGATTACATGATTAAGCCCTTCGATTCAAATGAGCTTGTTGCAAGAGTAAAGGCAGTGCTCCGCCGTACGCTCGTTGCCCCTGAGATAACAAACGCCGCCATTGAGACAGACCATCAAGGAGACTATGTGGAATACGAGGAGCTTCTCATAAACATTACAAATTACACCGTCATTTTTGAGGGACATCAAATTGAAATGCCGCCGAAGGAATTAGAGCTGTTATATTTTTTGGCAAAGAAGCCAAATCAGGTTTTTACAAGAGACCAGCTTTTAGACAGACTTTGGGGGTATGAATATATCGGCGACTCCCGTACCGTTGACGTTCACATTAAAAGACTGAGAGAGAAATTAAACGATAACCATAACTGGTCTATAAGCACAGTTTGGGGCAAGGGTTACAAGTTTGAGGTGAGATAATATGAAACATTCCCTATTTGACAGAATATTTTTGGGTTTCCTTATCATTTTTATCGCCGCCTTCACACTGCTTGTTTTTTACTCGACATACACAACAAAGAAAGCATTGGTGGCTGAAAAATCAGAGGTGCTTACAAACGAGGCGTATCTCATAGGAGAGCAAACCGTAACAAATTATATTCTCGGCATTTACACATTGGAAACGATGCAGAACAATCTGCAATACTACAGCGACAGATTAGACGCAAGCATATGGATTGCAGATAGCAAGGGTATCATAGTCGCCTCTGCCGGCACAGACATAACTGTCGAAGTCCCTGGCAATATCTTCCTTGTTGACCAGGAGTTTGACATGACAACCAGTCAGACATTTACAGGTGATTTTTACGGTCTGTTCAACGAGGATGTTATTACTGTAACCATGCCGATAGAATCATCGGGCATTACAAACGGCATGATATTTATACATTCCAGCGTCGCCCAAATCAGCAGCGTTCAATCAGATTTATTTCAGGCTATCTATGCCCCGTTTCTTGTTGTCGTCATAATAGCCTTTATTCTGCTTGCGCTCATATCAGGAAAAATCATAAATCCGATTAAAAAGATAAACTCCGTTGCTGAGGAATATTCCACAGGTAACTTTGAGACAAAAATGGACATAAAATCCAATGACGAAATCGGTCAGCTTGCATCGACGCTTGAATATATGGCATCTGAGCTTTCCAAGCTTGACGAATACAGACGTGAGTTTATATCAAATATATCCCATGATTTCAGGTCGCCCCTTACCTCCATAAAGGGCTATATCGAAGCAATACAGGATGGTACAATTCCACCTGAAAAGCAGGAAAAATATCTTGACATCGTTTTAAAGGAGACGCAGCGCCTTACAAAGCTTACAAGCAGCCTGCTTGAATTAAACGATTACGACTCCTACGGGCTTTGGCTTATTACCAAGGATTTTGATGTTATTGATTTAGTGAAAAGCGCCATGAATACATTTGAGGGAAAATGTACGGAAAAGAGCATTTCGCTCATACTGAATAACCACTGCGAAAATACCTATGTCAATGCAGATAAAACAAAAATACAGCAGGTGATATACAATCTCGTGGATAATGCCATAAAATTTACGCCTTCGGGAAAAAATATTTACATTACCCTCGAAGAAAAGAGAGACAAAATTTTTGTCTCTGTTAAAGATGAGGGCTGTGGCATTCCTGCCGATTCACTGAACAAGGTTTGGGTTCGTTTTTACAAGGCAGACGCCTCCCGTGGTCGGGACAAGCAGGGAACAGGTCTTGGGCTTGCCATTACCCGCGAAATCATAAAAGCGCACAACGAAAATATAAATGTTGTCAGTACGGAAGGCGTTGGAAGTGAATTTACATTTACCCTTACAAAGGTGGCGCCTGAAAACTACAAGCCGGGAGAAACTGCAAATCTTACAAGCTATGATAAGCCATAAATACAGTCGCAATACCGACACCGCCGCTTAAATATAGCTTACAGTTTTCTTCACGTTGGCACTTAACAAAGAAAACTGTAAGCTATATTTAGGCGGCGGTTGTTATATGGCTGCTATATGATAAAGAGGCTTGCTATTTATCTTTATTTTCCGTAAGCTTTATTCCCAGCTCTTGCAGCTGCTTTGCATCCACAATGTTCGGCGCCTCACTCATAAGACAGGAGGCATCCTTAATCTTCGGGAATGCGATAACGTCACGTATGGAATCCTCCTTCGCCATAAGCATAATCAGGCGGTCGAGTCCATAGGCAAGTCCTGCATGAGGGGGAACGCCGTACTTAAATGCATTTAGCAGGAAGCCAAACTGCTCATAGGCAGCATCCATTGTAAAGCCAAGTGCCTCAAACATTTTTTCCTGTATGTCATTTTGGTGGATACGCACGCTTCCACCTCCCAGCTCTGTTCCGTTTAACACGATGTCATATGCCTTTGCACGAACCCTGCCCGGGTCGCTGTCAATGTATGGAAGATCCTCCTCCATAGGCATTGTAAACGGATGATGCATAGCCTGATATCTGTTTAAATCCTCATTCCACTCAAGAAGTGGAAATTCAGTTATCCATACAAATTTATACTCATTCTTATCCAGCATGCCGAGATTTTCAGCTATCTCAAGACGAAGGGCACCAAGAACGTCGTAGACAAGCTTAGTCTTATCCGCTGCAAAGAGAAGCAAATCACCATTTTCCCCCTGCATCCTCTTTATAATCGCCGTCATTTCCTCGTCCTTCATAAACTTTGCAAAGGAGGACTTTATTGTTCCGTCCTCGCCAATGGCAATATAGGCAAGCCCCTTTGCACCATACCCCTTTACGAAGTCAACAAGTGCGTCAATCTTCTTTCGCGGCATACTGCCCTGTCCCTTGGCATTGATGCCTCTTACGCTTCCGCCTGCGTCGACTGCGCCCTTAAATACAACAAACTCACAATCCTTAACTACATCCGTTATATCTGTAAGCTCCATGCCAAAGCGAAGGTCAGGCTTGTCCGAACCAAAACGCTCCATTGCCTCCCGATATGTCATGCGCTGTATCGGAAGGGGTACGTCAACACCGATTGTCTCCTTGAAAAGCTTTGCGAGAAGCCTCTCATTTACATCTATCACGTCGTCCACGTCAACAAAGGAAAGCTCCATATCTATCTGTGTAAATTCCGGCTGTCTGTCTGCGCGAAGGTCCTCGTCACGATAGCATCTGGCTATCTGGAAATATCTGTCGTAGCCTGAACACATCAGAAGCTGCTTATAAATCTGCGGCGATTGCGGAAGGGCATAAAAGCTTCCCGGATGAACACGGCTCGGCACAAGGTAATCCCTTGCTCCCTCAGGGGTTGACTTGCAAAGGGTAGGCGTCTCTATCTCTATAAAGCCTTCCTCGGCAAGAAATGCTCTTGTAAGTGTCGTAACCTTGCTCCTCATAATCAGATTTTTCTGTAAATCAGGACGCCTTAAATCAAGGTATCTGTATTTCAGCCTAAGCTCCTCCTTCGTCTTGCTGCCCGCCTCTATCGGGAAAGGAGGCGTGTCTGCCTCAGACAATATTCTTATGTCAGAGGCTGATATTTCTATATCGCCTGTTGCTATATTTTCATTTACGGCGCCTGCACGTTTTGTAACCCTTCCTGTAACGGCAATTACAAATTCACTCCTTATTTTTTCTGCCTTTCCGTAGCCCTCGGCACCTACGTTTGCCTCCTCAAAAATAATCTGAAGGATTCCACTTCTATCCCTAAGGTCAACAAATATAATGCCGCCCTTGTTTCTGCTTTTCTGTACCCATCCCATAACGGTTACTTCCGTTCCAACCATGGAATTATTTACTTCCGTACATCTGTGACTTCTTGAAAGTCCCTTCATGGATTCTGCCATTTTATTGCTCCTCCTTAGCTAAAAAATTCAACAATATTGTCGTAGCCCTCTGCTGTTAGCTGTTCCTTCTGGAATTTCTTGTTTTTCTTCATAATGACTACATTTATCTGCTCTCCTGCTTCCCGTTTCTCCTTTGCCTTTTCCAGTATGTCTGCAAGCTTGTCCTGCGGCATGTTTTTCTCAATAAGATATGCCGTCCTTCCAGCTTGATGCGGCACTTGAAACTCTCTTTCCAAAAGAAGCATAATAATACGCTCAAACCCAATGGAAAATCCACATGCAGCCGTTGCATTTCCCGTAAACCGTCCTATCATCTCATCATATCGTCCGCCGCCGCCTACCGAGCCTCCAAATTCGTCCATGGAAATCTCAAATATCGGACCCGTATAATATGACATTCCCCTTACAAGCGTCGGGTCAAAGGACATTTTAAAATCTGCCGTCCTTGTCCTTTCCACGCTTGTAATGATTGTCGCAAGATTATCAGCAACCTCGCTGTCAAGCACATCCTTTAGCGTTTCCTTTAAGAATTTCACGCCCTCTATATCATTTGTCACCTTATCAAACAAATCAAGATATGCGGCAACCGCCGATTTATCGTAGCCCTCCTGATTAAGCTCCTCCCTTACGCCGTCCATGCCTATCTTGTCCATTTTATCAAGTATGATAAACACGGTATCGTAATCATCCTCCGAAAATCCACTATAGGCTGCCATTGCCTTTAAAATGCGGCGGTCATTTATTCTTATCGTAAAATGATTGAACGCAAGCCTTCCAAGTAAGGTTGTGGTTGCAAGGATAAGCTCTATTTCCGCAATGATGTTAGGCTCGCCGAGTATATCTATGTCACACTGCATAAATTGTCTGTAGCGTCCACGCTGTGGTCTGTCCGCCCTCCATACATTTCCCATCTGCAACGCCTTAAAGGGACTTGGAAGGTCATTTGCATTATTTGCATAATACCTTGAAAGCGGCACTGTAAGGTCGTACCTGAGTCCGCCGTCCACAAGGTCAGCCTCCTCCTTCGCCTCATCAAGCTTAAGCTTTTCTCCTCTTCTTAAAATCTTGAAGATAAGCTTTTCGTTTTCTCCACCCTGCTTACTGCTCAAATTTTCTATATGCTCAACGCAAGGGGTTTCCACGGAACAAAAACCAAAGGACTTATAGGTTTCCTTTATAAGCCCTATACAGTAATCCCTTATTTCCATCTCCCTTGGAAGTATGTCCTTCATGCCCGTTACAGGCTTTTTCTTCATCGCCATTTATATATCCTCCGAAAATTTTTCATATTTATTCTTTTTTCGGTCAAGCATCTCCACAAGCCGTTCTATGTAGTCGTCAACCGATTTACAGTTTTCCACTCTCTCAACCCTGTTTTCCTTATGAAATGTGAGCTTTGTGGATGCCCCTGCACCCACAGAAATAATATCCGTAAGCTCCTCCATAATAAGAATGTTGTACAGGCACTCGCAGCCTTCCTTTGCATAGCCCACATTTTCAAGGTTGCCGCCTATATTTTTCTGCCTGTATAAATAGTATGGCTCCATGCCAAGCTCACAGGCAGCCTCCCGCACTGCATCAAGCATCCTGTCTGTGTCGTGGTGTATGCTGCCACTGTATTCCGTCATCTGCTCATTTAATCTTGCCGCCCTTTTTATGGCAAGTGAGTGTACGGTAATGCTTTCAGGTGCAAGCTTCTTTAGCCTCGCCAGCGTAAATTCCATATGGCTCAGGCTTTCATTTGGAAGCCCTGCAATTATATCCATGTTTATATTGTCAAAGCCACACCTTCTTGCAAGGAAAAATGCTTCCTCCGTCTGCGCAGATGTGTGCGCCCTGCCGATTGTTTTTAAGGTTTCATCATTCATGGTCTGTGGATTTATGCTTATTCTCGTAACACCATGCTTTTTTAGAACAGCAAGCTTTTCCTCCGAAATGCTGTCAGGACGTCCTGCCTCAACAGTATATTCCCTAATGCATGACAGGTCAAATGTATTTTCAATATGCGAAAGAAGCTTATCCATAAGCGTATGGCTGATAGAGGTAGGCGTACCCCCGCCTATGTAAACGGACACAAGCCTTCTTCCATCTCCCAGCATCATTTTTACGGCGCTTATTTCCTCCTTCAGCTTTTCTATATAAACTGAAGCCTTATCCCTGTATGCTTCTATGGGATATGAGGGAAAGGAACAGTAAAGACATCTGCTTGGACAAAATGGGATTCCCACATACAGGCAGTAGTCACGCTCCAAGTCAATGCCTTCCGTAAGCATAAGCTCCCTTTTTGCCACCTCTACCGCAAGCTTTGCCTTATGCTGTGACACATCATATATATCCATATAATGCTTTACTGCCGCATCATCATCTTTACCGTCCAAAAGCTGCTTCATTGCTATTTTTGTAGGTCTTACTCCCGTAAGGTCGCCCCACGGAAGCTTTCTGCCCGTATACTCTGATAACAGATGATAGACAGCAAGCTTCAGCTTATTTCTAAAGCCTTCCCTGTCCCTGTAATCACAGTCAATTTTTTTATGAATGCTTTTATCAGGCAAATAATATAATTTTAAGCTTGTACATCTATCCTCATAACATGCCTCAAAAACAAATTCTGCGTCCTCCGTCTTATTTCCCAAGCCGGCAATTTTTAATTCCATATCCTCCATGGAACCTTCTGCTATTTTTACTCCCGGAAAAAAAGCCATTATCATGGCACGCAGGTCATTGTTATAGTCCTGTTTATTCTGTGTCAGACATATCATGGTATTCTCCTTCGTTAAAAAAACGGATTTGTCTCCTTCTCCCGCTTGATTGTGGTTCTGCCGCCATGTCCTGAGTATACCGTGACATTTTCAGGCAGCGTAAGCAGCTTCTCCTTTATATTTTCCACAAGCGCCCTGCCATCTCCTGTCGGAAAATCTGAGCGTCCGATACTGCCCTCAAATAATGTATCACCCGAAAAAACCATTTCTTCCTTTTCAAAGTAATAGCAGGTTCCGCCCTTTGTATGTCCGGGTACGTGAAAGCATTTTATCTTCGTGCCGAGAAGCTCAATGATGTCGCCGTCCTCCACATAGTTATCCGCTTTCAGGCTGACGGAACTTCCAAACATGGCAGACAAATTAAGCTGCGGGTCGGCAAGCAGCCCTTCCTCATCCTTTCCTGCATAAACAGGTATATCAGGGAACTCCTTTTTAAGCCCCGGAAGTGCGCCTATATGGTCAGCATGTCCATGTGTAAGCAAGATTGCAATCGGCTTCAGGTTTTGATTTTTATACATATTGATAAGAAAATCAGGCCTGTCCGCAGGGTCAACAATAACAGCCTCCCTCGTGTCGGAATTTGCGATTGTGTAACAATTCGTTGCAAATGAGCTTAGCATATTTGTTATGACAATAATATTACTCAATGATATACCTCCTAGTATTGTCCGCAGCCTCACATTAGCTGCTCGTTCTTTCTATGTCAATGACACCCTCTATGTTTCTTATTTTTGATATAAGCTTTGTAAGCTGCTCCTTTGAGCGTATTTCAAATTTGACGGAAACGGTAGCCTTTCCCTGCTTGCTTGTCCTCACATTCATGCCTGTAAGATTTATATTTTCCTCGTTAAATATTTTGGAAAGCTCAAATACAAGTCCTGTGCTCTCCAAGGCATAAATGATAATTTCCGTACTGTACAGATTTGTTTCCTGCACAGGTCCCTCCGCCCAGTCAGCCTCTATCAGCCGTTCACGGTCAAACTCATCCATGCAGAGTACATTGATACAGTCGGTACGGTGTATGGAGACGCCTCGTCCTCTTGTAATATACCCTACAATTTCATCTCCCGGAACAGGTGCGCAGCACTTGGAAAATCTTACTGCCACATCATCTATTCCTTTTACGATAATACCACCCTTTGGCAGACCGCTTCCCCTGCCCGGCGTATTTATCTTATCAACAATCTGTTCCTCGGTTATACTGCCCTCAATCTCCTTGTTATGCTCCTCAATAAGCCGATTTACAACCTGTCCTTCCTTTATGCCGCCATGTCCCACGGAAGCAAGAAGCGCATCCCAATTCGTAAAGTTATACTTTTTCAGCACACTATCCATGTAAACCGGCTTTAAAATAGAGGCAAGCTCTATGCCCTTTGACTTACAGTAGGATGCAATGGCTTCCTTCCCCTTTTGTATATTATCAACCTTGTTTTCAAGCCTGAACCACTGGTTAATTTTCGTTTTCGCCTGCGAGCTTTTTACGATGGAAAGCCAATCACGGCTTGGTCCCTTGCTGTTTTGTGATGTGATAATCTCTACCCTGTCACCGTTATGAAGCTCTGTCTCAATCGGAACCTGCCGTCCATTCACACGGGCACCGATAAGCTTATTTCCCACGGCAGTATGAATACTGTAGGCAAAATCAATCGGCGTAGAGCCCTTTGGCAAATTCTTGACATCGCCTGCCGGCGTAAAGCAGTAAACCTGATCTGCAAACAAATCAAGATCCGTTTTTACGAAGCTCATAAACTCCCTGTTATCCACTGTGTCCGTCTGCCACTCCAATATCTGCCTGAGCCAGCTAAGCTTCTCCTCCTCGCTCTGCTGCTGTCCTGCGCCCTCCTTGTATTTCCAATGGGCAGCAATACCATACTCGGCAGTCTTGTGCATTTCATATGTCCTAATCTGTATTTCAAACGGCTTTCCACCCGGTCCAATCAGCGTGGTATGAAGCGACTGATACATATTTTGCTTCGGCATGGCAATATAATCCTTAAATCTTCCCGGTATCGGCTTATACTTTTCATGTATGATACCAAGCGCCGCATAACAGTCACGCACTGTATCGACCTTTATACGAATGGCATATATATCATAAATTTGATCCAATGCCTTATTTTGCGTAATCATTTTTTTATAGACGCTGAAAAGGTGCTTTACCCGTCCGTCAACCTCACACTCTATATCAGCCTCCTTCATGTATTTGCAGACCTCACCTATAATGCCATTGATAAAATCCTCTCCCGAAGAAAGCCTTGACTTTACCTCCTCATTCAGTGATTTATATACGTCGGGATAAAGATAGCTCATGGATAAATCATCAAGCTCCACCTTTATCTTTGATATACCAAGCCTGTGTGCGATAGGCGCATAGATGTCCATCGTCTCACGTGCTTTTTCAATCTGCTTTGCAGGCGACTGGTATTGCAGAGTCCTTAAATTGTGGAGACGGTCTGCAAGCTTTATCAGGATAACCCTGATGTCCTTTGCCATGGCAAGAAACATTTTCCTTAAATTTTCTGCCTGTATCTCAATTTTATCCTGCGATAAATCCAATTGAGTAAGCTTTGTTACGCCGTCCACAAGAAGCGCTACCTCGTCAGAAAATTCCTTTGCAATCTCCTCTATAGTCATAACCGTATCTTCAACCACATCATGCAGGATTCCACCTACAATCGTCTCCTTGTCAAGCTCAAGCTCAGCAAGAATAAGCGCAACACAAAGAGGATGTATAATATACGGCTCTCCCGACTTGCGTTTTTGTTCCTTATGCGCCTCATAAGCAATCCTGTACGCCTTTTCAATCATGGAAATATCAGAGGACGGATGATAAGTTCTTATCGTGCTGATAAGCTTATCATAAAGCTCCTCCGGAGATGTAAAATCATCAGGCTTGCTTATTTGTTTGTGTAACGCATCATTCATTTTGGTTTTTTCTGCCATACCATTCACTTCTTTCCGCAGCAATATCTACGTCAATTTTTATCCAATGTTTTTATCCTTACAGCAAGGAATCAATCTATTATTCCCCGTCAAATGTCACGATGGACGCAACATCATACTTCTCAAGCAGCTTTCTGCCGCCTAATGCAGGAAGCTCTATCAAAAATACCATTTTTACCACTTCCCCGCCGAGAAGCTCCACAAGCTTTGCCGCCGCCTCAGCAGTTCCGCCTGTAGCAAGAAGGTCATCAACAATCACAACCTTATCCCCCGGCTTTATGGCATCCTTATGTATCTCAATAACCGCCTGTCCGTATTCCAAATCATACGACATCTCAACCGTCTCTCTTGGAAGCTTTCCCTTTTTCCTGACAGGAATAAACCCCTTTTTATTCATATATGCCAAGGTTGCGCCAAATATGAAGCCTCTTGACTCAATACCTGCTATGAAATTATAATCAAGCTCATTAAGCTCATGATTCATGGTACTAATAGCAAGCTCATACCCCTCCGGACTTTCCAAAACACTTGTTACATCCCTGAATATAATTCCCTCCTTCGGGAAATCAGGTATACTTTTAATATACTCCTCAACCTTTTTCATAGCGTCCTCCTATTTATTCCTCATGTTTTTTATACATAACCGGCTTTATCTGTATGCTGCTTCTTCCACCATACTCATTCATATCCGGATAATATGCCACGTCCAAAATAATATTGTTCGGCAAGCCTTTTAACATTCTATCACATTCTTGCTCATGAAACCACATTTTTATATTTTTTAGGAAATCTATCCCTTTAAAGTCTACAGCTTCCATGGTAAAACCGTCTGCATCCATAAAGGTTATCCTTATGTACTGCTTTTCCCTTCCAAATTGCATGGCTCTTTTTACCCTGAGTCCTGCCTGTGCAAATAAGGGCTTTTCATTTCCCTTGCCAAAGGGTTCAAGCAGTGCAAGCTGCTTTATCAGCGGCTCAGTAATATACGATATCGGCATCGGCACGTCTATCCTTACTGTGGGGGTAAGCTCTTTTTCCGTAAGCCTTTGATTTTCATTCAGCCTCCGCCTCATGTCATGCAGGCTTTCCTTTTTCAGCGTGAAGCCCGCCGCCAGCTCATGGCCTCCAAATTTTTCCAGGCTGTCTTTAATTTCCGTCAGGGCATCAAACATATGATACCCCTCTATGGAACGTCCTGACCCTTTCAGAAGTCCTCCCTCTGCATCTGTAACGACAAAAACAGGCTTATAGTATTTTTCCCTTATTCTGCCTGCTACTATACCTGCAAGGCTCTCATGGAGCTTATCCAGATATATGACAAGAACAACATCATTTTTAAGCTCCTGCTCCACCTGCTCTACAGCATCCTTTACTCCGACCTCCGTCATATTTTTTCTGAATATGTTAAGCTCCCTTAAATGCTCTGCAAGGCGGCAAGCCTCCTCCTTGTCCTCACACATAAGAAGCGCAAGTCCCTCCTTGGCGCTCTCCAGCCTGCCCGTAGCATTGATGCAGGGTCCTATGACAAAGCCGAGATGATAAGAATAAACAGGTTTCCCCCCAAGCCCATTTGCCGAAAGCAGGCTTGAAAGTCCTACATTGTCTGTTCTTGGAAGAATTTTAAGTCCTTCCCTCACGAAAATTCTGTTTTCATCCGTAAGCTCCATCACATCACACTGGGTTGCGATTGCCACCATTTCAATATACCTTTCAGGATTGTCCCACTGTATGTCCATCATCTTGTAAAGACATCTGATAAATTTATATGCAACCCCTGCCCCGCAAAGCTCCTTGTACGGATAATTACAATCCTGCCGTTTTATGTCTATCACGGCATCTGCATTTACAAGGGTATAGCTCCTTGCTCCGTCACAATCCGTCTCGTAGGGCACCTCATGGTGGTCCGTCACAATTACCGTCATGCCAAGCTCCTTGGCAAGTCTGATTGCAGGAAATGCAGCAATTCCGTTGTCGCAGGTAATAATCGTGTCAACGCCTGCACCTGCCGCCTCCCTGATAAGCCGCTCATTTATCCCATAGCCGTCCATCATTCTGTCAGGAATATCATATGTAACAAAAGCCCCCGCATTTTTCAGACCGTCCAGCAAAATATAATTGGACATCACGCCATCTACATCATAATCCGATATAATGCGGATATGCTTTCCCGCCCTTATCTTTTCAGCCATAATACGGCAGCCCTTTTCCATATCTGCCATAAGCAGGGGATCGTAGGTCACATTCAAATCGCCTGCAAGATATTTTTCTATATTTTCATCGCCTGTAATATCCCTGTTTCTTATAATGCGGGCAACAACCTGATCAATTCCAAAGCGTTCTCCGATTCCCTTGAAATCTGCCCGTTTTCCATATACAGTCCAAATTGGTTCCATACTGTGCTCCTCTTATAAACCAATAGAAAAAGGGTCGGCACGTCTTTTGTGCCAACCCCCGTTTATTTATTCCTGCACGTTCTCTTTCGCAAGCTTCTTTTTAAAGAAATACCACATTGGTCCCGTTATACATACGGATGAATAAGCACCACACACAATGCCTGCCATAAGCGTAAGGGTAAACTCCTTCAGTGAAGGCACGCCCATAATAAACAGTACAAGCACCATGACAAATGTAGTCAGCGACGTATAAATCGTTCTTGTAAATGTCTGCGCAATACTCGTATTTACGATATCTGCAACATCATCCTTCGGCATAAGCTTCATATTTTCCCTTATTCGGTCAAAGATAATGATTGTTGCATTTATGGAATAACCTACAATTGTAAGCATACATGCAATAAATGTATTGCCGACGGAAAGCTGTGCAATGGAGTAGATTGCAAAAACAACCAAAACGTCATGCAAAAGTGCAAGCACTGCACTGGTACCAAACTTAACATCCGAAAATCTGATTGCAATATAAATCAGCATCAGTATAGAAGCGATAATGATTGCAACAACCGCATCCTTTCTCATCTCACCGCTTATTGTGGAACCGATATTGCTTGTATCAACGGAAACCACATCAAAATTATCCCTGATAACCTTTTCAAGCTCGCCCATCTCAGCCTCAATTTCAGCGTCAGTTGCAGTTGCATCTTTATTTCCGTCAACGGAAACATCTATCGTTTTAAATATAACCTGATTTGTTCCCTCAACAGTCTGTATCTGAATATCTGCCGCACTCAGGCTTGTCTTATCTACAATGACAGGGACAATTTCATTCTCAGCCCGCTCAAGGTCATAGGCTTCTGTAAACTCAACCGTTGTTGCAGAGCCGCCTGTAAATTCAAGGCTGTAATTTAATATGCTGCCTGTTCTTGATTTATTAATCGGAAGGAATACAAGTCCTGCCACAATAACCACCAAGGATAAAACCACGCACACCCTTGATGCCTTAACAAAATTCTTGACGGCAGGCGCCTTTGCCTTACCATAAAGCTTTGGATTTGTAATTCCCAAATCAACGACTGCATTTAAAAGTAATCTCGTAATGACAAGTGCCGTAAACATGGATAAAATAATACCGATAATAAGCGTATTTGCAAAGCCCTTTATGCTTCCCGTACCAAGTGCCATGAGAACAAATGCCGCAATGAGTGTCGTTATGTTGCCGTCAAGGATTGCAGAAAGTGCCTTTGAAAATCCTGCCGACACAGCATTTTTTACATTCTTGTCAACTGCAAGCTCCTCCTTGATACGCGTAAATATAATGACATTTGCGTCAACTGCCATACCGATGGAAAGCACAATACCTGCAAGTCCCGGAAGTGTAAGAACAACCGACCTGACACTCAAAACAAGCAGCATAAGAAGCACATATGCCGCAAGGGCAATTGCCGCAAGAAATCCCGGCAGATAATATATCACTATCATAATCAGACATACGATGCCAAGACCGATAATGCCTGCCTTTATGCTTGTTGAAATTGCATCTGTGCCAAGCTTTGCACCGACAATGTTATACTGAAGCTGCTCAAGCTCAAGTGGAAGCGCACCGATTGTTATTGTATCGGCAAGCTTTTCTGCCGCCTCATAGCTTTCCATGTTATTTATGACTGCATTACCGTCTGTTATCTGCGACTGAACGGTAGGATAGCTTTGAAGCGCATCATCATATATGATATAGATAGGTTTCCCTAAATTTGCCGCCGTTGCATCAGAAAATTTCTTAGCGCCCTCGTCCGTAAACGTAAGCTTAACAAGGTAGCCTCCATCCTGTGTATCAGAGCCGGCTGACGCCGCCTTTATGTCAGAACCATTTAAAACATAGGTATATTCCTGTCCCGACGACCACAAATCAAAATTCTCACCGTCAAGAAACTCAAGGGTTCCCGGCTTTCCCAATTCCTCAAGCAGCGCATAAGCATCCAGCTCCTCGCCGTTTGTTGGAACCTCAACCGTAAACCTGTTGTCTCCGTCAGGATAAACCTCGCCCTCATACTGGTCAACCCTTCGCTGAAGCTTGTCCCTTGTCGCATTCTTTTGAGCATTCGTAGGGTTTTCCGTTACAATCTCGTAAGTAACGCTAAGTCCTCCCTGCAAGTCAAGTCCCAAAGGGATATTAGCCGCTTTTCCCACATGATTGTCATCCACGCCATTCATTGCCATATATACACCGCCCGCCATGAGCAGAATAAATATCAATATAAACAGTATGGCTTTTCTCCTTGCACTTTTCATTTTTGTTACACTCCTTCTTCCACACCGGCAATTGCCGCCTTGTCATAGTTACGCCATCAGCTCTCATCTTCCTTTAGCATTTGATGGCATTTAATCATAATCGCACACTCTATACGCTTTTGCTGTAATTTACAGCCTATATCATATGCGTCCAATATATTTCCATGAAACTGAAACGAGTTTGCCGCACAGCCGCCGCTGCAATAAAACCTTGCAAAACAGTCACGGCATTTATCCTTGGCATACACATTACACAGTTTAAATTCATCTACAATATCCTGTCTTGTTATTCCGTTAAATACATCTCCAAGCTTATACTCATCATAGCTTACAAACTGATGGCATGGATAAAGCTCGCCTGACGGCGTAACCGCAAGATACTCCGTTCCCGAACCACATCCCGACAAACGCTTGTACACACAAGGTCCGCCGTTTAAGTCAATCATATAGTGGAAAAATGTTACAGGCTTTCCCTCCTCCTGCCGTCTTATCAAATCTACTGCAAGCTTATCATACTGCTCACATATAGCAGGAACATCCTCCTCACGAATGGCGTAGTCAGCATCCTTCGCTGCCACCACAGGCTCTATGGAAATCTCCTTGAAGCCTAAATCAGCCATTTCCTTAAAATCCTCGGCAAAGTCAAGATTATGCCTTGTAAATGTACCACGGACGTAATAACTCTTATTTCCTCTTTTTTTGACGAACTCCTGAAACTTAGGAACAATTACATCATAGCTTCCCTTTCCGTTTCTTGATGGTCTCATTTTATCATTGACACATTTTCGTCCATCTAAGCTTAAAACAACATTTGAAATTTCCCTATTGCAAAAATCTATAACCTCATCATCTAAAAGCACGCCGTTTGTGGTAAGGGTAAACCTGAAATTCTTACCCGCCGCTTTTTCAATGCTTCTTCCATAGGCAACAATTTCCTTTACAACCTCAAAATTCATAAGCGGCTCGCCACCAAAAAAATCGACCTCAAGGTTTACACGGTTTTCAGAATTTGCCACCAAAAAATCCAAAGCTGCCTTTCCCACCTCGGCACTCATAAGCTCCTTCGGTTTTCCATTGTAGGAGCCCTCATCTGCAAAGCAGTATTTGCAGGCGAGGTTACAGTCATGGGCGATATGGAGGCACAAAGCCTTAACCACAGTTTTTCTCTTTTTAAAGTCTATGATGATATCCTTGTAAACGTCCTCGGTAAACAACTGCCCATTTTCTTTCAGGGCAGTAATCTCGTCATACGCCTCCCAAATGTCCCCGCTGCTGTATGTATCGCCATATTTTTCCTTAATTGCCAAGGCTATGTCATCCCTGCTTTTATCCCGATACAGCTCAATCATATCATACACAAGCTCATCAACAACGTGGACGGAGCCGCTGGCGATATCAAGCACAATATTATATCCATTATTTTTATATTGGTGAATCATGTAATACTCCCTGAATTAACACAACTAAAGAGGACTATCCACTGATGGTCCCCTTTAATAAAGGTATTTCATACTATGTATCTCTGCGCTTTACTTATTTTCGCAGCTCTGATTTCCAACTGTACATGAAGTCTTGCAGGCAGACTGGCATGAAGTCTGACACTCTCCACAGCCACCCTTTACAACTGTACTATTTAACGTCTTATCAGTTATGGTCTTTATTCTCTGCATGTTTCTTGCCTCCTATGAATATTGCTTTTTCTTCGTCAAATATAATATGCGATATAGTATGTCGCATTATAGCGCCTTTTGTACAAGCACAAAAGACTGCAACGCTCATTATATCATACTATGTCGATAAATAAAAGTTTTTTTTACTTGCATTAAGGACTTATCATGCCGCCTATCAAACCGCCGCAAATACACAGCATTGCCGTACTCACTCCGTCCTGTACCAACTGGCTGTTTCCGTCCTTGAGCAGTATGGAGCAGACAAATATAACCGCTGCATATAAAAGTCCTATCAGGATTCCCCAAATAAATTTTCTGCGTTTTACCTTTCTTCCTATGTAAAGCCCTCCAAGCGCAGGCGCAAAAATATAAACAAAGGTAATTCCAAAGCCTACAAGCTTGGTGCTGATCCCTAATTTAAACATGGCAAGCGCCAGCAGCATAAGCAGTATCGCGGTTGCCACATACGATAAAATCAAAGCTTTTGTAAGGCTAAGTGCAACATATTTTTTTGACAAAATGTGTTCCCCCACATCTGTACATTTCCCTTGCAATATTTATATGAATTTCCAACAATATTTATTCTACGTTTCATTCACGCAGCATTAACTTATTCGGCTTTCTCTTCCATTTGTTCTATTTTTTTCATTCTGTATTAATTCTTTTAAGAAATATACCTCCCTCTATGATTTTGCAGGCTCCACAATTTCTCCTGCCTTTTTAAGGGCAAGCTTCGTTATAACCGGACCAATAAGCTCGTATATTACAACCCCGCACAAAACGATTGTCTGTATGCGCTTTCCATATTCGGGAAGCGTTGCGGCGGCAGAGGTAGCAAGTCCTATCGCAACTCCCTCCTGCGGCACAAGCGTAAAGCCAAGCCACTTACTGACAACCTTTGGCGCCTTTGAAATACGTGCGCCGAGAGATGCCCCCAGCACCTTTCCCACAACACGTCCAATTACATACACTGCCCCCACCAATCCTACGGAGGCAATTATTGTAATGTCAAGGGACGCTCCTGAGATAATAAAAAACATCATATAAATAGGCGGTGTAATTCTGTCAAGCGGCTCATATATTTTATCCTTGAATTTCGAGAGATTTACAAATACCATGCTGAGCATCATGCAGGCAAGCAGTGACGAAAAGCCCACCAAATCCGATATGCCGACACAAAGGCAGATCATCATAATTGTAATTGCAAGCCTATTTCCCCTGCCTGTATATATTTTTACGGCATAAACCATAACAATGCCTAAAATAATGCCAAAAGCAAGACCACCTATGATTTCTATACAAGGGTCAACGATAAGCGTTCCAATGGGAACCTCCCCATGAGAGCTTATAACATTTGCCACAGCCATTGAAATTCCAAACGCCATAAGGGCAACAGCATCATCAAGGGCAACAACGGGAAGCAGCGTGTTTGTCACTGGTCCCTTTGCCTTGTACTGCTTTACAATCATAAGGGTTGACGCAGCAGCCGTAGCAGATGCAATGGCACCCATGGCAAGCGCAAACGTAACGTCATATCCAAGCAGCAGCAGCGTAACGTCCACCACGAAAACAGCGCCAAAGCCCTCAAGAAAGCCTATGATAATTGGAGCCTTTCCCACCTTTTTCAAAAAGCTGATTTTAAATTCTGCGCCAATGGAAAACGCAATACAGCCAAGGGCAAGCTCCGTAATAAGGGACATACTGCCAAGAAGCTCGTCCGTAAGAAGTCCGATACAATTTGGTCCTATTAAAAGCCCAATGACAAGATAACCTGTAACATTGGGCAGCTTCATCTTTTTTACAATCTTGCCTGCGACAAGCGCCGCAAAAAGCATGATTGCTATATATGTCAATGTATTTGCTTTCACCTTACGCACCAAGTCCTTCCACAAATGATATCGGCACAGCAAACATAATTCCCGTATTTGGCTCGTCCAAGCCTACAACCTTCTGAATTGTTTTTCTTGCTTCCTGAAGCTCCTCATCATTCATAACAAACAGCATTACCTTTACAACCTCGTGTTCGTCATCATCTGAAAGAATGGACCTCAGCATACCAAAAATCGGAAGGTCGTCCATGTTTTCTATAATGCTCGCCATACCCTTGCCGTCAATAATCGTTCCACCGTGAACGCCCTCCTCGGCAAACTCCTTGCAAATTTCTGTTACAAGGTCGGCTTTTTTCAAAATAACAACTAATAAATTCATTTCCTGTCACCTCTTATTTATATTTCAATGGTTTTACACAATTTCCTTTAACTGTATAATGCTATGATACACCTTTTTTAAATATGGTTTAATCTCATCATTTGGCTGTATTAAATCTATAACCATAACGGGATACATGCCCGCTGCTCCCGCTGACCGTATCCCGTTAAGAGAATCCTCCACGGCTATCGCCTCCACAGGCAAAACCTGAAGCATCTCACACGCCTTCAAATAAATATCAGGCGCAGGCTTACCGTGTTCCAGCATATCTCCAAATATAAGCTGATCAAAATATTCATATATATGATGCGACTTTAAATAATCTGTTGCTCGCTTTTGGGCAGTTGATGTGGCAAGTCCGATTTTTATGCCCTTTTCCTTGAGATAGGGAAGCAGCTCTGCCACGCCCTCCTTCATATCAACGCCATACTGTCTGATATGTCTGTCAAGATTTTCCATGACATGCTCCCGAAATTCAAAGTAATCAATACCCCGACCCACTATATCCTCAAAGGGCTTTTTGTTTGTATGCTTATTGCCGCCCGCAATCCTCTCACATGCCCGATGCATTGTTTCGGCAGGTATTCCTCTTTTTTCCCCTTCTTGGAGCTGATATTTTCTGTATAATTTTTCTGTGTCAAATATAACGCCGTCCATATCAAACACAACAGCTTTAAAACTCATTTTAACTTACCCTTACACATATTGCCGAATAATTATCGGTTCTTGTCATGTCTGCACGTTCCTTTACATAAAGCTCCATTTTGTTAAGCCACTCCTCGCATGTAGCAGCTTCCTTTTGCAGCTTTAACATTTCCTCCTCGTATACATACTCCCAAAAGCCGTCGGTCATCAGCACAAAAGCATGTTCCGAACCATCTTTTTCCAAGACGCCGCTTTTGTCATAGGATTTTGTACTCCACTCAGCACCCATAACACGCAAAACCTTATTTCTGTCCTCATGGGTTCTTATATCCTTTTCCTCTATCTCGCCCATATCAACCAAGAGCTGCACCATGCTGTGATCCCTTGTGCGCTCATAGCTCCCGCCGTTATTGTATATATGGTACAATCTGCTGTCGCCGATATGCGCCCATTTTATATGTTCCTTTGTAACAACGAGGACAACCAGTGTCGTTTTCATGGCATCCTGCATATGCCTCTCCTCCTGTAAACTAAGAAGCATCTGCTGCGCTCCACGAAAGGCATCATCCAAAAATTCAGGGTAATCTCCTGTTTCACGAAACAGCTTCCCAACAAATTCAGCCACCGTGGAGGAGGCAACCTCCCCGCATTCATGTCCGCCCAAGCCGTCACATAATATGTAACACATATCATCTCCAAATGCAGCCGTCATAATGTAGTCTTCATTGTTGTCCCTGCCTCCCGGATTTGTAAGCATTGCACTATCTGTCATATTAGTATTCCTTCTTTATCTTTTTAAAATATTTTGCCAATCTGCTTTATTATATAAAATTCTAATTATGTATACTACATCACTTTCCAAATCATAATAATAAAAAATATTGTAATTATCAAAACGCGTCATTCGTAGACCTAACCGTCTTAATAACTCGTCAGCCACAAGCGAATGTCCTTCTGGATATTTTGCCAAGCCACCAGCCGCATCCAAAATACCATCCGATATTCTCTGTGCTGCCTGTGGGTTACAAAGCTTGAAATAGATATAATATTCTATGTCTAACAAATCATACTCTGCTGGTTCCGTAAATACAACCTTAGCCACGTGCTTCTCTCCTCTGCTCCAGCTTTTCTCTCACTTCCTCAATCGTGCTGGTTCTTCCATCCTGCATAGCCTTATATCCTTCACCAATTAATCTATATAATTCCAATTTTTCTGCATCTTCATTTTCTAATGTTATCTGTGGTTTCGTTGCTAACATATAACCTCACCCTTTCTATTTCAAGCATAGTATAACATATATATTTTTTCTCAACAACAAATTTCCCAATTAAATATAGCAAAAAATGCTTTGACTATAGTATATACAATAATATCAAAAAAACGCATTTAAAAAGCCCGGCAAATGTCCCATTTCCATTTACCGAGCTTTTCATCATTCATTTTACTGCTAGTCTTCCTTCTTTTTCTTTACAATAATTATGATTACCGTTCCGAGTAAAATAATTCCACATGCAATGATAATCCATATCCACCAAAGGGATTTCTCCTCGCCATATGTAAAGGTTATGGTTTCCGCAGCCTCATTTCCTGCGGCGTCATATGCCCTAAGTGCAAGGGTATATTCGCCCTTTTCCGTTACATTAATCGTAGCCGTATTGTCACGTATAGAGATATTCGTTCCGTTCAAGGTAACTTGGGAAAGGGTATCTTCGTCAAGCTGAAGGGATACATTAATAATGTAATCCTCATTCTTTACTTCCTTATCCTCAACACCCGTTACGATAAACACAGGAGCCTTTGAGTCAAGCTCAAATCTGACCTCCTTCTCTGTCTTATTCCCCATCTCATCTGTTGCAACAATGAGAAGCACATAAGAACCATCTTCAATATCAGAGGAGCCGTCATACTCGCTTCCGTTTAAGAACATCTGCACATCACATACCGTAAGGTCTGACACAAGCTCGTCAAGATCCTCGTCCCAGCTAAAGCTTTTAAATATTTTACCGTCATATTTTGACAAATCGCCGATAACAGGAGCCGCATTGTCAATAGTAAAATGTACTTCCTCCTTATGCTCATTTCCTACCAAATCTGTAGCCACAAGGGTTATATCGTAAACACCCGATTCCGTAAAGGTCTGCGTTATTGTTGTCGGGTTCATTGACTGTAGGAAGCTTCCAAAATCAAGCTTATGCACCTTTCCGTCTATGTCGGTTCTTGTTCCTTGAATACTTACCTTTTTTGAGCTGTAGAAATCATCTGTAATCTCAACCGCAAATTCAACAGCTTTACCAGTCATATCGTAGTCATTTACGCCCTTCAAGGTTACAACCGGCGCCTCAAGGTCAAGGGTTAAGGTCTGACTAATGGACGACCTATGTCCTACATTATCTCTTGCCTCAAATTCAAATCTGTAAACGCCTGTATCAGAAAGTGCCTCTGACACGGAGGTCTGATATGCGGAAGGGTTAAAGGAAATGGTCTTATAAAGCTCCTCTCTTGCTCCGTCTCCCGCTTTTCTGTATATGGTTAAGGAAGCGTCTGCATCCCACCAAAATGCCTCACGCATTGTAAAGGTAACGTTTGTTGCGTTTGCAGACGTTCCGCCTCCGCTTATACTAAGCTCAGGTGCCGTCCTGTCCACCCTAAACCTTACTGTTTTTGTTGCGCTCTCGTTATTCGCCCTGTCAACAGCATAGAAGTTTATAACATAATCCGCCTCATCACTAAAGGTCATATTTGTATTTGAGGTTTTGATATAAGCAGGATTTGATGCAGGTGCATTTGGCACATTCTTCTGTATCTGAACGTAATTATCCTCAGCGTCATATGTCATATCGGAAACATTCATGGAAACGGTTGTGGTTCCCGTAAGCATAAGGCTTCCCATGCTGTCATTGTAAACTGTCGTTCCATTTACATATGCCGTAATCGCAGGCGATGTTTTATCCACTACAAATGTTATGGATTTTTGCTCTGCATTGTTTCCTGACTCGTCCGTTGCATTTATGGTTATCGTATGGCTTCCCTCTGCGGCAAGCGTGATAACAGCCCTATACTTACCAGTCGTTTCATCAGCAAGCGTCCAGTTAATATTCTGAACCGTACTTCCATTGTCAGTTACAACAACACCTGACTGTGACATATTATTATCCTGATAGGTAAGCTCTACTGTTACATTATCCTTATAATAGTACGGTGCAACCGTTTTCGGGCTTGCCGTTCCGCCGATTACCCTTGCCGTAACAACAGGCTTTGAATTATCTATTCTAAATGTCGTCCGTTGCGTCATCGACTGTCTGCCTGACATATCTAACGCATACATCATAACCTCGTATTCACCGTCAAGCACCTCGCCGTTTACCGCTTCAACCGTGTAATTTGTAGGCTCCTTAATACCCTCCTGTCCACTTGCCTCTTTATTTATGGTATTTGTAGCTCCTCTTGTTACACCGTCAGGGTAAACAACCTCCACAACAACCTGATCCAAGGTAAGATTGTCGTTTGCTGTCGCTGAAATTACAGGCTGTCCGCCATAAGGCACCTGATGATTTGTATTGCCATTTACAGCAAGATTTGTAATTGTCGGAGCATGCTTATCAACCTTAACAACAACTACGTTGGCTGTATCTTCATCATAAATACCGTTTCCTGCCCTATCCTCCGCATGAAATGTAATTATCGTACCATTAGGCGCAAGGCTTTCAGGTACATCATAAATATCTACTTCGGCGCTGGTTACGCCATTCATTCCGCCTTCAATATATGTGGAGGTCGTATCTTTCTGCGAATTTGTAATTTCATAATTTACCCATGATAAGCCTGAATCAACATCAGGAAGTGATTGTCCCTCCACCTGATACGATTCTGAAACGATTGTACACGTCAGCTTATTCAAATTTTGATGCCACACCGTATCAGGGTCAAGGTTTGTGCTCTTAAGTCTCGGATGGGATATATCGTAGAAAATCTCTCCGATTGTTTTCTCGGCAGACTGCGGGGCAGGATCACACTTATCACTTACCGTCAGCTTAATCGCTTGCAGTCTTTCATTACTTTTCCTTAATAACTCCTCACCTGGAATCACAAAGGTTACAACGGATTTCTTTTTTCCCTCTGTAACGTCAAAGGTATTTTCTTGACAGATTCCACTAATGCTTAACGAGCTTGTACCATCGAACAGTGTAGCCTCAAGTGTAGCCTCAAGTGTAGCCTTATCTATCTCATAACCTGAGACAGCCTCAATGGATATTGTGTAGCTTTTATTAATATACTCTGTGATATTAATATTATCGTCAGTAAGAACACCAAGCTCTAATTCATTTTCTTTATTACCCGTTTCATAAATTTTAAGTGTGCCTGACAGAATTTTTATCTCTGCATCTGCTACATCAATTTGTGCTTTTTTCAATATATAGTTTTCATGATTTTCATCATTTCCGGTTATATTGTCTGCCTTATCCACAAAACTAATTTCAACAATGGCATCTTCATCATTTAAATTATCAAAACTAGTTCCGCTTAAATCATCTTTACTAAATATATATCTGACCTCAAAACCATCTCCTATCGAATCCTCTATATTACCATTACCTTTCACCTTGCTAGCCTGCTTCATTCCTGAAAAATCATCTGTTGCCGTTATAAGCACACTATACTGAATTTTACCAGCGTCCATAAGGTCAGTATTAAATACATATTTACCCTTCCCATTCTGTGACCAAGACTTCCAAGTCTCCCATGAGGTTCCGTCACCCTCACGATAATAATATGTCGCCGAATTGTATGTAGGTGGTGTTCTGTCAACCTTAAAGCTATTTTGGGTTGCCTTTGTCGATGCCGTATTTCCCGCTTTATCTTCAGCTTCAAAATAAAAATCATATGTACCGTCAGAAATTGCTTTATAAACATCAAAAACATAGGAATATGTATTTCCGTTCTTATTCAATTTATCCGTTTCTATTTTTGTATACGTTCCATTTTTTCTATAATAGAGAACCACTTTATCAAGGTTAGTATCAGACACATCTGCCTGAAGCGTCAATTTATTGCAAAGCTGACTATAATATAACTCCTGTTGATTTGTAATTTCAGTAATAGAACTATCTGAAGTTTTTTGTACCGTTGCTTTTATCCCACTTATTGTCGGATTATCATTATCAACCGTAATATTCAGCGTGCCTGTCTTGCTATTCCCTGCAACATCAGAAATCATATAAGTATACGTGCCAGCTTGCGTTATATTCCATGTAAATATGGTCGTAGAGTCAGTTTGTTTACGACACGTTACTGTATTGCCGCTTGCGTCCGTCATTTTCGAGTTAGATTCGCTTACCCCACTTTCACTATCACTAGCTTCAATTCTTAAGCAATAAGAACCTGATGCAGTATTGATACATGCAGCAATATTATTATCCTCGGAGTAATCAGTAGACTTTACTGTTTCTCCCGCTGCATTTTTTTTATCAAAAAATACTTTAGTATTCGGTGCATCTAAATCTATTTTTACAGATTTTCCTTTTTTGTACACAAGTATATCATTTTCAGAAAATCCATATCCTACACATGCTGTATATGTTCCTGTCTTGTCGAGTGTTGTATCACCAGTCCCACATGTTGTAAACGTGTCCGCAGCATCCAAATACCCATAATATATATTGCCTACGTAACCAGTAAGAGTACCAAACACACTATTGTTAAGCTTTATAGTTTTCTTTGAGTTATAATAAGTATTTTCATTTGCCTCATTACTTCCATCCATAAATTTAGGAACAACAACAGCACCAGTAGCGTTTATATCAAAATTTGTAAATTTTACACTATATACAAGTTCATATGTAGTATTACACGTATTCCCATCATTATCCATAACAGTAGGTACAAGCCAAAAATAAATTATTTTACCCCCACTACTTAAGTCATCTTTTGTAATGGTAATTTCATTGTCTTTTAAAGGTTTTACACTATTTTCGTTCCATTCTTCAGAGTAATATATATCGCTCCCAGCAAAAGTTGCCGTAAGTTTCTCTCCATCAACCATATCCGTTACGGAAATATCTACATCATTTTTAATACTGCTACTGTTAATTTTTAATGTTACATAATCAGCAGCAAATTTATATTCGGATGGTGTACCCTCAAGAAGATTAGTAGACGTACTATACCCATTGTAAAAACCGATATAGTAATTTCCTCTATTGTCCTTTATAATTTTCGTATTAGTATCATTTAATCCATTCCTAGCACGCAAGGTTGTAGCGCCATCATCCTTACCATCACTTTTACCATCGCTACTTGTCATGATATGAACAGACTTATCTGTCCCTGCTTCCTCCGCCTTACTGTCACCCTTTAACCCTGCATGTGCAAAAAAAGGCGCTGACATCATAATCATAGCAAGTAACAATGCTATCACCCTTGTAAATTTACTTCTTTTAAAAATTCCTTCTTTCATTTATCTCCCCTCCTATAATTTTTCATCTGTGTTTACAACGACTACATTGTATAACACCTTTACCCTTGAAACGAGCTTGTCTGTGTTTCCCTTCTCCACAAGCACGGACGTTTGATCCTCGTCTCTCAGTACATCAGTTGCTTCTTCGTCCCTCAGTATATCTGTGACTTCTTCATCGTCCCTTAATACATCTGTGACTTCTTCGTCATCTCTTAATACATCTGTTGCTTCTTCGTCCTGTAATACAGCCGTTGCCTCGTCATCGTCCTTTAGCAGCTCTGTTGCCTCATCGCCTGTATCAGCTTTATTTCGTTCAAGCACATCCGTCGTTTTGTCACTCTTTGCTCCTTTCCTGTTACCCGACAAATCTGCCGTTTTTTCATTATCCTCCTTTTGGGCGTTTGTTGAAACCGCCTCCCTGATTTTAATTTTGCCTGAATTTTGGTTATAGTATTTCGCTTGTTCCTTCTTCGACACGGCACTGGTTTCCTTCGTGCCGCCCTTTAGCTCCTCAATTCCTTTTCTCGCCGTTCTTCCCGAAAGCTCTCCTATCACTCTCGGTATTTTAAGAACCACGAACAAAACGACAGATGTGATAAACAGGAGAATTGCAAGAGCAAGACCGCCATAAAAGCATATATTGTAAATGTCCGTCATCTTTTCACTCTCCTATTCCGCAGCTTCGCCATTGCCGCTGTCTGCCCCATCGTCTGCGCTGCCGTCATTTTCTGTAGTCTCAGGCTCCGCAGCTTCGTTCGTTACAAGCATCTCAACATTTTCTTTTCGTTTTTTCCATGTCTTGTTTTTATCTATATCCAAAACATCCTGCCCGTCAGCATATACAGCAAGCAAATCCTTTAATTCCTTTTCCAGCTTACCGCTCCACTTTTTTGGACTTTGCTCTTTTTTCTCACAATATGAGTAAATAAAATCCAAATGCTCTGCATAAATTTTGCTACTCATGATATTTTGCTTGCCAAGCTTTGCTTCAGCTCTGACATATGCATCTATCGCATCGTCATATCTATCCATAATGGCATAACAGGCAGCTATCTTTGACATTTTATTGTAATAGGCAGTGTTATATATGTTGTCATTGCCGCCGCCTATACCTATTTGTGAAGCCTCGCTTATGAGGCTCATCTCCTCCACAAGAATATCATTGATTGTGACATATTCCTCGCAGTAGGTTATGACATTACTGTAATTTTCATATGCCTCGTCGTCACTCTCTGCTTTTTTAGCCAAGTTTTCATATATGACGGTCAGATTATCATAATAGGCGTAAAAATATTCATTTACGTCTATTTCCGTTCCCGCATATTCCTCAAGGTCATCCACTGCCTGACTCATAATGCGTTCCGCCTGCTCGGTAACTCCCTCATAGGTTATGTAGGTCGTATAGATTCGTCCAATCGTCTTATAATTTATAAATTTATCTATCTGTTGATTTGTATACTCACTTTGATTATATGCCGCAAAGCTGTCAATTTTTTCCATCAGCTCCTGCTTGTCGGGGTCTGTGCTTGAAAGTATCTGCGACACAGAGCCATAATAGCTTGCAAGCTCTCCGTACGCATCATCATCAGGGTCAATCATGTCAAAATATTTTGCTGCCGTCTTATAATCGCCAAGCTCGTCAAAATATGTAATTGCAAGCTTATACAGCACCTCATCATTTTTATCAACATTGTCATAGCCTGCTTTAATTCTGTTTGATACAACATTAAGCCCTATATCCAAATCCAGTATCGGCTGTCCGTTGTCCGTAATGACATTGGATGCATCTATGTATGTCTGTATATATTTGTCATATGCCTCAGCGTCCGTTCCGTCAAGCTCAAAGGCAAGCTTGTACTGTTCCACTGCCGCCGCATAGTCTTCCTCCAGTTTATAGTTGTTGCCTGTTTCTATGTAAGTGTTATAATTGTCAAGCTTTATTTTTTGCAACCCTGAATATCCTACAGCAGAGGTTATTCCTGCTG
This sequence comes from Clostridium sp., assembly GCA_023664775.1. GTDB lineage: Bacteria > Bacillota > Clostridia > Lachnospirales > Lachnospiraceae > Coprococcus_C. Next base: position 28,922 of record JAMPEW010000014.1, on the reverse strand, counting down.
CGATTGTCAGCACCGAGGTTGTTATAAATGTCGCAAGCTTCCGTTTATTTTTCTTTTTGTATTCATCATCAAGCTCATTGTAGTGATTTAGCGCATACATAAGCTCCGTACAGTTTTGATATCTGTCATTCGGGTCTGCCTGCGTACATTTTAATATGATTTTTTCAAGTCCTGAAGAAAGAGCAGGATTCCACTCTCTGATTGGACGTATCTCATATGGCGGCTCACATGGATTCATGCCCGTTACAATATGATATAATGTGGCGCCAAGGTTGTATATGTCGGTTCTTGCATCCGTATTGTATATTCCCCTGCCCTGCTTGTCGCCAAACTGCTCAGGCGCAGCATATCCTCTCGTTCCAAGGGCTGTGGTGTCTGCATTGTTTTCTACGATATATTCCTTTGCAGTGCCAAAGTCGATAAGCTTTACGCCGCCCTCAGGCTTTATCATAACATTGGAAGGCTTCATATCCCTATATATGACAGGCGGCTTCATGTTGTGCAGGTAATCAAGGGCACTTGCAAGCTGTAATCCCCACTCAATTACCGTTTCCTGCGGCTGGGCCCCCTCTTTTTTCAGTCTGTCACTTATGGTCGTTCCCTCTATAAAGTCCATAACGACGTATATGGTTCCGTCCTGATTTATAATGTCTACAATTCTCGGAAGTACAGGATGGTCAACATTTTTCAGGATATTCGCCTCGCGCTCCAATCCTTTTAAGAGCGTTCGGGTGGACTTTGAGCCGTCATTTTTAATTTCCTTGACAGCCCACTGCTTATTCAGGCGGTTGTCTCTGGCAAGATAAACGATGGACATTCCGCCACGTCCGACTTCCTTCCAAATCTCATATTTTCCGTCTAGTATGGTACCTTCCTTCGTCATTGTGTTTCCCCTCTATATATAATCCGATATCTCGCTACATTGTTCTAATAAGTGCAACCGTAATATTGTCAGTTTCCTTTCTGCTCTTGACAAGCTCCGTCAAATACATACATCCATATTTCATTTTTTCTTCGTCTGCCTCTTGTGACGGACCTATTTTCCCAAGCATTTCTTCTTCTGTAATTTGATGTCTGAATCCGTCCGAGCATAGCATATACACTGCATTTTTCTCTATGCTTCCGCTCAAAAATTCAGGCTCTACCACTGGAGAAGCACCCACACACTGGAGAAGCACGCTTCTCCTTGCGTCCGTTTTTGCCTGTGCCTTCGTCATCCTCCCTGCTGCAACCTCCCTTGCAACAAAGGTTTGGTCGTGGGTAAGCAGGTTTACCTTGTCGTTCATAAGGTAAATACGGCTGTCGCCTACGTGTATGATATAGTATTCATTTTCATACATCAGGATTGCTGATAGTGTCGTGCCAAGCTGAATGTTGTTTAGCTCGCCGTACTCGCCAAGTCTTTTATTTTGTGCCTGCGCTATTTCATTCCACTGTTCCATGAGCTTTTGTCCCGAAAATGTGCCTGCCTCTATATCGTCTATCAAAGTCGTATCAAACCAGTCACAGTATGCCGTGACAACCTCCTTGCTGGCAAGCTCGCCCTTTGAAAGTCCTCCCATTCCGTCACATACTATACAGAATGCCACCGTACCCTTTTGGGTGTCAACGATTTTCAGTGCCATTGAGTCCTGATTTGTTTTCTTTGTAATTCCAACATCAGTGTGATATGTGGCAATATATTTCATATCATTTTTCCTTTCTGTTTAAAATTATTAGGTAATTGCGAAACTATGTGTTATTCACTTTTCCTAAGGAAAAATGTAAATTCCTCATCACCCATTTGAATCAGTGTTTTATTTTTAAGCAGCTGTTCCTTGCCCGGTGCAAGCTCAACTCCATTCAAATATGTATGATTTGTGGAATTATTATCCTTTATATAATTTACACCATCCTTTTGAACAATAATGCAGTGCACCCTGCTGATTGCAGAGTTATCTTCTATTGCATAATCTGCTTTTGTCTTTGACTTTCCTATCGAAAATTCAGGCTTCGTAATGTTGATTACCTCTCCTGTTTTCTTTCTGACAATATGTGGTATTGGTTTGCTTCCCATCTGCCCTACAAGATTGCCATGTGTCATCTCCGTTGGTTGTGGTGGCGTCATCGGCATTGGCTGTGGTGTCGGTTGCCCTGCTGGTGGTGGCGTCATCGGTTTTGGCATCGGCTGTGGTGTCGGCTGTCCCATCGGTGGCTGCCCTTGTGGCATTGGCTGTCCCATTGGTGGCTGTCCTGCCTGTGGCATCGGCTGTGGTGCCGGCTGCCCTGCTGGTGGTGGCGTCATCGGTTTTGGTATTGGTTGCGGCATTGGCTGTCCCATTGTCGGTTGTCCTGCCTGTGGCATTGGCTGTCCCATTGGCGGCTGCCCTGCTGGCGGCGGTGTCATCGGTTTTGGTATCGGTTGTCCCATCGGTGGTTGCCCTGCCTGTGGCATTGGCTGTCCCATTGGTGGTTGTCCTGCTGGTGGCGGTGTCATCGGTTTTGGCATTGGTTGCGGCATCGGCTGTCCCATTGGTGGCTGCCCTGCTGGTAGTGGCGTCATCGGTCTTGGCATTGGCTGTGGTGCCGGTTGTCCCATCGGTGGTTGCCCTGCTGGTGGCGGTGTCATCGATTTTGGCATTGGCTGTGGTGCCGGTTGTCCCATTGGTGGCTGTCCTGCCTGTGGCATTGGCTGCCCTGCTGGCGGCGGTGTCATCGGTTTTGGCATCGGCTGCGGTGTCGGCTGTCCCATCGGTGGTTGCCCTGCCTGTGGCATTGGCTGCCCTGCTGGTGGTGGCGTCATCGGTCTTGGCATTGGCTGTGGTGCCGGTTGTCCCATTGGTGGTTGTCCTGCCTGTGGCATTGGCTGTCCCATCGGTGGTTGTCCTGCCTGCGGCATCGGCTGTGGTATCGGCTGTCCCATCGGTGGTTGCCCCATCTGTGGCATATTCTGCATCTGTGCCTGCCTGTTTGCATTTTGGATATTGTTCATAACGCCGAGCTTGTTGACCTTTATCTGCGTTGGCGCCTGTCCTGCCTGTGGTTCCGCCTCATGCATCTTCGTAAGTCCATTTTCCTTGCTTATAAATAATCCCATAGCCTCAAACTGTTCATCTACAATGCCCTTCAGCTTGCTTACGGTAAAATCATTTGCATTGATTGCAGTGAGAAGCTGTGCAACATAATTGTCCTTGTCGCTGTCATCATACATTATCCTTGAAACAACCTCCCTGAAAAAAGCAGGTATCTCTGCCAAAGGCATTACATCCTGTTTCACAGCAACAAGAATACATTTTACTGCTAAGGTTTCCTCATTCACATATATGTATGACGGTTCCTTTATAATGTAGCTTACAGGTATACCCTGTGTTCCAATCTCAAAAACGGAAACAAGCCCGCTCAAAATAGACAAAACCTGTTTTTTGTCCAGCGTCCTTTTGTACATAGCCTCAAGGGTCATTTTCTCCTTAACGTATGAGGTTATGGTTCTCTTTCCATCTTCATCACTGTATTGGAATGGAATAACATTTGGCAGTCCTGTAGCTTTATCTGCCGCCCTATCGTCATATACATCCGCTGTGCCAAGCTCATATCTTATGACATCAACATCATTCTGCTTTGTAACCACAATATCTACCTTCTTCATGAATATCCCCCTTGTTTATGTTTTTTGTATACCCCTATTTAAGCTTAAACTGGAATTCCTCATCTCCCAGCTTAATTACAGAATCGTGCGTGAGTATCTCCTCAACACCCTCCATAATAATCTTACCATTTACATATGTATGATTTGTTGACTTATTGTCCTTGATGTAATAAACTCCATTTTTTTGAGTAATAACGGCATGCTGCCTGCTAACGGCACCATTTCCACTTATTGTATAATCCACGCCGCGGGTTGCCTTTCCAATCTTAAAGGTTGCCTTGTTAATCATAATACGCTCGTCAGTATTTACCCTGACAAGATATGGATTAACCTTCGGCGCATTCAGGAGCGTGTTTGATTTTTGCACATCCTCCACGGTCTTGCTTAATATGGAATTGCTCTTTGGCTTTGCTGCCTTTTCATCCGTCTTTTCATTTGCAGTCTCAGCAGGAGTCTCCTCCGCAGCTTTCGGATTTGCAGGCGCTTCCGCAGGATTATCCTCCGAAGTAAGCTCCTCCGTCGCACTTTCATGCTCTGCCGCGCTCTGAATAAGAGCGGCTCTGTTTACCTTGACAACATTTTTCTTTACAACAGGCGGCTTGCTTTCAAGAAACTCGTCAAGCTCCTCCAAGGTTTTGATTGAGCCGTTGTCCGTTTTTGTCTTTGCGGTAGGCACCTCACCGACAAGCTCCTTAATTCTATTCTTAATTAAATTAACGTCTGTTTCCTTCTTGTTCTTCTTTCCACCCTCAGTTTTGCTTTCTTCAGCTTTACTTCCCTCGGCTTTGCTTTCCTCGGTTTTATCCTCCTTGGCTTTCTCAGACTTCTTTTTGCCGTTCTCTGCCTTAGGTGCAGGCTTTGTCTCAGCAGCCTCCTTAACGGCAGGTGCAGGTTTTATCTCAGGTGCAGGCTCAGCCGGTGTTGTCTTTATTTCAGGTATATCATCCTGTATCGTCTTTATCTCAGGCACATTGTCGTCCTGTATGGTCTTTATATCCGACACATCATCCTGTATTGTTTTTATCTCAGGCACATCTTGTTCCTCGACAGGCTGTACCATTTCTTCAACAGGCATATCCTGTTCAGGTATCTTCATGCCCGCTGGAAGTATACTGTCTAATTCTCCATCATCAACAGGCGCCTCGTCAGGTTCCTCGTCCTCCTCATCATCACCTATCTCAGGCAGCGCTTCATTGGACTCATCCAAGCTGTTCATAAAGTCGGCAACATCCGTTTTCTCCTCTGTCTCCACTTCTTCCGCACCCTCCGACGCAACAACCTCTACGCCGTCAGCAGTGGTAGAATCGGTTTCCTCAAACTCAATTCCTGCTTCCTCCATAAGTGCCTCAGAAAGTCCCACTAAGCCCCTCAGGTTAAATGCTGAACCATTGATATATGTAAGAAGCTTGCCCACATAGCTAAGATCCTCATCGACGTTATACTGCATATTTGCCAAAAGCTGTCTTATAAATCCCTTAAACTCCGCAACGACAGAGCCTTTGTTTTCAACCGGGAGACACATAAGCTTTAAATTGCAATTTTCATCTATGTAAATGTAATTTTTATTGAGAATTATGTACGACAAATGAATGGTCTGTTCCTTCAGCGAAACAAGACTGTTTGACACATTTCTTATAATATTTAAAACCTGCCCGCAGCTCATTTCATTTTGTGTGTAAGCCGCTAATGACGTTCTGCCTGTTATGTCATAGGTAAGATAATCATAGTCCTCATCCTCCTCATATATTATATCAAGCAGCTCGATAACATCATTGTCATCACAATAATCCAGAACGTCCTCATCCAACTCACATTCCTCGCCCATTGTGTAAGTCAGATATTTTTCCTCCCCAATATTTCTTGCTTTGAAGTTAAACGTCCTCATAGCTTCCCTCCTAATAAGTTTATTTGCTTATACCTTTCTTGTATTTTTATTCCGCTTCGTTTTCCTCGTCCTCAGGTCCGCCTATAATCTGCGGATTTTGATGTTCCTCATACGTTTCCGTAAATACGTGAGTACCTGCCTCCTCATCACTTACATGATAGTAATAGTAGCTATTGCTTTCAGGATATAACACAGCCTCGATACAATCCATTCCCGGATTACAAATTGGTCCAACCGGCAGCCCGCCATATTTGTAGGTATTGTATGGAGACTCAATCTCAAGGTCCGAATAATATACCTGCTCCTGATTGTACATTCCGTCAGTAAGCGGGTAAAGTACGGTCGGACACATCTGCAAAGGCATATCGGCTGACAAACGGTTATTAATTACGCCCGCCATGACAGGTCTTTCATCTGCAACCTTTGCCTCACGCTCTATGATGGAAGCCCTTGTAACAACGTCATAGGAGCTATATCCAAGCTCCTCAGCCCTTCCTGCAACATCATCATAATAGTATTCAAAGGTTTCAAGCATCCATGCCACAAGACTTTGTGCCGTTGTGGTTTTGTATATGTCATAGGTTGCCGGGAATATATATCCCTGAAGCTTATACTTAACGTCTGCACCCGCAGGCACATCCGCAAGATATTTAAAGTCGGAGGTAGTAACTGAATTGATGGCATTTAAAAATTCCGTCTTTGTACAAATGCCCTGTTCGTCACACCGTTCGGCAATCATCTCAATTGTAAAGCCCTCCGGAACAACAAGCTTGTCTATCGGCGCATCGTATGCAACCTTCGGACTTAATGTTTCCATCATCTGTAATGTATTCATGCCTGTATTTAATGTGTAGGTGCCGCTTTGTAAATGGCCTGAATATTCTGAGCTTTTCAGCCTTCTCAAAAATGCCCTCGGATATTTTATAAGACCTGCATCATGGAGCACATTCGCAATCTCCTCCGCAGATGCTCCCTCCTTAATGACAACTGTTACATCCTCACCGTCAAAGCTGTCTGTGCCCTCATATTCATACATGTATTCATCATAAAATGGCCTTGCATAATCATAGGTTTGAAAGCCTAAAGCTATCACTGCTATTGTAAGTATTATCCCTTTAATGTATCCTGCTAACTTTTTCACTTTATTTCCCCTAACTAGTTTACATAATTATTTATAAATTTACATACTTGAAGTAATTTTACATTAATGCTATTATAGTAACACATTACGAACAATAATACAAGAAAGGATGATAAATTTGACAAATCCAATCGTAACCATGACAATGGAAAGCGGCGATGTTATGAAGTTTGAGCTTTATCCCGACATTGCACCTAACACCGTTAATAACTTTATTTCTCTCATAAAGAAGGGTTTTTATGACGGTCTTATTTTTCACAGAATTATTGAAGGCTTTATGATTCAGGGCGGCTGCCCCGATGGAAATGGCATGGGAGGTCCCGGCTATTCCATCAAAGGCGAATTTTCTGACAACGGCTTTAAAAATGACTTGAAGCATGAGCCGGGCGTTCTTTCTATGGCACGCTCTATGATGCCGAATTCTGCCGGCTCCCAGTTTTTCATCATGCACAAGACAAGCCCGCACTTAGATGGCTCCTATGCGGCTTTTGGTAAGATTACTGAGGGAATGGACGTTGTAAACAAGCTTGCGGCTGTTCCTACGGGCTATGGCGACCGTCCCCTTGAGGATCAAACAATCAAGTCCGTAACGGTAGATACCATGGGCGTTGATTACGAAGAACCTGAGAAGATGTAGGAGGCACGCCATGAAGAAACCCTTTATCACCAAAAGTCAGGTTGAGGAAATTGTAAAAACATATCCTACCCCATTTCATATTTATGACGAAAAGGCAATCAGGGAAAATGCACGTCTGCTGAAGCAGGCTTTTTCATGGAATGAGGGCTATAAGGAATTTTTTGCAGTGAAGGCAACTCCAAATCCGACAATTTTAAAAATACTCAAATCAGAGGGCTGCGGCTGTGACTGCTCCTCCTATACGGAGCTTCTCATGTCGGAAAAGGTAGGCATAACAGGAAGTGAAATCATGTTTTCCTCAAATGATACGCCCGAAAAGGAATTTGCACTTGCTGCAAAGCTTGGGGCAACCATTAACCTTGACGACTACACACACGTAAAGTTTTTGAAGGACACCTGCGGTATTCCTGAAACCATAAGCTGCCGTTACAATCCGGGCGGTACGTTTTCCATTTCAACTACGATTATGGACAACCCCGGCGACGCAAAATACGGCATGACAAAGGAGCAGCTAATACAGGCATATATTGACCTAAAAGAAGCGGGTGCAAAAAGCTTTGGACTTCATTCCTTTTTGGCAAGCAATACAGTAACAAATGAATATTATCCTACCCTTGCTAAAATTCTTTTTGAGGTTGCAGTTGAAATCAAGGAAAAAACAGGAATTGCTTTAAGCTTTATCAATCTTTCAGGCGGTGTAGGCATTCCGTATACGCCTGACAAGGAGCCAAACGATATACTGGCAATCGGCGAGGGCGTGCGTAAGGCTTACGAGGAGGTTCTTGTGCCTGCGGGACTTGGCAACGTAAGCATTTACACGGAGCTTGGAAGATTTATGCTTGGTCCTTACGGACACCTTGTCACAAAAGCAATCCACGAAAAGCATATCCATAAGGAGTACATCGGAGTTGACGCATGCGCAGTAAACCTTATGCGTCCTGCAATGTACGGCGCTTATCACCATATAACGGTTTTAGGCAAGGAAAGTGAGCCATGCAGCTTCAAATATGACATTACGGGCTCACTTTGTGAAAACAACGATAAATTTGCAATTGACAGAATGCTCCCTAAAATAGATATGGGAGATTATCTAGTCATACACGATACCGGTGCACACGGCTTTGCCATGGGCTACAACTATAACGGCAAGCTGAAATCTGCCGAGCTGCTTTTATGTGAGGATGGCTCCATAAAGCAAATCAGACGTGCTGAGACACCGGAGGATTATTTTGCAACACTGGAGGGCTACTGGGACGTGTAGGTATACATTGTATTTCCCTGCATGCTGAGCTGTTCTTCAAAATAATCTCTTGAAACTCTTACTTCTTCACCCGCAATCGGATCATAGTATCTGATGTGGGTGGAGTTGTAACTGATTACAAGCACATATCTTCCATCATCTATGCAGGCTGCAAAAGGAATGTCCCTGTCCAAAAAATATAATGCGGTCTGTAAATCGATTCCCGATATATTAATTCCAACGCCGTCCGTCAATTCCTTAAATGCCGTCTCCCAATCAGAATATGCGGCTACCTCCTCATATTTTATTCCACTGTTCATGTACTCGATACACATATATGCACATACCATCTGTGTATCTTCCTTTTTCGTGCACGGATATTCGTCTATTTCATCTGCAACGGTATTGTATGTGGTTGCGTCCAACGCCCGATATACAATATTGCCTTCTTCATCTACTACAACGCCCGTTTTATTGCCTGATACTGCTACGATTGCCTTTCCTGCACTTCTATACTCACCGGAAAAGCCTTTGTCATCAAACACATAATACGAGCCGTCCCTTACAGTCGTTTTTACGGAAAATTTCTCGTAATTCTCCGCCTTTCCACCCTTTGACATTACCATCTTTGCAGTATCTGCCAAATATATATCCGATGGAAATGTAAGGTCAAGTATGTTCATAGCATAGGAATCATAATAGTAGGTTTTATTTATGCTTGATTGTTCCGTTGGATTTTTGTAGGTAATAATATCCTCCTCTGTACTGACAAAAAAGTTGTTCTGCTTTACCGCTCTTGACAGATATATTTTTTCGTCCGCAACCGAAGCATCCATAATGTATATGCCCGATTTGGAATATTCCTTTAAAATATCCCCGCCCGGCTCAACCACATACAGCTTGTGAAGCGGCAGGATTGCTTCTCCGTATGAGGAAACAATGATATCCTGTTTATTTGACACCCCATATATAAGGTCATTTCCAACGAAGCCAAGCGCAAGCAGCACGTCATCTGCATCTCCTGCCTCAACAAACTCCTGCCCCGTCTCAAAGTTTTTGATGATAATGCTTGTAACATTTTGATCCTCATCGGTATCGGGATAGGCAATAACCTTGCGGTTGGCTGATACCATTATGTTTTGCGAGGTAAGACCCGACACAATAACGTCCTGTGTCATTTCCTTCAAATCTATTACATATACTGCACCGTCAAGCAGATAATAGAATTTCTCATTTTCATCAAAATACGTGAAACGCCCTATCTCCTGCCTCATAACATCAAAGGGCTCGTCACATTCTACAAACAGCTTTTCATTTATCGTTGCCTTTGCTGCATCGTAGTAATATAAGGATATTCCATTTTTACCCTCATGCTCGCCCCTGCACATGTAGCCATATACAGCAAAATATACATTTCCGTCATCGTCCATATTGACAATGTTTATATCCATATTTGTGTTGTTTGTCCTGTCATTTGAATAGCTGCCATCAGAAAATGAAAACACCCTTGCAAGAAGCTGTGCATTGTAGTCATAAAACCAAAGCTGTCCTGCCTTGACAAAGGCAAGCTTCGTGTTTTTATCCGATGATACATATTCCACATTTGTATCTGAAATTCCCATAGACAAGCTGTTTCTGCTCTTGCTCACATAATTTTCATCAAATATCCCATCCATATATCTGTCAAAACCAAGCAGATTTATTTCCTTTGTATGTTCGTCAAACAGCAGGCTGTAATATTCGTCAACATAATAATAGTGGCTTACCTCACCCTGTATGGATTCTACCACATAGGAATAATTTATGACTGCGTAATTCTTGTCAATCTCCGTAACGGACGGTACAAGGTCTGACACAATCACTGGTGCCAAATCTCCCCATGTAACCATGCCATATGTGGAGGCAAGGCTTACATGTGACAGATTGTAATCGGAGCCCTCCCCTGTGGGGGTAAGCCTGTTGTAAACCATATTTCCTTCATTTTCATTTACTTTTTTTATAAAGGTTGTCTCATGGAAACGGGCAGCAAAATCAAGAAATTCATGCATGTGCTGCTCAGGCGTATTGACTACCCTTGTATAATATCTGACAGCATTTCCATCTTCATCTTCAACAACAAACACCAGCACATATTCCTGATTTGGCTGCATATCCATTCTGAAACGCACAAAAAATTGTTGTTTTGAACCGTTTGAGCCTTTAAGCTCAAGCTCTCCCTCCTCAACCAGCGAATCTCCCGCTATGGTTCTAAGCTCGTATGAATATTTGCTGCCGTACCCAAATTCATCATCAAGCAAAATGTCAACGCCATAGCCGTCATTTAACGGTATGATGGAATCCCGCATAAGGCTTGTGGACATAACCTGCCTGTAGCCTGCCATTGGATTAAGCATAACTCCTTCACTCTCGCAATACGCAAGAGGCAGGGTGGACTCCTCCATTTCCTTTGATGCCTTATCAAGATTTATGTTATTTATTTTATTAACCAAAAAAGCTGTTCCTGCTGCCACAATGATAAAAACAACAGCTTTTAAAATTACATTTTTCATATGCTAAAAGAAATGTCTCCTTCTCTTGTATCTGCTTCTTCTTACCTGATATTCATTGCATACAAGAACCTCAACCAAATGTAACAATTCCGTATCGTCCTTATAGCTTATCTTGTCATATATCCGTCTTGCTATGCCAAGCATAGTCTCCTTGTCAGGATATGGCACAAGCATGGGACTTCCCTCAAATTCAAGCTGGTCGCACTCGTCCTCCACCATAACCATAATCAGCCTTGCCTTGGCAGGATACATCTGCATCAGATATTCCCTGTCCGCCTCAAGCTCTCTCTCGTCCACCATTTGAAATTGCATAACGCTTAGTCTCTGACTTATAATATCGTCCATAAATTCCTCACAATCATTTCACCTGAATAGGCGATTGCGAAGCTCTGTTTTTGTGACAAAACATAGCTTCGCAATTACCTGATTTTATCTTACTATATTCATTGAACTGCTGTTTTGTGAGAATTTATAATCATTATCCCATTAATCTCCAAAGGATATTCCGAGCATTTTTGCATTCTTTACGATGCTGTCGTCAGGTGATACATACTTGAGCTTTCCTGCCGACTCGGAAAGAGGAATTGCAGTTACCTCATTGTCCTTCATAACGACAAGCTTGCCGAAATCCTCGTCCCTGATAAGCTCTGCTGCCTTTGCTCCGAAACGGCTTGATATAACTCTGTCGTAAGGAACAGGGCTGCCGCCTCTCTGTGTATGTCCCGGAACTGTTACCCTGATATCCAATCCACTGTATTCCTTTATCTGCTCTGCAACATGATATGCCACAGATGGGTGCTTTGCTGCAATTTCCGCAACAGCCGCCTTTCTCTCCTTTTTCGGAAGATCGGCAACATCCTTTGATATTGCGCCCTCGGCAACGGCGAGAATGGAAAATCCTTTGCCTGCCTTTGTCCTCTTTTCAAGTGCCTTGCACACCTTCTTTATATCATAAGGTATCTCAGGAATCAGTATAACGTCAGCGCCCGCAGCGATACCTGCATGGAGGGTAATCCAGCCGACCTTATGACCCATAACCTCAACTATGAAAATTCTGTTATGTGACGCTGCCGTTGTATGAATACAGTCTATGGCTTCTGTTGCAATATCCACTGCACTTTGGAAGCCGAAGGTCATATCCGTTCCCCAAATATCGTTATCTATGGTCTTTGGAAGCCCCACAACATTTAAGCCCTCCTCGCTGAGAAGATTTGCAGTTTTCTGTGAGCCATTTCCACCAAGCACAACAAGACAATCAAGCTTTAACTTCTTGTAGGTTTCTTTCATTGCCTTTACCTTATCAAGGCCGTCCTCAGTAGGAACATTCATAAGCTTAAACGGCTGTCTTGAGCTTCCGAGAATTGTTCCGCCTCTTGTAAGTATTCCTGAAAAATCCTCTGCCGAAAGCTTTTTGTAGTTTCCGTACATAAGTCCCTTATAGCCCTCAAGGAAGCCATAAACCTCAACCTCCTTAAAGCAGCCGTAGAGTCCCTTTACAACACCCCTCATGGTTGCATTCAGTGCCTGACAATCTCCGCCGCTGGTCAACATACCTATTCTTTTCATAGTACATACCTCACTTTCTTTTGACTATACTTGTCGTAGCTATATAGTTATTCTTCCCTCCAATGCTCTAAGAAGCGTAACCTCATCTATACATTCCAAATCTCCTCCCACAGGCACACCGCTTGCTATTCTCGTTGTCTTTATGCCTGAAGGCTTAATGAGCTTTGATATGTACATTGCCGTAGCCTCGCCCTCAACACTGGAATTTGTGGCAATAATTAGTTCGTCAACATCAAGCTGTTCCAGACGCAAAATAAGTTCCTTCAGCTTAATGTCGCCTGCCCCTATACCAAGTGCAGGATTTATAACTCCATGTAATACGTGATAAACGCCCTCGTATCTGCCCGTTCTCTCATATGCCGCTAAATCTCTCGGAGTTTCCACGACCATAATAAGCTTATGGTTTCTTTTCTCCGATGCACATATGGGACAGACTTCCCTGTCCGTTATCGTATAACAGGATTTGCAGTATTTTATATTTGTCTTTGCGTCAACAATTGCATCAGCAAGATTTTTAGCCCTGTCCTCCGGCATATTTATGATGTAAAACGCCAATCTCTGCGCCGTTTTGCCTCCTATGCCCGGAAGTCTTGACAGCTCCTCTATCAGTTTATTAACCTGTCCTCCGTACACATCCATCAGAAAGGAAAACCTCCGCCCATGCCGCCGGTAATTTTACCCATCTGCGCTTTCTCATCCTCGCTCTGCATTCTTATGGCTTCATTTACCGCAGCAATAATTGTGTCCTCCAGCATTTCTATGTCATCCTTATCCACAATATCCTCATCAAGATGCAGTTCGGTAATTTCCTTTTTTCCGTTTATCTTAACCTTTACTGCGCCTCCGCCTGACGATGCCTCGTATTCCTTTTCCTCAAGCTCCTTTGTCGTCTCCTCCATCTGCTTCTGCATTTTCTGCGCCTGCTTCATAAGATTGTTCATATTTCCCGGCATCATGCCTCCACCTGGAAATCCACCTCTTTTTGCCATTTTCTTTCCTCCTAAGATTTAAATTCAATATTATCAAATTTTATTTTTGACAAATCCCACTCTGCCACATTGGAATTTTGATATTCCTTCGGTCTTACTTTTCTTAAAGAGACATGTACCTCCCGCTCGGTAAATTCAGCAATCGTTTCCTCAAGATGCTTTATATTGCGTGGCTCGCTAAAGTATTTTATCGCCATGAAATTTTCATCATTTTCCACAAATGTAAGCTCAAGCGTGGAGGGCGACTCTCCCGGTATTACCTTTGCCTTATCAAGATAAGACCGTTCCATTTTCATGACCGTCTGCTTTAGGTGTTGCCATGCAGACACAATTCTTTCAAGCTCCTCATAGTCTGCCTCTTTGTATTTCTTTTTAAAATTATCAGCTATTTTTTGCTCTAATGCTGTTTCGTCCGTCTCATTTTCCACTTTTACAGTTGTTTGTGCAGCAGGCACATTTGTTGTATTCATTTGCGGCACACCGGCATTTACTGTATTTACCTGTGGTGCATTGGTATTTGCTGTATTCATCTGCGATGCCGCAGGTTCTGTATTAACATATACTATCTTTTCTGTTCCAATATCGGCAAGCCGCTTTTCCAGCTCCTCAATGCGCTTTTCCATGGCAGCATACCCCTGCTGCATTTGAGGCTTGCACATTTTTATAACTGCCACCTCCAAAACGATACGCTTTGTAGTGGCACGGTTTATCTTTGACGCCGCCTCCTGAAGAATATTTATGTAATTAATCAGGTATTCCTGCGACAAATCAGCTCCAAGCTCTAACAGGCGCGGCACATTTTCCGATGTAACGTCCACCGTCATGGCAGGATTCATTTTAAGCACAAGCACATTTCTCACAAACGATGTAAACTCGTTGACAATCTGCGTCAAATCCTTTCCCTGCCACACGGCATCATCAATGATAGTTACGGCTGTAAGCGTATCTCCCGAAACAATGGCAGACATCAGCTTCATGTATATTTCTATATCTACAGCCCCTATCGTTTCAAGCACGCTGTCATAGGTAAGCTCCTCGCCAAGATGAAAGGCAATGCATTGGTCTAAAATGCTAAGGGCATCTCTCATCGAGCCGTCTGCCGCCTTTGCAACATAGGCAAGTGCTTCTCTTGTCGCCCTGACATTTTCCCGCTCTAAAAGCTCCGCAAGCCTATCCGTGATTGTCTCTATGGAAATTCGTCTGAAATCATATCTCTGGCATCTCGATAAAATTGTTGCAGGTATCATATGCGACTCTGTGGTTGCCAATATAAAAATAACATATTCAGGCGGCTCCTCCAAGGTCTTTAAAAGTGCATTAAATGCACCCTTAGAAAGCATATGCACCTCATCTATAATATACACCAAATACTTGCCCTGTGTAGGCGAATACTGGACTGCGCCGTTAATCTGTCTTATGTTGTCAACACCGTTATTTGACGCTGCATCAATCTCAATTACATTCATGGAATTGCCCGCCGCTATCGCCTTGCAGCTTGCACATTCATTGCACGGGCTTCCATCTATGGGATTTTCACAGTTTACCGCCTTTGCCATCAGCTTTGCAATTGTAGTTTTTCCTGTTCCTCTTGTTCCGCAAAAAAGATATGCATGTCCTATTCTGTCATGCTTGATTTGGTTTCTCAGGGTTGTAACAATATGTTCCTGCCCCTTTACCTCCTGAAATTCATCGGGACGCCATTTGCGGTATAATGCCATATAGGACATAAGTGGCCTTCTTTCTAAAACTATTTCCTGCCAAACCTGAATATCTGATCCAGCATCCTAAGTGTCTTAAAGTTTCCCTTTGCAGTTATTTCTCCTGCCATAAATCCCTTTTGGAACGTCTGCTTACCCGCAAAAATTTTCTTCAAGTGGGCAGTGCTTGTTTTAAGCTTTACATCGCCCTCCTGATCCTCGCCATACTCACATTTAAGCTCCGTTCCTGCATGAATAATAAGATTCTTCCCCGTATCTGAAACTATAATAACATACTTTGCACTAAAATCCTTTTCAGGATGAAAGTGTGTATAAAGCGCTTCTATAATGTCGTCCTCATATACAACTTCTTCCTTCGGTTCTTCATCTCCCATCATCTGCTTGAACATGGCAGCAAGCTCCTCGATATCCTCTTTCTGCTTTTTCACATATCCGTCATCTGCCACAAATTTTGAAAGCTGCTCGCTTTCCTGCGGCGTAAGATTTATGCTGCTTTTCTTTATAATATTATTTTTTACTGCAATACTGCTCGTTGGCAGCTTGACGGATTTTTTATTGATGCTTCTGTATAAATCCTCTGCTTTCTTCTCTATAACGCCTAGATATGCGGCATTGGACTCTATATCCTCTTGGCTATTAACATAAAGGGCAAGTCCATGTAACGGTATGCCGCCCAAAACATCCCATGCCTTTCTAAGTGACAGCTCAATATCCTGCTCGCCGTAAGCTGTAGCAACAACAACCGGCAGCATGTAAAGCTTAGATATTTTTCCCTTGTCACCGTACAGCCAGCACATATCAAGGAATTGCTGCATATAGCCGCCCATTCCATACCATTCAACATTAGCTGCTAATATAACTCCATCACAATCCTTTAACGTATTAGGCAATGTTGCAATTCCGGACTTATCCTCATACATATTGTACCTTGTTACATTAACACGAAGCTCCTCAAGCACCTGTATGATTCTTTCTATCACAAATAATGTTGGGTCATCGAGAAGCCCCCGTCCTCCGTAGTATACATTAATATTCAAAATTTCCACCTCTCAAAACAAAAAATTTGTTTTAAATAAAAAACAGCATATACTTTAATATAACAAAAATAGCCTTGTTAGTAAAGGCTATTTAACGAAGAATTCCTCATTGGCAAAGGCAACGGTGTCTCCCTGTCTCAATTGTCTGTTCTCCAGTGCCGTAAGCCTTACCGAGTTTACAAACGTGCCATTTGTTGAGTTTTCGTCCTGTACCCATATTCCGTTTTCCCCTATAAAAACACACGCATGCACCCTGCTAATCTGATTTGTGGCGATTCTGTAGTCCGCCTGCTTCTTTCCACGCCCTATAACGATTTTTTCATTATAGTCGCAAAAACGTATAGGTTCAAGCAAGCCGTTTGTCAGAGGCACAAGACAGCTTATTTCACATTCATGTTTTGGCGGTTCAACATACAGGGCATTTATATCAGCTTCAGCATCAACCTCACATAAAACTGCTTTTCTTAATTTTACCATGGAAATGCCTTGGTCTGTCAACATATCATATATCCCATACATATACACAAGTCCTTCGCTGTCGTGGTGATCAAACTCTTTCATTAAGACCTCCAGCATATCCCTAAGCTGCTGCCTTATATCTGTATTATACTCAGGAACATATATCATTCCAATGCTTTTTGTATCAGCATTGTATGTCATATGCCTTATATCTATTACAAGGTCGTTTGCAGAAAGCAGATACTCCTCCAATGAAAATATACATGCAAAGATTTGTGCCATGATAAGCCTGAGCAGTCCTCCGTCAAGGCTAAGCTTTAAAAGCACCTTTTCAAGTATATAATTGCCTGAGGTTTTATATCTCAGCCACATACTGCCGTCAAGCTCATATGACGCAGGACGGAGCATATAAGGAATGTTATTTTCCTCTATCATACGGCTTTTATACCTTGCTGCCGAGGTTTTTGATATGCCGATGTCCTCAAGCCTCACATCCATATAATGATCCATGTCGCTACTCCTGAAAAATATCTCCATACATCTGCCACCTCCTCAATCTCGGCGTACATTTATCATATTCCGTCTTATATGTAATCTCCCTGTCTTTATACTGCAAAGGTGCTTTTATCTGCTTTGCACAGCCATAAACAAATCCATTTTCCTCATATACCCTTATCTGCTCATTTATCACAGACCCATCACCTGAATATGTATATATTGCCGAATAGGACAGCTCCTGCATCTGAATGTCATGCACAGGCATAAGCAGGAGCATCAGGCAAAATATTGTTACAAATATTACAATCGGCATTACAAAGCACATTTCCACTGTAGTGCTTCCTGAATTTTTATATATGGTTTTCATTCATATCCTCCACATCTTTGGCAAGCCCCTATCTGCTCCACCTCGGAGAGCTTCACACGTTTTACGGTTCTTTTTAAGCCGCTGCATGATTTCCCCGAATGATACCTGTCCCCATATTTTGTAATATATACAGTTTGTCCACATTTATCACCACAAAATTCACAGGGCGAAAAATTATTTTTTTCTGCCTGTTTTTTTGTCGTACCGGAAATGGACAGAGACAGGTGTGTGCATGCTCTTGTCGTATGGTATGCTTCCATGTTATCAGTTACATAAACGTATTTTTCGTCATCTGCTTCCTCCCATTCTTCCCCCTGCTCCTTTTCATAACCACAATATATGTGCTGCTTTAATGTATAGCTTCTTTCATGTGAAAAAAAATCAAAAAACGGAATATTACAGCTTAATTTGTATGTTATGGCAAGCTCCACGTCATTTTCCTCTGTTTGAAAGCATGAGCCCGTAAGGCTTACTCCCGAAGCACCGCCCTGAATGTATTTATCAACAAGCCACAAGTCATCGACATATTTTTCAAGTCTCGACTGTGCAAGCCACAAATTCCCCTCGGCTATATATCCATACTCCGCCATATATTCAGCAGCTTCCCATGCAGCCTCATAAACAATATTTTCTGCAAGCCTGCACCGGGAAAATTCAAATAAAGCAAGCATTCCGAAAATAAATATAGGCAGAATAAGTGTAGCTTCAACTACTGTGTTTCCCTTATTATTCATATTAACCTCACATCTTATAATTATGGATAGGCAATTGCGAAACTCTGCTTTATAATAACGTAAGTTGGAGAAAATATATAAGTTCATAAGCAGGGCGTTAAGCGCAAGCGTGCCCTGAATTGAATTTGTATATTTTCGACAACATATATTAATAAAATGTTAGTTTCGCAATTACCTATGTAATTATGGAATCATCTCTGACCCATTCCGATTCACATACTGATTGTCCCAACACCCTCTGCCTATATGGTTTGCACCCGGAGAGGCTTTACTTATTTTTATTGGCGTGACAGAGGATGCTGGGACAATCAGTATCCTCCGCTTTCCTTTATGTAATAGTTCTTGTCATCATAGGAAATGATAAATTCAGCCGTCAGTGCAACAACACCATTTGCAATATCAAAATCCTCGTCAACGGAACGTGCATTTATATCTATCAAATCAAGCATACGATAGTAGGTTTTGTCTGCGTTCATGGAAAGTAATATCATCAAATAATCCTGATAGCTCATTCCACTGTCGCTGCCTGTTCCTTCACACACACTTTCCCCAATCCTATCTATATCCGTTATCCAGCTTTCCTTACTTTTTGCAAATGGAAGCTTTTTCCCCTGAAGTAAAACTCTTGCGTCTGCCATCGCCTCTGCGTAAGACCAGCAGCCTGCAATCAGCGTCTTAACGACAGGCTCAGGAATCAGTGTCGCAACGGAAATAGGAATTGCAATTTGTGTTACCCTTGCCATTTTTGTCGTGTCACTTATCAGATAAGAATAATTTATGGGAAACCTTATAAGCACAATTCTCTCTACTGCACGCTCCAAATTTTCTGCATCTGATTTTTTCCCGCAGGCAAGATATTCCAATTCGTATTTTAAAACAGAGGTTTCATTGACGGATGTATCTACAGCACAGTTAAAAACATTAACCGCATAAACGGCTCCGACACCTGACGAGACGAGCTTATCCGCCCAGCTTTCATGCTTTTTCATATCCGCAAGCATATCGTCACAGTCATCAAATCGTGTGTTTACCTTGTATGCAAAGGTCTCTGCCTTGCCTTGCTTTTTTGAAAAACACTCAGATAAATCAATGTAAGCCCCGCTTATTTCCATATCAGACGGCTTGATGATAGTTACAATACCCACAATTCCTGCTTTTGCAGTATATTTTCTTGGGTCCTCCTCCTTTTTATTGCCCTGCGGGGTCTCTCCCATTTCATTTATATTTCCCTCTGTTTCCATGCCGCTTTGGGTTTTATTTTCATCCTGAGTTTGGCTTTCACTTTGGGTTTGGATTTCATCTTGATTTTCCTCTGCGCCATTTTCCGTCTGTCCCTGCGCCTTTATATCGTCCGTTACAGTCTCGGGCAGAGTACCATCCTCCCCCTTTGTTTCATCAACTATTTTATCTATCCCATTTTCAATTGCCGCATATTTCAGGTAATCGGCGATTTGCTCCTGAAAGGGCATACAGTCCTCCTCGTATATGTACCTGAAATTCGTTATGGCTGTCTGCTCTACCGAAACCCTTTCCCCCATTTTCTCACACATATTATTGTGTAGCTTTTGCTCCAGATAAGCTTCTCCTTTCCCACCATAGCTTTTATCAAAGAGAAGAATATGATAATGCTCAAATATATATGTGTTGTATTCAGCTTTTATATCCGATATGGCACTTTTCGCACATATGACAGCCTTTTCCTTTACGGACAAGCTTGTTATTATTTTGTTTACCGTAAATGAAACCAACAGCATACTGCTTATAATCAGACACAGAAACACAGTTATTTTTCCACTATTATTCATATTCTCCTCCTTTTAAACTTCAGCCCATTTTAAATCTGCTTTCAGCATATGCTCCGATTTTCTTTGTAAACCGGAAACTCACGGACTGACACAACACGCTATTATGAATAAATACTACTTGCATCAGAATTGATTGAATTCCAGATATTCATAACCAATGACTTTATTTGTTTTTGGAATATGGCAACCATTGCTATAAGCACAACCATAATGAGTATTACTTCCACAACACCCATACCCTCCTCGTTCATAAGAAAACCTTTTATCATCACATTTATCCTCCTTTTTGTCCCGGCAGCTTTGTCACCGGGCATATTCCACAGCATTTAAAGGCTTACCAAAACCGGAGTGACAATCATAAGCATTACAATCAAAAGCAATACAACCATTGGAAACAACAGCTTTGTCGATGCCTCCTCCCCCTTTCTCTTTGCATTTTCCTTTCTTATCTCAAGCGCAGCGCCAAGTTCATCCTCCATAAGCCTAAGCAAATCCTTCGTTCCTATTTTTAAGTTTCTGCTAAGCTGATGCATTAATCTCACATATGCATTAAGACCAATTCTTCGTCCTAAATCCTCATATGCCTTTGCTTCATCCAAACCCGAATCAATTTGATTAATTGCATACTCTAACTCCAAAACAAGCGGGCTTCCATTTTCGCCCCCAGCTATCAACTGCTTAATTCCCGACTTTACCGTTACGCCTGCGCCTAGGGTAAGCCACAGACTATTCACAAACCAAGGATAAAGATCCATCAGCCTTCTATCCCTATTCCTTATGTCCTGCTTCAAGCCTGCCGCTTTCCTAAACGCTAATATTATGCAAAATAGTGTTCCCAATAGAAACATATAAACAGATGTATTGTTTTTTTCTTGTTCTAATGATACCTTCACTCCTGATAAATCCTTAGGAATGAGTATCTCCTTTTGGTTACGGTTTTCCTGCTCCAAATCGTAAAGCTCACCCTCCACAAGCTCGATTACGGTCACGTCCTTTCTCCCCTCTATTCCAAGCCTGTATTCGTGTGATGCCGAGAGTGCTCCATATTCAATCGTTGCAGTCAGTGTTACAAAAGCCTTATCTGTTATTTCATCAGTATTCACCTTTCCTGTTGAGGCTAAGATTTTTGGCGAATCTGACAGCCATGTTATATCAAAGACCTTTTCAGGATTTTCCGGAATATGTATATCGCCCCTTATATGCAGCAAATCCTCATTGTCGCCAATAAGCTCCGTTTCAAAGTCACGAAAAAGCCTCTCGCTTTTTTCATAAAACTCCTCCACAGTATATTCCATTGGCATAACAACAAGATTTACCCAAGCTTCATCCTCCTCATAGGTCAGGCTTATATCATACTCCCTCATCTGTCCGTTATAGTCATCCCGATAAAGCACATTGCCCGCATCAACCACCCTTGTGCCTGCAATGCCAAACAGCAAAGAAACAACATTAACGACCGAAAATGCCGCAAGACACACTGCAATATTTCTCTTTATAAAGTTCTCCGACATGGTTTTTACGTCCTTATCCGATACAATTTGAAGCTTTCTTATATCGTGCTGTAGCCTGCCCGTATTTACTTTTTTCCATACCATGGAAAAAATAAAATCCGACATGGCATATGGCACTTTTTT
Source organism: Clostridium sp. (assembly GCA_023664775.1). Taxonomy (GTDB): domain Bacteria; phylum Bacillota; class Clostridia; order Lachnospirales; family Lachnospiraceae; genus Coprococcus_C. The sequence goes on along the minus strand of JAMPEW010000014.1, from coordinate 7,038 downwards.
TATGCCCTTATATTTGCTGTAGTGCTTTCTGCTTATAATTGCAAGCATCACATACAAAAGCACTATAAAAATGTTTATGTATATCATTGTTTCACTCCTTCAGATTATTTATTATTTTATCTATTGACATTGATGTAAGTACAATCCCTGTAAGACATATTGTCATAAATACATGTCCCCAAACCGTTTTGTACAAAACCTCAATATATGACACACCTGTCAGTCTCAGATACAGCATGATAAAAAACGGTATTACGGACATAATTTTTCCCTCAAGACGTTTAGAGGCAACCATTGTATTTATTTCCAGCTCCGTTGTGCTTTTTTCAGTTATACTTCTCGCACACTGTCCCATGAGCCTTATGAGATTTCCTCCATATATCCCAGCAGTTTTGACAAGATATGCAAGCTCCTTTATCTCCTCAATACCACTTTTGTCCCCCAGCTCCTTTAGTCCCTGCTCCAAGCCCTTTCCACACTGCATTCCATTGATTAAAAGCTTTAAATCCTCCTCAAGCAGATAATCCGTCTCATCAGATTTTGTTTCCGAAAGAACATATGTAAATGCATTTTCTATGGAATACCCTGCCTGCAACGCGCCTGATACACCCGATATTACATTTTTAAATTCTTCCTTCAGCCGCCGCCTTCTGCCTGTCACAAAATCCTGCTTCCGTTTCCTGTAAATGTACGCCAAATACGGAATTGTAAAGGCAGCTCCCCACAGTGCATCATAAAACAAAAACCCACATATCACCCCGACCGCCCCAAGATATAGAACGGTAAAAATGTACCAGTCAGTTTTGGGACTATACGGTTTATACCTCACAGCATGCCTCCCTGTACATTTCAAGCTTTCCTGCACTTTCAAGCTTGCTTACATTTATAATGTCATTCATTTTTTTCAAAACACCCTTTAGCCTTCCGTTTTCTTCCCCCATTTCCACAAACTCGAAAAGACTATTTAGGTTCACGTTTCCTTCCACCATACCATTCACCTCCTCGATACGAAGTACCCTTCTTGTTCCATCTCGCAGTCTTCCCAAATGAATAATAATATCCACTACCGAGGCAATTTGGCTTCTTACGGCAGCAATCGGAATATCCATCCCCATAAGCACCATCATCTCAAGCCTGCTTATCATGTCAGCGGCAGAATTTGCATGTCCTGTACTCAGACTTCCATCATGCCCTGTTCCCATAGCCGCAAGCATGTCTATTGCCGCCGCATCTCTTACCTCCCCAACAATAATTCTATCAGGCCTCATTCTAAGGCTTGTCTTTATCAAATCCCGGATTGTAACCGCATTTTCACCCTCTAAATTTGCATTTTTCGCTTCAAGCCTTACAAGATTGCTTACCCCCTGAATTTGAAGCTCTGCCGAGTCTTCAATCGTTATAATCCTTTCCTCTTTTGGAATATAATTTGACAAGGCATTTAAAAATGTTGTTTTTCCCGAACCGGTTCCCCCTGATATAAAAATGTTAAATCCGCTTTCCACAAGCATCCGAAGCAAAAAAGCTACATTTTTGTCAAGACTTTCAAGCGCAATGAGCCGTTCCATGTCCACAGGCTTATTTGGAAATCTCCTTATTGTTATAACGGGTCCGCATAGCGAGACAGGATTTTGAACGATGTTGACTCTTGAACCATCCTTAAGCCTTGCATCAACGATAGGGCTTGATTCATTGATTCTTCTGTTGCAGCCTGCCACAATCTGCTGCATAACTGACCGCAGGCGTTCCTCCGACTCAAAGCTTTTATCCGTTTTCATAAGACGTCCCGATTTTTCAATATAAATGCTGTCAGGTCCGTTCACCATTATTTCAGTTATCTCATCATCCTCCAAAAGCTCAGTCAGAACATCAAGCCGTCTTAATGAATTAAACAGCTCTATCCTAAGCTGGACCTTTTCTTTCAGCGGGATATATGTATTTGCACTTTCCTCCAATATGCATTTATCTATTACCCTGCCTATGTCCTCATCCATAATCTCCGCACTCATATCTATGTCAGATATAATTCTTGCTTTCAGCTTTTCTTTAATTCCTGTTTCCTTCAAGCTATATAGCTCCCTTCTCTATCATTTCCTTTATACTTCCCTCCTCAAAATCTTTTTTTGAAAATGTAATGTACTTAATTTTTTCTGCAAGCTGCCTATCCCCATTTTTTTTGATAAAATCGCTGAAACAGGAAAGCTTCTGTTTACTATGTTCATCCTGTAGGGCAGGCACAATAATCCTGTCAAAAAGCTGTAATGTATCAAGCGAGGCAAGGGCTGACACACCCATATCGAAAACCACTGCATTATAATGTCTTTTTTCGGATAACAGGCTTTTAAACCATTTCAAATTTTTATCAGCAAGCCTCCACTCCAAATAACATACCGTTGCCGTAAGGCTGTCAAAATCCATCATCTCCCTTCCCCCACACCCATGTATCTGCTCCAATATTTTTTCATTCATGCTTGCCAAATAATATAAAAACAGCTCTCCATTTTTTTGTGCCGCATCGTCAGCACTGTCACTGGGAAAATCCTCAAGCCCCACATAAAGACTGTGTTCAAAATAGCGGGATAAACATTTTGACAATGTCGTTTTTCCACATCTTCCCACCGGCGAATATACAGCAAGCCATATACCGTTTTCCTTTATGCTGATGCTTTTTTGCCCCAAAAAATGAGTGATGTGCTTTGCAATCTGCCCTGCATTTTGGTATTTGAATATACGATCCTCTACATTCCTTTGTTCACTTAGGTACAACACAGGAACATCGCTTTTTTCTTCAGGACATTTGCCATCCAAAACAAGCAAATCCAAATCATTTTGTCCGATATATTCACGGACGGACTCCCACGTTGAAAAAACGGAAGCTTTCAGTGGAATGTCATCATGTCCGTTCATGTATTCCATCAGCCTTACACTGTAATGTAAATCAGACCCGTATATCCCAATTTTATAAGAAAACATTACCTCCTCCTGTAAATCTCATAACAATAAATCCACACATTAAAGAAAACAAACACCACAAAGCAAAACGCCCACAAACACAGGCAGCGACATATGTATGCGTGTCCTCTCCCTCAAACTGCCTCCTCTTTTTAGTACAAGCAAAGCTCCGTATAAGGCGGCAGCCACAAAGGACATGACAATGATATAAATAATTCTCATGTGCACAAATGTGGACAATGCTGCATAAAGCTTAATGTCGCCAGCCCCCAAAACGCCCGACGCATATAATACGAAAAGCGCCGCTATGGTAATGACAGACCATAAAATACTTTTTCCTGCCTCCCCAAATCCGTACTTAATCAGGTTGTATATAACTCCCGTTATAAAACCGAGAAAATTAAGTCCGTTTGGTATGCGGAACGTCTTAAAGTCAAATATGACCGCAGCACCCGCAAGCATCACAATAAAAATAAGCGTTACCTTTATCACATCCCTTCCTTGTAAAACACCTTTGCCAAATAAGACAAAGTGCCTTAAAAAACTTCAATTTCACATTGCAAATCATTTTTAAACATTTGAAAAAATAGAAATAAGATTGACTATATGACTGTGAACTCAAGATAACCGAACATTATCTCTTGAACACAGGTAAACTATATCATAAGAATTTACAAAATGTAAAGCGACATTTTGTAAAGAAAAACTGTACAATTTGTACAGAAAAAAGTCGGCGAATATTTACGCCGACCCTTGTAATTAGTAACTTTTTGACGACTTTATTTTGTTGCCTTATGTCCAATAAATCGCCATTTTTTAGTTATGTAAAGTAATTTTTTAATTTAAAATTTATCTTGCACTCTCTTTTAATTAATGGAAAATCTTGGTTTTATCAGTTTAAACAGTTGTATACTGCTTCTGATAGGCCTCATATACAAGCGCCTCATCGTAATCAAGGGCAAATGCTTCAGCAGCTTTATATATTTCTGATATAACCACAACATTCTCCTCACGCTCCATCTTCATATGTAATTCCGCATCATATTCAAATATACTCATACCGGCTGCAGCTCTTTTTCTAATTCAAGCACCTGCTCCAATGTAAGATTAGAATACAGTGCAATTTCCTCCAAAGACAGCTTTCCTGCTTCTATCATTCTTAACGCTGACTGTTTATTTCCCTGTTCTATTCCCTGCTCTATTCCTTGTTCTATTCCCTCTGCAAGTCCATCCTCAAAAGCTTCCTCACGCTCCATCTGCATATGTAATTCCGCATCATATTCAAATATGCTCATACCGGTTGCAGCTCCTTTTCTAATTCAAGCACCTGCTCCAATGTAAGATTAGAATACAGTGCGATTTCCTCCAAAGACAGCTTTCCTGCTTCTATCATTCTTAAAGCTGACTGTTTATTTCCCTGTTCTATTCCCTCTGCACGTCCATCCTCAAATGCTTCCTCACGCTCCATCTGCATATGTAATTCCGCATCATATTCAAATATACTCATACTCACTACCTCCGCCTTGTTTAATAAAAGAAATTCCTTTAATATTCCCTCATTGATACATTCAGCAACAGCTTTTGGCACTGCTTCCTCAAGGGGCATATCTTTATTATACTCACGTATTTTTGAAACATACTGCATATACTGGAACAGGTCAGGGCATTTCTCCAGTAACTCGCTGTTGTAACCCTCATTGATATTAAGCTGTGTCACAATAAGCTCAAGACTTACCTTTGCCGTCTTTGTCATATATGCGTCTGATAACCTATATTCTCTACATTCAGGCTGTGGTTCGCTTCCATTGTAAAATACGATAAACTTAGGTGTTGGAAGCTTAATTAATTTCCTTGAATAAATATTATCATATATCGTAAGCTTTTCAAATACCCTTGAAACATACCGCAGATAGCGAAATGGCATATTGGGGTTTACCGTTGACTGCTGCTCGTACATGTCAAAGGTAAAATCTATGACGCAGGCAACGTCATTTTTACAGCTCATGTAAATGGCATTTTCAAGCGTGACAATCTCCAAATCGTCAGGGTTATCGTAGTCTGTTCCGTTTACGCCGTTGTAAAGTGCAAGCAGTTTTCTCTTGTCCCTGTGCAGCATACGAAATACCGTATCTTTGTATTCCCGTATCACTGTCTGTATGCCTGTAAGCTCCTGCCACTGCTCCCATGTGAGTAGCTTTTGCTTTATGCCTTGTTCTTGTTTTGTTCCATGTTTCGATTTCTCATTGTTTTTCATATGGTTTCCTCCTTTAACCAAATGTCGCAGGAGGTTACCCAAATCTGTCTTACTAAAATTATTCTTGTAATAAAATTCCGTTTGTATTGGAATGTCATCCATACCACAATAAAATCCCCAGTAAAACATCTGCATACAGCATCCTTCTCAAATACGGACAACCTCTCTGCTTAAATTGTAATGTAATGAACTCAAAGCATCGAAGTTCCGAATTTTTCTGATTTTTTGAATGGGATTTAAACCCCAAAACAGAATTGAAAGACTTATGCTTTAGAAAAATGATAGCACATATTTGTATATAATGCAATATATTTTTTTTAACAATCATGAATCATTTAAAAAACACAAACTAAAAGATAATCAAACACGCTCTATCAGAATCAGACACACGCCAACATAATCAAACACTCTCTAACATAATCAAATATACTCTAGCATAATCAAATATACTCTAACATAATCAAATACTCTAACAGAACCAAGAATATCTTGAAACAAACGCTATATAACAAGCATAACTGTCCAAATAAAAAAGGGGTTGTCACATCAAGAATATTCATTACGAAAATACCCTTAGAGCGACAGCCCCTTTTCTAAGATACAACATTTAGTTTTACAGATACAAAAGAAACCGTGTGCTTTTCTTTTTTATTTGCCTTTTTAATTCGCAGCTTCCTTGTAATTAACAATCTCATCAATCAGCTTTGGAAGCTGCTCATCCATGTTTTCATCAGAAAACTGGCAGGTTCCAACCTTCTTATGACCCCCTCCGCCATATTTAAGCATAAGGCTTCCTACGTCAACATTTGAGGTTTTATTTATTATGCTGTAGCCTACAGCAGCCGAACAGCCCTTGCCGCCCTTGCCGTTTACAATCCATACTGATATATTCTGTTCAGGATAAAGACTGTATATGTAAAACCTGTTTCCAGTATATATCGGGTCAACGCCTCTCAAATCTGAAATAATGACATCCTTTTCAACCCTTGTGTGTGCAAGCACCATTTCCTTAAACTTCTCAGTCTGCTCGTTGTAAACCTCTATTCTCTCAACTACATCAGGAAGTGCAAGTATCTCCTCTGTCGTCATGGTTCGGCATGCGTCAATCAGCTCCTCCATAAGCTTGTAGTTTGGAATTGTGAAATTTCTCCATCTTCCAAGACCTGTCCTTGGATCCATAAGAAAGCCTACAAGAATCCAACCCTGAGGATGAAGCACCTCATCTACGGTAAGGTTTCCCGAGTCAACCTTATCAACCGCCTCCATCATGTCATCAAACTGCGGAAATCTCTCCCTCCCACCGTAATACTCATATATAATACGTGCACAGGAAGGCGTAATACGGCTTTCACCCTTGTATTTACCCGCAAGCTGATTTCTCTCAAACTCACTTGAATGGTGGTCAAACCACAAACCACAGCCCTCTACAAAAGGTACATTTGCAAGGCAGTCATTTTCATCAATCGGAATAAGCCCGTCCTGTAAATCCTTCGGGTGGGCAAACGTCCAATGGTCTATGATTCCTGCCTCTTTCAGCAGAGCGCCACATGCTAATCCATCAAAATCTGAACGTGTAACTAATCTCATAATATTTCCCCTTTACCCATAATTTTAATCAGACTTTTATATAACCACACTAATGATATAATATTTCTTATTTTTTTTCAAGCCCCAGCTACAGAACAAAGTGCCTTTAATACTTTTTATACCGCCACAGCTTTCATGGCACTTTGGGCGCATCTTAGCAGGATTTTTAATCCTGCCTTATAAGGAAGTTCGAAGAACTTTCTTATAAATGAACAAAGTGCCTTTAATACTTTTTATATTGCCACAGC
>JAMPEW010000013.1 GCA_023664775.1 Clostridium sp. | reverse complement strand
TGCCAATGCCCGGATTTTCCTTATCACCTACAAATACCTGTGAGAATATTTCAGGATTCGCTGAGAGAGCCGCCTTAAGCTTATTTTCTTCTGTTGCATAATCAGCATCCTCTTCATCACCCATAATGTGAAGCTTGCCATTTTCTGTATAATCACCTGTGACAATTCCAAGGGAAGCAAGGGTATAAACTTGCTCATTGCCATCCTTGTCAGTGACCGTAACAGCCTTATTCAGTATCGTTCTCATAGATGAAAGAAGACTGCTTATCGTGTCATCCCTTCTCAAAAGACCGACCTTAGCTTTCTTTTCCCATTTCTCAATTTCGGTATCTGAAAGTTGGCTCTTTTCTTCCTCTGTAAGCGGCTCATACTCAGACTTTTTCTCATTGTAAAGGGTATTCATCTCATCAATCAACTCATTGTACTTCTTTACAAAGTTCTTGATTGTATTATACATACCATCTACATCGTTTTCAACCTCAATATTAATCGGTGTATCATTTGTAAGTTTTCCTGTTGCTTTATCATAGGTGCCCGTAACACCTCTTGCCGTGATGGTAAGCCCATTCAACTCAAAGGTATTACTGCTTCCAATGTATTCAACGCCATTGTAATCAATAATGGCATCCTGCGCCTCAACCTTTGTTGCACCTGTGGCAGTACTGAGCCCAAGTATGTCAAGTGCATTGCTATCCGAGGAAGTAAGGGCAAAATTGTATTCTTCACCAGTCTCAGCAGAGTTGATGTAAAATCTTCCCTGCTTCTCATCGAAGCTTGCGGAAACTCCAAGCTTTGAAAGTCCTTCCGTAAAATCAGAAACTGTCGTATCCTTGTCTACCACAAAATCCTTTCCGTTTATTGTAAAGCTTGTTCCTACATTGATACCGATATCTGCAAGCTTCGTATACTTTGTAATATCAGCGCTTGTGAAATCCTTTCTATAGCGAAGGTCTGTAGTTCCACCAAGTGCATTTGTCTTGCCGGAAGCCTCGTCAGACTCAAATCCAACTTCTCCACTAATATCAAACGCACTACTTTCTACCGTATAAATCTCGCCAACGGTATTGCCGTCATCATCTTTTGTTGCGGATGCATTGGTAAATACGAGCTTACCCTCTGAAAATGAAGCAGAAAGCTTCTCATAGCCTGTTGTAGCTGCAAGCTTCTGGTTAAGCTCCTCAAGACTTGCAACACCATTGTCCCCGGTTCCACCGAGCTCAAAGGTCAAATCACCAACAGTATCATTACCAGCCTTAATTGTTATGGTCTGTCCCTTAAGTCCAAGATTTGTACCAAACTCATCCGTCATATCCTCAAATTTCGTGCTTGCTAATGCCTCTGCATATGTAGTGTAGTTGTTTCCACGGGTCTTGATATTTGCTCCCGTAAGATATGCAGAGGAAGCAAGCTGCTTCACTGAAACTCTATGTGAGCCGCTTGCAGACGCAGTGCCTGCCTTGACCGTAACCTTAGTCTCGTCATTAGAGGTTGCCTTCTTTGCCTTGAAAGAAGTTGCAAGACGAAGGGATGAAACCTCTGTCTTAAAAAAATTATACAGCTTCGTATTTAAACCCTGCCATGCCTCCTGCTTCCACTGAAGCACCTGCTTTTCCTTTTTAACTTTATCTACCTTAGTTGAGCTGGCAGCAACTAATTCCTTAACCATGCTCTCTGTATCCATACCGGATATGAGTCCTGTCATTCTCATTCCCATGATTATATCCTCCCTTCCATCTATCTCTTTTCATCCACAAGAAGACCTGCCATCTCCCACGCTTTTGCAAGCATATCAAGTGCCTTCTCAGGTGGAATCTCCCTGATAACCTCATCGGTATCACTGTCTGTTACAGTTATGGAAATTCTATTTGTCTCTTCATGATACTTAAAGCTAAGCTGTGTGTGCTTGATTATTTTTGGCTGTTTTACCTGCCTGTTCAAATCCTCAACTGCAGCCTTTGCCTGTTCAGGAGTTACATTCTTTCCGAATATTTCTTCCTCCTGACGTTTTGTATCAGTCTGCGAATCGCCCTTAGATTCTGCGGCAGTCACTACAGGAACGTTTAATTTCTGCTCCTTTGGCGCTGCATCAGACACACGAATCTCCGTATTCTGTGGTCTGCTTTTTGGCGTGTTTACAGCATTTGCCATGCTGCCTCCACCAATTCCTTCAATTCTTGCCATGTTCATACACCTCCATGTGATTTAAAAAACATTAATTGTTACGAAAAGCAAAAAGCGTCTGAGTAAAATATCGACGCCAAATGCTTATACTCTATTTAGTGTATCGTCAAGTCGACACAAATAGTTTACACCATTAAAACAATTTCTTCAAGCTTTCTATGTCAATATTTGCGGCAGTTTGTCTGTTTTCCTCCTGAATCTGCAAATAAATTTCTTTTCTGTATACGGGAACACTCTTTGGTGCAGATATGCCAACCTTCACCTGTTCTCCCTTTACCTCAAGGATTGTGAGCTCTATATTGCCTCCAACCATAATGGATTCGCCCTGTTTTCTTGAAAGTGCCAGCATATTACTCACCCTCCTTTGCCTTAAGTCTCTCGATAGCATCATACACGTTATATTTTACTTCATAGTCTGCGTTCTCCACGATAACCTGCATTGCTTTTCGGTTAACTGTATTTATGATAAATGGTCCCTTAAGGTTTGCGGTCATTTTTGTGAGATCTGACGGAATGGACATGGAGACAAGTATCAGAACATCTGCATCTGCCGGATCCCCGATATTTTTCATAAGCTCATCCTCAATCAGAGGTGTGTAGCTTTCCGTTATATCCATAGGATTAATCACAGGAAGTACCATGAGCGGCTCCTCCATAGACTGCAGCCAGCTTATATTCGAGCGTTCCTCCCTCTCTGAATCATATATCAAAGCAAAGTTTTTCAGATTTTCAAACCCAATGATTCCGTTTGGGAAATGGATGATTTTATCGTCCTCAATATCTATCGTTCCAAAAAATTTCGTTTCCGCCCTCATGCATGCACCTTCCCTTTCTAAGCAATATTCTTCTTACCTACTCCACATTTGGTGTGAAGCTACGTTCCGAGGAATCTACGCAGAACTGTCATAAAAATCTATAACAAAGATTCCTTCTTAGGACATATTATGAACAATTTTTTAGATATAGTCAAGTAAAGTCTTTCTCATAATGTTACTTGTTGCCGCAAGCGCCGATTCATACACAAGCCCTGCCTCATTAAAGTCAATGATTGCCGAGTCTGTCTCTGTATCCTCGTTGACGCTCTTAAGCTCTTTAAAGGACGCATACTGCTCCTTAACCCTTACCTCAATCATGGAAAGCTTCGTCATACGGCTTCCCAAATCGGACTGAACTGCAGTAAGCTGATTCATGTAATCCTGAAAATTCTTAATGTTCTGCGAAAATTTCTTCTGCATGTTTTCTTTTTTAACTGCAAGCTCAACGTCAAGGTCAGAAAGCATTTGATTAATCCTGTTTACTGCCGCATCATTATTTGCATACTGTGGATCCTCAAGCATGGATTTAAGCTGCTTCTGTGCCTTCTCTGCATCCTCCATGTCCTGAAGTGCATAGATCAAATCATTTATGTCATTGCCAACCTTAGGGTTTATGATTTTATTACCCTCTGTATTTACCTGAACACTCTGATTAAAGTTTACCTCATAATATATGGACTGTCCCTCTGGCGGCTGCTCATATTCCACAGTCTTTATCGTGCCGTCCGGCTGTTCAGTGTACTGAATACAGTCAAAGAAATGCTCCGGTCTTAACTCATCTGCCTTGAAATCCTTTCTTGCGTATGTTACCTCTATATCAGCCGCCGTCTTTATCGTGTTGTATACATTTTCTCCGAAAACAATTTCTCCTGTTTCCTTTATTATGTTTATGTCGTCCTCTCCGACCTCATAATATGTGTCAATGTCACCAGCTTCCTTTATTGTTAAATTGAAGCCTGACAAATCAATGTTTGTTCCCGTTGCATCCGTTGCTTTAAGGGAAAGTACATTTTCATTTTTGTAGTTAAGCTGTTCAATGCGGTCATATCCAAGGTTAAGTCTGTACACTGTTTCAGGATTCGGCTGTGCATAGGTGTCCGTACCATTAAGGTATCCGTCCAGCCTTGTGTAATCAATCTCATTCCACACGGTATTTTTCGTATCCAAATCATCAGCAGTAAAATGCTGTGTTATGTCATAGGAATATTTTGTGTTGTCCTCTGTCGTTACAAACACAAGGCTTCTGTCTGTCTTGTAGCCTGAAAAAATATATCTTCCTGCATAGGTTGCATTGCCCTCTGCAAATATCATATCACGAAGCTGCTTTAAGCCATCAATAATTGCGCTTCTGTCCGAGGTGCTGAAGGAATCTGTAGAGCCCTGAACACAATAATCATTTATTCCTTTCACCTTGTCTGTTATATTGTCAAGGGAGGTTTCTGTAATCTCATACCATGAGGTTGCGTCAGGTATGTTCTTGCCCTTGTACTGCTCAAGCTGGGTTACGGTAGTTCTAAGCTTTAACGCCCTTATAGCTATAACAGGGTCCTCGGAAGCTCTGGAAATCTTCTTTCCCGTTGTGAGCTGCTGGGTTCTTTTATTTACCTCCTGCATACTTTTCTGCATATTTCTAAGTGAATTGCCTGATACAATCTGATTTGTGATTCTCATTTTACGGTTACCTCCTTCAAGTCTTGGCAATTTTTGTTGCCATGCATATTAAACGCCTGTTTCATTTATAAGCTTGTCATATACCTCATTTAAAACGGATATGACCTTCGATGCAAGATTGTAAAGATTTTCAAACTTTACAAGGTCGGACGCCTCCTCGTTTTCATCTACGCCTGATATTGATTTTCTCTGCGTATCTATGGTGTATTTTATGTCGTCCTGATTTGCTGTAAATATCTCCATCTTTTTAATGTCAACTGCAAGGGTTGTCGTCATCGCCTGTAAATACTGTGACAAGCTTCCCTGCTGGAACATGGTCTGATCGGTCATTCCATACATAATTCTGTCTATGATAGGCTTTGCAGCCACATTGCCCTGCTCAACGTCCCTTTCATAGGAAACAACTACCTTAGCAGGATCCGTCTTCCAACTGCTGTTAAGCTCCCAGTTCATTGCCGTCAGCTTGTAGTAACTGGATGCCGATGATGATAATGGTTCTGTTCCATCCATCGTGCCCTTTAATACATAATCGCCGCCTGTTGCCTGTACCGCAGTAAACATGTCAAGACCCGCGTCGCCGTTTTCGTCCACGCCCGATGTTGTTATATCGTTCATGTATTTTGAAAGCGTCCTTACAAATTCATTCAGCCTTGCCTGATAATACGGTATACCCTTTACTATATTACTCTCGCCGATTTTGGCTATATGTCCATCAATGCCGTTAGGGAAAATTGCAGCCACCTCAACACCACTATCATTTATCATTGTCATGTTAAGAAATTCAAAATTGTTAAGATTGCCCTCGTCATCATAGTCTGCCTTCCAGCCATCATAGAGGTAATCACGTCCGTTTAACGTAATTGTTCCCTGCTCCGGTATGTTTAATTTATCTACATGTATCGCCTTCGCCAGCTCTACCTTTACAGATGGTGGATTTCCACCTGCACCGGTTATGGTTCCTGAAAACAATTCTCCGTTATTTCCATCTCTCACATTGATAAGTCCTGTAAGCTTTCCGTTATACCTTGCAGTGTAAAATTCCTCGCCTGCCGTTCCGTCTGCGCACTTCCAATAAATGTCCACAAGTCCGTCAACATCATTTAGATTTATTTTCTCACGTCTTGGAGACACCATAAGCTCCTTATATCCCATATCGTCAACCAAAAGCTCGCCATTGATATAGACTGACATGGTCGTTGCGCTGGCAGGGACAGCTTCTACTCCATTTCCATACATGATGGAACGCTCGTTTACCTCAACCGTAGTGTACTCAGAAAGTCTGTCGATACACACATCCCTCATGTCTCTCAAATCATTTGCCGTACCGCCTTTAAGCTCCACGTTTATTATCTGCTTTGTAAGCTCAAATATCTGCTTAGCAAGTGTATTAATATCATTGACTACAAGCTCAATTTGGTCATTTAATGACTTCTGTTCACTTTGAAAGCTGGTTGAAAGCTCATTTATAACATCCGTAAAGCCGTCTGTTACAAGAGCATAAGAAATTCTTGTCGTATAATCCTCAGGCTTATCCGCTATATCCTGAAGCGCATTGGATATTTGTGAAATCCATTTTGTATATCCCGATTCACCGCCAATCTCATCCATATACATCTGAAGATTGGAAAGGCTGTCATACTGTGTCTCATACTGGGTGCACTTGCTGCTTGCCTGCCAATATTTGTTGTCGTAGAAAACCTCTCTCTGTCTGTCAATGGACACACCCTTTACTCCTGTACCCATCATTCCGTATGTACGGTGATATCTGAGAGGATCTGAGGCAGTTGCCAAAATCTGCTGTCTGCTATATCCGGTTGTATTTGCATTGGATATATTGTGTGAGGTTGTATTCAGTGCCGACTGAAAATAATTAAGTCCGGATAATCCTGTATTTAGTCCTAAAAATGTTGATGGCATGTAACCACTCCTTTTCTCTTTTTTGCAAAGCCTTAAGCGCCAAGTCTCTCTATCAGATGCTCTATCATTTCCGAAACCGTGTTAATATATCTTGATGCAGCATTGTATGCATGCTGGAACCTAATCAGATTGGAAAGCTCCTCGTCGGAGGATACGCCTGCAACCTCCTGCCTGTATATATCTATATCAACCACGGTCTGCTGCTGGGTTTCCACCATGCCCTTGTACATGTAACCTCTATCTGACAGCTCACCAATCATTCCTGCATAAAAGTCCTTGTAATTACACTCTACAAGGGAATTCGGACTCACTGCCGCAAACTTGCTGTTCCACAAGTCGAGAAGCTTATCAGCTACCGTCTGCGCCTCCTCGCCCGAAACACGTGACAGTGGAAGAAGCGAAGGGTTTTGGGCAAGCTCTATATTTACCGAAACCGTACCTGTCGTATACAGGGAATAGTAATCGTCCGGATTTTCCTCGTTATAAACCTGTACCTCTATCGGAGAATCAGCACCTGCAAGCGTAACTGTCTGTGTTGTATATCTCGGCATTGTTCCTCTTACAAATAACTCTGTTCCTGCATATTCATTTCCATTTCCCATACCGATACCGGCTGCTTCCTCGTCCAGTATCTTAATTGTGGTGCCATCTGCAAGCGTAACCTCTTTATTTGGGCATAAAATATCATTCATGCCTACCATAATGGCATGCACGAGCGTGTCAAACTGTGCACTTAAATTTGTAATCGTATATGGCTCCACGTACTTATTGTAATATTCAACCTTCTGCATATATTCATTGGAAGCCGTTTCATACTCCGTAAGCGCCGCCTGATAATCTGCATCATTTGCAAAATCATCAGCAAGCGGTTTCGTAGGCTTGACAGGCAAATCCGTATAATCACTTATAAAATATCCCCTTGACATAAGCAGACCCTTCAGTGCTCCTATATCTGTGTCTGTCTCTGTAGATGGAAGCTTTTTGATGTCGAACAGTGGATCTTCATCATCTGCCCATACAGGCATTTCAAAATCAGTGGCATCCCCTGTAAAATCAAACTGCTGCTCATATTTTTCGTGATCGATGACCTTCATGGAGGCAAGCTGATATGTCTTTCCGCCTGTAACCAAGATTCGTCCTTCTATATAAACCTCAACCGTACCGTCTTTATTTGGTACAATCTCCGTACTGACTATGCTAGAAAGCTCATCTATCGCCATATTTCTGGCATCTCTATAATCATTAGCATTCTCTATGCCGGCTGCCTCCGCCATGAGAATGTTACCATTCAATTCCAAAATCGTCTTTGATAATTCATTTATTCTATCAACGTGCTTCTGTATTTCACCGTTTAAATTTCTCTGATAATTCACAAGGCTTCTTCTTATCCCCTGAACGCGGTCCAAAAAAGACTGTGCTGTGGATATAAAGGAGCTTCTTGTAACAATACTGTTTGATTCCTTTTGCATCTCCTGAAGTGCAAGCCAAAAAGCATCTAAGGTAGAATTAAAATCCTCTCCCTCAGTTTCTCCAAAATAGCCCTCTACTTCTTCAACCGTTTCGTACTGCGCCTTGTAATAATTTAAGCGTCCGTACTCCTCTCTGTATGCCACATCCGCAAAATTATCCCTCGCCTGTTTAAGCTCTGCGGTAACAACGCCAAGTCCTGCCTTATAGGTTCTGGAATTATCCCTTGCAACCTTGTTATACATAAGGTCAGTGAGTATAACCTGCTGTCTGCTATATCCATCTGTTTGTGTGTTCATAAGGTTGTGGGCTGTGGTGTTAATCGCATACTGACTTGTCTGCAAGCCCGAAACACCAACTGACAACCTTCCCATTGTTCCAGCCATAAGCTTATCCTTTCCTACTGTTTTGCATCAAATTTACCTGACGGCTCGCCTGCTCCGGCATATCCGTCATGACCCTTAAACATATCCTTTGAATATTCTGCCGTCTCCGGCGCCCTGTTAAGATTTTGCAACAAATTAATGTTGTATTCCAACATAGAAAGAGATTCCTGAAGGAGATTTCGATTGTGCGCATTAACCTCCTTAAGTCTCCTTGCAAGCTTGGAAAGCTTCTCATTTATGCGTGCCAAGGGTTCCCTGAACTCCGGCTGTGACTCAAGAAAATTGATGATGTCAATTATCTTAAGGTCATCCTTTTTCATACCCAAGACAACGGCAATGTTATCCATCGTCTCATGCCTTCTTACTGATATACCGGTAATTGTATCGACCATAAGCTGTTCCCTGTCGGTAACCTCACGCAGTCTGTCCAAGTCGTTGGAAACTATAGCAGAGGTTTTCTCCTGTGACGTAGCAAGGAGCTTCTCATACACTGCATATTCCTCGTTCATCTCGGTTATCAAATTCTCAATCAAGCTTGCCATAAATAATCTCCTAATATACTGTCAGCTTAAAGTACCTTTGCAGAAAATGCATCCATAAGTTTCGCAGCAAAATCATCAACGCTAACTTCATAAGTACCGCTCTCGAGTCTTGACTTAATATCGTTTACACGTGCTTCCCTTACATCAGGCGTAGCAGCAAGAGCGTTTTTAGCCACCTGCATATCTTTACCTGTTGCGGAAAAAGATACTTCATCCTTGAAGTTTGCATAGCTGGTACCATTTGCCGTTTTTGATTTCTTTGCCGGATTGTTTCCATATATCTGGCTAACCATGTTATAAGTACCAATTCGCATAATAATCCCTCCTTGAAAAATATTTGTTCAATTATTTTATCGGTTGTTTTGGAAATAACATAACACTTAAACGGGAAAAAAGTTTTAATAGCAACGGAGGCTGTCGCAGCAAGAATTTAAGGCACATGTTCATTTACCCATGTGCCTTAAATTCTTACTGCGACAGCCTCCTGTTTATTCCTAAAAGTTTTTTCACCTTTTATAAGTTGGCATTATTCAAGGAACCTCATCTTTCCAGTAGAGGAGGTTTGCGGTTTTTTGACAGAGGTTACCTGTGGCTTTTTAAATGCTGCATTCATGGAGTTTGCAAGTCCGCTGGAGCATGCACTGCAAAATCTTCCACTGTGTATCATCTTGCCGCATTTCTCACACTCAAGTCCCACAAGGGAATCATCCGTAAAGGAAAGCCGCTCCTCACGCACCCACTTTTTAATCTGTTTCAGTGATACCTCACATTCCTCAGCAACCTGAGGGGCTGCCTGACCCGGATGATCATATATATATTGCTTTACTTCCTGGAATTTTTCTTCGAGCGATTCGTTACATTTAGGGCAAATAGGGTCGCCACCCATATAGTTAAATAGTCTTTTACAGCTTCTGCAATTTCTAAGTTCCATTTCTAACATCCCCTTCCTATGCATATGCTTGTGTAGTAAATATCCTTTACTCCAATATCATGCAATACTTTTGTACATGCTTCCACGGTAGCGCCTGTAGTATATATATCGTCTACCAGCATTATCTTATTATATTTTACACGGTTTTCCTGAGAATGAAAAGCCTTTTTTAAATTATTCTCCCTTTCAATGTTATTTAACCTTTTTTGAGGGAGCGTATTAACGGTTCTTATGAGAATTTTATCATCTACAGGTATGCCAAGCCGTCGTCCAAGCTCCCTTGCGATGACCTCCGCCTGATTGTAACCTCTTTTTCTAAGCTTCTTTTTATGCAGCGGTACGGGAATAAGAACCTCAGGACCTGCCTCTGCAATGTCCCTGCCTCTGCTTCTTGCAATCTCGTAGGCAAAATATTTTCCATAGTCTTTTTTACCATGATATTTGAATGTTGCTATGCTTTCCCGAAATGCCTCGTCATAATTCATTGCAGGAAAGCCCCGCGCAAAGCTTCTTTCGTGTCGTAAGCAATCCTCACAAAGCTCAGCCTCGTAATCCGAAATTTCCTTGCCGCATTTGAAGCATGCAGGCTCCGTTACACGCGGCAAGAAAGCATCGCAGTCTGCACATATATACCGTTCCCCCTTACTGAGCAAATCGCCACACAGGGCACATGCCGGAGGATATATGAGATTTAACACTTTACCGGTAATCCCTTTTAATCTGTATTTCAATCACATTCCTTCTTCCCATATAAATAATAGTCAACTGCAAGCCTCATTTTTCAAAGCCTGTGTTGTTTTGTCTATCAATGTTTATCCATAAAGCTCCTGTATTCTGTGTGCAAGCGTCGTATACCGTTTCTGCTCCTCCATGTTGTCAACCATCTGATTTACAAGTCCGATATTTCCCACTATAACAACCATTCTTTTCGCCCTCGTAATTGCCGTATAGAGGAGATTTCTGTTTAGGAGCTTTTTTGTTCCCGTCAGCAGCGGTACTACAACAGCAGGATATTCACTTCCCTGTGATTTGTGTATAGTAACTGCAAATGCGTGCTCTAATTCATCAAGATTGGCAAATGTATATACTGCCATTCTTCCATCGTCAAACAGTACCTTCAGCTCCTCGTCATAGTGGCTGATTTCCTCTATGATGCCCATATCGCCGTTAAAAATGCCTACACCCTCATCAATTACATAGCCTTGCCCATTTTTCGCTTTCTCCGTGTCTGAATATATTTTCCACTCCCGCCTGTAATTGTTCTTTATCTGCATTACTTTATCGCCTTCCCTGAAGATAACTTCATTTTTCTCCTTTTCCGACTTTTCATTGCCACAAGGGTTGAGAAGGCTTTGAAGGCTTCTGTTTAAATTTTCAACGCCCACGTCATATTTGCGCATCGGCGTAAGCACCTGTATATCCAAGGGATTGATGGAAAGGTACTTGGGAAGATTATTTAGTATAAGCTCCTTAACCTCTGAAATTATGGCAGAGGCGTTATTTCTCGGTATAAAAAAGAAATCCTTGCTTTTATTCATAATCTCCAAATGCTCGCCTCTATTTATTTTGTGGGCATTCATTATGATGTCGCTGCCGTCCTCCTGACGGTATATTTTTGTAAGCACAGAAACAGGGAAGCAGTCGGAGGCGATTATATCCTTTAAAACATTCCCCGGTCCTACAGAGGGAAGCTGGTTTATGTCCCCCACCAAAACAAGCCTTGTGCCGTATGCCACAGCCTGCAGAAGTGAATTGAAAATAAAACAGTCAACCATGGACATCTCATCAACAATTACTGCATCACATTCCAAGGGATTTTCCACATTTCTGCCAAATTTCAACACCTGATTGCCCCGTTCATCAGACGGTACTCCCGAAAATTCGAGAAGCCTGTGTATTGTCTGTGCAGGCCATCCTGTCTGCTCCGTCATTCTTTTTGCCGCCCGTCCTGTCGGGGCACAAAGCTTTACCTCCATGCCCTGCGCAGTGAAATATTTAATGATTGTATCTATAATTGTTGTCTTTCCTGTACCCGGACCTCCCGTAACCACAGCGACACCCGCAGTTATTGCAGCCCTTACCGCATTCTTTTGCTGCTCATCTAAAACAAAATCCCCATCCTTTTCTATGTCGCCTATGGCAGCCTCCAGCTCGTTTTCAGGCATTTCATATCTTAACTGTAAATCTGTAAGCTGCTTTGCTATATTAAGCTCTGTAAAATAATTTACGGCACTGTAAACGATAACCTCGCCCTCAAGCTCCTTTATTATGCATTTACTCTCTATGGAAAGCTCCATAAGCTGTTCCTCAAGCTTTTCCATATACTGCTCATAAACCGTGTTTACACTGTCTGCGCTTTCATATTCCGCATATCCGTAGCTTTGACCGTATTCATTGTCAGATGTACTTCTTATCAGCTCAATGGATTTTTTTAACAATATATCCTTTGGCAGGTACATATGTCCCTCACCGACAGCCATTGTAAGAACATATACAAGCACGGATCTTAATCTGTATTCGGAATCGGGATTTATTCCCATTTTTCTTGCAATTTCATCGGCGATTTTAAAGCCGATTCCCGATACGTCCTCCGCTATTTTATACGGATTGCCCTTTATAATCTCATAGACCCGATCTCCGTATTCCCCATATATCTTCATTGCCATATTGACGGAAATGCCATACTGCGACAGGAATATAACTACTTCCTGAAATTCTCTTTTTTCAGCGTAGGACGCAGCTATGGCTCTTGCCTTACGCTCGGAAATTCCACTTATTTCTGCCAGCCTTTCAGGCTCATTTTCAATAATTGTAAGCGTTTCGGATTTGAATTTTTTGACTATTTTTTTTGCAAGAACCTGACCGATTCCTTTGACGATGCCTGAACTGAGATACCTTTCTATGCCTACAATATCCTCAGGCATTCTTATCTCGCATGATGTAAATTTAAACTGTATATCATATTGAGGGTGGTTTACATAATCCCCCTCGGCGATGATATAAAGTCCTTCCCCAATACCGAAAATATTTCCAACAAATATTTCTTCCCCATCTGTTCCTTCAACGGAAAAAACGGCATAGCCGTTTTCCTCGTTTTTGTATATTATTTTTTCTATGTAGCCTTCTCGCATCATATCATTTACTCACTGGTTATTTTTATCTGATTGTTGTTTTTCATGGATTCATAAAGATACTCTGCAAGGCCTATGCCGCCTTGGTCTACGGCAATTTTGGAGTATTCCTGAATCATCATGTCACCAAAATAATCCTCATAGAGGTTTTCCTTTTCCTCAGCCTTCATGACGGTTTTTTCCATGGATTTATATACCTGCTCAAGCATGTATGCCTCAAATTCCTTACATGCCGCCATTGCCTCCACGTCTGTCATTTTATCTGTGCTGTTGTTTAATTTATTTTCAAGTGCCGAGCTCTGTGTTTGTTGTATAACCGATGCGTAATCTGAACCGTTTATACCGCCACTAATAGACATATCCATGATTGGTCCTCCATTCCTTGTTTGCAAATTCAAATTACAAAAATATATAATTTGATAGCGGGCACTTTGAAGCCGTCGGTACTTAGGCTGTGTACTTTACAGCCTTATGTACCGCTACGTGCGACAAGTAGCGAAAGCGTGCCCGATATTGAATTATATATTTTAAAGCAATGCCCACCTCGCCTGTCGGCTCGGTGCCGTGCTGCGCACTATATTCTTCGTCTAACACACTCGTGAGTGAGCAAGCTCCCTCACATGTGTGTTATCCTCATCATGCATTGCTTTAGCCTCGCAAGTTATTCGCTTGCTGCATCATTTCGTCTGATGCCTGTATTGCCTTTGAGTTCATCTCGTATGCTCTCTGTGCTACGATAAGATTTACAATTTCATCTGCAACATTTACATTTGATGCTTCTGTGTATTTTTGATGTACCATGCTCGGATCTGCATTTCCTGTTCCCTCAGCTACCGGAGCGCCGGAGGCTACTGTTGCCGAATAGTTATTGCCGCCCTCCTTGCCAAGTCCTGCCGGATTGTTAAACTGTACAAGTCCGAACATCACCTGATACTGTACGCCCTGTGCATTCGTTCCCATCAAAGGAACAATATTGCCGTCATCACCCGGAAAACCAAGCACGCCCTCCTTGGAAACCTCCAAATTAGTTGCAACCTGATCTAACGGAAGCATGATGTTGTTTCCAAACTGGTCAAGTACAGGGTAACCATCAGATGTACAAAAAAGATTGCCTGTCGCCATAGGGGAAATGTTAAAGCTTCCGTCTCTTGTGTACTGTATTTCTCCATTGGCAGTTCTCACCTGAAAAAATCCATCTCCCTCTATTGCCATATCAAAGGGCATCTCAGATGCAGTAAGATTACCCTGATGAAAGTCTGCCGTAATTGCGGCAACTCTTGTGCCAAGCCCTACCTCTGCCGCAACAGGCTTATTCTCACCTGCATTGTTTGTTGAGGTTGACTGAAGATTTTGATAGAGAAGCGATTTAAAGGTCGCCTCCTGTGTTTTGTAGCCTATTGTATTAACATTTGCAAGATTGTTTGCTATTGTATCTACATTTGTCTGCTGTGCCCTCATGCCCGAAGCAGCAGTCCATAATGAACGCATCATAATTATGTACCTCCAATTTATACTCTGCCTATTTCATTGACAGCCTTGTCAAGTGTCCTGTCAACCGTCTGAATCATCTTTTGGTTTGTCTCATATGACCTTGTAACTGCTATAAGGTCAACCATTTCAGTTACCATATTTACATTGGACATCTCTAAATACCCTTGGGTTACCGTTGCATTTGAAGCAATAATATTTGCTCCTGCCACCGGCTCATACATGTTCTCACCATAGCTTGAAAGGGCGTCATAATTATCAAAATCCACAACCTGCAGCGTGGAAACGTAATTTTCGCCCACGTAA
This sequence comes from Clostridium sp., assembly GCA_023664775.1. GTDB lineage: Bacteria > Bacillota > Clostridia > Lachnospirales > Lachnospiraceae > Coprococcus_C. The sequence goes on along the minus strand of JAMPEW010000013.1, from coordinate 48,411 downwards.
ATCTCTCCAAGCTCATTGACATTTATCTCAACTGTGTTGCCTCCGGGAATCTGAATCCGGTTCCCGCCATCACCTAACACAAAATCTCCATCCTTTGTTACAAGAAAACCATCCCTGGTTATCGTGAAATCTCCGTCACGTGTATAACGGATATGCTCGGTTCCACCCTTGTCAGTTGTGCTGATGGTAAAAAAGCCTCTGTCGGATAATGCAAAATTGTACTGGCTTCCCGTTTCCCTGAAGCTGCCCGGACTCATGTCAAAATATGTCTCACCTATTTTAACGCCAAGCGTCACTCCGCCTATGCCGCGAATAACGTCCAGCCCTTCAGTGGCATCATTGATTTTTACGGCAAGCTGTCTGTCAAAGGACTGTGCCGTTACATCAATCTTTTTGAAGCCCGTTGTATCTGCATTTGCCATATTGTTTGTGACAACATCCATACGCCTCTGCTCATTGCGCATTCCTGTCCATGCTGTATACAAAGCTCTTACCATTTTCTTTTCTCCTAACTTTTTTCGCCTAAAAATTCAATATACTTTCCTGTACCGATTGCGACTGCCGTAAGCGGCTGCTCCGCAGTCATGGTTGTAATTCCGGTATTTTCTTCAATCAGATCCTCCAAGCCATGAAGAAGTGCTCCGCCTCCCGTGAGAACAATTCCCCTGTCTGCTATATCCGCCGAAAGCTCTGGCGGCGTGCGCTCCAAAACAGAATGAACTGCATCAACGATCTGTGCTGTGACCTCCCTTAACGCTTCCTCAGTCTCATCCGAAGATACCGTAACGGTTTTTGGAAGTCCGGTTACAAGGTTACGTCCACGTATATCCATTGTAATATTTTCCGGTCTTTTATAACAGGTTCCTATGTTTATCTTTATCTCCTCAGCCGTTCGTTCTCCTATGAGAAGGTTGTGTCTCTTTCTCATAAATCTCACGATGGCGTCGTCAAAATCATCTCCTGCCACCTTGAGGGAAGAATTAACTACAATTCCGTCTAAGGAAATAACTGCAATGTCAGTAGTTCCGCCGCCGATGTCGACTACCATGTTGCCACATGGTCTTGAAATGTCTATCCCTGCACCAATCGCGGCAGCTACAGGCTCCTCAATAATATAAACATCTCTTGCTCCCGCCTGATAGGTAGCGTCCTCAACTGCTTTTTTCTCTACCTCGGTAGCACCCGAAGGAACACATACGCTTATTCTTGGTCTTCTGCCGAAAAAGCTTTTTCCTGCCGCCTTTTCTATGAAATATTTAAGCATTTTTTCTGTTATTTTATAATCGGAGATAACCCCCTGCCTTAAGGGTCTGATTGCAACGATGTTGCCCGGCGTCCTGCCAAGCATAAGTCTTGCTTCCTCTCCAATCGCTTTGATTGAGCTTGTATCTCTGTCGTATGCTACAACGGAAGGCTCCTTTAAAACTACTCCCTTGCCTTTTATATAAACTAATATACTGGCTGTTCCCAAGTCTATGCCTATATCTGAACCTGCCATAACGTCTCCTTTCCCGTTACAAATTATATCGTCATTTAATGATTTTTACTTAACACTAGTCGTTAATTTGTCCATCTTTTGCCTTTCGAAGCACAATAAAGGATGCCGGCTGACCATTGAGCCACTCCATTTTTATCTCGTTTATATCCATGATTGCATCCAGCTTTTGGATATAACACCTCCAGCTCGCTTCCTTATTTTTTGTAAAAAAAGGATTTCTCATACCTGAAATGTTATCAAATCTGTCATGCAAATCTGTAATCAGCTCCCTGCTGTCCCTTCCTTTAAAGTCGTATCCCAGCATTTCATCCATTGCCTTATTCGAGAACAGCACCTCTCCTGTATGTGCATCTCTTACAAATATTCCCACTTTGAAGGCATTATATATATCTATCAGATGTTTATTTACATTTCTTACGTTGTCATCGCCATATGCATTGTCCAGCATATTCTGAATTACAAGCCCAATGCTCTTTGAAAATCTAAGCTCCTCCTTCGTCCACACACGTTCGGATTTACATTCTGCAAATAAAAGCATACCCCGTATTTCATCATTCATAACGATAGGCAGGGCAATAATCGCCCTGATTCCGTAATGCATGAGCCCCAATTTGTATTCTGCCGTCATGTTGGTGCTGTCTATCATAACATGGGCTTGTCCATTTCTAAATTCATTTTGCACCATATGGATTCCCTTCAAAATACCGCCCTTAGACTTCCTGCCCGGCACATCTCCGCCTGCGTCCCAATAATTATTAAGCACATACTTATCCGGCTTTCCCTTTACGGCAAGGTAAAGCATTACCTTTTCAACATCCATATTTACTCCGACGTCACGTATAATTTCTGAAATAACCTTATCCACGGAATCCGTGAGATTGCTGCTGGCCTTGGAAAGGGCTTCATTAATGATATTCTGTCTTGCAAGCTCCTCCCGAAGCTTTACGCCTGCGCCTTTTGCCTTTGCAGCTTCAACCGTACTGTACATATCCTTTTCCATATAATCAGCTATCATGCCCGCAAAAGACCATTGCATTTTATAGATGCTTTTTAGTCGTTCCGTTTCTTCCTCTGTGTATGAGCCCAAAATCCAAAGTCCGATTGCTTCTCCATTTACATAAATCGGAGCAGCGCATATTTTGCCCTGTCCGCCTTCCTCCCTGTCCATGATAACCGGGCCCTCTTTCGACAGTGCACTTTTTTCAATCATTTTATAGTATTCCTTATATTCAGGCTTTTCAAATAAATCATAAAAATCCCCTAGGTTTGTATTCGGACCTACAGGAGAAACCACAACCTTACCCTCCAAATTTACAAACGTGGAGTAAAGCTGCGCAAGCTCAGCAAACATCTTAATAGAGGATTCAAGGATTTTATTTTCACCCATGCTGCTGTAATCTATTTTTTCAAGGTCATCCGGTTTCGCCTCCGGCACACTACCCCCTGCTTCGCTTTTATTCTGGGCAGGCGTAATGTACATTTCTATCTTAAACGACTCCTCCGTTTCCTCCGTAATGCATATGTCATTTGACACATAAAAAAGACTGCCGTCATCCCCAACAAGCCTGTGCTCATGGACATAGCTTTCCACCTTTGCCTTTGCCGCCTCCATTACTGTCGTTATAACCTTTTCCCTGTCCTCAGGATGTATATAGTCTTCCGTAAGCTTCAAGCCTTTATTGATAAGCTCAACATTCATGCCTATTGTGGATGCATTTGGAGAAATATATTCCAATTTACTTTTTCTGTCCTGCTTCCTGCAAGTTTTTACAACCACAACACAGCCAACCTTCGCTAGTGCCTTTTTCAGATAAATGTTCTCCAATACCATACTAATACCTCCTCACAATCATTGAAAAAAGAAAGCTGCCGGTTCAAAATGCGCCATACACAAATAACAAACTGCCTACAACATGTAAAACGGTTTCGTTATGTGTATATTAAACCTTTTGAACCGACAACCATGTATTACAGATCCGGAAACTGCTGTGCCGCAATCGTCTTAGTCTGGTCGCATGCCTTTACGACATTATCCACAGATGTAATAAGCTCTGCCATAAAGCTTCCTAAATTCTCACATTCCCTCTTAACTGTCATGCGGGCATTGTATGCGTCAAGTCTTGCCTGGCTGCGAATCTCCTCGCACTCAGCCTCAGTCTGTTTTCTCAAATTATCACAGTATTCCTGTGTCTGTGCACGTAATGAATCTGTTTCCTCCGTTGTCCTTCTTCTAAGATCCTCACAGTTTGCATATGTGCTGTCCTTCATCTCCTGACATGCGCTTGTAGTTTCTACACGCATTCTCTCACAGTTTGCAGTCGTTTCCGTTGCAAGCCTCTGACACTCATTTTCCGTTTCATTATGAAGGCTCGTACAGTAGTCCTCTGTCTCCTGCTTCATTCTCTCACACTCTGCCTGTGTATCTGCAAGCTGCCGCTCACATTTTGCATTTGTATCATTGATAAGAATGTCTGCGCTTTCCCTTGCTTCAAGAAGCGTTCTCGAAATGGACTCATATCTGCTTGCAGATTCATTCTCTCTCGTCCTATAGGTTTCCAACTGATTTTTCAGCTGCGTGATTTCAACCTGCAGCTCGTCATTTACCTTTTTGAGATTATCTATGGTGCTTGATGACTCATTCAGGTTTACCTCCCGCATGGTATTTAGGTTTTTGACCGTCTCACTGAGCTTTAAAATATTTGCCTTGAGCTCTGATACCTCTTTTTCGTGTCTTGATTTTGTGTCCTCTATATATACGTCAACTGCCTTTTTATCATATCCGCCAAATGAGGCTGTTTTGAACTGTGGTTCCATTTTTATCCCCCTTCATAAATACTCATCTCTTAACATTTATTTAATCGCTGTGCAAGCTCGAAAACCTACGGTTTGCTCGCTCACGGGCATTCGCCCTATACTCGCTTACAAATCTAAAATCCCGTTGCAAACAAATTTGCCACGGTCTTTTATCTTTGCTCACTCACGGACATTCGCCCTATACTCGCTTACAAATCTAAAATCCCGTTGCAAATAAATTTGCCACGGTCTTTTATCTTTGCTCGCTCATGCACTGCTCATTGCTTTCGTGCACATTATATCACATAAAATGACAGTATGCACTTATTTTTTTCTTTATTTGACTGTAACTTTCTTCTAAATCGTTTTTTTGTAAAATATGGTATATTTTTTATCGCATTTATCACTTATTTGTGTTATATTTCTTTTATGATAATAACTGTATAACATAATCGGAGGTTTTCATTTATGAAATCAGCTTTTAAAAATCATTTAAAAAAATACATCTCTCTTTTTCTTTCCCTGACTTTAATTTTATCCCTGACCGGATGTGAGAAAAAACAGGAAAAGCGTTACCAAAATTATGTTAAGAGCCTGATTGCCATTAACTATCTTGGTGCTACAGAGGATTACATAAAAGCTACAGGGGCAAACAAGGCGGATGCCGATGCCCTTTACGAGGCGAATGCCGAATATCTTGCTGACAGCATTCTTGCCTTCTATGGCATAGAAATATCAGAAGCCCCTGACATGTACACAAAATATGTGGAGCTTGCAAAAAACATTTACAGCAAGGCGAATTATAAGGTTTCAAAGGCGTACAAATCGGGAACACAGTATTTTGTCGATGTTACGATATATCCTATGAATATTTTTGCACAGACCTCCTCTGACGTAGTTGCATATGTGGAGCATTTTAATCAGGAGGTTGCAAACGGAACCTACAACAATTATACAATGAATGACTACGAAACGGAATTTTCTTCAGGCATGCTCGACATTTTAAATGAGGGCTGTATGAATATGACCTACGGGGAGCCCGTTACGGTTACCGTTACGATTATTACAGAGGACAACACCTTTTACATAGGCGACCACGATTTTATGGCGATTGATGCAGCAATGATTTCTACCGCAACGACTGTTGAGGGCGGTATTGCTACAGATACGGACGCAGGAGAATAAAGGAAACATGGATTTTCGCAAGCTACTAAGTACAGATGCATACAGATTTTTACAGACCAATCCCAGACTTGGCGAGCGTATTATTTTGTTAGGAATCGGTGGAAGCTATGCATATGGCACAAATAATGAAAACAGCGATATTGATTTTAGAGGCATTACATTAAATTTACCGTCAGACTTATTGGGACTTACAGAGTTTGCGCAGTATGAGGATGAAAATACAGATACAGTCATATATTCTTTTAATAAGGTTGTCAGGCTCTTTATAGAATGTAACCCCAATACAATAGAATTGTTAGGCTTGGACAATGACCAATATCTTATTAAAAATTCTTTGGGACAAAAATTGCTTGATAACAAGCGTATATTCCTTTCTAAAAGAGCTGCGAAGTCTTTTGGAGGTTATGCCTCTGCACAGCTACGAAGGCTTCAAAATGCGCTTGCCAGAGATTCCATGCCGCAGCAGGAAAGAGAAAATCATATATATCATTCAGTTAAAAATGCTTTAGAGGACTTCAGGCGTAAAAATAAAATGTTTGATAAGGGAACTATTAACATTTATATAGATGATTCTGATAACCCGGATTTTAAGACAGAGATATTCATTGATGCAAACTATCATCACCTTCCACTTCGTGATTATAATACTATGTTAGGCGCCATGACTAATGTTGTCAGGGAATACGACAAAATAGGCAAACGCAATAAGAAAAAGGATGACAACCATCTCAACAAACATGCAATGCATTTAGTTCGCCTGTTTATGATGGCGATAGATATTTTGGAAAAGGGTGAGATTAACACCCACAGGACAGAGGAAGCAGAATTGTTAAGAAGTATTCGCAGTGGTGATTTTCAAAATGAGGACAGGACATTTTCAAAGGAATTTTACCATATGCTGTCTGATTATGAGAAACGATTAGATACAGCCACAAAAAATTCGTTGCTTCCTGATAATCCTGATATGGAAAAGATAGAACGATTTGTTGAATTTGTAAACCGGAAGGCAATAGAAGGTGATTTTATATGAGGGATATAGCAAGAGAAATCAATGAAAAGCTGACAGAAATAGAAAAAAAAGAAAATGTCAAAGTATTATATGCCGTGGAGTCGGGCAGTCGGGCATGGGGCGTGGAATCACCGGACAGTGATTATGATGTCAGATTTGTATATGTAAGAGAGAAAAAAGATTATTTAAGACTTTGCGAAAAACGAGATGTTATTGAATGGCAATTAGATGAGGTGCTTGACATTAATGGTTGGGATTTGAAAAAGACACTTGTACAATTTCATAAAGGTAATGCCACTTTGTTCGAGTGGGCAAATTCTCCCATTGTTTATAAGACAACTGATGCATGGAAAAAGATTTATCAGTGCGGCAAGGGGTATTTTTCAGAAAAGTCTGCATTATATCATTACTATGGAACTGCTAACAGTACATATAAGCAATACTTACAGGAGGATTATGTGAAATATAAAAAGTACATATATGCCCTAAGACCAATATTAGCCTGTAAGTACATAGAGGAAAACCACAGCGTGCCTCCGGTTAGATTTGAGGAGCTGCTAAAGCAGAAGCTTCGTTTTGAATTGTCAGATGCGATAAAGGAAATGCTAAAAATAAAGGCGCAAAGTGATGAGAAAGCTTTGAATCCTAAAATTCCCATTATTCATAATTACATAGAAGATGAAATTACAAGGTATGGCACACTGTCTAAATCTATGAGGGACGACAGGACACCTGAATGGGATATGCTTGATGAAGTGTTTTGTGAGATATTAGATGGTTCGTGTTATGAGGACACCTTGGAGGAGTGACTGCTTCAATAAAACAAAAATATAAGGAGCTATCGCAGCAAGAAAAAAACTTACTATGACAGCCCCTTATTTTTTTATTCTACCGTTACTGATTTAGCAAGGTTTCTTGGCTTATCAACGTCAAGCCCCTTTGCCTCAGACGTGTAATATGCGATAAGCTGCAAAATCACTGCCGTTGCAAATGCAGTAAATTCCGGCTCAAGCTTTGGAATCCGAATGTGCTTATCACATATGGAAGGGTCATTTACCTCCTCGTCCATGCTGACAAGCACAACGTATGCGCCTCTCGCCTTTACCTCTCTTATGTTGGATATGACCTTGCCGTATACATCCTCCTGTGTTGCAAGCGCTATTACGGGAACATTCTCTGTTATAAGCGCAATGGTGCCATGCTTCAGCTCTCCCGCCGCATAAGCCTCCGCATGTACATAAGAAATTTCCTTCAGCTTTAACGCCGCCTCAAGACTCATGGTGTAGTCAAGTCCCCTGCCTATATAAAAGGCATCAGGGGCAAGCTTAATATGATTTGCTATCCTCTTTATGTTGTTTGCCATTTTGAGGGTGTCCTCAATAATGTTAGGGGCATTGATAAGCTTTGTCATAAAATGCTTCGCCTCCCCTTCGTCAAGTATTCCCTTTACCATTCCCATTTTGCAGGCAATCAGGTACATCGCCGATACCTGTACTGTATATGCCTTTGTGCTTGCAACGGCAATCTCAGGACCCGCATGGGTGTAGAGAACATAGTCGCTTTCGCGGGCGATTGTTGAGCCCTTTACATTTACGATTGATATAACCCTTGACCCATTTTTCTTTGCAAGCTTCAATGCCTCAAGAGTATCTATGGTTTCTCCCGACTGTGATAAAACAATAGTGAGCGTGTCTTTATCAATAATCGGATTTTTATATCTAAATTCTGACGCTATCTCCACCTGCACAGGTATACGGAGCTTATTCTCTATCACGTGTTTTCCTACCATGCCCGCATGCATTGCAGTTCCACATGCAACTACGGTAACCCTCTTACAGCTGCGCAGTACCTCATCATCTATACCATCTTCGGAAAAATCAGGCAGACCACCGCTTACCCTCGGTGCAACCGTATTTCTGATTGCGTCCGGCTGCTCATAAATTTCCTTTAACATAAAGAATGGATAGCCGCCCTTCTTGGCACTGGCAATATCCCAGCTTACCGAAAGCATCTCAGGCTTTACCTCGTTTCCTTTCATGTCTCTTACGTCAATTCCATCCTTTGTAAGCGTAAGTATATGATATTCCGGCACCACAAAATATTCCTTGGAAAATGCAATCACAGCCGTAAGGTCTGATGCAATTACAGAGCCCTCCTCTGAAGCTGTCGCAATAAGTGGGCTTACATTTCTTATGGAAAATATCGTGTCCGGTATATCCTGAAACATGATGCACAGTGCAAATGCACCTGAAAGGGCGCCTACGGTTTTCTTTATGGCTTTTACAGGGTCCCCCTCATAAAACGTATCAAGAAGCGCCGCAACAACCTCCGTATCTGTTTCCGATATCAGCTTTCCACCAAGCCCAAACTCCGTTATAAGCTGTCTGTAATTTTCAATGATGCCGTTGTGTATCAGCACTACCTGCCCACATTTGTGTGGGTGGGCATTTGCATCTGTAACACCTCCGTGGGTGGCCCATCTTGTGTGTCCGATTCCACAGCTTGCAGGGTTATCGTCCTCCTCACAAAGCTTCCTAAGCTCGGCAACCTTGCCCGTACGTTTTTTTACAGTAATTTTCCCATCATGCAAAAGCGCAAGTCCCGCACTGTCATAGCCTCTGTACTCAAGCTGCTCCAATCCATCAATGATGATATCCTTTGCCGGCTTGCTGCCGGTAAAACCTATTATTCCACACATATCATTTATTCTCCTTCATTCTTAATTCAAGACGCACTTATCCCATGTTTATCTATATGACAAACTATTATAGTTTATTTCAAGGCTTACAAAACTATAAAACATCATATGCCACGCGTCCTTATATTATTCAAAATTCCTTGTTATGGACAAAGTACCTTCAGCACTCTTTATGCTGCCACTGCTTTAATGGCACTTTGAACGAGCATACTTAACGAAAGCACATATGCTGACAGGCTTCTGAAAGCTTATATGCTACGGCTGATTGCTTGGCTTTGTTTTGAGGTTACCCTCATATTTTACCTTGCATGACACGTTCAGCTACGCGAAAGAGCATCCGCCGAATACTTCGATAACTCTTTACCTCGTCGACCTAAACTGTGGGAATCCCCACAACCAGCTTAGGTACATGGCGCTAAGGTTCTTAACCTTTCGAAATCTGCTTCCTCCAAACAAACAGACGATTTATTATACCATGCATCGCATATGTAAGTAAAGAAAAAAGAGGGCTTGTCATATGTGTGCCTTAAATCCTTACTATGACAGCCCTCTTTATTTTTTTAACTTATCATTGCGCCGGCAGGCATATCCTTCTCGGCAGTAAGCAGTGCAAGATTCCCCTCAAAATCCTCTGCACATAACAGCATACCCTCGGACTCTACTCCTGCAAGCTTTGTCGGCTTCAGGTTTGTAATAACGACAACCTTTTTGCCTACCATCTCCTCAGGCGTATAGTAATTCTTTATGCCTGATACAATTTGGAGCACTCTCCCATTTACCTGTACCTGTGAGCATAGAAGCTTCTTTGACTTTTGTACCTCCTCGCAGGAGATAATTTCCCCCATCTGAAGCTGCATTCTATCAAATTCTTCTATTGTAATTTCTTCCTTAACCTTTGTGTCCACGGTAGGTATTTCAACGCTTGTCTTACCCTTTTTCTTTGGTTTTTCTTCCTCCTCCGGTTCCTCCGGCTTGGAAGGGAACCTCCGCTCAATCTCATCAAGCATGGCAGGTGCATCTATTCTTGCAAAGAGCATCTCCGGCTCTGCCGCAACCTGCGTACCCGACGGATAAAGTCCAAATGACGCAAGCTCCGTAACCCTTCTTTTTTCAGTGTTCAACTGCTTTAAAATCTTCTCGGCAGTTTCAGGCATAAACGGTTCAAGCAGCGTAGCTCCAACCGTAATGCTCTCAACGAGATTGTAAAGCACAGTATTTAATCTGTCAGACTGTGCAGGGTCTTTTCCAAGTACCCAAGGCGTTGTCTCGTCAATATATTTATTGCATCTCTTGAAAAGTGCAAAGATTTCAGTAATTGCATCGGCAACCCTAAGCTTTTCCATGCACTCGTTTACCTTTAGCCTTGTGTCAATCACCTGTTTTTTAAGCTCCTCGTCCACAGATGCAGCCTCGTTTGTATTTGTGACAATTCCACCAAAATATTTGTTGGACATGGATATTGTCCTGTTTACAAGATTGCCAAGGGTATTGGCAAGCTCTGAATTTATCCGCTCTATTACAAGCTCCCATGAAATAACGCCATCATTTTCAAACGGCATCTCATGGAGCAGGAAAAACCTTACTGCATCCACGCCGAATAAATCCACCATGTCGTCTGCATAGATAACATTTCCACGGGACTTGCTCATCTTGCCGCTGCTTTGGAGCAGCCATGGATGTCCAAAAATCTGCTTTGGCAAAGGCTCGCCAAGCGCCATAAGCATAATCGGCCAATATATTGTGTGAAACCTGAGTATATCCTTGCCAATCAGGTGAAGGTCAGCAGGCCAATATCTCTTATAAAGTGCGTTACTTACTCCGTCAGCATCATATCCAAGTCCGGTTATATAGTTGGAAAGTGCATCTATCCATACATAGATAACATGTCCGGGATCAAATTCTACAGGGATGCCCCACTTAAAAGAGCTCCTTGACACACATAAATCCTGTAAGCCCGGCAAAAGAAAATTGTTCATCATTTCATTTTTTCTTGACTCCGGCTGTATAAAATCAGGATTTGCCTTTATGTGCTCTATCAGCTTGTCCGCATATTTGCTAAGCTTGAAGAAATATGCCTCCTCCTTGGCAGGCTGGCACTCACTGCCGCAGTCAGGACATTTTCCATCTACAAGCTGTGACGGTGTAAAGAAGGCTTCGCAAGGCGTACAGTACATTCCCTCGTACTCACCCTTGTATATGTCTCCCTGATCATAAAGCTTTTTAAATATTTTCTGAACCTGCTTCTCGTGGTCCTCATCTGTAGTTCTTATAAATTTGTCGTATGACGTGTTCATCAAATCCCATATGCTTTTAACCTGCCCTGCCACATCATCAACAAATTCCTTTGGTGTTGATAAATTTTCAAATGCCTTGATTTCTATTTTCTGTCCATGCTCATCTGTTCCTGTCTGAAATCTTACATCATAACCCACAAATCTTTTGTATCTCGCAATACTATCCGCAAGAACCACCTCATAGGTGTTGCCTATATGAGGCTTTCCTGACGTGTATGCAATCGCCGTAGTAATGTAATATGGTTTCTTCGCCATTTTCTAAATACCCCCTTCTTTTGAACCTATATTTTATCCTACTCTGAGCTTGAATTTCATAAGCTCCTTTTCTGAATCAACAACCTGTATTTCTCCGCCTAATGCCCTTATTTTTTCATCAAAATTCTCATAGCCTCGAAGAATATACTTTATATCCTCCACAGTAGAAAATCCCTCGGCAGCCAAAGCAGCTATTACAAGTGCAGCACCAGCCCTAAGATCCGGTGCAACAAGGTCAGCACCCTTATATCCTTCCATGCCTGTTATAACTGCGGAATTGCCCTCAACCTTTATCTTGGCTCCCATACGTGCAAGCTCGGCCACATATCTGAAGCGGTTTTCAAATATGCTCTCCGTGATAACGCTTGTTCCCTGTGAAAGTGCAAGGGTCGTAACCATCTGTGGCTGCATATCGGTAGGAAAACCCGGATAAGGCAGTGTTTTTACCTGTGTCGGCTTCAGCCTTCCGTCTGCCATAACCCTTACGGCATCGTCATATTCTATTACATGTGCACCTATCTCGTTCAGCTTTGAGGTAATAGCCTCCAAATGCTTCGGAATAACATTTTTAATCAGGATATTGCCCTTTGTGGCAACAGCCATAGTCATAAATGTGCCTGCCTCAATCTGATCAGGTATAATGGAATATTCTGTTCCCTTCAGCTTCTGTACGCCTCTGATACGGATGACGTCCGTTCCTGCTCCCTTTATGTTAGCGCCCATGCTGTTTAAGAAGTTGGCAACGTCAACAATATGTGGTTCCTTTGCCGCATTTTCAATTGTTGTTTTGCCCTCGGCAAGCACTGCCGCAAGCATTATATTTATGGTTGCACCAACCGTTACAACGTCCATGTATACATGGCTTCCCACAAGCCTTTCAGCATTGGCTACAACATTTCCTCCGTTATCTATACAAACCTTGGCGCCAAGCGCCTCAAACCCCTTTATGTGCTGGTCAATTGGTCTAAGTCCTATCTCACAGCCCCCCGGAAGGGCAACCTGCGCACGATTAAACTTTCCAAGCAGGGCTCCCAATAAATAGTAGGATGCTCTTATCTTTCTTATGTACTCTCCCGTGACACACAAATCCTCATCATTTTCAATCGTGCCTCCACGTATTGAAACTGTATGCGTGTCAATATATTTCACCTTTGCGCCAATCGCTTCTATCGCCCGAAGGAGTACCTTCGTATCTTCAACATAAGGTACATTTTCGATAATACACTCATCATCCGTAAGTACAGCCGCCGCCAAAATGCCAAGAGCCGCATTTTTAGCGCCTGCTATCGTCACTTCTCCTTCTAAGGCATTGCCGCCTTTTATAACATACTTTTCCATTACACACCTCTGCGCCTATTTTACATAGTCTAATAGATTATACCACACTCACGAAAAAAGTAAACCCTAATCCTACTTATCTGCCTCACAATAAATACATCTGTATACTCGGTTTTCAGCATCCGTAAGTTTAAAAATGTGCGGTATTTCCTGCTCTGTAGAGGTAATACAGCGTGGATTTTTACATTTTTTTATATTTATAAGCTTTGTGGGAAGGGCAAGCTTTTTTTTCTCAATCGTCTCCCCATCCTTTATTATGCTTACTGTTATATCCGGATCAATATATCCTAAAACATCAAGATTAAGGTCATATTCCTTATCAATTTTTAAAATGTCCTTCTTGCCCATCTTATTGCTCTTTACATTTTGTAATATTGCAACACTGCAATCCAGCTTATCAAGCTTCAAATCCCTATACACCTGCAATGCCTTTCCCGCAGTAATATGGTCAAGAACGATTCCGTTTTGTATGCTGTCTATTTTCATATTTGCACCTGCCTTTCATCAAACGGAACAAGAATACCTGCTCCCGCCTCATTTAAAAGCCTTATCATAAGCGACATTCTGACATATTTACCGTTTTCTGCCTGTCTGAAATAGCAGGCTCTTTTGTCCTCATCAACCTTGATTGATATTTCATTCACTCTTGGAAGGGGATGCATAATTGCCAAATCCTTTTTTGCCGTTTTCAGCTTGCTTTCATCAAGAATGTAGGTGTCTTTCAGCCTTACATAGTCAGCCTCATTAAAAAATCTTTCCTTCTGCACTCTTGTCATGTAAATGATGTCAAGCTCATCCATGACCTCCTCCATTGTGGTAACCTCTCTATATTCTATATTATTCTTTTCAAATACCTCTGTGATTATATAATCAGGAAGTTTCAGCTCCTTTGGTGAAATAAGAATATATTTTATATTTTCATATCTGGAAAGTGCTTTTATAAGCGAATGTACCGTCCTGCCGAATTTCAAATCCCCACACAAGCCTATCGTAAAATTATTGAGCTTTCCCTTTTCCCTTCTTATCGTAAGTAAATCAGTAAGCGTCTGTGTCGGATGGTTATGTCCACCGTCTCCTGCATTTATGATCGGAACAGAGGAGACAGCCGCGCCAAACAGCGGAGCGCCCTCCTTGGGATGCCGCATTGCAATGATATCTGCGTAGCAGCCCACAACCCTTATGGTATCTCCTACGCTTTCGCCCTTTGCCGAGGACGAGGAATCGGCAGAAGAAAAACCAAGTACATTACCCCCTAATTCCATCATCGCAGCCTCAAAGCTTAATCGGGTTCTTGTACTTGGTTCAAAAAATAGAGTTGCAAGTTTTTTTCCCTTACATAACTCACTGTATTCTTCCTTATGTTCAATTATATCCTGTGCCAAATCAAGTATGTCGTTTATCTCCTCCACACTTAAATCTGTTGGATCAATTAAATGTTTCATCAGGAACCTCCTTACATGGAACATGTCAAGTTTTCTATGAAAGCTTGACACATCCTACCTAAACTATATAAATGATAAACGCTTGCCCCCTGCTTGTCAAGTCAAACCTCCTCATCAATCATCGGTCGTATGGACGTTGTCTTTTTTGCGGCAGCCACAGCTTCCTCTCCCGGCACGCCATTTCCTGCTGTCGCATGCGCCTCTTTTGCCGCAACAGCTTCACCATCCGCCACAGTGTCTTCCTTGACAGCTTCCTCGTCCGTTGTGGAATTGGCTATGGTATGTGTGATTTCTACCTCATGCCCATCAAATATTTTTGCTATCTCAAATCTGTCCCTTCGCTCGCACACCATAACATACTGCCTTCTGTTTGCCCTGATTTTTAATATTATGATATTGCTGTCAGACGGGTCGTCAACCAGCTTGTAGCTTTTCATAAATTCCCACTCTATAAATATTGTTCCAACCAGTGCGCCCTCCTCCGTAATGCCGCTCTGTATACGTGTGGAGAGAACAATGAAAAAAACAAAGGCAAGGACGGCAGGCGCAAACACAAAGTAATGAAAATACATAAGCACGGCAAATATGACCAGCCCGACATTTGCATATATGACCTCTGATTTATTTACCCTGTGATGCAGCCTGCTTTTTATGACAATCCCTTCCTGCCTTTTAATGGCAAGTATACATACATAAGCTGCCGTAGCAAAGCCTAAGAAAAAAACAAATCCTAATACATTAATCCAAACATCCATTTACAGCACCGTCACCTGTTTATTTGAGTAATGTTACCATAACCGCCTTTTCAGCATGTCTCCTGTTTTCTGCCTGATTTAAAATAACATCAAGATTTTTGTCAATCACGCTCTGGGCAATCTCATAGCCCGCATGCATCGGCATGTCATGCATGACAACCGCCTTGCTTCCCTCCAAAAATTCATCGTTCAACTGATACGGCATCATCTTTGCCATTATCTGCGCTTTCTTGTCTGCATATTCAGGGTTGTTGAAGAACTCCATATCAACCCATGTATCCGTGTAAAGTATATCCATATCCTTTACATAGCCCTTTGCCTCCTCAAGCGGCATGGCAGGGTCAAGCTCAACATAATGTCCTGTAGCCTTGGCAGCCTCAAAGAACTCCTCCCCGCAGACGGTGTCATTTACAAGCGGCGTAAGTCCATATATTGTTCCTATCTTCATCTTTGAGAAAAACTCTACAAGTGAATTAAATACATTATTCTTTGCACCGATGTACATAAGCTTAACATCAAGACTTCCAAAACGCTCAATAATTGTAAGGGCGTCCGCAAGTATCTGACATGGATGGTATGAGTTATCACAGCCGTTTATAAACGGTACGGTAACATTTCTGCCAAACAGCTCCACGGTTTCATTTTTTATAAGACGTGCCATAATAATATCAACATTTCTGCATACATATTTTATTTCGCTTACAGGCTCGCCGAGAACAAAATTAGAATCCCGCCAAAGCTGGTTGTAATATGTTCCGCCAAGCTCCGTAATACCTGTGGTAAAGGATAAAAATGTTCTCGTTGACGTTTTTTCAAACAGAGTATAAAGCTTCTTTCCTTTAAGCGCCCCACTGTATTTTTCAGGATTTTTTTTCATGTCAAGAGCAAGGGCTAAGATACCCTGAAGCTCCTCAGCAGAAAAGTTTTTAAAATTCAACATATTTTTCATTATGTGCACCTCTTTCTCAATTATTCCCCTCAGGACGTGTATAGTATCACTCCACGTTTCGTGCGAAGCCGTGTCCTAAGGAATCCACCGGCTTCGCTGTTTCCCCTTAGGACATATATGATGCAAGCTTATCCGCCATATCTGTCTTTTCCCAAGGAAGCTCCACGTCCGTTCTTCCAAAATGTCCGTATGCCGCCGTCTTTTTATATATCGGTCTTCTAAGGTCGAGCATTTTTATAATGCCGGCAGGTCTTAAATCAAAGTTTTCCCTTATAATGTCAACCAGCTTCTCATCTGAAAGCACGCCTGTTCCAAATGTGTCAACCATTATGGAGGTAGGCTTTGCAACGCCTATTGCATAGGAAAGCTGTATTTCACATTTTTCGGCAAGTCCTGCCGCAACAATATTTTTTGCAACATATCTTGCTGCATATGCCGCCGAACGGTCAACCTTCGTGCAGTCCTTTCCCGAAAATGCACCGCCGCCGTGACGTGCATATCCACCATAGGTGTCCACAATAATCTTCCTTCCTGTAAGTCCGCTGTCACCGTTTGGTCCACCGATTACAAATCTTCCTGTCGGATTGATGAAAAATTTTGTATTCTCGTCTACCATGTCCTGTGGAAGCACAGCATCGAAAACATACTTTTTAATATCCGTATGTATCTGCTCCTGCGTAACACTCTCGCTATGCTGTGTGGAAAGCACAACAGCATCAAGCCTGCTTGGTTTTCCGTTCTCATCATACTCCACTGAAACCTGTGTCTTTCCGTCAGGTCTTAAATATGGAAGCGTTCCGTTTTTTCTAACCTCAGTAAGCTTGAGTGCAAGCCTATGGGCAAGGGCGATTGGGTATGGCATAAGCTCTGCCGTCTCATTTGTTGCAAAGCCGAACATCATGCCCTGGTCTCCTGCGCCAATTGCCTCTATCTCCTCGTCGCTCATGGTATTTTCCTTTGCTTCAAGCGCCTTGTCAACACCCATTGCTATATCTGCCGATTGCTTGTCAAGTGCAGTTATGACGCCACATGTGTCACAGTCAAAGCCATATTTTGCCCTGTCATACCCGATTTCACGTATCGTTTCCCTTACTATGCTTTGAATGTCAATCTGTGCTTTTGTGGTAATCTCTCCCATAACAAGCACCAGTCCTGTGGTTACCGCCGTTTCGCATGCCACTCTGCTCATAGGATCCTGTGCAAGCAATGCATCAAGTATTGCATCTGATACTTGGTCACAGATTTTGTCAGGATGTCCCTCTGTTACTGATTCTGAAGTGAATAATAATTTTTCCATTTGTACATTACCTCCGTTTTCTTTCAGCATTACACTTTTAATAGAATCGGAACAGGTATACGATACCGTCCCCATGCTATATCTCTCAAAAAAAATAAATCCGATTATCATAATCGGACTCGAAGGACTTTTTATAAAATCCTCTTATTGCTCGATTATCATATAAATATATGATTTCCGCTCAGGAAAGCACCTTCCATAAAATGGGGTTGCCACAGCTTCATAGTCCCTTATGACTCCACCGTTCTGAATAAGAGAGATATATTATTGTGCTTATACAATACTCCTTTCCCTTATCGTTGTCAAGAATTTGTTTTTAAGAGTTATCCTTCCTTTAACATTAAACTTTCAAGTCTTGAAATATCAGGAAATACAATCTTTTTCCCACGTGCATGCAATTGTAATATTCGTTTCATTTTTGTTTTTATTTCCGTTTGTATAGAGTATTTAACAGGAACAGGGTTGTTATTACGGGTATGTACATGGTCAAGATATTTTTCTGTAATTGGAAACATATTCTGTAAAAGAAATGCAGCCTGTTTACCGTCATATTCTCCTATAACAATAGTCAAACAGTTACCATATTTTTCTACTTGTTTATCATAAATTGCTTGAAATTTTTTAACACGACTACTAAGCGGGACAAGCCAAAGCAATGATGTTTTTTTATCACGCATGCAATAAAAGGTCGGACGATACTTGCCGTTTTCCTTATTTTGCATAAGGTTCGGATCGTTTGCTTTAAAAAAATATTCTTCCTTGATATGATAGACATACCCTTCTTGGTAATCCATAACATTCTCCTCAAAACAAAGTAACTTTGGCGCTTTAAAGTAAAAAGAGCCTTATCGCCTAAGCGATAAGGCTGGGATTTTCGAGCCGGACATTTATTAGTCGCTTCCGGTAAGCGAACAATATTTTCGAGCCGGACATTTATTAGTCGCTTCCAGTAAGCGAACAATATTTTCAATGGTGGATTGCTCCACATTTAATAGTATTATATGAAAATGCATAAGATATGTCAAATAATTTTTGAACCTACGTCTGTGCCAAAACACAGAAACCAATTGCCCCCATAAAAATACTGTGCTAAAATTTGTTACGTTAATAAATTATGCTAGTCCATTTGCTAAAAGCAAATTTGAAGCGGGCTGATATTCAAGATTAGGGGAACTATTTATGTCAGAGCAACAAAAAATAAGAAATTACAAATGCTTAAATTCCTTTACGCTAAAGCTGATTGCGATACTATGCATGACAATCGACCACATCGGCGCTGTGGTAGGAACAAAATATGTGGACGGGAACGTATATCTATCGGGAATTTTGAAGGCTGATGTTTACTGGATTTTAAGAGACATCGGGAGAATCGCTTTCCCTATATTCTGTTACCTTATTGTAGAAGGGTATTATCATACGAGAAATGCATGGCGCTATGTCTTACGGCTTTTTATTTTTGCGCTGATTTCCCAAATTCCCTTTTCACTTGCAATATATAAAGCACCCTTTTCTTTTTCAAGCCTAAATGTATTCTTCACACTGTGCATGGGGCTTATATGCGTAATACTGTTAGACAGCTACAGAAATCACATCATACAGGAAAAACATACAGCTTCAGAATACAGACCCATGTCCGTCCAAACGGCTCTTATTTTTATATGTATTATCGGTATAACTGCATTATCTGTTCTGCTCAACACAGACTATAGCATTTTCGGAATATTGCTTATCCTTGTTTTCTATATATTCCGTGACAAGCCTGTGAAAATTTTAATTGCAATGCTTATCTGTATATTTCTTTTTGAAAATCCAAGGGAGCTTTTTGCACTTATATCAATTATCCCGATTGCATTGCACAACGGCAAAAAAGGACCGTCTATAAAATATACCTTTTACATGTACTATCCGCTGCATCTTACAATTCTATATTTAATCTATCGGTCAATAATATAAAGTCTGTTGCACCGTGGAACCCCGCAGCTATCGTATCCTGCTAAATAAGTGCAAAAATATTTGAATATGGTTTTGAAATTATCTCGATTTCCATTGGAATACTAATTCTATGCGGCATTGTCAAGTGATGAATTTAATTTTTCGCAAAACAAAGTGCCTTTGGCACTCTTTATGCTGCCACAACTTTAATGGCGCTTTGGGCGAATCATAGCAGGATTTTTATCCTGCCTATAAATTGCTGTTTTTAGTTACTCAATCCTAAATTCCTCTGCCTCTGCATCAGTGAGTGGTCTGCCTAATTCTTTTGAAAGTTCAATCATTTTACGCCACTCATACCTTTTACCATCAGACGGTTCCGTCAATCTGCTGTCTTTTGCATAATAAGCAATATCATGTGTATAATCTGTCGTTTTTTCAGCCATCGCCAACATACAAACACCTACTTTCTCATATATTTGTCTAACAATATCCGTGCAGCATTTTCATCAATATACATTCTCCTATCGCGAAACACACCTGCATTTAGCTTTTCTTTATAGTATTCCACTAAATCGCTTTTTGATGTAAATGCCACAAAACCGTCACACCCCTCATCAAGGCTTACTTGACAGGCAATTGCAAATAGATGCGCACCAACTCCTTCATATCTTCCTGTGTGGCTGTAATTATGCGGTGCCGTTTCTACAATATCCACGTCTGCAACTCCACCATCAACCTTTACAGAAATCCTACCCTGAACCATATCATCGCCTTTTAAGAAAAGCTCATAAATATTATACCCTTTTTTCTCTGTAATACTCCAATTGAATTTCCACCCTTTATAATCTTTGGGTTTAATCGGTGTTTCACGCATCCGATATTCCGTTTCCACTTCCTCGCCAGTTCTTGTGTCTATCAGGCAATCCGTAATTTTATCAATTAAAATATCGACTTCCATCTTGTATGTATCTCCTTCTTTCTCTTAAATTTTATCACATTTTCCTGTAAAATACTATCAAAACCCATTTTTAAGAAATACAAGGGAACTTTTTACAGTTCCTTCGGAATAATGTTGTAGTTAAGAAGAAATAAAAATGCCTCTCTGTCTAATCCACAGAGAGGCGACATTCTTTAGGATATTTTCGTTTATCTATATATGCTTCTTAACCCTCACTGCAAGGTCTGCAAGATAATCCTTATCTGCCTCATGGGATGCAGGCACAAGCTTAATATCGTCACCCTCATATCTCGGAATGAGATGCATATGAAAATGATGAACCGTCTGCCCTGCCACCTCGCCGTTATTTTGAAGAAGGTTCATTCCGTCACAGCCTGTCTCCTCCTTAAGCGCCCCTGCAACAACCGTTGCAAGCGAAAACAGCTTGCCTGCCGTCTCGCTATCCAAGGAAAAAATATTGTCAAAATGCTCCTTTGGAATTATGAGTGCATGTCCCTTGCTTGCAGGCGCAATATCAAAAAACACCTTAAATTCATTTGTCTCATAAACAGTTGTTGATGGAATTTCTCCTGCTGCTATCTTACAAAAAATACAATCATCCTTTTTCACTTTATTTACCCTCCAAAAAATTACGCTTTATACCCTCTGCTGCCATAATTTTGCACGTCAACGCTTTCATTGAGCGTTCCACGTCCATATGTAAGTCCCGCATAGACCTGATGGGTATTTTTCATCACAGGCGCAGGGTCATCTATCTCCTGAAGCTTCTCAAAACAAGCCTTAAATTTGTCCATCATAGCCATGCATCTTTCAAGCTCATCAGGCTTTCTCGTTACAGCGCTTTTTACAAGCCTCGCATATATATACCGCAGTACTTTAAGCATATTTGCGCCAGCCTTATCTGTGGGATTTACACCCGACATAATTTCATTATGGGCTCTTTTTGCAAGCTCAATATATTTTAAATATTCGTCTGTATCGCCTGCCATATATGCACTTAAGGCATCTCCTGTATGGATTCTCTCCACATCGAAAAGGATAACCATAAGCCCGCTATGATTTGCCTGACTTGTTTTAAGTGTATACTCCTGTATCTGTTCCTTCGTCATACCCAGTGTCCTCCCTTGAACGTCAGTCATTCCATATCTGCCTTCGGCATATGTTCCGGTTTCCCTTGTATATCGGGAACGCATGGGCTGACGCTGCAGTCTTATTTTGCTTTACCTATAATAACTACTGCAGAAGCTGCAATATGGATTCAGGTCTTTCATTTGACCTCTGCATCATGGAAATGGCTGCCTGTGATAATACGTCAAGCTGTGTATAATTTGTCATTTCCTCCGCCATATCCGTATCCATAATTCTTGAATATGCGCCTGTCAAACTTTCATTCTGAACCTCTAAATTGTCAAATATATCCTCAAATCTGTTTTCATATGCGCCCAGCTTTGAGCGGATGGCAGACACCTTTTTCACTGCCTCATCAATAAGCTCTACCGCTTTAGATGCATGTGCATGGGTATACATGATAAGATTGTCAACATTAAGTCCATCCGCATCCAACGGCGGTATATCTATGGAGAGCTGCTCTCCCTGATTTGAGCCTGTCTGTATTACCATTGTTCCTGCTGAAAGAACCTCTATGGTTGCAGTAGCTCCACCTGCCGGAGCAAGGTCAGGATCAACCTCAACCGTCATATTAAATCCGCTTCTGTCAACAATATTTATTTTATTGCCATCGGTAAGCAATGTTGCCGTAGACGAAAATCCATCATCGGTTACATTTAAGGATGCCACACAATCCGTTCCACTTACCGAAGCTCCGTTTGTAACGCCAAGATATGCTGCAAGCTCATCACTGCTCACTTCTATTTCTATCTTCTCATTTGAGCCGTACTCCTGTGCCCTGAAATAAACCTGTGCCCCTGTGGCAAAATCAGCCTCCGTCACACCATCAGTAGACGGCATAACATCTATGCCTATCTTATAAAGATGTGATTGAAGCGCACTGTAAACCTCTGTTGCCGTCATGCCCTCCGTGATTGCTACGCTGAAACCGTTAATATGTATGGACCCCGCCTGGTCAGCAGTTACGGTTCCGCTTGCACTGGTAAAGCCTGTTGCATATATTGCCTGTGTGGCAACAGAAGTAACCTCAAGCTCGTAAATTCCAACGCTTACCTCCTCCGATATGTATGTAGCCTGAATACTGTATTCACTGGAAAGGGAACGTCTTGTCATATCACCGTTCAAAAGCTTCTGTCCGTTAAATGCAGTTACGTCTGTTATCTGATTGATTTCCTCAACAAGAGAATCAATTTCCTCCTGTATGGAATCTCTATCTTCCTCAAATTCCACATCATTTGCAGCCTTTATCGCAAGCTCTCTCATTCTTGCAAGTATACTGTGTATCTCATTTAAGCCTCCCTCGGCAGACTGTATAACAGATATTCCGTCATTTGAATTTAAGGATGCTCTTTTAAGACCTCTGATTTGCGCATCCATTTTTGTAGATATTGCCAAGCCTGCCGAATCATCAGCCGGGCTTGTGATTTTCGTTCCTGATGAAAGCCGCTCCATGGACTTTGCTATATTTGTATTCAGCTTTGCAAAATGGTCACTGGCATTTAACGCAAGTGAATTGTGATTTATTCTCATGTATGTTCCTCCTTATATTGAACGTCAGCATTTTATATAACTATACCTTTTATCGGCTTTTTGCAGCTTTTGATAAAGTGCTACTTAAGAATATTTGCGATGGATTTTACCATTGCCGTTGCCGCAGAATAAATAACCCTGCCATCTCCTGTAAACTCCTCACGCACCTGCGATTTTGTGATTCCTGTGCCTACCCTTACTCTGTCCGTGTTAAATCCAAGCTGCCGCATCTGTGCATTAAAATCCTCTGCCGCCCCGCTAAGAACAAGGCTGCCCTCGCTTGTAGCACTTTCAATATAGCCGGCAAGGGTATTTTCATTTACAAGTGAAACTCTTGCGCTTACCGTGTCCATCTCATTTCCCTCAATGAAAATGCTTATGCTTCCCCTGTCTCCCTGACCGGATTTTATCGTAAGGTTCATAACCTTAACACCCTCCTTTGTGTCGACAGGAATCTGATATTTGTCGTTTTTCGCCATGCGGCTTGCAATATTTAATCCCGCATTTACGGTTTTGATGGCGGAAATGTCAGCGGCGGTTATAATGCCCGCAGCACCGGCACTATACATAAGCTCCGTAATACGGTTTCTTATATCGTCATATGTAAGTGAAATATCAGACCTATTTTCAATCTGCTCTAAAATGCTTTCCATTGTAAACGCTATGTCTATTTCCTCGCCCGAAAGGGATTTTGCCATATTCTCTGTTTCGTCGTCTATCATTTCATCCTTTACATTCGTAGAAAATTTAAGCTTCTCCATGATTTCCGAAACCATCTGATAGATACCGCCCGCTGATTTCAGCATTGTATCAACTGCAAATGCATTCGTCA
Organism: Clostridium sp.; assembly: GCA_023664775.1. Taxonomy (GTDB): domain Bacteria; phylum Bacillota; class Clostridia; order Lachnospirales; family Lachnospiraceae; genus Coprococcus_C. The sequence goes on along the minus strand of JAMPEW010000013.1, from coordinate 24,518 downwards.
TGGAATATTCAATTTGATTTTCCTCAATATATCGTTCTACAGCTTTATCCAATGAATTGAATTTTTCAATGCTGTGGAACGCACTTTCAATCTGGTCGGTAATGCTGTTTTCTATTCCACCCGACTCCAAAGCGCCAAAGCTATCATCAACGCCGAAGCTGATACCTGCTGTCCTGCGGCTTCTCATTGCCGATATCAGGTTTCTCACGGTCAGCCTGCTTCCGTTTGCAAATATCCAGCCTGCCTCCCTATCCTTGGATTTCGCAAGCTTATCCATCGCCCTGTATATACCGATGTAGCTCTCCCGTTCTTCCTTGGTTATGCTTCCCTGCTTTTCAACATCCATAAGATATGTGGCAAAGTTTTCCGCTTCGGTTATGCCTGCATTGTAATTGTGGGCTCTCACCATATCCACAAGCTCATCTATCGGCACATCCAAAGGATTAATTCCATCCTTTATCGCTCCCAAAACTGCCTCCGGATAAAATGCATCCATAAGCTCGTTTACCTGCCTGTCATATTCCATTACCTGATTTATGTTCTCAGGCGTAATGGAAATGGAATTATAGCCAAGTATTTTAACGGCTCTCTGCGTTTCAACATTGACCTCAAAGCCAAGGTCTGCAATAATATCGTCAACATTTGAAAATGCTTTCGTTATGCTGTCGCCCATGTCGCTTCTCGGTGCCGTACCAACTGCCTCGTAGCTCCTTCTTACCTTCTCAAAGGAGGCTGCCTCTGTACTGCCTGCGTCCTCCTGTACATCAGGAAAATTTGCCTCTGCGCCTGCGTCATAAAGTCCCCTTACAGTAAATTCCACGCCCTTAAGAGGCGTTCCCAAAACTCCCATATGACTTTCGGCAAGGGTTTCCATATGCTCATTTAATGTCTTATACAGTTCCACGTTCTCAGGGGTCGCCGCCGTACCAAGCTTTTCCTCTATCATCTGATTTTCTATCTGTTTCAGCGTGTCAACAACCTTGGAAAGCTCCTTTGTGTCAATGCTTATATTCATTTTTGCAAGCCTTCCAGCCATGCTCATAGTCATGGAAAGCCTTATTTCCTCCATCTGCCTTATGGCTGTAACTGCCTTTCGCTGCGCCTCAGTTCCATCTTCACCGTGAGCCTGCAAAATTCGGTTTAATTCCTCTGCCTTATATTTTGGCTTCGCTTTTTGCTGTCTCAAGGACATGGTCTTTGCATACGCCGCAGAAATCGTTATTTCCTTGTCCTCCATGGCAAGCTCATACACTGCAAACGTCGTTATAGCGTTTGTTTTGGTATAAAGCTCCTCCGTCATAAGGTCAACCGCTTCTTCATCATCGACAGGCATATCTGCCTCTTTTACGGACTGCCCGACAAGGTCTTGAAATTCCATATATTTTTTTATGGTGTCAGGCGTAACTGCAAGCTGATTGTCCATCATAAAATGGGCTGCCTTGTAGCTTTCAGGAGAAGGCTCGTACCCTGCCTGCTCTATGGCTCTGTCAATCTGCTGCCTCATCTGCTCCACCAGCACCCCGGAGCCCTGAGTATCATTCTGCCTGCTTCCACTGTAATGCGCCTTATAAATATTTTCCCTCGAAACACCCAAATTATTTTTTATGAGATAGACCAGCTCATTATTTGTGATGTCAAAGTCAGGAGCCTGCTCCTCCTTGCTTTTTTCGGCAACCACATCAGCTACAGATACGTCTGTCTTTATGTCCGTTCCTGCAACCTTTACGCTGCCGCCCACAATATTCAGTCCCTCCATATCGCCGCTGTCTGCCTTCATATCCGCAAAAAGCTGTGCCGTTTCCTCCCTGTGAGCGTTGCCCCTCATGGTATTAATCACGCCCATAAGGTCGGAAAGGGTTGCTCCCTCAATATCGATTCCCATCATTTTAAGCTTTTTTATCTCCTCGGAGGAAAGGTTATTTCTAAGCTCCTTTGCGGCTTCCTTGTCCTGCTCCTCCTTGGATCGCACATCCTCTTTTTTCTCCTTTGCCCGCTCTCTTTGGGCGTCAAGGTAATCGGCAAAATTATCTGCGGTATTAATGCCCCGCTTGTCATCTGCCTCCTTACCGTCATATACATAGCCGTTTATTTCATCAGCCCTGCCTGTCGGAAATGCATCTATTACCGACTTGTCCTTCACTCCGGTTTCCCTTCCCTTTGTGTATGCGGCCTCCGCCTTCATCAAATTATTATCAATCATGTTTGTCATATAAGCACCCGACTCCTTAAAATAAAATCCTGTAACTCTATTTTATTTATCGGTCTTTGTATTCAAAAACTTGAATTGATAATCTTTGCCTTGCATTTTGCCAGTCCGTTCCTATAAGTCAATCGGCTCCATATAATCTAAGGGATTTTTTGCCGTACCGTCAAACTGAAGCTCAAAGTGCAGATGCGGTCCCGTGCTGTAGCCCGTGCTTCCTGAAAGGGCGATACATTCTCCCTGAGATACCTGCTGTCCCTCTGAAACAAGCGCCGAGCTTAAATGTGCATATCGGCTCATAACCCCATTTCCATGGTCAATGTCCACGCAAATTCCATAATTGCTGTACCAGTCAGCTCTCACCACAACGCCATCGGCTGTTGCCCTTACCTCAGTTCCCATACAGACCGCAAGGTCAACTCCGTTGTGGTTTTTTCCCCACCTTGGTCCAAATTCCGAGGTAATAATATACTCCGATACCGGTTCTATATATTCAGGCGGCACATAGGTTCCTATGCGGACAACCTGTGGCTGCGGCTCCTTTACCACCTGACTGTCTATCACTTTATTTTCCATTTCCATACCCTTGTAATAGGTCTGCATAACTGTAATCTTCCTGCTGCCCACAATTTCCTCCTGGGCAATTTCCCGTTTCCCCGCCTCCAGCGTATCATCGTATACATAGACACATTCTTTATATACAGGCTCCGAGTAGGAGGACACCTTTGACGTTGTCTGTATATTTTTCCAAGGTACTATTTCACCGGCTGCAAGGGGTCTTTCAAATGACAATGCAAGTACAACCGCCATTGTAACTGTCGCAATAAATAAATTTGCACCATATGTCTGTCTGCTTTTTCCTTTGTAGGAGTTTTTAAAATAATTTTTCATTTTATCATCTCCTCACAATAAATCATAATTTTTAACAGGTTACTTTTTTGTTTCAGAATTTGGTTGTTGTGTAATTTATTTGTAACATTTTTGTAATAATTAAATTGTATTATTACGTTTTGATGATGTAAAGCCCCTATCAATCGCAACTTTTTCGATTTAACGACAAAAAAAATATTTGTATATGCCCTTTATATATGATACACTTAATAATGATTTACATTTAATTGTCAACTTATTCATTTACATTTTAAGAGGTGTATTATGGCTAAAGCATTGTTAGATATTGAGGATATTCCACCTAGCCTTTCAAATAAGGTTAAGCAGGACTTGAAGTTTAAGACAGGCAATTTTGTATGGAGAGTCCGTTTCAGCACTCCATTAGACCCAAAGACCGTCAATCCGAACACAATGTATGTTGCAAACTCTCAAAATCAGAAATTGCGGACAAAAATCAAATACAACATTGAGGATGAGATTATTGAAATTGAACCACTTGAACCGTATTCAACCAATGAATACTATTTTCTCATTATTACCTCTGACGTTAAGTCAAAGGGCGGTCAGAAGCTTAGCGAGCCTGTTAAGATTAAGTTTAAATTATAATTTATATAAACATGCAACCGGAGAAATTGTATTTTAATTAGAAATAGAAGAACAAAAATTCCTATAAAGCAAAGAAAAAGGGCAGGCTGTTTGTATGGTGAATATAGGTCGCATGGACTTATAGTATACTATATACAAACAGCCTGTCCTTTGTTATTCAAAAATTCCTTTTATAATTCCTTCCATCTTACTGTTATCATTTGATATACAAAGCACAGCATAATTACCATTTACATAGATAACTGCGGAGTCAAGCTTCGGCATTTCATCAGGAAGATAATCCTTACATGCGTCCTTCTGATCTGCGACGCGCTTTTCATACGCAGCCTTTACCGTATCAATGTAATCCTGTGACTTTACCTTTATAACTGCAATTTCCTCAGCAGTTGAGCTTGAATTTGTGTAAAATGCAGCCTCCTCAATATTTGCTTCATCTAAAACATAAAGTCTTGTAAGTGCGGTTGTATTGTGAACCGTCGCAAGCTGATCCTTAAAGTCACCCTGCGTCCGTATTGTATCAGCCGCCTCCTGAGTCTTTACATCCTTCGCCTCAGCCTGGGTGCCCGTGTCCTCCTTTTCCTTCTCGCATGCCGTAAATATAGTCATCATTGCCACGGCAAGCACCAATATAAATAAAAATTTCTTTTTCATGCTTGTTATTCTCCTTTAAATTTCCGCCGTATTTTATGCTCTTAAAACCCAGCTTTATTCTTTAACAATATTTATATCATCTCATTATAGAAAAATCAACTTTAATATAGAAAAAACAGCTTTAATAATATCATGTAAGTCAACTTTATCGCTGGACATAATCCGTCTACTATGCTATTATTTGTCATAATAAGTTAGTTGCATATGCTTAAAGACAGGAGGTAGGATTATGAGTATTTCAGCTAATGTTACAAGCTATAAGGGCAAAGATGTCATAGAATTAGTTGCCGGAAAATACAGAGCGGTTGTAGCTCCATTTTTAGGCAGTAATGTTATCAGAATGCAGGACACACAAAATAATATAGAAATTTTCAGATATGATGAGGCGCTTACCATAGATGAGCTTAAAGCATCTGCCGAGGTTTACGGACTTCCAACGCTTTACCTTCCGAACCGTTTGGCAAACGGCGTTCTTAAGGTTTCGGATGCGACATATCATTTACCTATCAATGACCCTCTCGGCAACCACATTCACGGATTCCTTCACAAGAGGGAGCATAGCATCATAAGTGCAACGGTTGTTGGGGATAAGGCAATTGCAAAAACGGAATTTATTTATGATGATAAGGATGAATTTTATCAGTACTATCCGGTAAGCTTTAAGGCATCCTTTAAGTTTACGCTTTCGGAATCAGGACTTGATTATTCCTTTACCATCACAAATACATCAGATAAACAGCTTCCTTTTGGCGTGTGCAATCATACTACAATTAACGGACCTTTTATCTCCGGAGGAAATGGTCTTGATACGAGGCTTTACATTCCGATCGGTGACAAATGGAAGCTTGACAAGCACTGTATTCCTACGGGAGAATTTCTCCCTATGACAAACCATGACCGACAGTACATTACCGGTTCGCAGGTTCCTGTGCTGCATGACATTGACAACGATGTTTTCTTTGCAGAGATGGGCTCCATAGATGACAGGAAATTTTATGGTGCCATTGTAACCGACAATGCTACAGGCAAACGAATTATTTATGAGGTATGCGAGGACTTTAAGTTTTGGATTATATGGAACGACCACGGCGACAAAGGATTTTTCTGTCCTGAGCCTAGCACATGGCTTATTGATGCTCCAAACCAGCCTATTCCTGCTGACGAATCAGGCTACGTGGAGCTTGCACCGGGAGAAGAAAAAACTCTGACCGAGCACATTTATACAGAATAAAATTTAAAAGGGGCTGTCACGGTAAGCAGTTCAGGCATATAGCCGTTTACCCATGACAAGCCCCTCTTTTTAAGTTTTATTTTACGGTGTCTGTGGGGAATGCATACTTATCAAGTACAATTTCCTCGTCGTAAAATTCCCAGTTTTCTCTATTCCACATGTTTTCCCTTACCCTCGCCCATCTTGCAGGAAGGAAGGCATTGCCGTTATTAACAGCAACATCATATTCATCCGACATAATAATATACTGTTCATGTGCCGTTTTCTCAGTATTCGTAATTGCCTTTCCCGTAAACGGATTTATGGGATTGTCAATCAAATCCTTTACTGCAAGCGTTGGAACATCCGCCGTAGTCATAAACTCCTCCGATACGGCAAACTCTGTACTGTTAAACTCCTTAACAAGCAGCAGTGGATAATACATCTCCACATTTTTTAAATTATCCTCTCCTCCCATTGCCAGCTCGTCAAAATGTCCAAGATGTCTTCCGTGGTCTGAAACTATGATTATTTTTGTGTTGTCATATAAATTCTGCTCCCTTAAAAAGTCAAACCATTCGCCAAGCTTAAGCAAAGCCGCCATATTTGACTGGTAATGGGACATCTGCATATAATTTTCCATTTTCATCGTCCTGCCGTCAACCGTAAAACGAGCCGTATTTTCAGCATCATATTTTGTGTTATCCACCACTTCGGCAGGGACATATTCAGGCTCCTGAAGCAGCATAGGCTCATGGGTAGTATTATTTGTCATATATAAAAATGTGTTTACATTCTCTTCTGTCACAGCCGTCATAAAAGGCATATTGTCAAGTACATTATACGGGTTCATAAACAATGAGCTTAAACCCTGTGCTTTTGACATATTATAGCAAGTCTGTATTCCACTGCTTTCAGACTGTGCCTGATTGTATGTACCGTTGGCGTATATTGTAGGCTGTGCGAGAAGCGGCATTGTTTTCATAATACTAAAGCAGAAAAAATTACGCTCATTATTGTCGATTCTCTGCTGCTTTGTCTGCTGTGAACTGAACCTTCCCTCCGTAATACATGCATTAATGTCCGGATAGTCGTTAAAAATTGATGTATCAGAAAACCACTGATAATTTGCGTAAACAGGGTCGCAGACCGTAACGTCATATCCATTATCTGAAAATAACACAGGCATTACTTTTATTGCCTCGTTGTGCTTGGCAACCAAAGGCTCGTCTGCCCTTTTGTTCATTTCCACAGGCGTGTATTCATACCCTCCAAGCAAGGTCGGCGCTCCAAAATTCGTAGAGTTGCCAAAGGAAACTACATTTGGATAATAGGTAAAGCCTGCAAACTGCTCCACAAGCTCAGGTTTTTCATTAAATAGGTATGGTATGTATTCTCCCATTCCCCGGTCAAGCATAATAACCACAACATTTTTACCTGACGTGCTCATTCTGAAGGTCAAATCATCAGAAACATTTTCTACAACAAGCTTATCCACAGAGGATTTGATGGTGGAAATATTCACAACCGACATAACGCCAAGCGCAAGTGACGCAACAAGCAGTACAGGAACAGCCATGCGGTATAATTTCAATATCAACGCATACATAAGCAAAGCAATTCCCATAAGCACCAGCAGATTAATAAGCTGTTCTTTCCTTGAAAAAATCATGCCGCTGCTATACTGCAATGTGGAAGAAATATTCCCAAGCCCCGTACCGAAAAACATATAGTCTGCAAACATAAGTCCACACATAATAAAGACAAGCCTTTCAAAAAATACCCTTCCCCTTGGACTTGCCAGCAGATAGAACACACGAAGCCAAACTAAAAATGTGCCTGCAGCCATTGCAAGAGAGGCAACGATATACCAAATAGGATTATAAAAATATGTAATATCGACAAACTCCTGTGGAGATGCTGCAATAAAATTTGACGGTATAAGCAATCCCACAAGCACAGTAAGAAATATGGTTCCCACAAAAAACAGCTTATCCTTCTGAGGTTTTGCTTCATTATGCTTGGAGTTTGGAGCAGGAGCAAGCAATTTTTTTAATTTTGCCAATGCCTTATTTACAGTGACACTTGACAAAATTATATTGAACACCAATGGCAAAATTAAAATCAGTGCTATTAAAATAAGAAACACCTTTTTCCTAAGCGAAGGCGTATTGTATAGAAATGCTGAATATACAAAAATTGGCATGCCGATAACTGCCAGCATCACAAGAAGCACCTTCTTGGGATTTTTCAGCTTATAAAAAATTGTCTTAACGAGCGAAAATAAATTGTTAAGCGTCCAATAAAATACAAGACCCGATGGCGAGCCATATAAAAATACAAGGAAAAACAGCGCCATGCCATAAAGCTGTATCTTCGTCTTTGTCGGGAAACCCTTTAAATAAAGAAAGCTTGATATTATATTTACAGATGTCATTATAACAGGCAGAAGGTTTATGGTAAACCCGCCAATCACAAGCATTCCGTCCGGCTTGCTTAAATCGGCTATGGGTCCTAAGGATACGCCATTCAGACTTTCTAAGTGGGACAGAAACTGATATGCCGCAATAAAAAATGGAATTTCAAGCAGCAGCGACACAGACCCCTTCAAAGCATCTGTGGGCTTATAATGATTCTGCCTATAGTAGGTCTGAAGCATCATCATTTTTTCATCGCCGGAAAATGTCTTTTTTATGTGTGCCACGCCGTCACGAAGCCTTGCATCAATATCCCTCGCCTGCTCCTGCATATCATCTGCCCGTCTGTAAAGTGGAAGCACAAGGATATTCATAATAAGGCTCAAAAAAATAATGGAGAGTCCCTGATGCATGGTAAACCTGTTGGCAAGCTCAAATATAATCTCAAAGAGCAGCTTTAATGGTCCGATGAGTATTGTATATAGTATTTCAAAAAATGTCATTCTATCCTATCTCCTCTATCATAAACGGACTAGTCAATTACGAAACTCTATCTTTTGAAAACGTCCGTTATACAACTATATTTCGAAACTAAAGTATTTCGCAATTGCCTAACAAACAGATATCTCCTCGTACTTGTTTATCAAGTAGTCGACTGTACGGCAACAACCCTCACCACAATATGCCCATGTCTCCTCTTTTACCTCACGTCTTCCCTCAGCATATTTTTCATCCTCTATGCAAGAGTCAATCAGCTCCTTCAGCGACTCCATATTATCCTCACTAAGCTCACAGCCCAATCTTGGAAGCGCCGTTGTTGTCCAGACAGGCGTGTCAAGCCACCAAGCATCATAAGGAGCAAGGTCAAAATCGGGATTGGTATAAATAACCGGCTTATCATATACCAAGGCAAACTCAAACACAACACCAGAAAAATCAGAAATGAGTATGTCCGAACGGCGCAAAACCTCAAAATTATCCGTATCCCTGTTCCACTCAAGCTGCTCCTGCTCCGGATATTCCTCCATCAGCTTTTCCATCATATCCTTCTCTGACGTAAAGGACTGCGGGTGTGGACGGACAATGACATGGTAGCCCGTTTTCAAAAGCACCTCAATAATCCTTCCACCATACACACCAAATATGGCACTGTTTCCCCAAGATGGTGCCAGCAGCACCGTCCTTTCATGTTCGGATGCCAATCCACTTTTTTCAAGCCGATTTGCCATCTCGTCCATATACGGAATACCAACCTTTACAAGCTCCTTCTCCGGCAGGGAACGGAGCTTCTCAAGATTACGCACATCCCGTCCCTGAAAATCTCCTGAAAGCAAAATTGCATCGTAATAGTCAATTCCAAACATTCTATAAAGAATAATCTCGCTTGCCGCATGAGGGATATGCACATAATACGTTACATCCCGTGAGCGTTTCCACTGATATACCTCAAGCCCCGGTGTAGTGGACAAAACAATCGCCGCATTTAAAAAATTTAATCTTGTAAAAAGCTTGTTATTATTTTCGATACATTCCGTCGTAACATGCGAGTACGGACATGTAAGCACAGGGTCGTCAGGAGATGCCGTTATGTATAAAATATCCTTTCCACGCCTGTCCATTTCACGACAAATCGGCTCAAACACAGACCAATACCGCTTATTATCTGAAAAAATCACAAACGGTATTTTATTTTCATTTACCGTCACCTTGCCGCCTGTAAGCTTAAAATGTATTTTAATGATAAGCATCCGCAGGGAATACACTGCTGTTCCGATGACACCGATAAGAATTGTAAACAGCATGCTTCCCGTTCCGGGATCTATATATAAAAGCATATGATTTCTCCTCGCAAAATCTCAACATACTCGCTGATTTTATCATATTGCACCGAATATTTCAACACTGTATAACCGGCACAGGTCTTTTCCAGTCTATTTTGTCAGCCTTGTCTTTTTGTGAAATAATACCCATAATCCCAACAATTCTTGTTGTGTTTTGGGCATTTTTATTATATAATATGCAAAGGTTCATATTATATTACGTGCTTAACACGCATGGCGCACCACAATCTTTGATTGTGGTTATGATATAATGTTGGCAGTGTTTTATGAAAGGAAGGTATATTACATGAAATTTGGTTACTTTGATGACTCCAACAGAGAGTATGTAATCACTTCGCCTAGGACTCCATATCCATGGATTAACTACTTAGGCACACAGGGTTTCTTTTCACTGATTTCCAATACAGCCGGAGGATACTCGTTCTACAAGGATGCTCGTCTTAGAAGAATCACCCGTTACCGTTACAACAACGTTCCTATTGATATGGGCGGTCGTTATTTTTATATCAATGAAAACGGTACCATTTGGAATCCGGGCTGGTCGCCTGTTAAGACAGAGCTTGACGCTTATGAGTGTCGTCACGGTATGGGTTACACAATTATTACCGGTAAGAAAAATGATTTGAAGGCAGAGGTTACATTCTTTGTTCCACAAAACTATGATGGTGAGGTTCAGCAGCTCGTTCTCACAAACGAGGGTGCAGCAGAAAAGACATTTTCACTTTTCTCATTTGCTGAGTGGTGTTTATGGGACGCTCAGGATGACTGCACAAACTTCCAGAGAAACTTCTCCACAGGCCGTGTTGAGGTTGCTGGTTCAACCATCTACCACAAAACAGAGTACAGGGATAGACGTGACCATTTCGCATTTTACACGGTAAATGACGAGATTGACGGCTACGACACAGACAGGGATGCTTTCATCGGTCTTTACAACGGATTTAACAATCCACAGGCAGTTGAGGCAGCTGCAGCCAACAACTCATTTGCAGACGGCTGGTCGCCAATCGCTTCACACTACAAGAAGATTACACTTGCTCCGGGCGAGACAAAAACTTTAGTATTTATTCTTGGCTATGTTGAAATGCCTCTTGAAGAAAAATTTGAAGCTGACGGCAAGACAATCAACAAGACAAAGGCACTTGCCATGATGGACAAGTACAATACGCCTGAAAAGGTTGCTGCAGGTCTTGCAGAGCTCAAGGAGACTTGGGACAAGCTTCTTGGCATTTTAACAGTAGACACTCCTGATGACAAAGTAAACCGTATGGTTAATATCTGGAATCAGTATCAGTGTATGGTTACATTTAACCTTTCACGTTCTGCTTCTTACTTCGAGTCAGGTATCGGTCGTGGTATGGGCTTCCGCGATTCCAATCAGGACGTTCTCGGTTTCGTGCATCAGATTCCGGACCGTGCAAGAGAGAGAATTATCGACATTGCCTCCACACAGCTTCCTGACGGCGGCTGCTACCACCAGTACCAGCCTCTCACAAAGAAGGGTAATTCAGATATAGGCGGAGATTTCTCCGATGACCCATTATGGATGATCCTTTCCGTGTCAGCATATATCAAGGAAACCGGCGACTGGGCTATTCTTGATGAGATGGTTCCTTATGACAATGACGAGTCAAAGGCAAAGCCAATGCTTGACCACCTTAAGGTTTCATTCTACAAAATAGTAAATAATCTCGGACCACACGGACTTCCGCTTGCCATGAGAGCTGACTGGAATGACTGTATCAATCTTTCCTGCTTCTCAGATACACCGGGCGAAAGCTTCCAGACATATACAAACCCTAAGTTTGCAGCAGAGGGCGGATATTCAAAGATTGCCGAGTCAGTTATGGTTGCCACACTCTTTACTTATACAGGACCAAACTATGTGGCTATCTTAAAGCATTTAGGCAAGGATGACGAGGCTGCGGCTGCTCAGGCAGAGATTGACAAGATGAAGAAGAATGTTATGGAGCATGCATTTGACGGCGACTGGTTCCTCAGGGCTTATGACTCAACAGGTGCTAAGATGGGCTCCAAGGAATGTGAGGAAGGTAAGATATTTATTGAGCCACAGGGCTTTGCAGTTATGTCAGAGATTGGCAAGGAGGAAGGTGCTGACATAAAGACGCTTAACGCTATCGATAAATACCTGAACACAGACTTCGGTCTTGTACTTAACAATCCTGCATTTACGAAGTATTACATTCAGTATGGTGAGATTTCAACATATCCTGGCGGTTACAAGGAAAATGCCGGAATATTTACCCATAACAATGCATGGATTATCTGTGCTGAGGCTTATGCAGGACGTGGAGATAAGGCGTTTGAATACTATTCAAAGATTGCTCCTGCCTTCACGGAGGAGACTTCTGATATCCACAAGACAGAGCCATATGTATATGGTCAGATGATTGGTGGTAAGGACGCAGGCTCCGATATCGGAAAACCAGGCAACCACTTTGGACAGGGTAAGAATTCATGGCTTACAGGTACTGCTGCATGGAATATGGTAGCCATTTCACAGTACATTTTAGGTGTTCAGCCTGATTGGGATGGTCTCAAGATTGACCCATCCATTCCTGCCGCTTGGGACGGACTTACTGCAACACGTCAGTTCCGTGGCGACACTTACGATATTAAGGTTACAAACCCAGACCATGTCAACAAGGGTGTTAAGAGCCTCGTTGTAGACGGAAAGGCTGTAGACGGAAATGTTATCCCTGTTGCGGGAGATGGCAAAACTCATACAGTTGAGGTTGTAATGGGTTAAAGCTTCCATATCATAAAAGATACTGTCTTTTTATGATAGTGTGAAATTTATACGTTTTCTCAACCATCGCCTCTTAATTGCATCATGCATTTTTCTTCACGTTAGCACTTAACAAAGAAAAATGCATGATGCAATATGAGGCGATTAATTATATAATTGCGTAAGTATATTTCAGAACAGTTATGTCGGCAAAGCCAATATTCACTTTGGACAGCAAGACCGTTTAATAATTTGTGATTAAACATCAGCCCGTGTTCTACCCTTTTTCCCTATTTACAGTTTCATAAAGCTTGAAATGTTTTCCTTCATCCGATTGTAGCGCTCAAATGCCCAATCCTCCATAGGTTGACCATCATATGGAACACGAGCTTTTGCCCATAACGTCCACAAATAATCAACATATATTTTGTTTGCAAGAAAATGTTTTTTGTCGATTACATTCGGCTTTCTGTCAAGGTAAGCGCAAAGCAGCTTTTCGTCACATCCATCATCAAAGCTTGCTTCAATTGACACATCTGCTATGTCCCACATACCATCATTCATTCCTGCATATTCCCAATCAATCAGATACATTCTTCCATTACCCTCCACCCAATTTTCACAAAGTGGATCATTATGACACGGAACAAGGGAAACCTCTATCAAGTCATCAACCTGTTTTTTTATTTTCATAACTGTTTGCTTGCTGACAGTATAATCATCAAACATTGACACATTCATATCATTAATCAGTTTTTCATATCCGTCCGCCATATCAAAAACCTGAAAAGGAACTCCAGTATTTGCATTACATCGGTGCATGGTTTGGAAAATGTGTGCCACCTGTTTAATATGCTTTTCCTCACGCAGCGTTTCGGCTGACATTGTAATGGCATTCGGGATATAGTCAGACACCTTTGTGCCATCCTCCCCAAAATACAAAAGCCTTGCATCAACCCCAAGCTTACAGGCAAGCTCAGTGCTTACCCTCTCGTTCTGTCGGTTGATAAGCTGCTGCGTGCCCTCACCAGGCAGTCTGACTATATATTCTTCTCCGTTCTTGATGATTACATGGTATGTATGGTTTGTAAGTCCACCCAATCGCTCAATTGCTTCATATTCGTCAACATCCAAAACCATTTTAATAATTTTTTTTACCAACAAAATATCATTTTGTGTAACCTTTTCCATTTATACTCTCTCCTGCAATATTATTTTATGTCACGCAATAAACGCCTGCTACACAATCTCCAAATCGTCCCTGTCACGGAGCATGTATTTCTTTAATGGCGTCAGGCTTGCAATCAGATAAAGCAGACCGCCGAAAATTGCAGTAAATCCGCTTCCTGTCGTAAACAAAAATATATCGCTGTGGACAACGCCCGTCATCGGATTGTATACAAACAGCATGGATACCACAAACGCAACGACAAGGCATCCAATTCCTACAAAATTAAATCCTCCCGTAAATTTATATGCATCATGCCCATCCAAGCCGTACGCCGACTTTAGGGACAGCTTTCTCTTTTTTACAATCAGGTAATCTACCAGCGTCATACCGATGATAGGTCCCTGTATGTACGCGGCAAGTGATATAAATGCACCAAAATGGTCATTTACACCGCCCCAGATTGTAAGCCCGCTGACATACACCATTGCAATGATAACTAACAGCTTATAGCTGACCTTCGGCATGCCGCTCTTTACAATCATACAGTTCACATATGAGCCGGTTCCCTGTGTGCCTACATTTGCAAAAGCAACCATAAGCAGGCTTAACAGGGCAAAGCCTGAACCACAAAGCGTAGACAGCATTGCCGTCGGGTCACTTTCGTATATTCCTGTCTTAACATACATGGCAAATGCCATGACGCCGCCTGCTGCCACAAAGAAAGGAGCAACGATGCCATAGGAAATAGCCGTACCCCAAAAGCCGCTTCTCTCTGACCTTGCAAGCCTTGGCATTACAAGTGCCTGTGTTGACCATGAAAATGCAAAGGCTACATTGCCCTCTGCCGACAGCATAAAATTAACGAGGGAAGAATTGCCGTTATCAACAACCGGCTTTACCGCCGCAATATCTGACAACGGTACTGCCGTAAAGCAAAGTCCCACGACGATGGCACCGACAATGAGCAGTGCCGTTACCAAAAATCTGTTTGTCCATTTTATTACGTCAGGTCCGCCTAAAGCAATCAGCGTTCCAAGTACGACACAGAGCGTTCCCAATACCGGATTCCAAATATCAGGATTTAAGTGTAATCCAAAATTGCCTGCAAGGTTAATCATGGATGAGGAAAACAAATTTGCCGCAACTGCATACCAGCCGAAATTTGCCAGACTGATTACCGTTGCAATCACTGCAACGCCCTTTGCCCCAAGCACAGAGCGTAACCAGATCCACAAATCAATTCCGTACCGTACGGCAAACAATACCGGAATACACTCAATAATAATCCATACGATATTGAAGCAGAAAATATTGATAAGCAATTGCTTAAAGGTCAAAAACTGCGCCCCATATGCTCCCTGTGTGTAGCACCATGTTGCAATGGCAAAGCCGCTTGTTGAAAGGAGCAAATCCATAAAGGAATACTGTCTGTCCTTTTTCAGCATCGGCACAACACCTGTAACCGTTTCCTGTCTTATGTAATCTGCATTTTTTCCCATTACTGTATCACCCCTGTCATGCAAAGTGCAATCAGTACCGCACTTACCAAAAATCCCGCAATCATAACGATTACATCCGCCTTGTTAATTTTCTTTGGAAATTCATAATCAGGCTGTTCCATTTCATTCAGCCGTTTTTCTGTCTCAGATGCAATCAGCTCCTCAAGAGACAATTCCTGTTCTTCCTTACTCATAGCTTCCTCCTAATTATTTTTCAAAATATTTTTTTGCTTCCCTGCTGTACGTCTTTGTGTACTTGTACCAAATGTACAGATATTCGCCAACATCATTTCCAACACTATTTTGGTAAATCGCCCACAAAAACCAATAATATGCCGCTGCCGCTATATAGGTATAAAAATATCGTTTTTCCCTTGTATCAGCCTCATGCTCCAAATACAGATTGATTATTCCATCGGCTTCCTCCCTCGTATAATCCGAGCAGGCGATAAACGTGCCAATATCGCCGCCTCTGTAAGCCATGCCGGAATATTCCCAGTCAATGAGGTACATCTTCCCCGAAGCGTCAACAAGAAAATTAGGGTCATATGTATCACAATGGCAGAGACATTTTTCATTATCCTCCTTAATTATGGAACACTGTAGATGCTCCATTGTATCATGCAGCTCCTGCATATCCTCGAACTGATTATGCCCCCGTTCCTCAAGGCGCTCCTCAAACTTACGGATTTCCTCCCATATATCAAATGTAAAGTCGGTCCTTACATTACATGTATGAAGCTTTTTTACCATTCGTATCGCTTCTGCCACCTGCTCCTGGTTATGATAATCAAGGGTTTGGACATTATCTATATAATGTGAAATCTTCCAGCCTTCCTTTTCGTCCATACAGACAAATGTATCATCAAGCCCCAGCTTTTTTGCAATTTCCAGCGAGGTTTTTTCGCTTGTCCGATTGATGAAATTGGAGGTTCCCACGCCCGGGTGCCTGTACACATACTCCTTTCCATTTACGGTAAAACGAAAAGAAAAATTTGTAAGACCCTTTTTAATAGGAACAATATTTGTTATATTTTCCTCCTTTACATTTAAAGCAGTACAGATATTTGTAAATATTTTTGAATTGGCATTTTTTAAATACTTATCATCAAAGCCCCTCAGCTCCTCCAAGGAATCAAATTCCTTGATTTTATCAGCATCATATTTTCGGATGTATAAGTCAAGCTCCTTAATATGGCGTATATAAAGGTCTTCCCAGAGCTGCTGCTTCGTCAGGGGGTCGTCATATTCATCTCTTAAAATGCTGACAAATCTTTTGCTAAACTCCCTGTCAAAGTACACATGCCCCAGCATATACCAGGCGGCTTGTCCACCTATGGTTACCTTTGTTATCCGTCCTTTATTATTGAAGGAAAGACAATATTCATCCGTTTTAGCCGCCTCATATACAGCAGCATAATAAGACCGATACACATAAGGCTCAAATGGATTTTCAGCAAAGTAGTTGTCCGAGGAGCATACATATGTGTTGTCCAGCCTGTCAGCCACACGAATTAATGTAGAGGTATTATTATATCTGTAATAATCGTCATTAATAACAATATTTACATTATATTTATCTCCTAAATAAAAGAGCTGCTCCTTCAAATAGCCCACAACAACCGTTATATCGGTGATACCTGCCTCCTGAAGCTGCTTAATTTCCCTTTCAATGAGAACCTCTCCCTTTACCTTAAGCAGTGCCTTTGGCTTTTCATATGAAAGAGGAATAAATCTGCTGCTCATTCCTGCCGCCATGATAACCGCATTTTTAACCTTATATGGCTCCATAGCCTCATATCCCGCAGAAGAAATCTGCATGTCACTGTTTAAAAGCCCTGCTTGTGTTAATTCCTTTACTGCCTCATTAATCTTCCCCAAGGAATATCCCGCTTCCCCTGCAAGGGTTCTCTGCGTAAGCTTATCATCCTGCTTTTGAATTACGGTATAAAGTATTTTAAATTGTGTTTCTGTCAGCATATGCTTCTCTCTATACTTTCTTATATATTTTGCACAAAAAAGCTTTTATTTTAGCTGTTTGTGCAATGGTTAATAAAGTTACAAACAATAACTCACATTTAATAATGAGCATAAACTATGTCATTTCATTATCTTATTTTTTTTAATTATCCTTGCACAGATAACAGTCAAATACAAATTGATTATTCCAGTAAATCTCATTTTGCGGCTTTTTAATCACACATTTACACTTTGCCTTTTCCGCAAAATTCTGAAACATCTCCTTCGTGTAAAAGGTCTTATCCAAGCCTTTGTATTTTTCATCATAATTTTCTACAGAGGCTCTCCTATACTCTAAATGCTCCTCTTTTCTGCTTTCATCATGTATCTCTGTAATTACAACCATCTTATCTGCTTTTTGGTACATCCTGTCCAAAACCTGCATTCCGTATTCTGCATCCTGAAAATACTGAAAAACGCTGTCCGCCAACACCAAATCGTATTTTTCTTCAACAGAAACCGAAAGTGCCTCGCCACACAATAAATCTGCTGAATCTACGACAGTTTTTGCAGCCTTAATTATATTTTCGGAATAATCGATGCCGCCGAGCCTTTGAATGTTCTCAAGCTGACGAAACATATACAGATTAACACCGCTTCCACAGCCGACCTCATAAACGCTTGTTAGCGGCTTTTTGCAAAGCTCCTTGATAAACCTTGTTCTCTCAAGCCACTCCTCATAAAAGCTTTCAAAATAATTGTCTACATCCTGCGTATCAAATCCATTTGCCTTTTTCAAATTACAAAACATCTGAAATACATCATCTGTATTTGCAAGCTTTGTTTCCCTGTTTTTCCAAATCTTATCCCAATGATTCATCTACAAACCTCCCATTTAATATTTCCTTCAATGCGAAAACCAGCTTTTCATTATCCTCATGATTTCGGACTGCTATCCGTATATATTCTCCAGTCTCTATCTTAGACGATAAATCCTTCGCCAAAATATTATATTTGATAAGCAAGTCCGATATCAGCCCCTTTGCAGTTTTACCATTCACAAGCTCCAGCATTATGTAATTTGCCTGCGAAGGAATTACCCTTATGGCATCTATTTTTTCCAGCTCCTTTACAAAGCTTTTTCTTTCCTCTCTCAGGAGCCGCAATCCATCTGCATAATCACCTTTATATTTTTCTGCAATCTGCATATAAAACTCTGCAAATGAATTAATATTCCATATTGCCACTTCCTTTTTCAACTTGGTAATCAATTCTTTATTTCCAGATGCAAGCACACCCAAACGCAAGCCCGGAATACCATATGATTTTGAAATGCTTTTTATTACTGTCAGATGTGGATTTTCGTATAATATCTCCTGTCTGATTATTGTTGCGTCCACTTCCTCTGCAAAATCAATAAAGGACTCATCTATTACAATGTTAATATTTTTATTTCCCGCCCATGAAATTAATTTTAAAATATTTTCTTTTGCAATATAATTTCCTGATGGATTGTCAGGATTAATGATAAGAAGATTATCAATCGCCTTATCATCAAAGTAATTTATAACATCATCTGCCGTATAATGAAAATCCCTGTTTTCAGGAACAAACACCTCAAGCTGCTCCGTATATCTGTTTGCATATTCTTCAAAGGTTGGTTTTATGATTCCGGTTTTGCCATGCAAAAGACCCATAAAAGCCTTAATCAGCTCAGCCGCACCATTTCCTACTACGATATCCTCCGAATGCAAATTAAAATTTTTAGCAGCAAGCAGCGCATTTACCTCCATGCCCGACGGATATTGCATCAACAGCTTGTCAAAGGACAACTTCATTTCATCAATTAACCTTTGCGGTGGAAAAAATGGATTTACCAAATAGCAAAAATCTATCATCTGCGGGTATCTCCAATAGCCCCCATACCTTTTTTGCAGCAGTCGAACACATTGGTCATCTTCTGCAAACATGGTTGACGCTATATCCAAATCCTGAATATCGTCTATCTCATACCATTTTTCCCCGTTCAAACGCCTTGCCTTAATCTCAGGGTGAGCAAGCATGGTAATAACCTTCAGCACTTGCTCATAGTACTCATTATTACCCGAGGCTGTTATATATGCCTCCAAAAACGGAACGTAATGCGTTTTCGAAAAATGTCTGCTGAACTTATAAACATTCACAGTTTTATAATAATCATCCGTCTCCCCAAATCTAAATCCGTTTCCGGAAATAAATTCCTCAATGGTATCGTCCTCTGATAACCGCATACAGGTTCCGTCCATCCAGCTTTCGTATTTATCTACCAACGCTAATGTTTCCCTCTTATCATTTATCAGTCCAAAAAGAACCTCGTCCTCAAAAATAATGTCCGATTCAAACAATAGCGTGTCCTCCCTGCACAGCCACTCCTTTGCCAAATGCAGTGAATATATATTGTTGGTACTGTTATATACGGAATTGTTTATGTAAATAACCGGCGTTTTAATATCAAGTGTTGCAATAAATTCTATCAGCTTTTCAGCCTGATACCCCACTACAATAACAATTCTTGATAAACGGCACTGTTCAAGCTGCCTTAAAAGCCTTTCAATCAGCGATACGCCATTTACCTCTACCATGCATTTTGTATTATTCTTTGTCAGCTCCTTTAGGCGCTTTCCCATTCCGGCAGCCAAAATAATCCCCTGCATAAATGATTCCCCTCCTTTGAATAATGTTCATTTTTACTTTGTCTAACAATAAAAATGAACATTAAAATGATAATTCTTTTCGCAGCTTTTGTCAATACCCGGGAGCAAGGAAAAAAAAAGAAGCTGCTGCACTAGCAATTTAAGATAAACCTCAAATTGTTACTACAGCAGCCTCTTTTTATAAATCTATTTTAAGCTGTTTTTATGCAATTATGTAGCAGCCGAAGCTACTCCTCAATACCCATATCCTTAAGATACTTGATAATGTCCTCCACAGTTGCAATTGATGTTAAATCATCTGAAGGAATCTCACAGTTGAACTCCTCCTCAAGTGCCATAACAAGCTCGAAAAGGTCAAGTGAATCAGCACCAAGGTCGTCCTTAAAGGATGTTGAAAGCTCTACATCTGAAGCATCGACTCCCAACTGTTCAGCAATAATTTCTTTCATTTTTTCTAACATAGTTTATAATCTCCTTTTTTTATGATAAATCCGATAGCCTTACCAGCCTCTTATATTTTTCAATATACAACAGCTATATATATATGTCAAGAATTGTTATTTATTTTTTTAAAAATCAAATTTCATAAACTCGGTAAGGGGCATTGGCTTTGCAAAATAATAGCCCTGTGCAATGTCACATCTGGACTTTTTAAGGAAGTCCACATGCTCTTTTGTCTCCACGCCTTCCGCTATAACCTGAAGCCTTAAATCCTTTGCCATATCTATTGTGTGGTTTACGACAATCTGCCCTTTTTCGGAAGCAATCTCATTATCCAAAAAGTCCTTATCAATCTTAATTGTGTCAACCGTTATATTTCTAATAAGGTTAAGGGATGAAAAGCCTGAGCCAAAATCATCAACCTCAAGCGAAAATCCCAGCTTTTTAAGTCTTTCCAGCACACGGTTAAGCTCCTCAGGATTATCCAAAAACAAGGACTCCGTAATCTCCAAATGGAGATACTCCGGCTTTATGTCATATTTATTCACAAGTCCCATAAGTACATTTTCAAGGTCGTTGTGATTGATATGGTATCTGGAAATATTTACGGAAAGCGGTATCGGCTCCCTTCCCTCGTCAATCCAGTCACGCAGCGTCTTGCAGGCTTCCTCCCACATATATTCATCAAGCTTTAATATAAATCCGTTTTTTTCAAAAAGCGGTATAAAATCTATCGGCGGGATAATTCCCTTGCTTGGGTGCAGCCATCTTGCAAGCACCTCAGCACCACAAAGCTCCTCCGTATCAAGCCTGAATTTAGGCTGCAAATACATTTGGAACTGACGCTCCTCCAAGGCTTTATGCATATCATGCTCTATCTCGCTGACCCTGAGCATATCCTCCCTGTACTGCTCATCATAAAATGCGCAAAACCGCATCACGTCACCCTTTGTCGTTTTGCTTGCAACCATTGCCCGGTCGCACATAAGGTTAATCGGCACGCCCCTATCCTGAACAAGGTAAATTCCAAATGATGTATTAAGGTCGCAGTCCACGCTGTTTGCACTTATTTTTTTTCTTATTTTCTCTATAACACGGATAATGTCAATCTTCCTGTCATATTCCATATAAAAGGAAAACATATCCGAGTGCATTCTTGCATAATTTTCACTACAGCCAAATGTATCTCTGAGGACATTGCCCACAAACTTTAAAACCTCATCACCCTTTGACATTCCGTATAAATCATTTATATTTTTAAATCTGTCAATATCAAAAACAACTATGGCATACTGCTTATCTAAATTACTTCTTATCATGCTTTCCGCATCTATGTAAAATTTAGCGTAATTCGGTATGTTGGTCAGGCTGTCTACCTCGCTTTTGCGGAGATTTAACTTGTCATCTGTAGGCTCAATGACATCAGCACCAATGGATATGTTCTGTTTGTCCTCCAGCTTAACCAATGTTGCCATGATTGCATCTTTTCCGTCAAACCATCGGATGTTTGAAAAGACCCATGTTGCCTTCTCATCAAACAGCTCCTCATATTTTGATATAAGAATTGAGGTGTTTTCAAGACTTACAATAGGACAACCCTGACACGGTACCTCCTTTGTACAAAAAACCTCATGGCAGGCAGAACCAATCTTGCTTCCAATCAGTTCTCTTGCCTTCTTATTCTCATATATAATTTCAAAGCTGGTTCTGTCGATGACAATCGTAGCACTAAATCCCGCATTTAAAATGGAATCTATCACATTTTTAGTGCCTTCAACATCCAAGCCTTCTCTAATTTCACCAAAATCCATAATTTAAGCTCCCATATTTACATAGTACAAAAAACTGCATGTAAATCAAACATACCACCACAAAAGATTAATGTCAATTACTTTTATGCAATTTGCACACAAAAAAAGCAGAAAATATAAAAAAATTCTACATTCCAATTATTGTATATTGACGAATGGCATTTTTACGAATATACTGAAAATAATAATTGTTATCAGTTTGAAAGGAAGATTATTTATGTCCGTACCGATTAAGTACAGCCACCAGCGGGAGGCAATTCTAAACAATTTAAAATCACGCTATGACCATCCCACGGCAGAGATGGTTTATCAGGATATAAAGCAGGAGATACCAAATATAAGCCTTGCAACCGTATATAGAAATCTCAACCAATTGGCAGATGCAGGTATTATTGCGCGGCTTTCCTGTAATGGCAAAACCGACCACTTTGACGCCACAACCACACCGCATTATCATTTCCTCTGCAAATGCTGCGGCGCTGTAAAGGACATGGAAATGCAGCCACTGCCTGCCCTTATTGCATCTGCAAAAAAACATTCAGCATATTTCATTGAAGAAGCATCCGTGCTGTTTTCGGGAATTTGCGATACGTGCAGCCAAAGATAAATTATCAGCATAAATAATTAAAAAGGAGCTGCCGCACTTACGGACGCCAGAGCCCGTTATATGTGCGATAGCCCCTTTTTTGTTATTTTATGAGAGTAAGCGGATTAATTGGCTCCGTATCCTTTGTTATCTGGAAGTAAAGGTGTGTGCCTTCCTCTGTATAGTAGCTGCTTACAGGTCCAAGCTCGGCAATGTTTTGTTCCATTGATACCTTGTCCCCTACATTCACGCATACATTCATAAGCTGTCCGTAGGTTGCCCTGTAGCCGTTCCCTAAGTCTATATCGACTACCGTTCCATGCTCCTTCGTCTCGTAAATGTCTGCCACTACACCCTCGTATACTGACAGTACATCTACTCCTTGTTCGCCTCTGATTAACATTCCCGGATTACATTTATATGCATTTAAGGTCTGATAGTATACTGTTGTTTCCATGGAGAACGGAAGAATTACGTCGCCAATCAGCGGCCATGCAAGCTCCTGTTCGCCGTTATAATTAAGCTGCGGCGCTGCTGACGCACTGTTGCTTGATGCAGGTGCCGTTTCGCCCTCATTTTCCCCTGCTGCTATCTCCTCTGTCACTTCCTCTGTTGTTTCCTCAGCAGACTGCTCCGTAGTTTTCGCCTCTGTCGTACTTTCGTTTATTTTTCCAATCTGCGTAACAGGCTCCTTGGAATTGTCAAGCGCATCATTTTGTCCTGCTGCTGCATCTTGGTTTAAATTATTATCAACAGGCTGGTTTAAATCTATTGCCTGTCCCTGATTAAGCTCTTCCTTTGCGTCCTGATAATTATACACTGCCACAAGACTGGCGAAAGCTACAAGCCCTACAGCAAGTGCAACATAAAATATTTTTGTTCTAAAGAAACTCCATGTTTTTTTCATTTACTCTTTGCCTCCTAGTTAAACTATGCTGATATTATTGGCAAAGGTGGTAAATTTTATTCAAAAAAACTACATTATCTTACCTACCGTATTTTCAACTGCATTTTCATACACTGACATTATCCGATTATAATTTTTTTCTCCCAATTTTTCTTTTAACTCTTTTTCACTGAAATATGTAAAATCAAGCTTGCCCGCATCAATGATCGTATCACTGCCCATGGAATGATATATTTTTGTACGGACTGCAACAGCCTGTGCCTCAATGACAGCCGCATCTGCATCTGCCGATACCACCCCCGGCAAAACGCCCAATATATACTGTTCAACGTCAATCAGCTCATTTTGACCGTCAATTCGTACTATGACATCCTTTCCCGTACTGATTTTCGTAATTTTAGAACCGTCTCCCCTTGTCCCTCCATTTATAACAATCGTCATTAAATATGGAATGACAAGGCAAAGCACGCCTGCCAAAACCGAGCTAAGAAGCTTATCCTTCATACACACCCCCACAAATCATTTAAACTACTCTCCATATATTTTATAATGCAAAAAAACATAATATGCATGGCATGTATCAATTTGCTTCAGGTGTATTAAGCTTTCGCAAAATCTTTATTCTTTTTTATCATTACAACCTTTTACATAGAGCAAGGGCTGTCGCAGTAAGGATTTAAGGCACCTAGTTGTTTCCACATGACAATCCCTCTCTTATTTTGTATTTTTACAACCTGTGCTATCTAAGCATATTGAGATATTTTGCTTTTTCTATTATTACTTGTGGGGCACTCCCTTGAACTCGTACACAGCCATGCTGCCAATCGATATGTGTATTTTGAATTTGTCAACAAGACCGTTTAGAATACCCACATTTGATAAT
>JAMPEW010000012.1 GCA_023664775.1 Clostridium sp. | reverse complement strand
TAATATGCTTAGATAGCACAGGTTGTAAAAATACAAAATAAAAGAGGGCTTGTCATGAGTAAAGAACTATGTGCCTTAAATCCTCACTATGACAGCCTCCTTATTGTTATTTATTTAAGCGAGAAAACACCATTTCATAGCCGTCATTTCCGTAATTCAGGGAGCGGTTGACACGGCTTATCGTAGCTGTAGATGCCCCGGTCTCCTTTGCAACCTCCAGGTATGTTTTGTTATCCCTTAACATCTTTGCCACAGAAAACCTCTGTGCTATGGACAAAACCTCATTCACAGTACAAACATCTTCAAAAAAATCGAAGCATTCATCTACATTTTCAAGTGTCAGTATCGCCTCAAATAATTCCTTTACTGCCTCTGTTTTAATAGTTTTTCCCATACCATCACCCGCTATTTATTCTCTTTCTGCACCCAAACGGCTACTGCTCCTCGGTTTACATAAAACTCACCACATCCCTCATCATCAATTTTTATATTATACTTTGCATTTCCCATGACATCTGAAAAATGTGTACCTGCAAACTGCTTTCCAATATACATGCGCTTCGTTCCGCCTGTGCCATCTGAAATGACAACTGCAAGTCCCGAATCAGGATGCTCCTCGTCGCCCTCTCTCGTCCAGCCTATGCAGTTTTGATCGTCAAAGTAATCATGCTGAACACCGTATGCCTTTTGCTTTCTAAGCTTTAAGAGCTTGTCTATCTCCTTCTTTTTAGACTTAATCTTTGCTGACGGGATGCCCTTATAATCGCCGTAAAATATGCAAGGATAACCTTCCTGTCTAAGCAGAATGATAGCATACGCCATAGGCTTGAACCAGTCATCAACCCATGACTCAAGGGATTGTCCAGGCTGGCTGTCATGATTATCAACAAATGTAACAGCCTTCAACGGATTCGTCTTAATTAATGTCCCATCAAGAATTTTTCTAAGGTCATAATTTCCATTTGCCTTAGAACAGTTATGGAAATTAAAATGCAATGGTACGTCAAAAAGACTAACCTCGCCCTCATTTGCATTAATATAATCCATAAGAACATTTACATCCCAATGCCAATATTCGCCCACGGCAAAAAGGTCTTTCTCCACAGCAGCCTGCATGGCACGAACCCAATCCTTGTAAAAATACTTATTGATATGCTTTACGGCGTCAAGCCTGTAGCCGTCCAAGTCTGCCGTCTCAGTATACCATTTTCCCCAGCTTATAAGCTCCTGCCTTACTTCCTCATTCTGAAAGTCTATGTCGGCACCCATAAGGTAATCATAATTGCCCTTTTCTGCATCTACATCCTTGTCCCAATCCTTGCCCTGAAAACAGAAAATTGAATTTTTCGCCCTGTCCTGATCCCAGTCTATTCCGTCAAAATGATTCCAATTCCATGTAAAGTCAGAATATTTACCCTTTCTTCCAGGGAAAGTAAACCTCGTCCATGCACCTATCGTCTTCTTTTCCCCTATCATCTGACCTCTGCTGTTTTCGTTAAACTCCTCTGCTAAGACCTTCTCAACCTCATCTGCGCCAAGCTTATGATTTAACACGATATCAGCGTAAACCTGTATTCCTTTTGCATGCAATGCCTTTATTGCAGCAAGATATTCAGCCTTCGTTCCATATTTGGTAGGGATTGACCCCTTCTGATTAAATTCTCCTAAATCATATAAATCATATACTGAATAACCAACGTCACAAGCACCCTTGGCTCCCTTATATGCAGGCGGAAGCCACACTGCCGTAATTCCGGCTGTTTTAAGCTTTGACGCTTCCTCTTTCAGCCCTTTCCACAAGCTCTGATCCGCAGGTAAATCCCATTCAAAGTATTGCATTATGGTACCATTCATGCCCATTTTATCTAACCTCCGCAAAATTAATTTGGAAAAATATACACTTTAGCAATCTAAAGCGATTATATCAAAATATTTTCGCAGAGTAAAGTGTAAATCAATACTTTACCCAAAGGCATTTGATTTTATACATGGGTGATTGGGTTACTCTTTTTCCTTTGCATAGTCAAGCACCGTTTTCCCGTCCCTGTGGCACTTCTCAAACAGCTTCATGCGGTCACGTAAAATTTTTCCGTAAAAGAATTTTGCAAAAATAAGATAGTAAATAACAAACATGATGCCTGCCAAGGTGCCAAAGAAGCCTGCTCCATCAGCAAAGCTCTTAAAGCCGCCTGCCACACCCACGGTCACAGTTGTTATAATACATAAGATACCCCACAGGATTGGCATTCGTTTGGAGTCCCTCTTAAGCTTCCCATTTTCCTTTTCCAGAAAATCCATAAATTCCTCCTTGGTCATGGCAGGCTTGTTTTTCTTTATGCGTTTTGCATTTTTCTTATCATACAGCTCGGAAAAATGCCCGATAATCAACTGTTCATACTCGGAAAAGGTCCCGTCATCATCCGAAACAGAAATCACATTCTTTATTTTTTCTTCCTTTGGTGCCCAAATGGAGCCATACTGCTTATAATTTTTAATTCGTTTGTAAATAAATCCCACAGCTATAACCGTGATGCAGCTTATCATAGTCGGCACCAGCGGCAACAGCAATTCCAAATTACAGGTATGGGCAACCACAAGTCCGATTATTCCACTGACGACGGCAACAAGCAGTATAATTCTAACCAGTTTATCCGACTTCGCAGGCTTATTTCTGTAAACAATGTTAAGCACGATGTCCAGCACCTCAGAAACGACAATGGCAACTCCCAGACAGCATATCATAACAGTCCAATTTGTCTTTGCCCCTGCCACAAGTCCTACAAATTTCATATTGTCATCAAAGAAATCTAAGCAGCAGTTATATAATCCAAGCCATGCATACATGGAAAGCATATAAGAAATCTGCTCCAGCCGTCCTTTCTTTTTATCGTATGCCGTGAAATAATCCTCACAAAATTTTCTGACGTCATTTCCCACAATTTTCTCTGCTTCCTTGCCTTCTGTCTGTGCCGTCAGCAGCATATCCAGCAGGTTCATCATAAGCTCCTCTTTTCCCTCGCCTGCGTAATTCTTTATGATTGCGTAAGCCTCAACCTCATCAAAAACTCTTCGGTACTCGCCCTCTAATTTTTCTTCCATATCCATATAACTCATAGTTTTATCCCTCCCTTTGAAACATTCGCTCATTCCTTCGCGGTTTTTTCATCCAAAATATTTTCCGCATTTTTTACAAGCTGTTTAAAATTTTTTTGAAACTGCTGATATAATTTTTCTCCGTCTTCCGTGATACTGTAATATTTTCTTATGGGGCCAAGGGGCGACTTTTCCTTGCGGCAGGCAATGGCACCCTTTTTGTCCAGTCTTGTAAGCACGGGATATAGGGTTCCTTCTGCCATATTTTCAAAGCCTGCCTCCTCCAGCACAGAAAGGATTTCATAACCGTAGGTTTCTCCCTTCCTGATTATGCCAAGGACACAGCCCTCCAAAACGCCCTTTAAAAGTTGTGTATCTTCCATTTCGTTCCAAATCACTCCATTTCCAATTTGTCAAGCCATAGTGACCCGCTGCTTTTACAAATGTTCATTGTGCGGCTGCATTTTAAAAATAGCGCTTTTGCTCATTCCTAAATTCACCTACAAGGGCTACTTTGTTTTGCTTAGTAGCTAAATAAAAAATATCACAACTACTTTGTATTGTCAAGTAGTTGTGATATTTTTTAATAACACCACTTAATTTTCATCATCAATAAATTCTTCCACATTATAATAACAAGTCTGTAAACCTAGATAAGTAACTGTTTTTCTAAATTAGTTAGTGGAACCGCCATCCGACATTTCCGTCTTGCCTAATGCATTTACATTTTGTAAAAAATAATTTTCACATGTATCAATCAGCTTTCCATTTCTTTCTTTTTCATCCTCAATGTCAAACTCACCACGACAATTAAAATACATATAAAGCATATTTTGTAAAATACTTTTTTCGCTTACATATTTTATCCACAGCTCTTTAAAGTTTTGAAGCGTAATGTATGACCCTATAACCGATACAACTGAACCAAGCATTGCAATAACCGTTTTCATCAGTACTGAACCATCAGCAAAAATAGACAATATTGGTATCACGGAGCTAATTATAATTGACGCAAGCATAAACCTTTGATACTTATTTTTGCAAAATCTGCCCTTGACCTCAAACCAATCAATCTGTTTTATAATTCGGTATTTTATATAGTTTTTCATATTTTCATCCGTCATACCATTAAGCCAAAAATCAAACTCATCATGATTTCTTTTGATTCTTATTTTTTTACCCATGTCCGCCTTATATAAAAATTGATTGTCTTTTTATCATGATATGTTTTGAAAACGGGCAGTGTGAATGGAGAGCGCATTTATGCTTACTGTATGCATATTTCCCCCTGCTTGCTTATCAATATTTGATTTTAGAATTTATCCGTAACAGCTTATATAATTAATTCCCTGATATCATCTATCAGTTGTTCCACTACATCACACTTTTGTTCCAGTATAGATTTTGACATTTCCTTTGTCTCCTGCTCACTGTAAATACGACCACTTATAATATAATCGGTCGTTGTCTGATAATATCTGCTCAGTAAATCCACGACAAAAACGGACGGACTTCTTTTCCCCCGTTCAACCTTACATAAGGTGTCTATAGATAATCCGACCTCTCTTGCAACACCCTGCTGTGTCTTTCCTTTTGCCTTTCGAAGCTGCCTTAATCGTTTCCCGCACTCTTTTTTATCATACATATTTTTGTCTCCCTATCAATTCAAAAGGGCTGACAGGACATACTTCAAAATCCGATGTAAGTACGCGGATTTTCGGTTCTGTCAAGCCTTTCCTTTTTCAATCCGTTTTTATATTTCTTATATTTTCTTTTACCGTTGTGTCTGTGGTGGGTACATGATAATCATAAGCTTATATATCTTATCCTTAACATTAATACCCATATAGCCGTGATATTTTGTCAGGGAATTTTGAATGGAGCATATCCCTATCCCATGGCTTTCTCTGTTTTTTTTCCTTGTAACAAGTTTTCCCTTACTGTCTTTTTTCACAATGCCATCAAAAGTATTTTCCAAAAATATGGCAAGATTCCCCCTATCATATTTCATTTTCAAATTAATATAGGCATCCTCTATCCCTTGTTTCCGATTCGCTTCTATTGCATTATCCAGCACATTTCCCAAAATCACACACAAATCTGCATTGTCAAAGGGCAGATTATAGGGTATGTCCAGCTTCGCCCGAAATCGGATGCCACAGCTTTGAGCCGCCACATATTTGGAATTAACCAAGGTGTCAATAAGTGTATGATTCGTTTTTGCAACCGACAGACCGTCCGCAGATTTTAAATCTGCCAGTTCTTCAATGTATGCTTCCAGCTTTTCATACTCCTTATTTCTTGAAAGCACCAGCATATATGTAAGCTTATGTTTCAAGTCATGCCTATTTTTTTTCATTTCGAGTATTGTATTTTCCTTTATATTATCCAAATACAAATCCAATTCCCGTTTCAATATATCGTTTTTTCGTTTCTGCTCATATGTGTAAATCAGCTTGATATACAGCAGTAAAACAAGGGAAACCACCACGAATAAAATATTGATTAAAATTCCAACCATATCCTTATCACTCAATAAACTGCCTCTCAATCATTTTTAAATATTTTTCATTAATCTCTTTTCTTCTGTGTTCACTTATAAAGATTTTTCTGCCATTTGTCAGCACAACATAATTAAATGCTTTATACCGAATGTATTTTGCATGAATCAAATACGACTGGTGTATTCTCCAAAAATTGACATTTTGCAGCTTGGCTTCAATCAACCCCAGCTTATCATAGTATGTACAAACAGTCCCATCGGCGAGATAAATATGAATACGTCTTTTGTCACTTTCAAACAGTATAATATTGCGCACCGGTAATTTGTAATAGATCCTTTTATATTGAAACTCAAAATAACAGGCTTCGTCCGAAATGTTTTTATATACCTTCAAAAAACATTTCTCAATCACTTCCACAGATACGGGCTTCAAGATAAAATGATACGGGTGCACCTCATATGCTTCCAATGCGTAGCTTTCAAAACCTGTTACATATATCAAACAAACCTGCTCATCCATTTCACGAATCTGCTTCGCAGTATCCAGTCCGTTCAAATGCTCCATTTCTATATCCAAAAAAATCAAATCATACCGAACCTTATTGTCCCGCATTTGCTTCAACAATTTTTCTCCGCTTAAAAAATCCTCAATTTCAACACAAATACCATTTTTTGTGGCTATTGCTTCTAAAATCTTCTCCAATCTCCCAAGCTCGTCTATTTCATCATCACATATTGCAACATTAAACATTACAATCCCCCACAAGCAATAAAAATTTTTTATTTATTCTTTAAAAATCCTTTGTAATCAACGTCAAAAATATAGTATTTTGCCGTTTAAATAAATATTTATCGGTCGATTATTTTATGTAAATCAGTCTGACTCATATATACTTTTACTATTCATTACTGTACTTTTTAATTTCTATCTAATCTTACCAAAGCATCTGCAAAGTTTTTTTCCTTTGTCCTGGCGATTGACAGATGTGTACCATCAATCAATTCCAATTCCATGTTTGTCTTTCTTATAACATATCTAAGGTTTACCAAATAGCTGTTATGTGCATATTCAAATCCATAATCCTTTAAGATTTCATACACTTCATCCAGTCTCATTTTACATGAAACCTTTTTTTCAAATCCAAAATGTATGGCTTCTTCAATAACATGTACCCTGCTTTTGTCCTTATTCCTTGAGATAAATAAAATATCCTTTGTATATAACCGTGCCAAATTATGATGCCACATTGCGATAATGACCGGCCCGCTATCTTCATATGGTTTAATTATGTCTGCATTTTCCTGATACATGCGATTACCTTTTCCCTTTTCAAAAGGGCTGTGAAATTATCATGTTTTACAGTTTATTTCGCAGCCCTTTAATTTTCTTTTACCACCATAAAAGCCATCTAGTAAGCCACGTTAAATCCAAAACAAAAAATGCCATTTACTTTCCCTCCTTTACCATAAAATTACAGTTCAAACCTGCCTGTAATCTCATGGTATAAGGATTAAAAGGACCTTTCAATTGTCCGTGCACGAACGACACTTTTTCTGCACAAACGACATTTTTCTGCAAAATAAACTAAAAAACAGGGATTAAATTTCTATCATTTAATCCCTGTTTTTCATTTTTTTCAACAGAAGCTTTTATATTTGCAATGCTATTTCAAACCATCCGTCCTCACTTCCAAATTTTATCATTCCATCATGTTTTAGAACCACGTCCCTTATATTTTTTGTTCCTAAGCCATGATTTTTCTTATCAGGCTTTGTTGTAACAAGCTCGCCAGCTTTATCTATAACTAAATTTCCACTCATCGTATTTTTCTCAATAATACACAGCTTCTTACTTATCATTTGTACGGAAATGCCCACCACCCTGTGTGAAGCTAGTTTTTCACATGCCTCTATTGCATTTACAAGAATGTTCTCAAATATCGTACATAAATCAAATAAATCAACATCCGTCTCTGAAAGCCTGCATTTTCCATCCCAGTGAAACTCTATATTCTTTGAAACCATTTCCTTTCTGTAATTATCAATAATGGCGTCCAACACCACAATTCCCGTATAGCTTCTGCTTCCGTCATTTTCAAGCTTAACTCCTATTTTATTTAGGTATTCCTCTGCCCCTTCACAATCCTTTTGTGTTATATAATTGTGAAGCACAATCATATGTCCTTTAACATCATGCTTGAATTTTTTGATCTCCTCATTTGAGTTTTCTATTACGACAAACCGTTTCTCCTGCTCATACATTCTCAGATTTGCTAATTCTCTTTCATGCATATACCGGTCTCTCGTCCTTATGGAATGTGAAAGCCACACAAGCACAATAATAAAAAAGGTACAAAGCAGGGACATTAGCATACAAAAAAAATTCTTGACATTTAATGGCATATCCGAATGATAAAAAAAGAGTTGTGATATACTCATGATAAGCATACAACAAAATAATGCCACGGATAATATAGTTTGTTGATCAGTTGAAAAATCAATCAGGGAATGATTATCTTTTTGAGTAATCCTTTGATATAGCAGATATACCATTACAAATAACAAAAATGTACAGTTCATCACCATACTATAAGCTGGATTTTGTATCATCTGCTGCTGATTTCTTTTTAAGAAAAAACAGATAGTATAATGAAAAGAGCTGATAAACACAGCGGACACAACATAAGAATCAAAATATATGATTAATCTCCTTATTATTTTTCCTTCTCCTAACATCAATACGATGCTAAAACCATAAATTAAATCTAAAAAATCCTTTTCTATCCCAATGAAGCTGACATTGACCCACTGTAAAATAATAATACCAAGCATTAAGAAACTAAATTTAACAACATTCTTTTTTAATTTCTCCCCAAAGAAAAATCTGTATGCCAAAATAAAATTAACAATGTCTACAACGCAATACCCTATTTCAAAAAACAGACTCATGCCTTATCCCCCGTCAGCACATTCTAAAACCTAGACCGCCTCTTTGCAACTTCATATATGTATGCCTGATACCGCTCCTTAACGTCATTCTTATAGTTTCTTCCAACGGGAAGCTGGTTGCAGCTTTCCTGAAGCTTTACAAATCTTGTAGTTAGCTGATCGATGTATGAAAAATTAACCATGTATGATTTATGTATTCTGGCTACACTCGTATGATCCAAAAGCTTTGACGCTTCAAATATATCCATAACAAACAGCGGATTACCGTTGATTGTATGAACACGAATATAATGTCCGTCAGATTCAATATAAATGATTTCATCAACATTAATTAACGTATGGTCCTCAAAACGAATAACCTTATTGCAGTCACTTTCCTCAATGGCTATGTCAAGCCATCTGCTTATATCTTCATACTTTATAGGCTTTGAACAGTAGCCCAAGGTTTTTAAACCAAATGTCTGAATCATGAGTTCATCATGGCTTGACACGAAAAGTATTCTCCAAATCTTATCGCTGTGTAAAAGCTTGTGCATTACATCTATGCCTGTAATCCCCTTCATCTCTATATCCAAAAGCAACAGCATAAGGTGTTCACCTTTATATGTCAGCATTTCCTCTCCCGATTGAAATAACACAAGCTCGTATTTCATTCTACGTTCAGAGAAATATCTCTCACATACATTCTTTAACATTTGTCTGTGTTCCATTAAATCATCACAAATACCTACATAAATCATTTTAACTTCACTTCCTCAAATTCTATTATTTTAGCAATCCATCATATGTTGTTCCAACACATTTTTTATACCTCTAATTTGAGTTGCGCTAATATGCTGTATGCCTTTTTTATCTTTACAAATGCTTCATGGGTCATAGACACATTTCCCATTTGCAGTAATGCAACCATCTCAGTCTGCCCGATTTTCTTTTTCAGTCTCAGACTTACTATGTTTTTTTAATTTGTATTTCGTCCCATTTTTTGTTCCACTAAATTACCCACCTATGTACCTACTTTCAGTCCATTTATAGGTATTTGCTTGGATATTAACCATTTTAAGGGACTAATTTTAGTCCATATTGTATAAAAAAGGCAGTTTTTGTCAAATTATTATTGTTATAGCCCTATTATACTAAAGGAATTTCCTTTTTTCAAGCAGCATTCATCCACTTGATAGCGTAAAACAAAAAAAGATGCAAAAATTCAATCGATAAATTCCTGTCGAGCAGGTCATGGTTCTTTTTGTTTTCACAAGTACGCAGACAGTTATGGCAAGATGGTGTACAATTACATTCGATCATAGTTCTCAATTCTGACATAAAAATATTGCAATAACCTGAATTGATACAACATCCAAAAAAGCAACCGCAATACGGTTGCTTTCTTTATTTCAAATTACAGTTATTATTGAATTTGCCAACCTTCTGCCTGCTCACGGATTCTTATAAAATCACGATATGTGCCTTCCTGATTTATAAGCTGTGTGTGAGTGCCTTTTTGTGCTACTTTTCCGCCATCAATCACCAAAATTTGATCGGCATTTTCAATCGTCGCAAGCCGATGAGCAATTGTAATGATTGTTTTTCCGTGAGTCAGTTTAGAAATAGCCTCTTGAATTAAATGCTCATTTTCAGGATCAACACTTGCAGTTGCCTCATCCAAAATTATAATCGGTGCATTCTTTAACATAGCCCTTGCGATACTGATTCTCTGTTTTTCACCACCGGAAAGAGTACCGCCGCCCTCGCCGATAACCGTGTCATATCCGTTTGGTAAATCCATAATAAAATCGTGACATCCTGCTGCTTTGGCTGCTGCATAAACCTCATCATCTGCAGCGTCCGGATTACCAAAACGAATATTGTTTATAATCGTGTCATGAAACAAGTAAACATTTTGAAATACCATGGAAATGTTCTTCAAAAGGCTGTCACAGGTAAATTCACGCACATTATGACCACCAACAAAAATATCTCCTTGTTGGACATCGTAAAAGCGGGCTATCAAATTACAAATTGTACTCTTTCCCGAACCGGACGGACCTATGATTGCGGTAGACGTCTTTTCAGGAATTTTGAAGCTTACATTTTCAAGAACCACTCTTTTGTCATATCCGAACTGTACATTTTTAAACTCAATGTCATAATGGGCAATAGGGATTTCCCTGCCATCGCTGTCTATGTATTTGTCAGCTTTTAATGCGTCAAGCTGATTCATCGCCGTATCTATAACACCTAAAATATGGGCACTGTCACTGATCGGTTCAAGCCTTGCAAAAATTTCGAATGAAAAAAATACGAACATTAACATAAATGTAAACGGCATATCTCCGATAAGACCTAAGTAACAGGAGGTTCCCGCCATTATTACAGTCGCAATTCTTAGTGAAAACAAATGCAGGCAGTTGTTTGGAATAAATCCATTCTCGACTTTAAGACAAATATTCTTGCTGTCACGGCAGGCTTTTTTCATAGCTGACATGGAAGTGCCGCTTTGTCCAAATGATTTTACGATTGGCAAACCTCTTGCGTATTCAATCGTTGCTGCTGTCAAATCCCTGCCTGCCTTTGCCAAAACAGGGGCATTTTTAACGCTGTACTTTGAGATGAGCAGCAAAAACATAAAAGACAAAGCAGCTCCTCCTAACGCAATAAGTGCAACAAGAGGATTAAAATACATCAAGCTAAGGAAAACGCAAAGGAAGCTAAGGTATCCGCCGACAAAGCTGTCAACCATTCTTATACCCATATTTTCAAGTGCACCCAAGCCTGTAGTAATTGAATTTAATATGTTTCCAATATCCACTTTTTGAAAATATCCAAGTGATACTCTTTTTAATGCCTCGCCTACTGCAAGTCTGTCCCTTGCCACAAGCTCATAGCTGATCGGCTCCTGAAATCTTGCCCTTAGATAATCAAACAAAAAACGTAACAGTACCAAACCCGCTATTGCCAGAAAACTGATCCAAATCAAATTTCGGTTAAACTCTGTGCCATTTCGATTGCTTTCAACAAGCGTTCCAACTGTATAAGCCGCTACCATGATAGGCATTGCAGCAAACCAGGTTGAAAAAAACGAAAAAATAAAACCAATGTAAAGCTTACCTTTAAAGTCTCCGCACCAATTTATAATTCTTTTTACGGTCTTAAACATTTCCTGCAGCCTCCTTTCCTGAAACAGCCCAATCCTTTGCTCCTATGTGAGTTTTCCACATATGGTTATACAAAGAACAGGTTTTCAAAAGTTTCTCCTGCTTGCCTTGCGCCAAAATTTCACCATTCTTGAGAACAACGATATTATCAGCATTTTTTATTGTGGACAATCTATGTGCAATTACAAGCAAGGTTTTGCCATTTGTAAGTTTTGCAATGCTTTCCTGAATTTTTGATTCATTTTCGGGATCGGTAAATGCAGTTGCTTCGTCTAAAATAACAATTGGAGCGTTTTTCAGAATCATTCTTGCTATGGCTATTCTCTGTTTTTCACCACCCGAAAGTCTTTTACCAGCTTCACCGGCAGGCGTGTCATATCCATAAGTGAGTTTTTTTATAAATTCATCGCACTGTGCTGCTTTCGCCGCCGCATATACTTCTTCGTCACTTGCCTGCGGATTTCCGAGCCGGATATTTTCTTTAAGAGATAAACGGAATAAAAAATTATCCTGCGTAACAAAACTTACCATATTACTAAGCTGCGAAAGGGGTATATCTTTAATGTTCACACCGCCAATTTTTATTTCACCGTCAGTTACATCCCAAAATCTTGCAATCAGTTTTGCAACAGTAGATTTCCCGCCACCCGAAGGACCTACAAGCGCCGTAAAACTGCCTTTTGGAATGTTCAGATTGATTCCGTGCAAAACTTCTTCAGATTTATCGTCATATGAAAAATGAACATTTTTGAGTTCAATGTTATAATCTGAAATTTCAGCATTTTTGTATGGTTCGGGAAGTTTTTGCATATCAAGGTATTGCTGAAGCTCCTCAATTGTAAGTTGAAGCTGTTTCATATTGTTTCCAAACACTTCTATTTGTCCCAAAGATGTTACCATAGACATGGAAAGCATTACGCACAACGCCAATTGTGCCGCTGTTAAGCTGCCGTTTACTGCTAACAGAAGTCCAATGGGAAGAACACCTAAAAGCGTTGACGGAAAAAGTGCAAAAGCAAGCTTGAATGTCACCCATGTGGAAGAAAGCCATTTTACTACAAATTTTTTGTAATCCCCGATCGCTCCTGAATACTTTTCATAAGACTGTCCCGAACGTCCAAATGCCTTTATAACCTCAATGCCCTCAACATACTCAACAATTACGCTGTTCATCCTAGCATTTGATTTCACATATTTATCAAAATTCTTTCCGCTTATTTTGAAGGTCAATGCCATACAAACAAATGAAAGAGGCAGAGTTACAAGTGAGGCAAGAGCCATTTTCCAGTTAAGCAAAAGCAGTGCAATAAAGCTTACAACCGGCAGCATAATATGTCCTGAACCTTCAGGTATCATATGGGCAAGCGGCGGTTCTATATCTTCGATTTTATCCACCATAATATTTTTAATTTCACCAATGGAATGTTTTGTCACAGCACCAAGCGGTGCATGTAAAAACTTATCAGCCACTCTAAGCCTTAATTCTTCGAGAATATGAAAAGCTGCATAATGGGAAATTGCTGTTGAAAACCCAAAGAA
The DNA here is from genome assembly GCA_023664775.1 of Clostridium sp. GTDB lineage: Bacteria > Bacillota > Clostridia > Lachnospirales > Lachnospiraceae > Coprococcus_C. The sequence continues at coordinate 52,115 of JAMPEW010000012.1, read as the reverse complement.
CAGCGTCTTGATAAGATATGCCACAAAAGCAAAACCGCTCCACATTAAAATTATTTCAGCGGATATACTCCCACTAATAAAGCTGTCAATCACTTTATAAAAGCAATAATATGGCAAGATCCCACATAGTACACTTATGATTGATAAAATTACAGATAATACAAGCCTGCCTTTGCTCCCCTCGGCATAATCCCAAAGGCAGGAAACCCATCCCTGTTTTTTTTCTTCTTGATTCATAATGAATCACTCCTTTCATTATTTCTGCGATTTATAGGGATACCCTATGGGTATTTCAAAAATCGGGCACAGTCCACTTTGCTGTCTATTTTTAGTACATACAGAAAACCTGCCACCAGCAGTTTTTCTGCATAATATGGTATAAAAAATAGATGGTGTTTCTCGACACCATCTATATCCTAAACTAATTTTTTTCTTTTTTCTGCTCCACCAAGTCCGCTTAGTCCTCATTGGACAAAGACTTTCCATGCATATGATTACGATATTCTATCGGGGACATCCCCATTAGCTTGCGAAATGCCATTGCAAATTTACTCGGACTATCATAGCCTACACACCCTGCAATTTCAGCCACACTCATATTACGCTTTGTTTTCAGCATAACCGCAGCCTGATTCATGCGGTACTCCATCAGATAATTTCCGATTGTCGCACCAAATACGGATTTAAAACATTGTTTCATTGTCGTTAATGGAAGTCCAAATTTTTCGGACAATGCTTCTTGCGTAAATGTTTCATCCATATGCTTCGTAATAAATTCTCCAATTTCCTTTGTTTTTTCCACCTGTGTTTTATAAAAATACGGTTTTTCAAAAGGTTTATTTGGCAATTCCAAAGCCTCTAAATATAATAGCAATTCCAAAATTTTGATTTTAAAATATGGACGCTTTATTTTCTCCGGCACTGCATACAGCTCGCTAAAAATATGCAGTGCAGAAGGGTTTTCATGGATAACCATGGGGTAACTGTCACTGCAAAATTTTTTCTGTAATGCCCAAAGATCAACAGGAAAGTCCTTTACATAAAGCGAAAGATTTTTACTGGCAATATCCATATCAAATGCCACCGTTGCACCGTGATAATGTGACAATGGCATTTCAAATAGCCCAGTATGCTTTAACCTCCGATCAAGCTTTAAATCACCCGCTTCCACATAAGAAAAAGCGTTCTGTGCTGCCGAATATTCAAGTCGTCCTTCTCTGCAATGATCAATACAAAACATATCCCGTTCCGGTTTGAAACAGCTATTATAGTATTGCATATGAAAATCATTGTAAGCAAGCGTAACGCCGGGGAAAACCTCATAGAGCGTCATCGTTCCTTCTCCTGTTTCATTGCGAAATTGATAAACGCTGCATCCATCACTTTCAGCCAGCCGGATAGACCCGCCGCAGTTTAAATTTAATTTTTCCATCAAGTTTCCTCCTTGAAGTTGGAGTAAGCTAATCGTTGTTGATAAAAAATGCGTCACCACACATTTTTATTAGAATAGCAAAAAACACATCATTTGTCTGCCCCTATTCGCTCATTCAGTCCCAAATAGACAACTTTTTTCTGTAAATCCTATTGGGGGTTTGATTTCGTTCAGCAGTTTATGACCTTGAAATGAGTTTATATTTACACATTCACACGACAAAAAGTCAAGCTGCGGTACTGCATCCCGGCTCCATAGGTTTATATAAGCTCTTTATCCAGCAAAAAATCCGTCAGGTTTATATTCAAGATGCCATTTTCATCATACCAGCGTTTTCCAATGTCCTTTCGCACAACAATTTTAGGAAATGAGTCCTTTGTAAGAGCGAACGGACGCAGCTCCGCTTCTATCTTTTCCTCGGCAGGCATAGCATATGCCGACTGGATATAGGTTCTCTTTCCGCCGGAAGTGACGACAAAGTCAATCTCTCTCGGAGTACGGACAGAATTTCCATTCTGATTGACAGTCCTTGCATAGACAACACCGACATCAACGGAAAACCGGCGGATTATCAGTTCATTATAAATGATATTCTCCATAATATGCGTCATTTCCTGTTGGCGAAATCCAATACGGGCATTCCTAAGCCCAATATCCTCACTGTAATACTTGCTTGGCGAGTCAAAATAGGATTTTCCTTTCACATCGTACCGCCTGCTTTCCGAAAACAAAAAAGCATCCTCTAAATGTGCCATATATGCCCGAACCGTATTTGCGGATACCCCCAGCATCTGCTTTGACTTCAATGTATCTGCTATCTTGGCGGGGTTGGTCAGCGAGCCTACGGAAGAACAGAGCAAATCCAAAAGATGCTCTAACACATCCTGTCTCTCTATTTTCTTCCGCTCAACAATATCCTTGATATATACCTCCGCAAAAAGCGATTTTAAATAATTCATTTTGGCAGCGTCATCAGGCCTTGATAAAATAAGCGGCATGCCGCCGTAAAACGCATAATCGTCAAACGCCTCATTTTTATCACCCCCGACAGCCGCATAATATTCGGCAAAGCTTAAGGGATGGACCCGAATTTCGTCACTTCTTCCCCTAAACTCGGTAAGAATATCGCTGGAAAGCATTTTGGAATTACTCCCCGTTACATAGACGTCTAAATTGGGCAGGCTGCGTAAATCATTTAAGGCATCATAAAAAGTGATTTTTTTCCCATCCTTATTATATGGGTTGCTTACTTCATCAGACATTTGAATTTCATCCACAAAAAGATAAAATTCCCCGCTGCCTTCCTCAACTTTTTCCCTTACATAAGAAGAAAGGAGCAAGGGATTGCGAAACTTAATATCTTTCGCAAGGTCAAGCTCAATCATAATAATCTGCTCATTTGGAACGCCATTTTGAAGCAGATAATTTTTATATATATTTTTCAGCAGATAGGATTTACCACAGCGGCGGATGCCGGTAATCACCTTAACCAGCCCATCAAACCGGTAAGCAATTAACTGCTTTAAATAAGCATCACGTTTAATCTCCATATACTCCGCTCCATTTCATTGAATATTTTAGCCCAAAAGGGCTTTTTTGCTCATTCATTATACCCTCTTTCCCACACATTTTCAAGATTTATTGAATATGATTGCCTATTTGGGCAATCATATTCACTTTACTTTTTTGCAAAAAACTGTACTATTTGAACAATATCGAAGGGTCATGAGATATGGATAATTCATTTCCCAGCCATTATACGCTGTTTCTGACAATTTGAGAAATTTCCGTATTCACCAGCCATCTCCCTTTGTGTATTTGCAGGAAATGTAAAAGCCATTCCCGAAAGCCCTGCCAAATCAATCGGAACTTTTTTTGAACTATTCCTGCCTTCCATGCAACAAAAAGCCAAGATGCGGTTACCACACCTTGGCTTTGTATGTTTATATATGTTTCTAACATTTGGTCGTAAATCTGAAGTTTCAATCGCTGAAACCTTTGATTTTACTGGTCTTTTCCGCCCAAGGACTTCATCGTCGGGAACAACAATACATCCCTTATGGCTGGCGAATCCGTAAGTAGCATTACCAGCCTGTCAATGCCGTAACCGATACCTCCGGTAGGCGGCATGCCGACCTCAAGTGCATTTAAGAAATCCTCGTCCGTGTGATTTGCCTCCTCATCGCCGGCTTCAAAAGCGGCGTCCTGGGCAGCAAAACGCTCCCTTTGGTCTATCGGATCATTAAGCTCCGAATACGCATTGCACATCTCCCATGTATTGATAAAAAGCTCAAAACGCTCAACCTTTTCAGGGTCAGACGGCTTCTTCTTTGTAAGCGGGGAAATGGAAAGCGGATGATCCATGATAAAGGTCGGCTGAATTAAATTTTTCTCACAAAATTCCTCAAAGAACAGATTAATAATGTCTCCCTTTGTATGCCTTGCCTCATACTCAATATGATGTTTGTCCGCAAGTCTCTTAGCCTCCTCATCCGTTGTAACGGCATCAAAATCCACATCTGCATATTTCTTTATGGCGTCATTCATTGTCAGCCTCTCAAAAGGCTTTCCAAAATCTATCTCTATTCCGTTGTAGGTAATTACGGAACTGCCGCATACCTTTTCAGCAAGGTGCTTAAACATGGACTCCGTAAGCTCCATCATTCCCTCGTAATCAGTGTATGCCTGATAAAGCTCCATAAGCGTAAATTCCGGATTGTGCCTTGTGTCAACGCCCTCATTCCTGAATACACGTCCAATTTCATAAACCCGCTCAAGACCGCCTACAATAAGCCTTTTCAGATAAAGCTCCAAGGATATGCGGAGCTTCACGTCCTCATCCAAGGCATTGTAATGTGTGTCAAATGGTCTTGCCGCAGCGCCTCCTGCATTTGAAACAAGCATAGGAGTTTCAACTTCAATGAAGCTTCTGGCATCTAAAAAATTACGAATTTCTTTAATAATCCTTGAACGCATAATAAATGTGTTCCTTGATTCCTCGTTCATAATCAAATCCACATATCTCTGACGATAACGCATATCCGTATCGGTAAGTCCGTGATACTTTTCAGGGAGAATCTGCAGGCTCTTGGAAAGAAGCGTTATTTCCTCCGCATGAATTGAAATCTCGCCTGTCATTGTCCTAAAAATATATCCCTTGATGCCGTAAATGTCACCGATATCTGACTTTTTAAACTCAGCATAAGCATCTTCGCCAATGGCATCCCTTGCAACGTAAACCTGTATTTTTCCCTTTAAATCCTGAATATTGCAAAATGATGCTTTTCCCATAACACGCTTAAAGAGCATACGCCCCGCAACAGACACATGTATAGGGTCTGCATCCATAATTGCTCTTTTTTCGTTGTAATCCTGCTTTAATAATTCCTTTGCCTCAGCCTCATCAAGTCCATCAACAGACGGCGCAGTTCTTCCTGCCAAAAGGGTTCTCTCATGCTCCTCATAAAGACATCTTACCTCATCCGTATGATGCGTCTGCTCATATTTTGTAATCTGAAAAGGGTCCCTTCCTGCTTCCTGAAGATTTTTAAGCTTCTCACGGCGAACCTTTAAAAGCTGGTTTGTATCCTGAGGCTTTACCTGATTATTTTGATTATTATTTTCAGCCACCTTTATATCTCTCTTTCTGTGTTACTTTTTGCATATCTTTTCATAACCGATTCATGTACTTTCTTACATAACTTTTTAAGGTTATTTTTTCTTTATATCAAGTATTTTATATTGTAAATCTCCTGCTGGTGCCTCAACGGTAATGGTATCACCAATTTTCTTTCTCATAAGTGCCATTCCAAGTGGAGACTCATTTGAAATTTTCCCTTTCATAATGTCTGCCTCTGTGGAGCCTACAATTTTGTAGTCAACAACCTCGTCCATGTCCATATCGTGAAGAACAACCTCAGAGCCAAAGTTTACCGTCTCATGGTCAAATTCGTCCTCATCAAACACCTCGGCATTTTTAAGTATTTTCTCTATTTCTTCAATTCGCGCCTCAATGTCTCTCTGCTCATCCTTAGCTGCATCATACTCTGCATTCTCGGATAAGTCGCCCTGCTCTCTTGCCTCTTTTATTTTCTGTGCCACTTCCTGACGTTTATTTACCTTTAAATCCTGTAACTCATCCTCTAATTCCTTTAAGCCCTGATAGCTTAACATATTTTTCTTTTCTGCCATAATATTGCCCTTCCTTTTTAAAATTGTTTGGAAACCTGCATTTCATTATAATGAAACACTAATCTAACGTATTATACATTACCAAATCTTTCATGTCAAACATACTAATATTAACATCCTCGACATAACATTTTCTGTCACAACTAGCCATACAATATAGAACGTCACATCTGACACGCTCAACTATCATTTATCACATTCTTATCACAGCATCCATGCAATATAGAACATCTCATCTGACACGCTCAACTATCATTTATCACAGTCTTATCACAACAGCCATGCAATATAGAACGTCACATCTATCACCTTCGACTATCACTTATCACAGTCTTATCACAGCATCCATACAGCACGAAACATTACAGACGCCACACTCAATTATCATTTGTTACATTCCCGTCACCTGTAAGTGGAATTTCCTCACCCATAAGGGTTGCCTTCGGCTTTAAAATTACCTTGCAGAAATCCTTGGAAATGGCAAGCACCTCACGCAGCTCCCTGTATGCCTGCCCCGAATACGTTATATCCTCAGCCGCCACACCGTATACATCAAGCCCAAGCTTTTTCGCAATATAAAGAGAACGATACAAATGATACTCCTGCGTCACAATAATCACTTTTTTAGCCTTAAAAATATTCTTTGCCCTGTACATGCTCTCATAGGTTGAAAAGCCTGCATGGTCCATAAAGATATCCTCAGATGGAACGCCTGCCTTTATGGCATAGTTTTTCATAACTGCGACCTCATTATAGTACATGCTGCCATGGTCACCACTCATAAGAAGCTTTGGGGAACACCCTGCAAAATAAAGCTCAATTCCCCTATCAAGCCTGTCCTGAAGCATCAGGCTCGGTTTCTCATTATTCTGAACCGAAGCCCCAAGCACTAAAATACAGTCAACATCCTCAAGTTCTTCAGCCTGCTCAGGCTTTAAAATCCTATCCTTAACACTGCCCCTGACATAAAGATTTGTGCCTAAGACGCCGATACCGACCACTACAATAACAATCACTATAACTATAAAAATATATTTAATAACTTTCTTTATTTTCTTCATATTAAACCTATAATCTTTATTTTAAATTCCCATTTTTCTAAAAGCCTTCTGCAAGATAAACATTTTCTTATATGGGCTTATTGTCCTTAAACACAATTCTAAATGTACATTCCTTTTCACCGGTTAATATCGTAATTTGACCCTCTTTTTATTCTGATTGCACATCTATACACAATTGTATTCTATCATACATTCACATATTATTCCTGCAATTTGGAGTTTCAATAAACCATGGATAACTCGTTTTCAAAAATCCACCCTTTGTCGTTAAATCATAACTATAAGCTATAACGCCATCTGCTTCAACACCATTATTCAATATGATTTCATTTGATAAATTTCCATCAGGCGTGATTGCAAAAGCTGAATTAATGTCATCACTCAATTCTATTTGTACACATTCTCCGTTTTCTATTGAATGATACTTTTTTAGAATATCATGAGAGATTCGTGAAATCGGCCAGCCTGATATTGTTTCGCATAAATCACCAACCAAATTATATTGTTCCATGAAGGTTCTTTTATCTATCCCTATTACAATCCAATAAGGCATGAATGCTAAGGCAAGCTTTTTCTTTCTATGTATAATTAACCTTTTCATTACTGCTTTCTCCAAACAAATTGCCGATTTATCCTCTTTACATTGACCCTCATTATACAATACATAGGGTGGCAATAGAGGGTTGCCGCATCAAGGATATTTTTATTATAACAACAAAAACACGCTTCGTGCGACAGCCCATGCCACCCGTCATTTTATCAATTGTTAAATTCTACTATTTTGAAGTCTTTTCAATCGCCTTGACAGGCTTTGGCGACTCCTTGTAATCGTACTTAAATATCATCATGGAAAGCGGTGGTATCGTAAGGCTTACGGAATAATCCATTCTGTCGCTCGGCTGCTCCGTTGCCATAACCTCCACATTCAGTCTGTTCATTCCTCCAAACTCTGCCGCATCGGAATTTAAAATCTCCGTATACTTGCCAAGACACGGCACGCCAACAAGGTGGGTTGTACGTTCAACAGGAACGAAGTTACATACAAACAGGAGTTGATTTTTAGCAGTCCTTCCACGTCTTACAAATGAAACAATCCCTTCCTCTGCACTGTCAACCTTTGTCCACTCAAAGCCGATAGATTCATTGTCATTGTAATACAATGCATCATACTCTGTATAAATATGATTCAGCCGTTTTACAAACGCCTGCATCTTCCTATGCATTGGCTTGTCAAGCAGGAACCAGTCAAGGCTCCTTGCTTCGCTCCACTCCCGAAGCTGTGCAAATTCCTGTCCCATAAAGAGAAGCTTCTTGCCGGGATGTCCAAGCATAAAACCATAGGCTGTACGAAGGTTTGCAAATTTATCAACCTCAAAGCCCGGCATCTTATTAATCATGGAGCACTTGAGATGCACAACCTCATCATGTGAGATTACAAGCACATAATTTTCCGAGTAGGTGTAGCTCAGGCTGAAGGTAAGCCTGTTATGGTTAAAGGACCTGAAATACGGGTCAAGCTTCATATACTCAAGAAAATCATTCATCCAGCCCATATTCCATTTAAACAGGAAGCCAAGCCCTTTCAATGTTGCCGGAGCAGTTACTCCCGCCCATGCAGTTGATTCCTCAGCGATAAGGTATGCCCCCGGGTTTCTTTCCTCCATAACAGTATTTATCTTCTGCAAAAGCTCTATTGCATCGTAATTTTCATTTCCGCCGTCCTTGTTAGGAAGCCACTGTCCGTTTTGCTTGCCATAATCAAGATAAAGCATGGAAGCAACGGCATCAACACGAAGACCGTCAACATGGAACTTCTCGACCCAAAAAAGCGCATTTGAAGTAAGGAAATTACTTACCTCGTTTCTGCCGTAATCAAATATATAGGTTCCCCAGTCAGGATGCTCTCCCCTTCTTGAATCAGGATGCTCATAAAGAGGCATTCCGTCAAATCTTCCAAGTCCGTGTGCATCCCTTGGAAAATGTGCAGGAACCCAATCAAGAATAACCGAGATGCCGATGGAATGCATGTAATTGACAAAATACATGAAATCCTGTGGTGTACCGTATCTGCTTGTCGGTGCATAGTAATTCGTTACCTGATACCCCCATGAGCCGTCAAACGGATATTCGGCAATTCCCATAAGCTCAATATGCGTGTAGCCCATATCCTTCACATAATCGCCAAGCATCTTTGCCATTTCCCTATAGGTGTAAAATCCAAAATCCGAATCCTCATCCTTCTTTTTCCATGAGCCAAGATGTACCTCATAGATAGACATAGGAGCCTTGAGCCTTGAAACTCTCGTCTGTTTCTGTCTGTTTTCCATCCATTCCCCATCCGACCATTTGAAGTTCCTTAAATCGGCAACAACATTTGCATTTTCAGGTCTGACCTGCGTCTGGTTTCCGTATGGGTCTGCCTTATATAATATATCTCCTGTTCTAGTTTGAATTTGAAACTTATATACTGCCCCCTCATGTACATCCGGCATGAAAATCTCATAGATGCCTGATGCAGAATGTATCTGCATCGGGTTAAGCGCTCCGTCCCACATATTAAAATCGCCGACAATACTTACACGTCTGGCATTTGGCGCCCATACTGAAAAATAGGTTCCCTTAACGCCGTCTATGGTCATTGGGTGCGCCCCCAGCTTATCATATATGTCGTAATTTTTACCCTCCGCAAAAAGATAAGTGTCATAATCAGTTATAAGAGAGTCAAATGCATAGCAGTCCGCCGTAAGCACAGTTGTACCGTCATGGTATTTTGTTTCAATTTTGTACTTGTTTCCTTTGTATTTCTTCTTAGGAAAATACACTCCATAAAAGCCTTCTGCAAGCTCCTCCATAGGCACAGGATTTTTTCCGGTTACGGAAGTCACTGAAACAGACTCTGAATGGGGCCTGTAAACAGTTATAACCTGACCCTCGCCATAGTCATGAATACCCAACAAATGCTTCGGTGCATTAAGCTGACCATTCATAAGCTCATCATACAAAACCCAGTTGACCCAATTTTCCAATCTCTTGTTCATATAATACCTCCATTTTTTTGAACGTCACCACATTTAAAATTTGGCTTCGCCAAAGTGGTGACGCCGAGTCTCGGCGACTTCGTCACCGGACATACTACATGTCAAGTTTTCTATGAAAACTTGACACAGCTTTAAAACTTATGCGGGCGACCCCAAAATGCAATAATACGCCTAATGAGTGCCGCAAGTAAAATCATTCCAAAAACAATACCCAAATACAAAAGTGCAAGACTCATTCCAAATTTCGGCGGCATACACCACACGAGAACATCTGCATCGGGAAAATAAGAATAATCACCGTACATTATCATATTTTTAATTCCAGATAATGTAGAACCCTTTGACACGCCGATTACAACTGCATGAAATACGGTTAAGCATGCTGCCGCAAACCCTCCGGTAAGCAGGGGCATGTAATTTCTTCTTTTTGCCAAATTTATGAAGCTGTATACGGCTCCTGCAAGGCTTATGATAGATGCAATCCATGCAAAACGGTAATATCCCTTCAGTCTGTTTAAAAGCTTTACATTTCTTTCTGACAGCTTGTAGCTTACCCCGGAATAATCACTCTTAAAAAAAGAAGAAAATCCGTCTGCTATCTGCTCATAGTTTTGCTTTGCCTCCAAAGGAGCAAGTGCCTTATCCCCAATATTATCCCCATAAATCTCCGTTAAATCTTCATAGTATTTATCATAACATAAACTATACACGCTTCTGTTTGACACAAGCAGGCACAGTGAAAAGCACACTATGAAAATCGCCACGCATATGACAGCCGCTATCTCGTACTTTCTATATTTATCCATCGTTACACATCTTTTCCATATCAGAAACCTCTGATAAGCATTTTTGTCTATTCATTATCTCAACACATAATTGTCTTTAGTCAATTATTATTTATATATTGTATCATTTATAAATCCGTATGTAAAGAAAGCTTTTTTTCCCTTGTTTTTTTCTTGATATAAATATTTCCATAGACTATAATTATATCAGGCTTTTAATACATTCGGGAGGTAAAAATATGACTTCATCCAACTACGCAGGAAGCAATGATGTAGCAACCTTTGTCTTAGAGACAGACGCACCATACAATATTTTGGATTTTGACCAAGGACTTTGCACCATGACAGGATATTCTCCCCGTGAATTGTCAAACAAAATCTGTACACTGGATAATCTTTTATACGTTGACGACTTTGCGGAGGTAATTGCCTCCATAAATTATCAGCTCAGCATTTCCAATCTCGTAAGCATTCAAAACAGAATTGTTACAAAAAGCGGAAATGTGCTTACCGTTTTGTGCAACGGACAGGCGTTTTCCCTAAATGACGGCAGGGACGTTTTGCAGTGTGTTTTCACAGATATAACAAATCTTGAAAATGCGGCAAGCGAGACGGCACAGGCGAAAACCGATTTGGAAATGTTTGCCAACACAGTGCCAAGCGGCGTCAGCAAGCACCTGCTTGACAATAACATGACGCTTACATGGGCAAATAATTTTTTCTATGACATGTGTGGTCTTTCCCCACATGATTTCGATACGGTTTACGGCAAAAATACACTTTCCATCGTCTATAGCGAGGATTTATCAATTGTCATAGATGCCCTTGCCGATTTGACTGAGGACTTAAATTCCAAAATTGTCAATTTCCGCATCAAGGGCGCAAACGAAAGCATCCGATGGGTAAATGCGATATTTGCCCGTTCAGGCGAAATGTCAGAGGGCTTTCCTATCGTTAATCTTGTAATGTCGGACATAACAAACTTAAAGATTGCCGAGATGAAGGCAACACTTGAGGAACAGAAGTACCTGATTATCTCTGACATTTCCGAGGAGCTTCCATATGAGTATGACATATCGGAGGATGTTATCACATTTGCCGAAAAATTCAACAATATATTTGACGGCGAAGCAGTACTACAAAACCCTGCAAAAGCAATGGCAGAAACAGGGCTTGTTTCCCTTGATACCAAGGACGCCCTTGAGGAGCTTTTCGCACTTGCAAAAAGAGGAACGGAATACCACACCACGGAATTTAAGTTAAATACAAGGGCAAACGGTTTTCAATGGTACTTTTCCATTTTTTCAACCATATTTGATGAGGATAAAAAACCTGTCAGGGCTGTAGGGCTTCTCCGCAATATACACACGCAGAAAATCGAACAGCAGAAATTACTTCAAAAAGCAGAAACGGACCTTATGACGGGGCTTTTAAACAAAGCGACAACCGAGCACAGAATAAAATCCCATCTGCGCAATTTGGACGGAAATATATATAATGTCCTTATGCTTGTGGACATAGACGACTTTAAGAAAATAAACGATACATACGGCCACTTAAAAGGCGATGAGGTCATAACCGACATAGCAGGAATTTTAAAGGAATATACGGGGGAATACGACCTTGCAGGCAGGCTCGGCGGTGATGAATTTTGCGTCTATTTCAGCAACCTGCTTGATGTTCAGGTTGCCTGCGAAAAGGCTGCCATGATTGCCCAAAAGCTGAAAACAATTTATACGGGCGCAGAAACCTTCAATGTTACATTAAGCATAGGCATAGCTGCAACAAATGAACAGATAACCTACAATACCCTGCTTGAAAATGCCGATACTGCACTTTATCAGGCAAAATTAAACGGCAAGGATTGTTACTACTGTTACCATGAGGACATGGAACGTGCAAGCTATGAAAATGCCCGTACTGAACTCAAGCCGACAGGCAACGATAAAATAATAAACGAGCTGCTCTCCATGCTTTTTGACAACAGCAACACACATCTTGCCATTGAAAAATCCCTAAACATCATAGGAAATACCTATGACATTGATAAAATATGTATTTGGGAAAAAACGGGCAATGATAATTTTGTTGACTGCACCCATCAATGGTGTGCTTCAGGAATTAAAAATGATATTCATGCAAGGCAGCATACCCCTATCGCTGTTTTCGAGGAGCTTAATTCCCTCGGCACAGACGGAATCATTTACAGCCCTGACACATCGCTGATAAAGCTTAACACCTCAAATATGAACCCATATTCCGAGGGTGTAAACCGAATGATACAGTCCCAAATACTGCTGAACAAAAAAGTTATAGGCTATATCGGTCTTTATACAATGAAAAATGAAACTCCTTGGTCCTCCACTGCCCTGAAAGACTTTAAGCTTATCTTTAAAATACTCAGCGAGGCAGTATGCTCTAAGAGAAGCGAGCAAAATCTTTCTCTTTTAAGGGAGGACACCATAAATGCCTTTGACATCATTGATAATCCTCTTATCATAATAAATCGGGATACCTATGACGTCATGTATTTTAATGAGACAGCAAAGGAATATTATTCCAGCCTTAACCTAAACAGTAAATGCTATAGCTGTATGTATCAGGAAAGCAGTCCATGCAGTGACTGCTCCCTCCATAAGCTTACGAAGGATTCCTCCGTCAAGTGTACAAAGCGGAACAAATACACAGATGAGCTTTTGGACGTAACACTGTCCAAAATAAATTGGAGTCCCGGAAGCAGCACATTTTTAGTTATTGTCAATGCACATAAGCAGACAGAGGCAGAACGCCTGAAAAAGGAATTGGAACAAAATATTACAATTGAAAAGAAAATTACCGAGGCATCCTACAAGGACATCGTTACAGGCTTTGGAAATTTTGAGAAATTCAAGGTTACATGTCAGGATATATTGGACAGCAATCCAAGTGTTGACTATGTAATGTTCTATTTCAATATAAAGAATTTTAAGTTTATAAATGAAACCTACGGACATAATGTGGGCGACCAAACCCTAAAGGCAGTAGCCGAGGTTATGCACAAGCATCTTGGTGAGGGCGAAGCATTTTCAAGAATCATAAGCGATACGTTTATTATGCTTGTCCACCATGACAATAACGAGCGTTTCATGCATACCTTTAACAGCATATGCGACGAGGTTCACGACACCTGCCGTACAATTCAGGACAAATTCAACGTAGATTTTACCACGGGCATACTTGTGATTGATGAGACGCTGCATTCCTACAGTGTAAACAGGCTGATTGACAGGGCGATGATGACCGGCAAATCAATAGATGCGTCTACCGGACTTTCCTATGCCTTCTATAATGATGAGCTTCACAAGACAATTATGAATGAGGCGCAGATGGAAAACAGCATGCAGTCCGCAATGGAAAATAAGGAGTTTTGTGCATATGTCCAACCCAAATATGATATAGCCACCAAAAAGCTTATGGGTGGAGAATTACTGATACGGTGGATTTCACCTTCAAAGGGCTTCCTTGAGCCTGCCTCCTTTATACCTGCTTTTGAAAAAAATGGTTTTATATATCAGATTGACTGCTTTATGCTGGAGGAAGCGTGCAAGTCCCTAAGAAAATATTTGGATTCGGATATACATGTGCTTCCATTTTCCGTAAACCTTTCACGTACGACAATTGCACACGCCGATTTTCTTTCAAGGGTTCACGACATTGTAGATAAATACTATATTCCTCACCATTACATTGAATTTGAAGTTACTGAGAGTGCCCTATCCAAGAATTATGAGCAGATGATAGACATTCTCACGCAGCTTCGGAATGAGGACTTTACAATAAATATGGACGACTTTGGAACAGGCTATTCCTCCCTTACCCTGCTGAAGGACCTTCCTGTTGACGTTTTAAAGCTCGACCACGATTTTCTTACAAGGTCAGTTGCCAATGACAAAAATGCCATTCACATATTAAAGGGCATCATCGACATGGCGCATGCCCTTGATATTAAGGTAGTAAGCGAGGGCGTCGAGGATGATAAGCAGCTTAAAATGCTTGAGGATATCGGTTGTGAAATCGGACAGGGCTTTTTATTTGCAAAGCCTATGCCGATTGCAGATTACGACAAGCTCTTATCAGATTACAGTGAAACTTTACAATGAAAATTTTGCCAAAAGCTATTGACATAAAAATATTAATTTGATATTCTAAATGTTGCGTGCATAATAGTACGATAAGCAAATTTCGCTTAGGTCCGACATATCTGGTGGTGTGGGTATGTTGTTCGTGTCTTGACCGAAGTGATAACCATATAATAACTTTATTGTTTTATTTTATCATTTAATGGAGGTGTCTGATTTGGCAAATATCAAATCTGCAAAGAAAAGAATTCGTGTAATCGAAACTAAAACTTTAAGAAACAAGATGATCAAGTCTAAGGTTAAAACTGTTACTAAAAATGTTGAGTCTGCCATAGCAGCAGGCAACAAGGCAGAAGCCGAGGCAAAGCTTAAGATAGCTATTTCTGAAATAAGCAAGGCTGCTTCCAAGGGAATCTATCATAAGAACAATGCATCAAGGAAGATTTCTAAGCTTACATTAGCTGTAAATAAAATGGCATAAATGGTGCATTGGAATATTTGCATAAGTGCCTGAAAATTGTTTGCATACATCTGAATTAAAAACTGCCGGTCTGGGATTATCTTAGACCGGCAGTTTTTCGTTGTTATGTTTGAGATGAACAAAAACAGGATATTACAGTTATGGTTTCATCTGCTATTCAAACCGAATACGTGAATGATACATTGCCTCGATATTGTCATTAATGGTTTTAAACAAGCTGCTTATCTGCGTATCCTTGTTCCCAAAGTCTTTAAATAGCGCTGTCAATTGATTTACCATATCCTGTGTATCTTTTATCTTCTGTTCATTTTTGTCAAGACCTTTTGCGATTTCGTCATATATGCTTTCATCAAGATATCTTGCCTTTGCCGCTTTTTTACGTGCGTCATTTAGCTGCCTTGTCATGTCCACAATAATCAGCTCTTTTCGTAGCATTAAATCCATCGGCTTTTTGATATTATTTTCCAATACGGTCTGAAAATCATCGTTAAGTGATTTAAGCTTTTCTTCCTTTTCCTCACCTGTGTAATTTTTTTCTATCTCCTTAAGCAATGAAGTATATTTATCATTCAGCCTTGAAAGCACATCCGATTTTGAAGCCTCATCAAATTTATTGCTTAAAACGAAATCCGCATATTCCTTTGACACATCATCAAATTCCTTTGCATAGCCGGTCATTTTCGGCTTCTCATTTTGAAACGCCGCAACCATCATATTATCAACCTGTATAAGCTTACCATCCATGTTCCATTCATCAGGTATATCGGACGCCTTCTCAAGACCAAGCTTCGATAACTTCATGCTTACGGCTTCATCCGTAAGGCTTTTGACCGCCTTATTGTCCAGTTTTGAATTATTTGCCCTGTCTATGATTTCTTGTTCCTCAACGCTGAGTGCTTCGCCTGCATTATATTTCTCAAAAGCACGCACCTGCTTTTTCATATTTTCTATGCCTGCGTCAGAAAGCTTAAACGACTGGTATTCTAATTTCGAAATCTTCATGTCATTTTCCTCCTTGAAAATATTGTATATAAAATCCTTTTTATATTTCCTAGAACAAAGTGCCTTCGGCACTCCTTCTGCCGCCACAGCTTTAATGGCATATATTTTCTTATAACGTAATAAAAATCCCTGTGGCCGCTTAATAACCACAACCACAGGGTATATATTACATTAGTACAACCTTATTTATACCGAATAATTAAAGCTGTTACCATATGTCTGAGTCGCAGCCTTCTGAAGCAGCTCATCATCATTTGCAAATATCTTATTAAGGATGCTGGAGTCAACAGTGTTTCCAAGCTTAAAGCTGCTATCCTCAGCCTTGATTGCCTTAACAACCAAATCAGACAATTCATCTCTGAATTTCTTTATGGAAGCCTTAGCATCATCCTTCTTGTCACTGTCTACAGACTCAAGAAACTTATTCATTTTCTTTGTAAATGAAGATGAATCTGTCTTGTTGTTGCCGCCATACATATAGAAGTCAAGCTGTACCTGCTCCAATATAGCCTTCTGCATATCAGCAGTAAGCTGGTATGTTGCCTTACCGCTTGTAGCAGTGTTTGTGGAGGAGCTTCCAGATGCCTTCTTTGCATATGTTCCTTCACCTGTATAGTTATCTGTTGCTTCCTTTGCGCTTCTTGATATTGAGCTTGCTCTGCCTGCAATCTTGTCAGCATAGGAGCCTGAGCCCTCAAATAATGTTTTAAGCTCTCCAATTGAAGCTTCACCAAGCTTATCTTCATCTATCGTAAGCTTATTGTCTGAGCCGATTTTAATACCTACCCTATCAAGCAGCTTTGATACAGATGCCGTATCGCCGATCATAGTTGTTGCAGTTCTAAGCACTGATTTTGTCTCGGCATTTCCTGCATTTTCAATCATGTCGTTATATGCTTCCACATATTCCTTGATTGCGCTGTTGATTGCAGCCCTGTCATAATCCTCTTTCTCAACAATCTCGCCTGTAGTCTCATCCTTAGACTTTATCGTCTTCTTCTGCCACAAGCTTCTGTCGGAAAGCTTATCTGCTGCCGCCTTGAGCGCATCACCACTTGACTTCATAGAGGTAAGGGAAAGCTTTGAATCAATCGCCTTCTCACTCTTTTCGTCAGCAGCCTGCTGAGCATAATTTGCCTTGGCAAGCTTATAATACGTGCCATTTTGGATTGCAGCGTAATCGCCTAAATCAATACCAAAATTCATGGTTGATGTAGTAGTATTGCTGCTTCCCAAAAAGCTGTTAAAATCTATTCCAGCCATTTTTATTCCTCCTTTTTATTCTCTGATTTACAAAAATTACTGAAAGCGAATTCGGTGTTCTTAACGAATACCTTTACTCAACCTTCTGTTTTTTAGATGCGTAATAATCATCGAAAAGCTTATTTGCTGCATCTAACGTAGAGCTGCTTATACTTGGAAGCTCCCTGCCCCATGACTTAGTAGCAAGCTTAAAGCCCTTTTGCATAGCCTTCTGCATCTCCTGCATCTTCTCTACATCATCACCTGCAAGTGCACTTGCAAAATCAAACAATCTCTGAGAGGTCTGCTTTACGCCCCAATATCCGTCCTCAGAAATGTCCTTCTGCGCCTGTGCCTTCGTTGCAGCGTCTACTGTGTAGTTACCGCTTGCAATAAACCTCCACATACCGTCACCGCCATTTGCGATGCCATATGCATTTGCCTGCTTACCTATGGTGTTTTGTACAAGGCTTATAAGGCTCTGCTGTCTTGCCTCCTGGTCAGCCTTGAGCTGACTTACTAAATTCGCTCTGTCCTCAGCGCTCATTTTATTTACGGAGTAAGTGGCTTTCTTTGTGCTGTCATCTGATTTGTCATATGTAGCAGCTACATCATTACTTTTATTTTCCGGATTGGATAAATCCTCTACACTGCTGCTTCCACTTCCCTGTGAATTTGCGCTATACGGCTCGGCTGTAGCATAACTATATGCTGCCTGTGTTACCTGGCTGTCGCCTACTTGAATTGCCATATTTCTCATCCTCCTTGATAAAATTTTTTTTATAATCGTCATAGCTGACCCAGCATGACAATTATACACATATATATTAACACATTTATGCGCTAATACCAATAGTAAATAAACAATTTTTTACATTTTTATTATCCAGTTACGTCAAAAGGAATATGCTTCTTATTTATTATATCGGCATTTCCTGCCAAATCTTCATTTTTATTTGCCGTTATCAGCTCTTTTTGCTGATTTTCCCGCAGCTTTTTTGCCTCCTCACGCTTTTCCTCCAGACGCTCCTTCTCTTTCTTTTCCTTCAGCTTTTTTTCCTGCTCTTTTTTTAGCTCCCTAGCACCTTTTGCGTCTTTTCCTGAGGAAAGCGTAGTCTGTGCCATGACGGTAACATTTCCTTTGTTGTCAATCGACCATGTTTCAGAATAATCGATAAGCTTTGCGCCAAGTGAACGTGCGTTATTTAAAGCATTTTGATACCCCTGCTCATAGCCCTCTTTAAAATATGCCAGGTTATCTTCAAGCTCCTTTGCTTTTTCAGGGTCATTTGCACACTGCTTTAAGTATGCGCCCGATATGGAAACCTTGCCGTCCTTCACGCAGTCATAATTCTGCTGCAAATAGCTGTAATAATCTGCCGCCTTATCCTTTGAATATACAGCTTGGGAATTACCTGCTTCTTTTACGCTTTTATCACTATTGCTTGATGCATTTGCATTTTTTCCATTGCTGTATGCGGCGGCATAGCTTGCATTGTAGCTGTTGTAGCTATTTGTGATGTTCATTGCCATTGCATTATCCTCCTTAACCTTTACTTTTACTGTTATGCCTTTAAGTCCATATTCAAGCCCGTAACTGCCACATTGTCCGTATCAGCTTTGGGAATAGCCGCATTTTCATCATCTTCGCTAATGACAACTATGCCTTTCCACTTATCGCCAAACAGCTCCTTGCCTATTTCGTCCATTTTCTCCTGTAATTTTTCCTGTTCTTCCCGGTCTGCCTGCCGTTTTTCTTCAAGCTTTACTTTTTCCTGTTTCTTTTCCTCATTCTTCTTGCGAATTTTCTCTGCATTTTCAGACATTGTTTGTAAATGGGGCTTTGCATTTGGGTCTTTTGTTACGATTGTCCAACCACTCATTCCACCATCTTTATCAATAACTGTTCCACATTCACAACGAAAGCCTTGTGAAGCATAATAACTTTTCATTTGGTTATCAAGGTCTTTGAGCAGCCCAATTTGTTTTTCATACTCCGCTTCCAATTCAGAATCATTTGCCATTTTTGTTAAAAAGCGGGAATCAATCATAACATTGGTTGTATCGGAAGAACCAAACTTTGTTCCCTTTTGATAAACTCCCACAACAAAACTATAACCACTATATTTATTAGAAAGATATTCTAATTCATCCTTGAGCTTTGTCATTCCATCGCTGGAAAATTCCACAACCACATCATCGCCATACTGCACACGAATATCTTTCATTGCCTGCTGTTTTTCTTCAAGCTCTACTTTCTCCTGCTTCTTCTCCGCTGCCTTTTTAGCAGCTTTCTTTTCAACTGCTTTCTTTTCCCTGATTTTTTTAAGCTGTTCTTTTAGCTCGTCTTTTTCAACCTTTTTATATGTTTTTGCCTTTTCGCCTCCATCGGACCTGCTAATGCCCCACATACGGAGACCGCCGTCTTCCCCTATTATGTAGCCCCTTGCTATTTCTGTTGAATTGCCATGTCTTGTAGGCGCATTTTTCAGGAAATTGGCGCAATCATATATCAGTGCCTCATACTCCAGCCTCGCTTCAGGGTCATTCTCCATTTTCTTTAAAATGTTCGGTGCAATGCTGATATTGTTTGTTCCTGTTCCACTAAACGGCTGCGTACCGATGGCAAAGGTTGTTTCAGGATATTGCTTGGATAAATCCTGTAGAACACTGCTCGTTTCACTTCCCTGTGATTGTTCGCTATTTACCTTGGCTTTTGCATAATCATATGCCTGCTGTGATACATAGCTGTTGCCGATTTTAACTGCCATAGCTTCGTCCTCCTTAACTAAAACTATTATAAATACATATCGATAGCTGTCCCTGCCGCAAAGGATTTATCTGGATTACTTATGTCCTTGTCAGCTTCATTGATTGCTTCCATAAGCTTTTTTGTGTCTGCATCATCCATATAGATAATTCCGTCCTTTGCAGCTTCCATTTTTTCCTGTAATATTTGCTCTGCTTCCGATTGTTCCGTTTTCTTTTTTTCCAGCAGCTCCTGCAATTCCTTCTTCTTTTTCTTTGCATTTTCCCTTGTCTTTTCAATCAGCTTTTCGGAATTTTTACGGCTTTGCTCACGAAGCTTTTTATTCATGGTATCATCCTTTACGGTACATGCACTATGCCAGCATTTTCCGTTTTCATCAATGTACCAATGACTATACTTCGTTTCCCAGCCGCCTGCTTTATTCATTGCCCCGGCAATCTTCATCGCCTTTTCAACGCCTGCGATAAGCTCCTTCATTTCCTTTTCCTGCTCAGGGTCATTTTGCATTTTCTCCAGCAGCTTCGGGTTTATTTGCAGGGTCTTTCCATATTTGGCAGAGGAAAGTCCGTAACCAAGCCCAAATTTTACGCTTGGTGCAAGCTTTTCCAAGGAGCTCATGTACTCTTTGTTCTGCTCATTTTTACTTTTTTCCACTTCTGCCTGACTTTTCCCTATACTATCCGCCGCTGCCTTTTTTGTGCCGTCAGCATAAGCTGCTGTATAGCTGCCATAATTGCCTGTAATCTCCATTGACATCTTAATTTTCCTCCTTGAAATTTTTTTGAAATCCTTTTCATTTAGGCAATGCACGATAATCATACATATCACAGCCTTATTATATATGAATTATTTACATGTGTAAATAAACATCATAAAGTAAGTTATCCTTTTCATATCCAAGCATATTTTTTACAGAATATACTTCAAAACAAATACCATAAGCTTATTTTCCAGTGTTTCTGCCGAAAGGTAAAAAATATCGTCATAATCGCTTGTGGAAACCATACCTACATTTCCGCCGCCTCCGTAGCCCGGCATTTTCATAACCGAATCGAAAGAAACGTATACATAATCTCCTGCTATATCATATTCTTCTAAAAGCCTTGCAAACTCCTCATGGTTAATGATAAGCTCCCCATTTTTTACTGTAATTGCTTTTTTAAGCTCATTGTAATCCTTTACCCTAAGCTTTAAGTCTTCATCATATATATAAGTTTCCTTCATAATGGTAAACTTAGGGTATGAGCTAAGGTGTATTCCTAAAATGATACCTGCAAACAAAAGCGTAAATGCAATCGTTTGATGCTTCTGCTTTCTAAAAAAGCTCTTTTTATCAACTGATTTTTCTATGTAGAAAATTCTCTTTTTTATCCTTCTGTAATCATTACCTGACACAAGGGAGGCTGCCCCTCTTAAAGTCTTTGGCTGTATATTTTTTGCAACGGCAAGGAGCACCGAGCCATAGGCGTAAGGCTCTGCATTGGTGTACCATATACATTTTTCATCGCATGCCATTTCCATTGCCTCATAAAGGCGCCTGTTTAAAAGGAACATAATCGGATTAATCCACCAGTAAATCCAAAGAAGTCTGAACAGCGTCAGCCATATAATGTGTCCTGATTTTATATGCATATACTCGTGGGTAAGCATCATAAGCTGTTCATCGTCTGCACTTTCCTGAAACAGTGCAGATGGTATGACAATATACGGACGGAATATCCCGCCTGAAAACGGGCTTATCTCCTGTGTGGTAACATACACCCTGACACGCTCCACATATTTTTTCCTAAAAAATGAATTCGTGTCTCCAAGCACCTTTTTCATGGCACGCTGCATAAGGGCAGTGCCGGAAAATGGTTCAAGTCCTGCAATCCACCGTTTCAGCTTTATATTTTTATAGATAAAATGCGTTAAAATGAGAAGTGCAACTGCAAAATAGATACACCCCACATCTGATTTTGCAAGCCAAAACAGTAAGATTGTTATTCTCCACATATACCTTTGGTAGAACAGCTTGCTCATGCCCGTAAACGCCATCGGAAGTACAAGCAGCATGCTGTAAAAATTTACATTTGCGCTTCTGCCATGATTGCACACCCTTATCAGCCAAATTACAGGCAGCACCATAATTCCGAACAGCATGGTTGTCACGCACTTCGTTATGCCATACTTACAGCTAAATATTATGAAATTGCAGATAAATTCGATTTTATCAATCATGCTTTTTTCTATCCCTCATCCTATTCAGTATTACATTTAATTCCTCAAGCTGCTCCTCGGTAATATCTGCACTGGAAAGAAAGCTTGCAACTGCAAGGGATGCATTTCCACCAAAATAATTCTTTACAAAGCGCTCACTTTTTAAATCGAGACACTCCTCCTTGGTGCGTGCCGCCTTATAATGATAGATACGTGCATCGTGCGGGTCAACGGTATAATTCAAAATACCCTTTGCAACAAGGCGGTTAATCATAACCCTGATTGTCTTTCCACTTATGTCAAGGACACCCTCAAGCTCCTTTATTATCTCTGCCGCCGTTATGGAATCCGAGCGTTTCCAAACGATTTCCATAATCATCCATTCATTTTCACTTGGTGTATTCTCTCCCATGATTTCCTCCGATTACAAGTCTGCTTTTCATGTCAGCGGCAAAACCGCCTGCTCCAATTTTAACATAACGGCAAGCAGATTTCAGCTTTTCATTTTATATATCGGTTTACACGTGTAAATAATTAACAGGCACATGAAAAATATATTAATTATTGCACCTGCTTCCCCGTGCAGGAGCGATGCCGAAATTACTTTTTGATTATCTTAGAGACGCAAGCTCCATCAAATCGATTGCCCCAGCCATCCCGTTCGGAAAATAAGCATGCCTCTACAGGCGTTTTATCAGGAAGTGCAATGCCTTCCTCCTGTAAAAAATTAATTATTTTATCTAAACACTGTAGACTTTCCACGCCATTGCCTCTTATTGAGCTATAAGCATGGCTGTTGGCTAATTGATATACCATTTTTAATATCTTGCTTACATCATCATTTGTGCCCTCATACAATTTCTTCAGGGCTTCATATTTTTCTTCTGTCAGGCAATCAAATTTCGATGACGCATAATCCTTAAACTCAAATAGATATTCCGGAATAATCTCAATCGCCTCGTCTATCCAGTCCTCCCACAAATCTAAGCTCGTGATTTCCCAAAAGACTTCAAAAACCATTTCCCAGTTTTTATTTGGATATTTGTGCAGCAAATACTCCTCTGCACACATAATTCCATACGCAATTCTGCCTACTAGTGATATCGTATCAAACTCATGCATTATTTTTCTCCCAAACCATTCTCTGCTAAATCATCTTCCAAGATGTCAAGAAGCCATGTATTCAGAAACTCCATAAATGTCGTTTCTTCTATTCCGGTTACGTGGTCGCCGTAGTAAACCCCGCCCTTACTATCTGCAAAGAGAAGCGAGCCGTCTCCAATATAAGAGCCGATGCTGTAGTATTGATTCCATTCAGGGTTGTCAGGCAGTTCTATTTTTCTCACATGCTCAATAGGATAAATTTCCGTCCCATGACAGCTTAGTCCATTGGACAATCGCAATAGATTTTTATAATCCTCAGGCAAGCAAACGAGAAGCGTATTTTCAATCTCATCTATATGTTCCCCGCTTGTCCCAGCCTTGTGTTTTACAAAATCTATCCCATTTTCATCAAGTATATCGCTCATTCTAAGCAGCTCGTCAAACAGTTCCTGCATCGGATTTTTTTTCTTTTCTCCACCTTCTATTTTAGTTCCAATAGACTTGTCATGTAATATTTCATCGGTTGCTTTTTTCTCCTCAGGCTTCTTTGATACAGTGTCAGCCGAAAGATGCTCTGCAAATGATTTCAAATGATTTTTCTGTGCCTTTAAATCTGTGCCAAATTGATGGTTTGGAATATACAGCTTCATGTTCAGCCTGCCAAACTGCGTATTTCCATAAAAAGAGATATTCATTCCTCCAAAGGCTTTCTTTACAACTATATTTTGAAGCTCTCCCAACTGCATTTGATAACATTCATAAAATTTCCCATACAAATTAAATACGGCAACCAAAAGCCTTCCCGCAGTTGTCGTTGTGACAAATGCCTTACATGTCGCCACATGATGCGAAGGCGTTGCAGGCAGCGAAGATATTTTCGCACCTCGGGGCTCCTCCATATCCACCAGCACCTCATCCCCACAGGTGCTTTCCCCGTCAGCCATGAATTTTGAAAAAATAAGCTTATATGTTTCTGTTTTAAATGGGTTTCCTTCCATCGGCTTTCTCTCCTTTTTAATACCGTTTGTTATATTCGAGTTCAGTGGGAAGATTTTTCCAAAGCTCTGTCCTCGTCTTGTTTTTTCTAAACTTTTCCAATACCTTTATATCGGGGCTGGGATATACTACAAAGCTATCAGCTTCTCCCATTTCCGGACGTATGGGAAACGCAAGCTGCTCCGTTTCTACTGAGAACTGTGCATTTACGCCTGCTTTATTTCCTCTTGCGTCAAGCCTTATCCATTTTTTATACTCTTTGATATATACGCCATTTAAACCATGATAAATCAATATAGGAGCTGTTTCATCATCTAAAATTAACTTTTGATAACAAAAGCCTGCCGGAACAGCCTTGCAACGTAATAATGCCGCTAACAAATGAGATTTGGCAAAGCAAATTCCATGACCTGCTTTTAGCACCTCTGAAGCTGCACAAGTAACAACATCTGCATTTATATCTGCCGAATGTGAAATATTATCTCTAACAAATTCATAAGCTTTTTTAATGAAATCAAGCTCACCATCTGCCTTTTTAAATAATTTATCAGCCAGCTCTATAATGGATTCGTTATCATAATCAATCACATTATCATGCTTTAGATATTCTTCAATTTTATTCGAGTATAAAATTATATCCATATTTTCCTCCGTCAAATTCATGTTCATCTAAACTTTTTTCATTTTATATACCTTTCCAAGCTCCAGTTTATTTATTGCTTTTTCTAAAATGTATCATCGACAAAATGCCAATAGGGGTAAAATAAGCACACCAAAATTCAAGTGCTATAACTCCTGCCATGTTAGTTTGCCCGTCTGACATAGAGCGAAATATTCCCGTCATCGGCATAATAAAACAGGGAAAAAAGAATACTCCATGAACTAACATCAGATACTTTAACCACTTATCTGCCTTTGTCTTTGGGTCTATTGTAAGCCCAACAAAAAAAGTCGAAAGTGCCATCATGCCATATCCAAGCAAGTCATAGCTGAAAAACAATCCACCTCTTGAATAGTCAAGTATTCTCATAGCCTGCTCATCAAGTGAATCTAATCGAACCGAGGTTATTTGCGCAAAATACACAAGAAATATCAAAACAGCATAAACCGTAGCAAATGTCATTCCAACATTAGCAGCCACTCTATGTTTTTCATCACATTCATTGCAAAAGCCAGCGGTCATCATTATATATCCAAGGGGTAATAGCATACATACAAAATAACTTCCAAAGTTAAAGGAAAGCAACATACAGATAGCAAATAATAATACTGAAATCGTTACTATCAAAGCTCCCGTACCTGCTATTATTTTATTCATTTTAACCTAACACCCCACTAAACATCGATTTAACAAATTGCCTTATATTGCTATCTCCATTTATATTATAAAATGGCACTGAATAGTCTGTTTTGCCAAGTAATGAAAATATTTATATTCATCTGCTTGCATTTTAATAATGTTTATTTTATATGAAAAGAAATAAAAAGTCTACTCCTGTTGCAAATAAGGTACTTCTGCTCTGTGGTAACGGCATGAAGATTGTTGCTTATATTTCTTCATTTATAGAAAAAAATAGAGCATATAGTTTTTTGTTTCTATATGCCCTAACGCCGTTTCCGTGTTTAATTTTGATTGGATTATGCCAACTGCATTGATTGACCTGCTAATTCTTTTATTGTATCAAGGGATAACTCTGTATAGTCAGCTATATCCTCCAATGACATTTTACCTGCCTTTATCATACGGATAGCCATTTTTTTTGCCTTATTCAACTCTGCCTTCTGTATTGCCTCATTCCTCATATCCTCCATCATCTTACACATGGCTGCAACTCCTTTCTCATCTTTCTTGAAATACCTCGCCTTTTTCGCAAGCTCCTCAAAATTCATATCATCGGGTTCGGTGCATGAGAAGTCGTGCATCAGCTTACCGATTTCATCATCACCCCGATATTTACCATTTACATATATTATGTATGATCCGTCCTCAAACAATACTTTGTTTTCTCCAATTGTAACATATCTCTCTACTAAATATATCGGCTGATTTCCTTTCATTACATCATTTTCCGTAATGAAAATAACATAGCTGTCGGGAATGTCCTCCGTTTCTTCGCCACTCTTTAATATATGTGCGTCCAACAGACTGCTGTTGTGCCTTGCCCTTTTTGCGCCTGCTCCTGCGTCCTGACGCTGAATTTCCACGTCAAATTCCTTACCCGCACTGTCAACCGCATGAACATCTAATGTAGCAGAACGCCCTTGCAGGTTCTTTAACGTCTCCTGTGTCCGAACTGATTTAATCTTTATGTCTTTTCGTCCCAGTATAATCTGTAGTATCAACTCCATGCCTTCAAAATTATCTGCAAGACAGGCAGTCATAAAATCATCGTCCATATAGCGAAATGATTTCAAACGCTCTAAATCCTCTTGATGCATCTGCTCTGTTGTATTCAAAAATATCACCTTCTTCCGCCACTTTTATTATACATCGGGCAATAGCTTTTGAAAACTGAATTTTTCGTGAAATTTTCTTAAGCCAACTCGTCCCTTTGCTTAGTCCTGTATCTTCACAACAAACCGAAAGTTGTTTGCTCATTTTAGATATATTTACTTGCTTCTTTTATGCTTAAATTATCCATTTTATCATTGTATTTATTAACAAAATCTTTTACCCATTCAGGATTGGTTTTAGAATAATCTCTTAAAGCCCAACCAATTGCCTTATTTATAAAAAACTCATCACTGCCAAAACAATTTACAATAATTTGTTCTAATAATCTTGTATCAGTTTTTTCTTTCAAGCATAATTGATGCTCTATGGCTGTTCTTTTAATCCAAATATTATCGTTTTTAGACCAATCGAGCATTAAATCATTTACTCGTTCGTCTTTCAAGCCAATAAACCCTATTACTTTACATAAAAAGTCAATTGTATCCCACCATGATTTTGTAATAATAAAATTTTTAATTTTAGTAATATCATCATAGGTTAAGTATTGTTTCATTGCCAACAAATAATCACAAACCATATATTGAAATTCCCTATGATTATCAAGATAGCATTTATCCAAAAATTCCCAGTCAATCATTTTATTTTTCTTTTCCTCTTTTAAAAATATACTATAAGCTTCTTTTCTTTTTGGAGTTGGAAGTCCATAAAAGTCAAACTTATTTCTCATATACTTTGACATTTTAATAGCATTTTCCGTATCTGATTTTCCCTCGAATGCCATTTTTATTGTCTCATACTTATTCATAACATTTTTCCTCACAAATTCCTATTATTGAATTGTTCAACACTGTTATATTACCATAGGTGCAACCACAATTTCATCAAATTTCGATTAAACTTCTTTTTCCTTATTCCGTTCAGTCATCATCTTCCTTGCTCTTTCCCCTGCTCTGTGTTGCCTGACTCGTCCTGCTCATATCATGAGCGTTGCAAAATTTCATAACTCCTGTTGCAAATAAGGTAATTCTTCCCTGTGGTAGCGGCATGAAGATTGTTGCTTATATTTCTTCTTTATAGAAAAAAAATAGAGCATATAGGTTTTTATTTTCTATATGCCCCAATGCTATTTTAAATTCAATGTTCACATACATATCATGCTCTCGCATCAAAGCCGCTCCGGGCTTCCATTTCAGCAATGCTGGAATTTATTTCCTTTCTTGCTGTCTGAAACGCATCATAATAAGCGGATTTCAAAGCTCCATGCACTTCCGTTTCCGCCTTCGATTCCTTCTCATGCCAACCCACGCCCGCCGTATATGTCAGTATCTCATCGCCATTCCCATCATAAACATGAATAGCAGACCCCGTCCCTTCGGATTGGAATTTGGCTTCATACGGCTCTCCAAACAGAATGTGTAGCCACCGTTCGTCAGCCTCCCTTATATTCTTCATATTCGCCATATCGCCTGAGTTCATGGCTTGGTTGATTTTCCCAATCAGTGCCGCCCTATCAGGTGCCACCTTTTTGACCTCATTTTTTCGGAGGGCGAGAAACCGATTTCCCATATAGACATTCTGTGCCGCATCTTCTTTCGCATATGCTGTTATCTTCTCCCGAAGGGAGTCCGACAGCTTCCAGTCTTTCTTGGATGATATTTTTTGTGCCGCAAAACATCCCGCTTTAATTCCTGTTATCTCCATATCAAAACATCTTCCTTTCTGATAAGTTACCCATACTCTCGCTCTGTAGCTTATTGTGGATATTCAACTATGGTTCTTCAACAATTTTTCAATATCTTTCATATACAACGGTTCGCTAAAGTTTAATTTCAAATTCCTTTTCTTTCATGCGTGCCTGCTCTGCCTCTATTATTTTATGCCTTTACGTATTTTGTCGGCATATTGACTCAAATTTTTAATACACTGTACCATTGCTTAAACTCCTTATCAAACCGGAAGTTAGCTTTTTGTGGGATTACAGCTTAAAGCTGCAACATACCTTTCTCATCATATCTAAAATCGGGTCCCCATGCAACCTCCCAGTAATATCCATCCAAATCCTTAAAATATGCATGATAGCCACCCCAAAATACATCCTGCGGCTCCTTTACAATACTTCCTCCCGCATTCCGTACTAATTCAATTGTTTTATCAACATCCTCCTTGCTTGCCACATTATAGGCTAAGGTAATACCGCCAAATCCATTGCCAATTCGTGGCGGATTATCCTTATTTATATCTTCTGCCAACAAATCCAGAGGGTATAATTCAAACTTTGTTCCTGGCGTATCGAAAAAACATACAGATGGATTATCTTCCTTACAATCCGTTTTATAACCTAAACCATCTCGGTAAAATTTTATTGCCTTCTCCATGCTTTTTACACCCAAGCATATACAAGTTATTTTATTCATAAGTTCCTCCCATAAGTTCCATTTTTATAAGTTCTTTATTCTTCATTTCATCAAACCAAAAGCTGCGGCTTTAATCGTTATACCAATATCCCTTTTCATCCGTTTTACGTGGGTGTTCTTTCGCTATGTCACTTTGAGCCCCCACAATCCAATAATCGCATATATTGCTATTGGCACAGGTGTGCCTGCGAATCAGTGCACCATTTATCATATCCATCGCCGGATAATCGCTATTACAGAATGCGGGCATAATATCAAGGTAACCGTGCTCTTTCGCGAATTCTGCAATCGGGCAACGGTGAAAATGGTATCTCACGCCTTCTGTTTTACTGTATGGCTCCACTTCCATGATGTAACCTGTCGGTTGCTTTGGAGATTTATTATCCTTCGACTTCGCTGTCATCACAAACCCCAAATGCAGAAGCCTTAGAAGCAATGGTTTGTTCGCATTGACTACTCCTGCTAATTTCTGAAAAGATGGGAGGAACACTGCCACATTCATTTCGTAAAGCTCGTTGATAGATGGCTTTGGATCAAGGACTTCATAATATGCGAAAAGCATAATACAGTCATATGTTCCACCCACTCCGTTGTGCGTGTTCTTCTTCCCTCCAAGATACGGAAGATCCTTTAGGAAAGCTGCATATTGCAGTTGAATTTTTTTCCATACATCATTTACACCGTCCAAATCGTATCTCATGAATAACTTTTCCCGGATGACCTTCTCCATTTTAGGCGAATACAAAACATGCTTGTTCAAATCGATATTCAATTCAGATGCCCTCATTAAATTCCTCTCCTTTATAAATTCAATCCCGATTTTCGCTTTCACAAATTTTCTTGCTTTTAGTGATTGCTTTTGATAAACTCGTCGACATTTTCGGTTCGTATATCAATACCCTTGCCATCAGGAATAAATCCATTATCATCTGTTATGTAAACCAATGTTATATACATAGGCGGGGCTTGTATTCCCACACCACCAATCAGCAAACAATATTTTTTATTAATATCATACCGTAAAATTAAAAGTCCGGAACCAACCTCCCTGTTTTGATATTGCCCAAAATCATCCCATGACAGATTCTCTCCTTTTTCTGCAAGCTGTTTGACCCTTGCAAGCGTTAATTGGGGGGTTTGATTACAGCCCGATAAACAAACAGCAATATTTAATGCTATCAAAAGAACACATAGCAATGTAGTTATCTTTTTACATTTGTTCATATACATACTCTCCTGTAAGCTGTTGCCACTTTTTTTTGCAACTACCGATATGTTGAATTGCCTTATATTACCATATTGTCAATCGCCGTTGGCGATGCGATATTTACAATGCTTTTCCGCAAGGTAAAATATGCGTATATGTATACCTTACCACAAATACGACCACAATTCCACAATCACTTTGCTTTTACCTCAATGTTGCTTCAATATCAATATCTGCACCGTATCACATCAAGTTTCACTTTAATGGCACTTCGGGGAATCCTAGCAGGATTTTTAATCCTGCCTTATAAGAAAATTCGGAGAAAAAACGAAAAGGCAGCAGTTTTCCACAAGGGATAAACCGCTGCCATAGTAGCAATAATCAATTTTTTATATGTTGCTTCATCAAAGGATTTCAACATTTAGTTCTGTTCCATCCCAACAGACCAGAAGCCGCCTTTTAGTTTGTCTTTACCTCGGTTGCAAAAATCTTGCTGCTTAATTCCGTATATTCATCATAAGATATTTCAGTTCCATTCAATGTATATTTCATTCCAGACTCTATATTGGTTTCATCAACAAGCTCTTCACCGAAATTCATTTCTGCAACTAAATTATCTGCCCCTTCAAATTTTTCCATATGGTATGCTTTATATCCTGTATTCATGCGATTGCTGTACATAATCCATGTAGCCCCATTATAAACAACATAAGAGAGCGCAAGATCAGTGCCTTTTCCCGCAGCAAATTTATAAACCTTGTTATCACGTGCATCAAGGTACATTCCACCATAAGGACCACAAATAATTAATTCGTTTTCGCCATCATTATCAAGGTCAGCTTTCTCTCCGATAGAAAAGGAATCCCATTCTTCAGAATCCATCTTTAAATCAGTAATGTAAAATGTTGATGTCAAATCTGCGGAGTCAATTGCATTTATTGATCCATTGATAAACAACTCTAAGCATTCGTCAGATGATGTGTCCGTATTGTCAGTACAGCCAGCCAAACTAAACATGCAAATTACTGTTAAGACGCAGGCAAAGATTTTTTTCATTTTCATATCTGTTACCATCCTTTCACTCGTCAGAGACGGCTTCAAAGAAAAGAGCTTTTATTTGTGCCTTACATCTATTTCTGTTACTCTGCCGTCAGTTAAGGTAATATCAAGCATTGAAAAGAAATCCTGTAAATAATCAGGACTGTCATAGGTAAGCCAAATGTAGTCTTCGTCACTATCTGAGTAGGTCGGCTCGCCCAATATGGACATGACCTCGTCCACCGTCATTCCAAGCTGTACTCCGCCTGCTGATGAATTTGTATCTTCAAGGGAGTAGTCGATATTTATTCCGATAAGCTGTCCGTCATGGTGGCTGATATTACCGCTTCCGTTTGTATTTCCTATTAAAACCCATGCCTCAATATCATTTCTCTCTATGATAACAATGTTGTAATCATCAGGCTCCAAAACGTCCTCGTCATATGTGGTGTCAAGTATGCTCCAACCGTTTGCCTCCAAAGCTGATACATTACATGGAAGGGTATATTTATCGCCATCTAATATAATTTCATAGTTTGTCCAAGCTGCTTCGCCGCTTTCTCCGAGCGTGCTTCCTGCACCTGAACCGCCTGCACTTACATTGCTTCCACTGTTGCCTGCGCTGCTATCATTAAAATGGAAGGTATCTTCAATCTTTTTTGAAAGCCCCCTGACCGTATCTTCTTTGCCCTCGGCAATCACGGTATAAAATTTGTCATTTGTATAAGCCACATATGTATAGAGCCAATACTCATAGCTTTGTATACTTCCCGCAGGCATGGAATCGATAGAGCGGTAAAAGCTGACACCGTCCATGCTGACCTCTGTCTGATCTATATTCGTCCCATTCATTTGTGAATATTGCGATTGATAAGCCTGTAAAATAATATTAGCAGGGTCGGCTTCGTTTGCCAATACCGAACTGTCAAGTCCATAATTACTGTCAAGCAGTGTAACTAATCCGCCGTCCGCCTCGGAAATATATTGCAGGGAATATTGTCCATTCTCTCTGCTTTCATGCTTTTGGTAGTTGTCAGGAACATCGGCATAGCCGGTTCTGTCGCTGCCGACTGTTACCCAGTTGTCTTCATCAGCCGCTGGTTTTATATCCTCTGTACTTGGCGGTGCCTCTGTATCAGTCGTCGGAATGGAAGTAGTTGTTGTTTTATTGCTTGTTATTTCCCAATCCTTATCCTCTTTCCCACAACCTGCAAGGGAAAACACCATGAAGCCTGCACATAAAAATGTAATTATTTTTTTTCGCATTTTGTGCCTCCTTATTATTTGTTTTGTTATTTTATGCTAACACAAATAATGCGAAACGCAACAAACCTATGGTTGCCTTTTGTAAACCTGAGGTTGCCATTACGGAAATTGCATATATTACACCACTATCTCAAGCAATGCAGGCATATCATCCCCCAGCAGCCAGCTTACACATTCCTCTGCATGTTCTGCTTTATCCATACGTTTTGCCTTTACGCTCATGGATTGCGCCATTTTCACAAAATCGACTGCGGGCTGCAGGCTGAAACAGTCAGGATATTCATGCGGCTTTATATTTTCCTCCTGCCAGTACTGATCCATATTGTCTCTTAAAAGCTGATATGCCCCATTATTCAGTATCACAAGCTTTGCCCCGATATTATATCTTGCCGCAGTCTGTAATGCCTGTATGGTATACATGCTTCCCCCATCTCCCGTAAAGCCTATAACAGTGGAAGCTGGCGAGGCAAGCTTAATTCCCATGGCACCTGGTATTCCAACTCCCAAGGAGCCGCCTCTCGTCTGAAAGAAGCTTCCTGCCTTGGAAAACCGAAAGTAATGGTTCAAGGTATTTGATGACGTAAGTGCCTCATCAAATATAATCAGTTCATCATCCGTTTTTTCTTTCAAGCACTTACAAAATGCATCAAACGTTCCACCTTCCTGCCACGACATATCCTGCTTTATTTTTTTCTGTCTCATTTTTTCCGTTCTCTCGTTTGCAGCATGACGCAAATCCTCTGTCATACGATCCGTTATGATGGCTGCAAGCTCTGTAAGCACACATTCAGGGTCAGCGGCGATTCCTATATCCACCCTATGGTTTTTTCCAATCTCATAGGTGTTAAGGTCTATGTGTATCATGTGTGCATCCTCCTTAAATGGACTTTCAAGACATGGAAATACCTCAGGGAACACATAGGTTCCCACAATCAAAACCACATCTGCACATTTTACCTTTTCCCTGCTGGTTTCGCCAAACATATGTCCAAGATCTCCGCCATAAAGACATGAGGAATGGTCAAAATTAACGACAGAATTATCTGCACCATATACCGCTG
Source organism: Clostridium sp. (assembly GCA_023664775.1). GTDB lineage: Bacteria > Bacillota > Clostridia > Lachnospirales > Lachnospiraceae > Coprococcus_C. The sequence continues at coordinate 18,255 of JAMPEW010000012.1, read as the reverse complement.
CACCTATAAGCTGTGCAGCTTCAAGCAATGCGTCAGACGCTCCCGAAGCATCCACCCCATCCCCAACAATAAATATCGGTTCCACAGCATTTGCAAGAAGGCTTGCAATTTCCTTTAACTCCTCCTTGTCCACCGTTACGGTTTTCGTATTTATTTTGCATGTAGGATAAACAGGCTCCGTATTAACCTCATCAAGTATGTCAAGTGGAAGCGCAAGAAATACAGGACCCATAGGAGGGGTCATGGCAATTTTCATGGCGCGTCTTACCATGCGGAGAACCGAAGCCTTATGAGTAACCCTGCTGCTCCATTTGGTGACAGGCCTTGCCATCGCCACCAAATCACATGCCATCTGAGCGTCCATTGCGTCGTACTTTATTCCTGCCTCGCCTGCAAGCACAACCAACGGCGCATGTCCCCGCATTGCCTGATACAGCATGCCGATACCATTTCCCAGTCCCACGCCACTGTGAAGCTGCACTACAGCAGGCTTTCCCGTTTTCCTTGCATATCCGTCAGCCATCGCCACGGCAACACTCTCATGCATACATGTTATGTAATGGAAATCACTGTATTTTCCCATAGCATCCAAAAAGCCCTGCTCAACAGTTCCCGGATTTCCAAACATATAATAACAATCGTCAGCCATCAGCTGTTCAATCAGCTTTTCATTTCCTGTTTTTTGCATAGTTCCCTCCTTGTTCCTGTATTTCATAAGCTCCTATCTAAGCGTATTGTAGGTTATCTTCACAATATGGTTTCTGTCCTCCATAAACGAAAGCTCCTGATACACATTTACCGCTGCCTTATTTGCCCTAAAAATGTACGGCTCGGCTTTTTGGGCATCCTCATCCTTTGAAAATGCATAGTAAAGCTCAAAATCCTCTCCCTTTAACTGACTGCTGGTCATATAGCCGAAAAGGGCATGCTCAAAGCTGTGGAGGGAGTTTTTCCAGCTATGCGCCTTCGGATATTTTATAACAGGCTGATTTGTTTCGCCGTCAACCATGTGCCATATCTCGCCATTCTCATAATCAACCATATATTTAAACCAATATGCATATGTATTGTTAAGATATTGCAGATATGACGGGTCATTTAATGCAAGAATGGCAGTCGCCTGATCAAGCTCAGCAAGAATCCACCACTCCTTATCCTTATCCAGTTCTCCGTTTTCATCAAATCTTCTTCCCCAGCACTTGTCCTTCTTAATATAAGCTTCCTTCAAAATCTTATCAATTTTTTCCCTTGCAAATATTACATATGTCATATCCTCCAAAAGCACGCCTGCCATAAGAATAAGCCACATTGTTTTTACGGAATGTCCGAAATCCGTATGGTCGGTTCCAAGCTGTTTCGTTGCAGAGCTTGTATCCTGCCCCCAGAAGAATTCATATCTTTCACTGTAGAAGCGGTAAATCAAAATATCCAAAATCCTCTTTATATCCTTCTTCCATTCCGACTGATACGGTTCAGGCAGGGATGGTGTTACAAAAAGCATATATGCATACATTTGGTCAAGCTGTGCAACAATTTCCACGCTGTTATTAATGTTATCCTTCGGAAACCACGTAAAATATCCCTTGCCATCATCAAGGTATGTATCAAAAATATAATTTTTTACCTTTATAATGTGTGAAAGCACCGTTTCATCATGGGTAAGGAAATAATACATACAAAGTCCTGTAAGTCCGTATGCCATGTCCTGACTATTTCTGTCGGATGCCGAATCTCCCCATTTTCCTGTGCTTTTTTCCTGAAGGTTAAACATGCCGTGATTGCCGTCTATTGCCGCAATCAGCGCCTCAACACCCTTCTTGCAGGTTTTAAGATATTTTTCCTTTCCCGTCACATGAAAGGCAATACCATTTGCATATGTAAGCCTTGAATGGGCTCTCACATAATTATACTCAGGTGTAACCAGTCCCTTTGTATCATCAGAGGCAAGCGCCGCCTTTATCTCCTCAGGCCATTCGTCAGGGTTATCCGAAAGCCTGTAGCCTTCATTTGTAAGATAGGTTGGAAAAAGTCCGCCCTGAAGCTCAGTGGAATCCTTCTCCCAAAACTTCATCAAATCATCAACAATATGGTTTCTCCATATATACGGCTCCGTCAGGTCATGCACCAGCTCGTCAATGTCATATTCCACAACATTTTTACTCTGTAATTTACCGTTCTTCTCCGCCGCATTAAATCCGTACCTTAAACTATTACTTCTTTTTATTCTCATGTTCATTTCCCCCTTTTTTACTCATTTTCCTGCTAAATTTATTTTCCTGTAGGTTGCAAGCAGCGTTTCACAATAAAGCTTTAAATCTGCCGCAGACCTTCCTGTAACTAAATCCTTATCCACAACAACGTGAGATTCATCAGGCACATAAATTGCCCCTGCATTATATACATCTGCAAGCACAACCGTATGACATATAACCTTTCTTCCCTTTAACAGCTCAGGCAGCGGTGTGAGAATCCACAAGGAATGGCATAGCGCTCCCTTGACGATACTTGGGTTCATCATAGCTGAAGCCATAAATCTTACGGCTGCCGGTGAACGTAAAAGGTCAGTGCTTCCAAGACTGCCCATCGGCGGTATTTCCCTCAGGCGGCATGCAACATAGTTTGCCGCAGTAAGCACAATTGCATAATCATTCGGATTACAGGCAGCAATCTCCTTTTTTACAAGCATAGATTCAGGCATCTGCCCCTTCTCCGTAACATCACTTACAATAACACGCTCAGCATCACCCCAAAGATATGTCATAAAGTCAACCTCTGCGCCGTATGAGGTAAAAAACTCCTTATAATAAGCTACCTCCTGTGGTATGTACTCCGTCTCAACAAGGACGGCAACCTTTTTTCCTGATAATACCTTGTCCATTTTTTGCCTCCCTTCATTTTTACCAGCCATACCGTCTAAGTCCGTTTTCAAGCACCTCCACAAGCAGTTCTCCTGTTTTGTACGAATCCCCTGTGGACCTTCCAGTAATAAACGGATAATCTACAATTGTGGAAATGGTTTTGCCTACGTTTCCGATAAACTCCCCTTCAGGACCAACTGCATCTCTTAAAACAAATTCCAACGGATATGGTGCAGGACCGATATTAATATCGTAGCCGTAAAAACCCGTTCCATCCTTGTAGTCATATTCAAGGGGATGTCCTGTAACATGCTTTCCCCATATCATACTTTTTCTAAGCCAGTAATCCCTCGCAAAGGCAAGACATGTAACTGCGTAGCACTCTGCTGCAACAGGCTTGTCCGCAGCAACAAATATTTTTATTAAATCGTGAACCCTGCTGTTATTTCCCATGTCGAGAATCGGACCGCTGCCTCCCACAAGCAATAATGCATCATAACATTCAAGCTCCTTGGCAGCCTTCTCAACGCTTTGGTTATACGCCTCAAATTCCCTCAAATATGCACAGTTGCACATATACGGACGCTCGCCTATCATTTCACTTAAATTCATAGGGTTGTCCAACAAATCAGATTCTTCAATTTTCTTTACCTTTTCTGCCATTTCCTCTGACACTACGGTTTTCCCTAAAGCAGGGTCCACAAAGGTCGGATCCATGCTAGCTGAAAGCGCATGTGGCTTTTTGCCCTTCGGCGTCACAAAATCTACCATCATGCCGTTGTTAATAAGCGTTTCGTAGGGTCCCACGAGCTCCTCACCCCAATATCCAAATTCGGATAAAACACATAAAACTTTTTTCATTGTTGCTTCTCCTTTCCATTGAAATATATCTATAATTACATGCCTTATTGGTGTACCTAATTATTACGCCCCCTTTCTTACACATAAGGCTTGTTATCGCTGATATTTTGTTTTAAATGCGACAGAAAGTTACATATTCTATCTTTATTTTCGCTTATATTGAACCAAATTCAACGCTCAGTACATAAACGACACATTTTTTTCACAAGCAGCACTTTTTTCACATAATCAGAGAATTATTCTGTTTGAGTGTTATATTTTTTCTTTATAAACAAGAATTTAATTATGCTTTATAGCAAAAAACCTCAGAACTTTTACCATATATAAAAGAACAAAAAAAGCTGTCAGCCAAATGGAAATTATTTCATAAATAAAATCCATTTGACTGACAGCCTAAAAAGTATTGCGTCTCTATTTATTCCAAAGCGATGTCCAAAAGCTCCTGTGTTGAATAAATGGGAATCTGGTACGGCTCGTCATATGACCCCACGATAAGCCTGTTATTTTCCTTATCAACTGCAAGAAGATTTTGTATCTCCGCCGTCACATTATAGTCGGCATCAAAACAATAGCCGCTGTACACCCCTGAAATATATTTGTTTCCCTCGTTATCTTCGCCGAGATAATATCTCGCATCGCCCCGTGTTTCATTTATTGTTTCCAAAAGCTGCATAGACGACGCCTCATATAGTTCAAGCCTTGCGTCCTTATAAGAAACAAATATGATTGACGCATCATCAGAATACAATATGTACGTCACAAGAGAAGCTTTTTCCAAGCCAAGCTCTTCTGCCCAAGCCTTAATGTCCCGTTCAGCAATATTATCCCAATAGGCATCCTCCATGGAAACCACTTCACCCTCATACGGCTGTAAATCGGGATTGACACTGGTACAATAATAAGTAATTCGGTTACTGTTTTGAGGCAGCACCAAAAAGCCATCTGCCGCTGGAGCAAAACCAGCAACGTTATCCGCCTTACAATCCAAATAAAACTCCAAAGACGTATATTGTTTGCTTTCCGTAATAACACATAACGACCCATCTCTCAAAAATGTAATAAAGCTTTCTCCACTTTTAAAGCCCATACAATCTATAATTTCCGAGGTGGCTGTAAATCTTGCAGTCTCTTTTCCAGTGTCCTCCTCAATTGTAAATATCTCCCTATTAGAATATATTACAAACTCGTCAGCACCATCTGCGTGTGATATGCAGATAGAATCTATATAAATATCCTCATATAGCTTTTCCCATAGCTTACTTCCCGTCTTTATATCACATACCATAAGACATGTTGTGCCGCTTCTTGAAGCTACAACATAATTATTGGCAAGTATATATGCATTTCCACCTTTAATCCGTATATCAGTAACATTGGGAAATTCAACGTCCAAAAAGGCATATTCCAAGCCATCTGACAAATCAACAAAATGAAGCGTTGCCCCTAAAGCAGTTCCCTGTTCATTATTTTCCGGTTCCATCTCTGTATCTTGCGGCATTGCAGTATCATTTTCCACATTCTGCACATCAGGGGAATCAATATAAATCCAAATATTGTCACTGACAAAAAAGCTTGTACTTTCAATTTTATATCCATTACGTGGATTATAAGTATATAAAAGCTCCAATGTATTTATATCATATATATATTGGCTATTCCAGCCCTTAACTACCAAATAATTCCCATTTGGATTTACCTTAAATCCAAACACCGCATTACACGACAAGCTCTGTGTTTTTTCCTCATTTATCCAATAAATATTGATTGCTCCGCTGTCTGTTTTATATGCAACTCTGTTGTTATCTATAAACACAAACTCTTTTTCACTAAATAACCACGCCTCCAACTGCGTTATTAATTCACCTGTTTTTACTTCCCAAATGCGAAGCATTCCTGTTTCATCATAGACAGCCGCATAGTTTTTATCAGGTGAAACATACATATATTCTATCACACTATCTGAGACAAGCTGATGGTGTGCCTTCATAGTTGTACCAAAATCATACACATGCAGGCTTTCGCAGAGTGCATACTTAGCCTCAGGCGTATATGGCAGCTTTATTCCCTCGTACTCTGTAAGTGCCTGGGTTGCCTTTAATACAGCGCCCTCCCTGTCACCCTCCTCTAAAAGGCGCAGGGACTCATTTGCAAGGTTTACCGACTGGTTTTCCAAAAGCTTTGCATTCTGTTCCTTTATCTCATCTGTCTGTAATGCAATTTGGTCTGCCTGCTTTTCAATCTGCTCCTTCTGTTTTTTTATTCGCAGTGCTGTTACGACGCTGACAGCCCCGATCATCAGACCAATAACAGCCGATACAATAGAAACTGCAATCACCTTTTTAAGCTTTTTTTCTCTGTGCCGCTGGCGCAAATCGTCATAGGAAACTGAAAACATTGGCGCTGCAAGCCGCAAAAGCTCAGCCTTCAATGCCTTTAACATCTCCTTTTTGCTTCTTCCCCTGACGTCCGCCGCAAGAGGCTCAATCGCCTTTTTCGTTACCTCCTGCGTTCCGTCAGGACGCAAAAAACATTCCTCTGCATAAAGCAATTCTTCAGGAAAGGAATCCTCAGGCTCTCCTTCAACGAGAACAGCCAAAACCTTTTCACTTCCATGATGCTGCTTAAATATTTCTATTTCCTTCTTACACCAAACGGACTCCTTTAATCTTGGCGAGCATATCACGATAAGATATTCGGACTGCATCAGGGCATTTACAATAGGATCCTCAAGATTATTTGTAAGCGGCAGCTCCTCCTTGTCACGAAAAACCCGCTCTATCCTTTCACGGGAAGCCTTCCCCGACTTTAAAACGCTTTTGGGCGGCTTAAATGCCTCAAGACATTTATGCAGATTTTCAGCAATAAATTTGTCGGGCTCCGCATGACGATAGCTTATAAATGCATCATACATATATTTTCTTTCAGGCTTTTCTTTCATCCTTATACCTCACTGTAGCTTTTCGCAAAAATCTTCTTTTCGATTACATATACGTCATGCATATCATCATTTCTTACGGCAAGAAAGTCCCCGGGCTTTCCAAGCATATATTTACCCTTGTCCCACGCCGTAAAAACCTTTACGCCCCGCAAAAGAGGCTTTGCATAAATTTTAACCGTTCCACTTGGAACACATGACTTGGCAAAATCAGTAAGCACAAGATTTTCTCCTGTAGTTCGTACCTTTATGGTTGGGATATATTTCATATCGGTGTCACTCTCATATATGTACTCCCTATCCTCCATTGTGTATGTGCGCTTGAATTTCTCCATGCGATTGGGATAAACCTCTCCCCTTATTCCAATCATGACAATCAAGTCAGACTCAACAACCATGTCAACATCACCCTCAAGCGTTCTGATTGTAATCGGCGTTCCAAGTGGAAGCACCTCCCATATATTTACATAGCCTACGGGCAGTTTTTTCTTCTCATACAGCTTCATGCCGGAAATATCGGCGCAATAATCCTTTGCATATATCAAATCAAATGAATCAAAATATTCAAGCATACGATTGTTGAAGTAAGCTTCAGGATGTAGATTTTTGTATTTATCACTGTAGAGCCTTTCACTGATAAAGCCCCCTGCCTTTTCGTAGTGTCCGCCTCCTGAGCCTACGCCTTCAGTGATAAAAGCGGCAAGCTCGCTTGCATTAACCTCCTTTATACAGCTTCTAACCGATATTTTATATCCGTCGTTTGTCTCATTATAAACAACACAAACATTAATACAGTCAACCTGAAGGAGAAAATCGCTGATAAGTCCCAATATGTTAGGGTCGCAGGGCTGCGATTTTATGACTGCAAAGCCATACTCATCATTGAAGCTGTATCTGAGCATGGCAATACCTGCAACCTCCAGCTCCTTGAGGGACAAATTAGAATTTTTAAACTGATTAATCAGGCTTGCGTCAAATACAACGCCCTCCCTCAAATCCTTGTCCAGCGGATTGTTAATCTCTGATAACTGATTTGTGTCCGTATAAAGTCCATAGTACAGGGCTGTGCCAAGACCATTATCATCATTTACCACATAGCCTTCCTCTAAAAGCATGTTCCACACAAGGGTGGAGCAGCTTCCCACGCCGGGAATAATATAGCTCATATCCGTATTTTCAATTTCAATCTGATGATGGTCTATAACCGCCACATTGTCAGCCTCAAGCCTTGTTACATTTCCTGCCCCATATTGACAATCCACGGTAATCAGCAATCCATCGAAATGCAGTTCCTTAGCACTGTCAGGACTGATATACTGAATCGGTATGTTAAGCTTTTCCACCATCAGCTTTAAATTTGATTTGCTGATTTCATTTCTCCCGCTATATACAAGCCTTACATCATTTCCATTATCATTAAAAAAACAATACAAACCATAACCCGATGCAATTGCGTCAGCATCAGGGTTATCATGGCATTGTATTGTTATCTTGCCGTATCCTTGAAGCTCTTTTAATTTCACTTATACTCCTCCAAATATTTATTTAATTTTTAATGCCTGCATCTTATAATGCTATCAGTGTAAATTATAACATACCACAGCTATATTTTAAACACATAGCTATAGCTTTTCCTTAAAAAATAAAATAATTTCTTCCCATACTTCATCCTGAAAAAACCTCGTCTCCGCATGCTCCGCACCCTCAATGGCAATTAATTTCACATCACAGCCTACTGCCTCTAACTTATCATGCAAAAGCTCTCCCTGTGGAAAGGGTACTGTATGGTCATCGGTTCCATGGATAATCAAAAATGGCGGTGCCTCCTTTGTAACATAGCTTATAGGGCTTGCCGAAAGTGCCTTTTCCTTATTGCGTTCCACATTACAGCCAAGGAGCTCAGACTCAATGGATGCCGCAGCCGCATCTGTTGACGGATAGGAAAAGCCTGTCAAATCTACGACAGGATACCATGTACAAGCTGCCTGAACAGCACTTGAATACTCCAAATACTGTCCCTCCTCAAACGCATGGTCCGATACCAATGCCGACAAGGCAGCAAGATGTCCCCCTGCAGATTCTCCCATAACTCCAAAGCGGGCTTCATCAATACAAAATCTTTTTGCATGTGCCTTCAGGTAACGGATTGCCGCCTTTACATCCTTAAGCTGTGCAGGATATTGTTCCTCATTGCTTGTCCTATACTCTACGCTTGCCACAACAAAGCCCTCTCTCGCAAGCATTGACAGGTAAGCCAAATGTGCCGATTTATCCAATATTCTCCAGCCGCCGCCACAAATCCAAACGATGCAAGGGTATCTTTTTTCACAATCCTCAGGATAAATAATATCCAGCTTCAAATCCCTGCGGCTGTGCCCAAACCAAAAGTCAGTCTGCGCAAATGTAACATCCGTAATTGTTGTATACTGTGGTTTTGTAATCTTAATGTTTACCGTTTTTTTCATAAGCCCTCCTGACTGTCAATGCCTGCAAATCCGTTTTCTTTGCATTTATAGTTATTTCTCATGTGATAAGGCAATACTATTTTATATCCATATGATAGCTTTTTTATGGTAATTGTCTATATGGAACGCACAAAAAAAGGGCTGTCGCACACCAACAGCCCCTTTGTTCTAGCCTCTGAAATCAATATTTTGTCCTACCTGCTTTTCGCCTTCAGAAAGCACTGACTTATTATCATATGCATATGCAGAAACCTTATCTATCAGCTCCTCCATTGAATTTGCCTCTATTACTACATACTCTTTGTCATCAGCCTCAGTTGAAATCTCGTCTGTTTCCTTTTCCTCTGCCTTTTCCTTCGCACGCTTTTCCTCAAGCTTCTTTTCTTTTGCCTTTTCCTCGGCACGCTTCTTATCCTTTGCCTTTGCAGCCTTCTTTGCCGCCTGCTTCTTTTCAGCAGCCTTTTTATTTGCTTTTTCGACTGTTGCAAAGAATGTTGCCTTTCCATTTGAATCTACTGACATTCCAAAATTCTTTAAGCTGGCACCACTGCTTGTAAGACTGTTCTTTGCCTCCTGAAGCTTAAGCTGTGACATGGCGATAATTCCCTCATATTTCTTTCGGAAGGATTCATCATTTGCCATCATTTCAAGCTTTTCCTCATTAATCAGGACAACCTGCTTATTGGCATTGCCGTAAGCTGCCGCATTTGCCTGAACCTGTGACTTCATATCCTCACTGACAAGTATGAAATTCATGTTGCCAAATTTTGCTTTCAGCTTACCATAATAATCCTTTGCCTTGTCAGAAAGCTCCACATTTCCGATAACCGTTCCATACCCTGCTTTTGTTGTAGGCACTAAGGAGCTTTTTGTGTCAATCGGATTAAACTCCGTTATTTTCACGCTATCAGACTTGCCTGCCTCTTTGTCCGTGTTTGTTGTTGTAGTTGTCTTTTCGTTTTTTGTGCTGTTTGTTTTATTGTTCCATGCTCCGTTTGTCTGCTGATATGCAGATACGCCATAAAGACCCGACATTTTCATTCCCCTTTCATTTTGTATGCTATGCACATATTTGTGAAGCAAATTAAAAATATGCTGCCACATTACATAGTAAAATCATAAACAATTTCTACAATTCATAGGAAAATGAGCCCACGACAAGGGCAAAAAATATAGCAAAAACAAGTATCGCACACGATACCTTAGATATATTACTTCATCCTTGAAGTGTTTATCGTTCAAATCCCTTTGAAACATTATAAGTTATTATATACATCGGCAGATGCACTGACATTATTAACCGTATGTTGAAAGTTTTTGTAGTTTCTTTCAGCCCTCTTTCTAGCAGGCTAAACGCAGAATGGTTGTCGCAGTAAAGATTTAAGGCAAACACAAATAGACAGCTACCTTCGACAAATGCCTTGTTGCTCTGCTGTTAATATTGTTATTCTATTTGGTTGCCCCACAAGTCGTACATTTATATCCGTCTAATACCTGATCGTCGCCTGCTTTCTTGTCTATAACCCATTTTTTCTCGTAGCCTGCTTCGTGATGGGTTGTTCCGACTTGGACGTGTCCGGAGCTGTAGCTGGAACCTTGGGTTTCAAACTGACCATACAGCGGATGGTCTGGAGGATATGGCGGTCCACATACTGTACAATGTCCTAATCCTACTCCCGTTGCCGTGATATCTATCCCACAATAATTGCAAAAGTTATGTGTCTCATAAACCGGCTCATCCCAAGCTTCTCTCCACACATTTTCATAATGTCCCACTTCATCATGGTGAACGGTTCGATACTGTGCTTCCCATGTATGCTGGTGCGTATTGCCACCATTACCCCCTTGATTTCCGCCTGACGACTGTTCCGTTGTGGTTGGCGTCTGTGATGCGTGATTGCCTGTATTTCCTGTCGATTGAGATGTACTATTGTTGGTCGTACTTCCCACTGATTGTGATGTATTATTGTTGGTCGTACTTCCCGCTGATTGTGTTGTATTATTGTTGGTCGCATTTCCTGTTGCTTGTGTTGTGTCAGTTGTATTGTTATCATTCGTAGCTTCTGCCGTTTGTAATGCTTGTGCTGCGTGATTGCCTGCTATGCCTCCTACTGATTGTGCCATGTATGATGTGTTATTGTTGGTTGTACTTCCTGCTGATTGTGATGCTTGTGCCGCTTGATTGCCTGCTATGCCTCCTACTGATTGTGCTATGTATGATGTATTATTGTCAGTTGTACTTCCTGTTGATTGTGATGCTTGTGCCGCTTGATTGTTCGTTATATTTTCTGTCGGTTTGTTATCATTCGTTGTGTTAGCAGATTCCTCCGTGTTTTTTCCAGCTTCATCGTATGCCCCTAAAAGGTTATCCTCTGATACATCTTCCTTTATGGTCTGAATTTCCGTATTGCTGCCATTTTCCGTTTCGGTAGCAGTTTCCTTTTCCGATACCAAGTCTGTTGGACTAGCATTATCCAACAGTACAGTTTCAACGCCCTCTGCATTTTTATCAGTTTTTTTGTTCCTGACTTCCATAGCAAAAATACCGACAGACAATGCAAGTAAAAGCATAACCGCCATCACAATAATCATCGTTTTTTTCTTCTTTGTCACTTGGCATCACCTGCCTTTCTCCGAAGCGTTTTGTCCACTCAAACAAAATCCAACCCTTTTTACACTGTAATTCAAATCTTAGTAAGCATTTAGCAAATTCCATAGGCAATACTTTAATATGTACGTTACGCACGAACCGAGGTTCTCTACCTAAATTCAAAGTCCCATCCTATAGTGACACAGTATCAGATTGTTTCTAGTAAGTCCACAAAATATGGAAATGAAACAGTATATATTCTCTCTACATTTTTCTTATTTATTTTGCCAACTTCCGAAAAGCTACTTAGCTTATTGTACCACAAATAATGACATTGTGCCAGTTTGGACTTTTCATCCCGATATTCTGCCTGATAAAATACTTTCAAAAAAGGAGACTTTCATGAATACTTTAACGACAAACATTTCCAACTATCTGACCTTCTGCAAAACCCAAAAACGTTTGGACGCAAAAACCATTAAGGCATACCGAATTGATTTACGCCAGTTTTCCGAATGTCTTAAAATGGAGGACATCACCGATATTACGGTAGATTCCATTGAAGCCTTTATCGCTTCCCTACACCAAACCTGTAAGCCCAAAACAGCCAAACGAAAAATAGCGTCCGTAAAGGCTTTCTTTCACTATTTGGAATACAAGGATTTGATTACAATAAACCCCTTTAATAAAATACAAATTAAATTCAGGGAGCCCGTCATTCTCCCGAAAATAATCCCCCTGCCTATTTTGGAGAGTCTGCTCCGTACCATTTACAGGCAGCACGAATCGGCAGCAACCGACTATCAAAAGAGAAAAACCTTACAAGACATAGCCATTGTTGAGCTTCTTTTTTCGACGGGAATACGAATTTCAGAGCTGTGTCTGCTGAAAGCGTCTGATGTGGATTTACTGGACAACACAATTCTTATTTTCGGAAAAGGTGCCAAGGAACGACGAATCCAAATTGAAAATATGGATGTGCTTAACATATTAAAGGAATACTACAACTGCTTTCACGACCTGATTGCACAAAGTAATTACTTTTTCACAAATAGGGCGGGTCAACCCGTCTCCGACCAGTATGTACGGAAAATGTTAAATAAATACACCTCTCTTGCAGGTATTAATATTCACATTACTCCTCATATGTTCCGTCACACATTTGCAACCAGCCTTTTGGATGCGGACGTTGATATACGGTACATTCAGGAACTGCTCGGACACAGCTCCATAAATGTTACCGAAATATATACTCATGTCACAACTGCTAAACAGAAGGATATTTTGAAAAATAAACATCCGAGGAGGGAGTTTCATATTTGAGGAGGACTGCGGAGCGTCAGGCTTCGCAGTTTTTTGTGGGGAAAGGAAAGGATAATTGAAAGTTATCCGTTACCATTTGGTGCTTTTTTTAAACTTATGATATTTGAATAGGAAATGTTGTTATATGAAAAAAAAGAAAAAGCCAAGACGGAATAAAAACAGAAAAAAATGTAATAACGCTAATCATCAAAATAAAATTTCAATAGTAGAAAGAAAAAATACAATTTATCATAGAATTATAAATATAATTTGTAAACAAAAAAATCATGTCCATCTACTTATTGCAACGCTTGCCGTTATAATAGGTTTCATTTTTGATGCAATTGATAATATGCCCCTATATTGGTTAAAAGGCTTATTTGGTTTTTCTCTTTATTTGTTCCTTTGTCATACCATAAAGTATATAGAGCAAAAAAATGATAAATTAAAAATTGAGTTAACAGGTGATCCAGCATTATTTAAATGTCAAATGAATTACTTGCAAAAAAATTATTCTAATTTAAATATTTTTCTTTGCGTTTTTGCATGTATTTACTTTTCATGTATATCTATAGTTCTTGGATTCGTAAAGATTAATCCCATTGGGGTATATAGTTTATTTGCATTAGATATTGTCGTTTTTTTGGCATTTATAATATTTCAACAATATATTCATATTATGCTGCTGCTTAATCACATTTCAAAAATCAAAGCTGGGAAATTTTATGAACTAATACCTGAAAAAACAGAATGGTTTGCACTCTTAGAAGAATATAGTAGCGGATGCAGAAACAAGTTTATTATTCTTGGTTCTCTTTTTATATTATTATTTATTATATTTTCTCCCGTCAATAGCATCCAGATTATATTTTATGATAGATTTTCATCAAATCAATTTATACCTTTACTGTGTACATGGATAATAATACTGTTAGCAATAATTATTATGATTCCTTTCTCAAGTTATGTGAGAAATTGGTTCTTACATAAGATTTATGACAATTTAATATCGCAAAGTATTTATAATTATAAACAACTATATGAAAAAAGCAATGTGGCTAATAAAATCACATATCTTGATATTATGCTCCGCTTGTATGACCGAAAATATACATTAAAAACATCATATGCATGGGTTGTTCCGGTGTTGGCATCTGTTACCAATTTTTCATCAGTCATCATTTCAACTGTAGCAGACTTAAAGAGCATCGGATTATTAAATTGATGCTCTCTTTTTACTTGCATTAATTGTAATTTCAATAAAATTATTAAAATGTTTGCACCAGTTAAAACAGGAAGTTTTCTTTTCTATTTTCGATATACGATCTTTAATCCTTGACTGAAGATTTGAAATTTCAGTCATAATATGTTTCTTGATTTGATATTTATTTATTAACTGTATAACATATTCAGACATACTGCTAGGATCTTGATATGATGAGAGTTTATCTATCTCGTTCTCTTCTGCCCATGCGTAAATATATGCAATAACAATATTTTTTCTGCTTTTTAATACATCAGTTGTTAAACCACCCTTATGTTTCATTAAATCATTAACATTTCCAAAGGGTTCCAAATCATTAAGCGCTTGAAATATGTAACCGCAACAATACCCTATATCATCCAGTAAATCTAGTATCTCTTCGTTATTATATCCCCTTACTGAATAACCGATGATCACAGCATGTCTAATAATGGAAGATGTCTCAAGTGATACAATTTCTTTTACTTTTGCAATATCAAGAGTAACATCTTTTGATGAAATTTCATTTAATGCACCTTTTGTCATATCATATGCAATTTGTAGTGCCATAGGTAAGGTTTTACAATAAGTATCTAAATTTGAATTGCTCAAATAATGGCTTAATTCTAAATATGCTTTCAATAATAAATTCATCGCTAATAGTACTGCTGTGTCTGAACCGTAAAGAGTATGAAATGTAGGAGCGCCATGACGAGCTATATCTCCATCGATCCAATCATCTACAAGTAATGACATCTTGTGTATTGATTCTATCACTATACAAGGTTTTACTATATAATTTAACTCTTCGCTAGAAATATCAAATAACCTTTCATTTTCTTTATTTAATAAATATCCCCAATAAACAAGCATTGGGCGCAATCTATTACCGTTACTAAGTTGACATAAATCATTAAATTCATATTCTGAAATATAAGTATTCCATTCGTTTTCAAATGTTTCCAAAAATTTGTTGTAAAAATCCACAATATTATTATCAGAAACATAATTATATATATAATTTTTCCATATGTTTTTATTCAACGTACCCCTCCGTTCTGTTCATATAACAACATTTCCTATTCAAATATCATAAGTTTAAAAAAAGCACCAAATGGTAACGGATAACTTTCAATTATCCCTCCCATTTAATGCACGACAGCTTCACACTCCACCATCCATCGCATTAACCCATAAATCGATTATACTAGACATTTTCCAAAAAGTCATTAAGCTCATTGTACCAGTACTAAGTGCATAGTACCACTTCAACATCCTTCCGCCAAACAGGACAAATATAATGGTCCCGCGGATAATCAGAGCTTCAATGTCTGACATGCTATTTCTTCCTCACTTTTAAAAATCACAAGATAATTCGTGTCCAAAAAACTGCGCATTCAAAAAAGCCCGGTAAATGTCCTATCTCCATTTACCGAGCTATAACCTCTTCACAATATATTTCATCCTATACGTACAACAAATCTTAACAAGCTACAAAATATACAATCCCTCCTAAACCACCATCTACCCAAAATCTTCCAGCTTATTTCCTCGCATGGAAAGAGATTCGTATTACAGTTGATTAAGCAATTTACAAATATGTTTTATACTGTTCCAATCCAAATTATAATTTCCTGATAGAATTTTTCTACAAAGCAATTCTTCCTCACGATAATACCTTGAATAGACAGAAATAGCACTGTTACCTGTAAGACTTAACATACAAGCTTCATTCACAAAATATACCATTCCTTCAATATGTATATTAACGCCGTTCTGTCTCAAATAATTTGCCAAGCAGTATATGTGTGTTCCAACCTGCTTAACGGGATTGTACATCTGATTTGTATAAGGCGTACCGCCACGTCCAACTTTATGCTGAATCCAATATGTATCATTTACGTCCCCAATGATGTGGCTGTTATGATTTTTAACTTCTATAATGAATACTCCACTTTTCCCAACAACAATATTATCAATCTCACTTGTTTTATTACCATAAGAAACCTTTACATTTTGAAATACAGTATAACTATCCGGAAGTCCGGCAAGCACCTTTGCAGCGTTTCTTTCACCATGTATTCCTGAAACAAGAATATCTGTATCATTATATTGCGAAGCACCATTGCTTAAACACACAGATGCGACAATCAGCCAAACAGTTATAAAGCATAAAGTCATCGGAAGAAATACATTTAAAACTATATCTGTCAGTACACTAATTGTAATGGCTACGGCATAAATTAGGATAAGTGCAAATGTGACTTTACGAAATGACCTTATATTCCTTGCTTTTTTATCAGCTTGTTCCCGCTTTATCGCATAGTATTCTTCTTCTAATTGGTGTCCTTTTCTAATTATCTTTGCCATGTTGTTCAATTAATCCTATATGCTATAGTATAATATTTTTATGGTTATAGAATTTATCTAATTAACATCATACCAAACTATTCTTTCAAATACCAGTAAATGATTAGCTGTAATCAATTGAATTTCAGTTTAATGAATCATCAAAACCTTAATCAAAATATCCAATATCAGTATGATTAGTAGTACAAAATTGGATATGATACCTCTTTTGTCGGGACTTTAATATCACGGTTTAATACAGCGTCCGGTAAAGCTTCTCCTGTAATTCCCGCCATTTCTTTCTTATTTTCCAGTTTCTCAACCTCTAGCCTATATATTTCAAATTCAGATGCCTTGTTACTTTTCAGGAAATACGCATCAAGTCTTCAACGTCAGAGAATTTCAGTTCAGTTTTATAATACTGTATTAATTTTTTTACTTCTGCATCATTTGTCTGGTCAGCAGCGAAAAGATAAAGATATTTGCACCCCAGCTTACCTGTTATTTCACACACCAATGGAACAATAACTTCCCAAAAAATACCAAATCTTTTACCAAATATACTTTCGTCTCACCCTCTAAGTCCGCAGACCAAGCATAATTTTTCAGATAATACTCTAAGCCTTCTCCATCATCGGTTGCAGAAAAATCTTGTATAAGCTGGTGATTCATTTGATTTGAGGTCAATATTTCAGCATGAAATCCTTGGAAATATTTTCTTTTATCATCCGTATTGATTGTCATCACCTCATCCCAAACAAATTAATTGTTTTTTCTCGATGCCAGTTCCCTCGCAGCATCTACCTTCATCGCATTGACAGTCAATTTCACATTTCCATTGTCGGACAGCTCCAAGCCTTTTCTTGCACATTTCCACGAAAATTCTCCATGTGATAAGCTACTCAGCTTCCATGAAGATACTTCACTGTACCTATCTAATACGCTGTTTACCAGTTGCTTTGTTTCTTCGCATACAGTACCGCCCACTGATGCAAACAAGCTTCCTTTCAAATATTCGCCTCTCACAGAAGCCAAAACAGGACCATATTTCCATCCTAAAAAAGCCTCATCAAACAGCACATCTTTGCGAAACATCAAGGACTCTCTCTGAACAAAATACATTAATTTATGCATCTTCATTTCATCCATCGGACGCTTGAAACGCTCGAAATACGTATCATACAAATATTTTGCAACATTTAACGCATTTTCCATAAGAACTCCTCCTTTTTGAATCATACTTTTATAAATGTAGTCTACTATAATTATGGCTTCCGTTTGGTATTTCCAATCATACATGAAAGAAAAACATTTGTCAACTATGTATTGGAACATTTGTTCTTTTTATTGATTATTTATATTATTATATAAACTATCGGTATTTTACGTACACCCTATTAATATTTTTTTACATATGGAAATTCTGACGCTGACCTGTGGGTTATCACTTCTCCTGTTCCGCCTGTGGTAAATTAATTTTTTTCATAATATTGTTTCCTTTCTTATAAATTATTTAATAGCTGCACCAAGCTCATATGCTTGTTGGAGCTCGTTCTTTCCTTCAATATCCCCTACCTCCCCATTTCCTCCAGCGAGGACATGACCGAGATTTTTCCATCTCAAATGCTCCATAAGATGTTCGTAATAAAGCA
>JAMPEW010000011.1 GCA_023664775.1 Clostridium sp. | reverse complement strand
CAACAAGACCGTTTAGAATACCCACATTTGATAATTTGCGATGAAACATGCTGCGTAGCGTTGTCTGAGCGAAGCGAGTTTCGCTTAAGCAGCATGTAATCAAACATCGCAAATTTCAAATGCGAGGTATTCTTGCGGTCTTAAAAAGTTGCAATTCAAAATACACATACTGTTTGACAGCATAAGGCTGTGCACTCAGTGGGCAGTCCGTGCCCCACATAATAGAAAAGACAAAATATCAATATGCTAAAGATAGCCGGTAACTATAAAAATACAAAATATAAGAGGCTTGTCAGCGTAATTTTATGTGTGCCATAAATCCCTACTGCGACAGCCCCTTTTAGTCTATTATTTTATATCCATGCCGTAAATACTATTTTTTCCTAAATCCAATTCTATTTTCATAAGCCTGTTGTATTTTGCCGTCCTGTCACTTCTACATGGCGCTCCGGTTTTTATCTGTCCTGCATTTACTGCAACAGCAAGGTCGGCAATAAACGTATCTTCTGTTTCGCCTGACCTATGGCTTATGATTGTTTTGTAGCCTGCTCTTTGTGCCATTGCAATGGCATCCAAGGTTTCCGTCAGCGTACCAATCTGATTTGGCTTGATGAGGATTGAATTTGCAATCTCATCCTTGATGCCTGCGCTAAGACGCTCCGTATTTGTAACAAAAAGGTCGTCCCCCACAAGCTGTATTCTCTCGCCAAGTCTGTAGGTAAGCAGCTTCCAGCCCTTCATGTCATTTTCATTTAAGCCGTCCTCAATAGAGTAAATCGGATATTTTTCCACGAGATTTTCATAATACTGTACCATTTCCTCGGCATTTCTGTATATATCCTTGCCTGCCATTTTGCTCTCGCCCGGAAAATAATATCTGTCGGAATTATCGTCATAAAGCTCAGAGGCTGCCGCATCAATTGCAATTTTTATATCCTTGCCAGCCTCATAGCCTGCACATTCGATTGCCTCCATTATCGTATCAAGGACATCAGCAGAGGTTGCAAGATTTGGGGCAAAACCACCCTCATCTCCAACACCCGTAGAAAGTCCCTTCGAACGTAAAACCTTTTTCAGGTTATGATAGATTTCACATGCCATCTCCATTGCATGTTTAAAATCCTGCGCTCCCACGGGCGCTATCATAAACTCCTGCAAATCCACCGTATTGTCTGCATGCTTTCCACCATTTAAAATGTTCATCATTGGAACAGGCATATATTTTGCATTAACGCCGCCAATATATCTGTAAAGCGGGATATTCAGGGACGCTGCCGCTGCTCTTGCTACGGCAAGCGATACGCCAAGTATTGCATTTGCACCGTATTTTGACTTGTTTTTCGTGCCGTCTGCCTCAATCATCAGCCTATCAATTGCAATCTGATCATATACATCCATTCCCGTAAGCTTATCACAAATACGTGTATTTACGTTATTGACAGCCTTTTCAACGCCTTGTCCCAAATATCGTTTATCGTCATCCCTAAGCTCATGTGCCTCATGCTCGCCTGTAGAAGCGCCTGAAGGAACGCAAGCCGAACCGTTCGCACCACATTCACATTCAACATAAACCTCAAGCGTAGGATTTCCTCTGGAATCAAGAATTTCTCTTGCCTGCACATATGTTATTTTATCCGTTTTCATAGCCAACCTCCATCAAATTAGACCTTTGTCCGGTTTTACCTATGAAAAGTATGTGCAGTGTCGCCTGCGTTTATACATTTTTCTTTAAAATTGTGTTTATCCGTATAATTTTTTACACGTCAGAGGTACAGTGCGGACATTTTGTGGCATCAATATGAATTTCTGACTTGCAATATGGGCATTCCTTCGTTGTCTTTGTCTCTACTGCTTCCTCTTTTTTCTTGCCTGCAGCCATAAGCTTATTTATCGCCTTCATCATCAGAAACAGCACAAATGCCATTATAATGAAATTTATAATTGCAGTGATAAGCGCGCCATATTCAATGTACTGTCCGGTGTTAAATATCTCAATATGACCTGCAACCTCGGCACCGCCTAAGCTGTTGATAAGCGGATTAATTACGCACTCGGTAAAGGCAGTAACAATGCTCTGAAATGCCGCACCGATAATCACACCGATGGCAAGATCCATAACATTACCCTTCAGTGCAAATTCCTTAAATTCCTGCAAAAACTTTTTCATTTGTTTTCTCCTTCCTACTACAAATAAACACTCAATTGCCACAAAAGTTAAATTTATCTCACAATAAGCGACTTGCCCGTCATTTCCTTAGGCTGTGGAAGCTCAAGTATCTCAAGCAGAGTAGGAACGATGTCAGCAAGACAGCCTCCCTCGCGAAGCTTAACGCCATCCTCATAATTGTAAAGGATAAAAGGCACCTGATTTGTAGTATGTGCCGTATGCGGCTCGCCTGTCTCATAGTTAATCATCTGCTCTGCATTTCCGTGGTCGGCACAGACAAACAGGACGCCTCCCACCTCCTTTACGGCTTCAGCGGCAGCTCCCACGCACTGGTCAACACGCTCAACAGCCTTGATTGCCGCAGGGATTACGCCTGTATGTCCAACCATGTCAGGATTTGCAAAATTAATCACGATTACATCATATTTATCTGACTTAATCGCCTCAACAAGGTCTACGCCAACCTCTGGTGCACTCATCTCCGGCTGGAGGTCATAGGTCGCAACCGCAGGTGATTTCACAAGAATCCTTGACTCATCCTTGTTTGGCTCCTCAACACCGCCGTTAAAGAAAAATGTAACGTGTGCATATTTTTCCGTCTCGGCAAGACGAAGCTGTGTTTTGCCGCAGGCAGCAAGATACTCACCAAAGGTATTTGATACCTCCTCCTTCTTAAATGCAACAAGCTTGTTCGGTATCGTCTCGTCATAGTCCTTAAAGCATACATATACAAGCGGCATGCGTCCGTTTGGCCTTGCAAAGCCGTCAAACTCATCACAACAAAAAGCTCTTGTTATCTCTCTTGCCCTGTCAGGTCTGAAATTGAAGAATATTACGGAATCATTCGGCTTTACAAGTGAAACAGGCTTGCCGTTTTCCGTTATGACAGTAGGTAAAACGAACTCGTCATATACCTCCTTATCGTAGGACTCCTGCATTGCCAAAACAGGGTCCTCAGCCTGTACACCCTCGCCTGTTACAAGTGATTTATATGCAAGCTCTACTCTGTCCCATCTGTTATCCCTGTCCATTGCGTAGTAACGTCCCGACATGGAAGCAACCTTGCCTACGCCGATTTCCTTCATCTTAGCAATCAGCTCCTCAAGATATTCCTTGCCCGATGCCGGCGGCGTATCTCTGCCATCAAAGAACGGATGAACATATACATTGGAAAGCCCCCGTCTTTTGCAAAGCTCAAGGATTGCATAAAGATGTGTATTGTGGCTGTGTACGCCGCCATCTGAAAGAAGTCCCCAAAGATGTAAATCCGAGTTATGCTCCTTGCAGTTTTTGATTGCAGCAAGCATTTCCTCGTTGTCAAAGAAATCTCCATCCTCGATTGACTTTGTTATTCTTGTAAGCTCCTGATAAATAATTCTTCCTGCACCGATATTCATATGTCCAACCTCGGAATTTCCCATCTGTCCGTCAGGAAGTCCTACATGAAGCCCTGATGCATTTCCTCTTGCAAATGCTGCCTCTGCCATAAGCTTATCCATAACAGGCGTGTTTGCCATGGCAATTGCATTGCCTTCTTTTTTGTCACTAAGACCATATCCGTCAAGTACCATTAAAACTACAGGTTTTCTACTCATTTTGTCGTCTCCTATTCTTAAATAATATAATAATTACGATTACGTTACATGATGCGCATTTGTAATCATAACAATCTACACAGCCTTTATTTTTAATAATAATCCCCAAGACTGATTCCGTTTATTCCAAGTGGAATTTCATGGTCAAGCCCGATAAATTTACCGTTGTCGCTCCAAAGGACTTCCTTTACAAACGCATATTTTTCCTCATCCCATGTTGTAAAATCATCAAGGACAAGTCCGCCCGTATCGCCCGAATTTGCGTTGAAGCACCAAAATGTATGATGCAGCCTGTATGTTTTTATCAACTGGCGCATATACGTCATCCACGTAATGTTTGGCTCTGTCATAAAGCCGCCCCACTCGCCGATATGTAACGGTGCAATGTTCTCCTCATAGATGTAGAACCAGTTGTCATGCCAGCAGTCCTTCATCAGGCTGTCATAGTCGTAGCTTCCCTGAAACCAAGGCTGCTCGTAAACTGTAGGTCCATAGTCGTGCGGGGAATATACAAGCTTATTCTGATATTTACCCAAATCAACAGGATTATCGGCAACGCCTCTCAAATTACCGCCCCACCAGTTGAAATAGTAATCATCATCATTTGTCGATGAAAAATCGCCGTTTTTCTTAATATCAGTCGGATAAATCTCTATGCCCTCAACAAACACAAGCACATTTGGGTTTTTGTCAAGTACAGCGTATGCCGCCTGCTCCGCAGCATATTTCCAGTTGTTTGCATCCGTTGAATTATCCCATTTTGCAGCGCCGTTACCCTCGTAAGGCTTACCATGAGGCTCATTTTTAAGGTCATACACTAAAATCGTATCATCATCCTTATATCTGTCTGCCATCCATGAAAGCGCACCAAGGTAATCCTCCATGGAAATCTTATCTGAATACCAAAGATTAATCATGTGTCCGCTTGCATTTGTCTCAGCACTGTGTATGTCTATGATAAGCTTCAGCCCGTTTGCACGGCACTGTCCTATAACATACTCAAATATCTGTAGGCTGTCCATTCCAACAAGATATGAATTTGTCGCCTGATTAAAGTTTGCATCAGGGTACTCGCCCCTCGACCATTGAAGGATAAGCTCTGCCGATATCGGCACTCTTATAATATTAAAGCCGTGATTTGCAATCTCCTGTATGGACTGATTTAAGTCCGACGCCCACAAGCCGTCAAATGTGTTTGTTCCCGTATTATAGCCAAACCAATTAACGCCTGTCAGCCAAACCTCGTTGCCGTCCTTGTCCAAAATCCTATTGCCGTCAGTAAAAAGCCAGTCATCTGTTGTGGGTTCAGGAACATCCATTGCCCCATAATCCACATCCCGATTGATGGTTACATTACTTTCCGTACCTTCCGTAGTTTTTTCATCAGGTGCGTTGTCATATTTATCTTCCGCTACAGGAGAGGAAGTATTCTCCTGATTTTCAGTCACATTTACGGAAGCTTCGTTTTTTAGGCTGTTTTCATTTTCCATGTTCTTTGCTCCAAGCTTTTTGCCTACAAGTATTCCAAGAAAAAATAAAATAACAAAAAGCTGGATCATAATGACGATAAGAAGCTTTTTATTCATATTAATTCCTCATTTAAAAGTTTGAGCCGTTCCAGCCCCAGTTTGACGTTGCATAATATTTTACGTATACACGGTCAGGCGATATGCCGAGCACCTTGTGAAAGGCATCACATACCTTGCCTGTAAATGCAGAAAATGCCTGCTTATTTTCACCGCCGTAAATGCTTACCTCAACAAATGCAGCAGGCGCTTTGTCATCTCCCCTGAAATATATGGTGTACTCAGGCTCAAAGCCAAGCATGACCCAGCCCTCGCTTTTCCCTAAAATTTCTCCTGCGGCAGCAATAAGCATATCCTGAAGCTGCTGCTGTTGCTCCTTTGAAACTGTTGTTGTTACCTTTGAATCAATAAATGGCATAATAAAATCCTCCTAACTAATGATAATATCGCAATAAAATGCGTCTTTATTTTCCTGTGAGGTAATGTATCTGTATCTCACACATTTCCCCTCATTGAACCTTAAATACAATGCGGAATAAGGATAGGAAATATTTTTGTTAAAGTCGCCAAAAAGCTTCTCAGCAAGCGCAAGCGAATAGTTTTCCACCTTAATATCCACAACATATACATTATGATTTACGGTCACTGTAAAATAGGCAATCTCCTCATAACTGCTTAAATATGTATTAAGCTTGTCATAGATTTCTTTGTCTGACCGTAAATGTACTTTACTCATATATTCATTTATAACACGGAACATACGTTACCTCCTAAGCTGTTTTAATATATTTGTTTGTCAGGTATCTTATTATGTATCGCCTTAAATTCATCAAAATGCTGGATAAAAAGCTTCACAACCTTTGGGTCAAAGTGCTTTCCGCTCAGCCGCACAATCTCGTCAAAGGTTGCCTCTAGGGACCAGCCCTTTTTGTAATACCGGTCCGACGTAAGGGCGTCAAACACATCGCACACTGCCATCAGACGGCTGATATATGCAATTTCCTCCCCTTTCATGCCAAGATAACCGGTGCCGTCCCATCTCTCATGGTGCTCCTTTGCAAGAATACAGGCAAGGTTGAGCATCTCGCCGGGACAGTTTTTAAGAAGCGCCTCACCGTAAAGCACGTGGTTTTTCATAATCTGATATTCCTCGTCCGTAAGCTTGTCAGGCTTATCAAGTATCTCCTCGCTTATCATCAGCTTTCCTATATCATGCATCATGGAGGCTGTGGAAAGCTTGTCAACATATTCCTCATCAAAGCCTGACGCCCTGCCAAGCACCTTCATATATTCTGCCACCCTTTTGATATGTTCCCCTGTAAATTTGGATTTACTCTCGCTTATCTCCGCAAAGGAATAAATCAACCCCTTTTGATTTTCCTGCATGGTAAGCGCCGTATCAGTCGCCGTCTTTATCATCATTGCATTTCTCTGGACAATAAAATATGCAACAACCGACATGCCAAATATAATTGCAATATGGGGAACGGTATAGCCTAAAAGGACATCCTCAATATTTTCGTATCTGTTGCCGATAAAAACATGATTAAATTTTATGGAAAGAACATTTGATGCAAATATTCCACAGGACATAAGCAGGGACGCAAAAAGAACAAGCGTCTGATTGTAATAAAGGGATGCAAGAAGAATCGGAAAAAGCATAATCGGAAATGCAAAGGACGAAAACATTGTAAGCATGATAGTTGCAATCAGACAGGTGCATACAATAACAATATGCTTTGTAAGCGGTGAGCTGTCAAACCTAAAAACATTAATAACCAAGGTTGGAATCAGGGCAATAATAATGCTTGTTCCAAAAAAAATCAGAAGCAATGCCTTGTCAACATCTGCCACAAAACAGCAATAGCCAAACATCAAGAGCAGCATAACAACGATAACTCTCATACATCTGGCTGATATCTGATTTATCCTTCTGTAATTGTCATTCATAAGGTTATTAGACTTCATAGGTTTTTATAAATCTCCCACGTTCATGTGCTTCCCATCTCTCCATATATGTTCCAAATCATAAAACGAACGTTCATCCTCTGAAAATATATGGATTATTATATCATAATAATCTAATAAAATCCATCCTCCATTTGCATAACCTTCCCGATTTTTCAGTTTTACGCCTGCGTCAAAAAGCGCCTGTTCCACGCTGTCAGAAAGTGCCTGAACCTGATTGCGGTTTGAGCCGTCAGCAATGATAAAATAATCCCCCATTGCGGATATTTCCTGTATGTCAATTATGCGTATATCATTTGCCTTTTTATCCTGCAAAGCCTCTACAACAACTTTTACACATTCCTTAGAATCCATAGTACCTCCGTAAATTATCTTGAATTGTTTACATAGTAATTATATGTCATTTTGGACATATAGTCTATATCCCCTTCACGCTGCTCCAAATAATCCAGCGTATTCTTTAATATGTGTATAATACATGCATCAATGTCAGCAAATGCCTTGCGGCGTATTTCATCCATATCCTTTACGTATCTGCGGTTTGGCTCAATATAGTCAGCGACAAATATAATTTTCTCCAGCATCGTCATATTGGGCTTGCCTGTTGTATGACACTCTATTGCGCCAAGAACCTCCTTATCCTCAACATCATATTTATATCTGGCATAAAAGGCTCCAAGCTTTGCATGAAGCATGTCCGGATTTTTTTCCTCCACCTTGCTGATTGGAATATTGTGCTTTCTCGCCTTTTCAAGCTTTTCCTTTGTCGTAAGTCCCTTGGCGCAGTCATGCAAAAGTCCTGCAAGCCTTGCCTTGTCAATATCTGTCCCATAAACCATCGCAAGCGCCGCCGCAGTGTACTCCACTCCAAGGGAATGCTCCAGACGTTTTTCGCTTATTTTTGTTTTCAGTCTCAGTAGTATTTTTTCACGGGTCATATTACTCACATCCATATAATTTATTTTCTTTGATATATTTTACAATAACCGCAGGCATTCTGTCATCAGGAAATTTTCCCTCAGAGATACTTTTTCTTATATCGGAGGAGGCAGCCTCGTAAGGCTTTACCTTTAAAAAGCATACCCTTGCATAGCTTATATCCTTGTTAAGCTTATCGTTAAATTCATTTATCTCGGCAGGAGAATCCTCCCGCTGTGCAACAAGCAGGGTACACATTTTAAGAATTTCCTCGTATTTGTACCATTTATTGATGCTCAAAAAGGAATCTGAGCCAATGATAAAATAAATGGCAAGCTTCGGATTCTGCCTTGTAATTTCCTTCAGCGTATCATATGTGTAGGTACAGCCCCCACGCCTTATCTCCATATCAGATACAGCAAGCTTTGGGTTATCCTTTGCCATAAGCCTTAGCATGGCAATACGGTCATCCGGTGAAGCAATATATCTGCTCTCCTTATATGCGGGTGCATGATTGGGCATCAGGACAATTTTTTCAATATCCCCATATTGCCTGATTGCTTCCTTTATCACCATAACATGACCGTTATGCAGCGGATTAAAGGTTCCACCGTAAATCCCTATACAGTTTGACGTTAAAAAAATATTATCCAATAGTTCTCCTTAACATTCCAAGCAATATATTTTTGTGTATATAACAGCATGGCTTCCTTTTTTTATGCAAAATCAGTTTACATAATTTTATTACGGTAGTTTTATTTTAGAATCCTTTTTCTTCTGCTTAAATAAAACAATTTTCTTGCCTATCACCTGCACAACCTGACTTCCTGTTCTTTCGGCTAACATATCTGCAATTTCCTTTGGGTCGTCAGCGCAGTTTTTCAGCACGCCTACCTTTATTAATTCCCTTTTCTCGATTGCCTCTGCCACTGCCTGCGTCATTTCAGGCGTCAGGCTTGATTTTCCTATGTTTATAATGGCGTCCATATTCATGGCAAGCCCCTTTAAATATGCTCTTTGCTTGCTTGTCATATATTTCTCCTCAAATTATAGTTTGTCCTTTTTATCATTAGACAATTACAAAACTCCTCATTTTCAAAACACGGTTTTACAATTGACGATTACTTATAGTAATCAAATTCAAGTCCGTAAAGCTTTACGGTATCGCCCTCCTCAATGCCAAGCTCCTCCAGCTGCTCCAGGATTCCATTGTCCTTTAAGAATTTCTGGAAAAATGCAAAGCCCTTTTCCGATTCCAAATTCGTATAGCCCAACATTCTCTCAATCCGCGGTCCCTCCACAAGATAAAGGTGCTCCTGCTCCTCTGACTTTGTAACGTCAAATGGAAGCTCAGGGTCGTCCATAAATTCTATATCAATCTCAGGCGCAAACTCAATCACCTCGTCAGGCGCTTCCTTTACAAGCTGATTGACATACCAAAGAAGCTCATCTACCCCTTTGCCTGATACGGCGGATATCGGGAACACCTTTATGCCCTTTGGCTCGTATTCCTCTTTCATAAGGGTAATTACCGTTTCATAGTCGTCAGGCGACATGGCATCACATTTATTTGCTGCAATTATCTGAGGTCTTGAGGCAAGCTGTTCATTGTAGCTTTTTAGCTCATTGTTAATTGCTTCTATGTCAACGATAGGGTCACGTCCTTCAACGCTTGCCGCATCAACAATGTGAATCAGCACCTTTGTCCGCTCTATATGCCTCAAAAATTCAAAGCCCAGACCAACGCCCTCCGATGCTCCCTCAATAATGCCCGGTATATCAGCTATAACAAAGCCGTCCTTTTCTCCAAGGTCTACTACGCCAAGATTTGGAACCAGGGTCGTAAAATGATAATCGGCTATTTTCGGTCTTGCATTTGTAACTCTTGAGAGAAATGTGGACTTTCCAACATTTGGAAATCCGACTAAGCCTACGTCAGCTATCATTTTAAGCTCAAGCGTAACCCACATCTCCTTTGCAGGCTTGCCGGGCTGTGCATATTTGGGCGCCTGCATAACGGCAGTCACATACTGCCTGTTTCCCTTGCCGCCTCTGCCGCCCTTTAAAAGGGTTACCGGCTCTGTTTTATTTGACATGTCAAGTATCACCTTGCCTGTCTCAAACTCCTTTACAACCGTTCCCGCAGGAACCTTTAAGATTATGTCCTTTCCATTTGCGCCGTGGCAGTTTCTTTTGCCACCCTCCTCGCCGTCTCCTGCCTTATATTTTCTCACATGCCTGAAATCAGTAAGGGTATTGAGTCCCGGGTCAACAACAAAGATAACATCGCCTCCGTCGCCTCCATCGCCTCCGTCAGGTCCTCCATTCGGAACATACAGCTCACGCCTGAAGGATACATGTCCGTCTCCGCCTTTTCCGGAGCTTATATATATTTTTGCCCTATCTGCAAACATAAGCCTTAAACCTCCTGATTTCAAATAATCATTTACAAGCTGATTACGCTTTCACAACAATGCACCGGTATTGTGCATATTATTTAAGAAAAAAAGCTGTCACGCCGAAGCCCCTTCACAAAGCTTCAGTGCAACAGCCTTCATTTTTATTACTCTGCTGATGCTACAGGATAGACAGAAACCTGCTTCTTGTCTCTACCCTTTCTCTCATACTTTACAACACCGTCAACAAGTGCAAATAAAGTATCATCTCCACCACGTCCAACGTTTACACCCGGATGTATCTTTGTGCCACGCTGTCTGTATAAGATATTACCAGCCTTTACAAACTGGCAGTCTGCTCTTTTTGCGCCGAGTCTCTTTGCCTCGGAATCACGTCCGTTCTTAGTTGAACCAACACCCTTTTTATGGGCAAAGAACTGTAAATCCATTCTTAACATACTTACACCTCCTTGAAGTATATTCTAATAAATTCATCGCCGTATTCCCTGTATATGTCCGTAAGTCCTATCACAAGGGATTTTACAAGCAACTGTCCCTTGTCATCCGACGGGGACAAAAACTCAAATATAAGCTTTCCTGATTTGTCGGCATCTGCCTTAACCTTGTTGTCGGTCAATGCTTCTATGGAATTAACCGTATTGAAGGAAAGCGCCGTAACCGCCGAACAGATTATATCCTGTCCTTTTTTGGCATAGCCTGCATGTCCTTCAACCGTAAACCCTTTGTATGCCTCATTCTCCGCTTTATAAAATGTAACCTTAATCATAATTCAAACTAAGCCTTGATCGCATCAATCTTAACCTTAGTATAAAGCTGTCTGTGTCCCTGCTTCTTATGATAGCCGGTCTTTCTCTTGTACTTGTATACGACAACCTTCTTGCCTTTACCCTGCTCAAGAACAGTCGCCTTAACTGAAGCCTTCTTGCAATCCTCACCGCAAAGTAAATCCTTGCCTGTGTTTACTGCAACAACATCAAATGATACCTCAGAGCCATCCTCTGCATTAAGCTTCTCAACCTTAATGACATCTCCTTCAGCTACCTTGTACTGCTTACCGCCTGTTGCTATAACTGCGTACATATGGTTACCTCCTATTATCATTACTCGCCAGTTATGGTGTTATGCGAAAGAAAATTTGTCATAAGACCTCCTCCCACGAAGCAGGTTCCTCCTTATGACAAAGCATAAACTTCTACCTCACTGTGCGGCATACCCACATAATATAGCACCTTACAGGCGTAAAGTCAAGGGGGAAATTTATATTACTTTACCGCCATCAACTAACATACCGTCTCTTATATGAACAATTCGGTTTGCATATGCTGCCACGTCATTATCATGTGTTACGATTATTATTGTTTTTCCGTCTTTATTTAATTTTGCTAATATCTCCATAATCTCCCTGCCGTTTTTTTTTCATCCAGGGAGCCGGTCGGCTCGTCAGCCAAAATAATATCAGGATTATTTACAATTGCCCTTGCAATTGCAACTCTCTGTTTTTCTCCCCCTGACAGTCTTCGGCATTTTTGTTTTTTGCAGTCTGACATGCCTACTTTTTCAAGTGTTTCATTAATCATTTCCGTTTTATCGGATTTCTTATATTTTTCCTTTCCAAAATCAATAGGAAGCATTATGTTTTCGTATACCGAATATTCCTCCCTTTATTTATGCTTTTCAATGATTTCCCGTATTGCATCAAAACCAAGCCCATACCGTTTTGATACTGCCCCGGGATTACGCTTCAAAATATAATCTGCCCTTTTTCCCGATCTGCCGTAGCTTTCTTTCATACGCTCCCTTGCAGCTTCAATTTTATCTGTTATATATTCTATTTCAGCTCTTTTCTCCAGCCTTACCTCTGCAATGTGCTCCTCAAGCCTTGCCTTATCATCCTCCGCTACGGCTATTATAACGTCGAGCCTCTTTTGAAGTCTTTGCACATCCTCATTTGCGAGTATCATCTCCTTAAGGTCAAATGCCTCCTGTGCAGATGCTATCACATCCCAAATGAAATAGACAACAAAAACCATATCACATACATAAAGCACCATATTGGGTATATGAAACAAAAACCGTTCCACGGGCTTATGGATAAGCTGTGTAAGCAGGATTGCACATATTCCCCATGTAATTGAGCATCCCAAGCAGATATACCCATTTAGATTTAAGGGCTCATATGTATAATCCCAGTATTTTACATGAAATATCTGCTCCATTACATATCCCGTAACATATTCGAGTATCGTAGCACCGAGCATGCCGAAAAGAAATGTTAAAATTACGTTATCCCTCACTGGTAGAGTGGAGAAAAGTATTATAATTGCACCAAAACCGTAAATAGGCAAAAAAGGACCATGCAAAAAACCACGGTTTACCCACTTCTTATGTTCAATTGAAACGTAAATACTTTCCCCTATCCAGCCTATAAGACAGTAAAGTATGAAAAAACCTACCCATTGAAACAAGTCGTAATGAAACATATTCATCCTCCGTAACCAAAAATCCTTTTCAATTCAAAAAACCTCATGCAGCGGCTTTCTTATTTTTTTCCTTGTAAGCTCCACAAGCCCAAGCCTTGTAATATCAACAACAGTTACGCCAACATAGTCTGATATGGTGGCTTTTTTCAGCTCATCCACAAGCAAAATCTGATTTTCGGTTGATTTCATGCTTATAAAATCTATAATAATGATGCCGCTTAAATTTCTAAGTCTTATCTGCCTTGCAATTTCATACGCTGCCTCAACATTTATCTTAAATAAATCTTCCTCCCTGTTTTTGCCCTTGATTGCCTTACCGCTGTTTACGTCAATAACCGTCATTGCCTCCGTCGGCTCTATGACAAGATAGCCGCCCGATTTCAGATACGCATTTTTTTTCAGGCATTTTTCTATGGTTACAGGGATATTGTAAATGGAATTTAAGGAAATGCTGTCATCTGCATAAAAGGATATGCGCCCGCAGTCTTTTCCATAAAACTCACAAAGCTCCCCATATACGCTGTTGTCATCCGTAATGATGCTTATATCGTCACTCATGCCCGCCAAGTCCTTTATATATGGCGGCTCTCCTGCCTTTACGACAGAGTAAAGCTTAAGATAGCCTGCATTTTTCAGCAGCGTGTCAAGCTTTTCGGCAGTTGACATAACATCATCATAAATTACGTTTAAGCTATCACAGTCGCTTTTTATATCTTTGCCCGACACAATATCCTTGTCTGACACAACATCTTTGCCCGACAGGATATCCTTGCACTTTGTTCTTAAAATAACCCCGTAGGAAATATCCTGACAAAGCCTGTGTTCCTGAAACTCCTCCAAAGCCCTGCCCGCTGCGTCCTTTAAGGCACTTCTTAACGCATCACCCTTTATCTTTGCCGATACGCCGACTGTTTTATCGCAGTGAACCACAACATATTCTCCTGTCATGGATATATTTGTCGTGACTGTCGGCTGCTTTGTCTTTATGCTGTCCTTTGTCACCTGTACAACAAGCTCATCTCCTACCCTTAACGGCTTGTCACCGTGATAATCCTCCAGTGACAGATAACAGCTTATATCCCTTTGTATATCAACAAAGGCAGCATTTAGGTTGTTTAAAATATTAGATACCTTTCCCACATAAATATTTCCTATCAGGGAGGTTTCCTCATAGCATCTTATATCTTCAGGCTTTCCATCATTGATTAGGCAGCCAAGCATGATATTGTTATAGCTTGTTATGACAAATTTTGCGTCCATGTTTTTCCTCCCAAAAGCAAGCTAAAAAAGTGCTTCCTTAAAATTTTTCTCCTGCCGTAAAAAGCGGCACAAGCGCTTCTTTGCCGCCCATGTATGTCTCTATTCTGTGTATTCTGTAATCATAGGGGCTGTACTTAATTCCCGCATGCTCTGCCAAAGCCCCTATCACAAGGTCAGGCTTTACATTCATTTTGCTTCCTGATGCAAGAAGCATATAAATTCCTTTTTTCTTTTTTTCCCCATCGCCTTGTCTGTTATCTGCGGGAGAATCAAAACCGCCATTAAAAAACTCATCCGGCATATGATACTCAAAGGCACTAAGCTCATATATATACGGCTTAATGTCAGCAAGCGCCTCCTTGGTTTTTGTCTTTTTTAAAACATTGATTTCCTCCTTTGACATCAAGTCGTCTATGGAGGCTGTGAGCCTGTCTATATAGTCGTTTTCGCTCTCATCATTTTTGTAAATAAAATAATCCGATGCAGAAACTGCCGCCATGGAGGGCTTTGCCTGTTCAGGAAGCAGCGTTATATCCAAAACCCTTATTCCCTCTGCCATCACGTCATTTAATCTGTTTATCATGTCAGCAGATGAGGTAACGCTTTCAAATTCTCCGTCAAAGTATTCGCCTGACGAGGTCATTCCAAGAGGCATAGGCGCAGCAAAGGATATAATCTGATGGGGTGAAAAGCCCTTTGAATATGCCACGTCAAGCTTTGCACGTCTGATTGCCTTTTGGAAGTATCTCATTATATCAAGGTGTCCGATAAATCTTAAAACACCTGTTTTTTCATATTTAATTCTTAGCTTCAAAGCAGACACCTCCTCCGTATACGGCAGAGCCGCAGCCCTGACAGTTTATGCGGCAGTTCGGGGTAACCCTTCCTTCCTTTGCATTTTTCCACTCCCTTAAAAGAAAGCCTTTTGAAACGCCCACATCAATATGCTCCCAAGGGAATATCTCGTCCTCTGACCGTTCCCTTGCCGTATAAAAATCCATGTCCACATGATTTTCCCGAAAGGCATCAAGGTATGTGTCCATATTAAAAAATTCTGTCCATGCGTCAAATATGGCGCCCTTTTTGTATATATCATATATGCTTTTGCAAAGTCTCCTGTCCCCTCTGGCAAGAACGCCCTCCAAAATGGATATTCCTGCATCATGGTAGGTAAACCTAAGGCTTTTTTTATTTCGTTGCCTCATAAAGGCGTCCTTTACAAAATGCGCCCTTCTTGTAAATTCCTCAGGGGCTGTCATCGGCGCCCACTGAAACGGCGTAAAGGGCTTTGGTACAAAATAAGAGGAGGAAGCATTTATCATAACACGTCCATTTCGCTTTTCCTTTGGCACTGCGTCAAAATATTCCTCGGAAATTTTCTCGGCAAGCTCTGCAATGGCAAGCAGATCCTCCTCCGTTTCCATGGGAAGCCCCATCATAAAATAAAGCTTTACCTTATCCCAGCCTCCGAGAAACGCCTGACGGCTTCCACTTAGGATATCCTCCTCAGTAATGCCTTTATTTATAATATTTCTTAGTCTTTGGGAGCCTGCCTCGGCAGCAAAGGTCAGGGAGCTTTTCCTGATATCCTGCACCTTGCTCATTACGTCAAGGGAAAATGCATCAATCCTAAGGGAGGGCAGCGAAACATTTACGTGCCTGCTTTCCTTCAGTGATATAAGATAGCTTAGCAAATCGTCAAGCTGCTCATAGTCGCTTGAGCTGAGTGAGCTTAGGGAAATTTCCTCATAGCCTGTTGCGTCCAGCATTTTTTCTGCATATTCCTTCAGCATGTTAACGTCCTTTTGCCTTGTGGGACGGTATATCATTCCCGCCTGACAAAATCTGCACCCACGGATGCAGCCACGCATGATTTCAAGGCACACCCTGTCCTGTGTTGCCTGAAGGTACGGGATAACCGGCGCCATTGGATAGGACACCCTTGAAAAATCAGTTACAACCTGTCTTTTTATTTTTGCAGGCACATCCACATACTTCGGGGTTATGCTGCTTACTGTGCCGTCTGTATTGTATGTCACCTCATAGAGTGAAGGCACGTAAATACCTGCTATATGAGATGCCTTTCTCAAAAATTCATCCCGTGTCATGTCCGTCTTTTTATATATTTTCATAAGCTCTATGAGCTCGCCGTATGAGGTTTCCGCCTCGCCGATGTAAAACATGTCAAAAAAATCCGCCATCGGTTCAGGATTAACGGTACATGGTCCTCCGCCTATAACAAGCGTGTCGCCCTTTTTTCTATCCCCTGCAAATATAGGAATGCCCGACAAATCAATAATTTGCAGTATATTTGTATAGCACATTTCATACTGTATCGTAATGCCAAGCATATCAAAATCCTTGATGGGCGACTGTGTTTCAAGAGAAAAGAGAGGGATTTTTTCCTCTCTCATTATCTTGTCCAAATCAGGCCATGGACTGTACACCCTCTCGCAGTAGGTGTCCTCCCGGAGATTAAACATGTCATATATAATCTGAATACCCAGATAGGACATTCCGATTTCGTAAACATCTGGAAAACACATGGCAATTCTGATTTCCACATCCCTAAGATTTTTCTTTACCATATTTACTTCATTGCCTATATATCTTGCAGGCTTTTCTATATTCATCAAAATACGCTCGGAAAGAGCAGGCTTTACCATAATTTCTCCTTTATAATGCATATGCTGTTAGTTTTTGAAGCTGTGTATCGGTGCAGGGATTCTTCCACCACGATTGATAAACTCGTCGCAGGAGAATTTATTTACGGGCATAATCGGTGCATAACCAAGCAGACCGCCAAATTCCACTGTATCTCCAACCGTTTTTCCTATTACAGGTATGATTCTTACGGCAGTTGTCTTTTGGTTTACCATTCCGAGCGCCATCTCGTCTGCAATAATGCCTGAAATTGTTGTCGCCTTCGTGTCGCCGGGTATTGCAATCATGTCAAGTCCAACAGAGCATACACACGTCATGGCTTCAAGCTTTTCAAGGGTAAGCGCCCCTGCCGATACTGCGTCTATCATTCTTTGGTCCTCGCTTACAGGGATAAATGCACCGCTTAATCCGCCTACATAGGAGGATGCCATAACGCCGCCCTTTTTCACCTGATCGTTCAGCATGGCAAGTGCAGCCGTTGTCCCAGGCGCCCCTGCAAATTCAAGTCCAATCTCCTCAAGTATTTCTCCCACGCTGTCGCCAACGGCAGGCGTAGGTGCAAGGGATAAGTCAATAATGCCAAATGGAACGCCAAGCCTCTCTGACGCCTCCTTTGCGACAAGCTGTCCCACTCTTGTAATCTTAAAGGCAGTTTTCTTGATTGTCTCACATAAGACCTCAAAATCCTTTCCCTTTACGGCAGAAATGGCAGCCTTCACAACACCGGGACCGCTTACGCCTACGTTGATAACCCGGTCTGACTCCGTCACGCCATGAAAGGCTCCTGCCATGAAGGGATTATCGTCGGGCGCATTGCAGAATACTACAAACTTTGCGCAGCCGATAGACCCCTCCTCCTTCGTAAGCTCTGCCGTTTCCCGTATGATTTCACCAATCAGCTTTACGGCGTCCATATTAATTCCTGTTTTTGTTGAACCACAGTTTACGGAGCTGCATACCTTTCCTGTTACGGAAAGCGCCTCTGGTATTGAGCGTATCAGAAGCTCGTCAGCCTTTGTCATGCCCTTTGATACAAGGGTAGAATAGCCGCCGATAAAATTCACGCCGCAAGTATTTGCCGCCGCATCTAAGGTCTTTGCAATCTCCACAAAATCTGAGGAGGACTTGCAGACAGAGCCGCCTACAATTGCAATCGGCGTAACGGATATTCTCTTATGTACAATGGGTATGCCGTATTTTTTTGATATATCCTGTCCTGTGGCGACAAGATTTTTCGCCGAAGCCGTTATTTTGTCATAAATTTTATCGCAGGTTTCCTTTAAATCCTTTCCAACGCAGTCAAGAAGGCTGATTCCCATCGTGATTGTCCGAACGTCAAGATTCATGTTCTGAATCATCTCGTTTGTCTCTAAAACTTCATTTATGCTAATCATATATTAATCCTCTATCTTCTTTTTTAATTTTATTGCGTCCTTTTTGCTTTTTGACGGTTTATCTTTATCAAAAAGCTCATATTTACTAGTCATCCTTTCACATCAAGCACATGATGATTATTTACAATCTATGCATCATATCAAAAATTTCCGCCTGCTGCGCCTTTATCTGCACCCCAAGCTCTTTTCCGATATCGGCAAGCTCATCTGCTATCATAACGTGGTCCTTTGAGGCAGACGAAGCATCAACAACCATCATCATATTAAAATATCCGTCAACAATCGTCTGGGCAATATCAAGAATGTTTATATTATTGTTGGAAAGGTATACACACACCTTTGCAATAATTCCAACTCTGTCCTTTCCCAACACGGTAATAATTGTTTTTTTCATTTATGTTATCCTCCTTTTGAATATCAGACCAATCCTGCTTTGCATTTTAAAAATGGGCTGATACAGCTATTCTATTTCATTGTTTTTATTTACAGGCACACAAGCTCTCCCGGCGTGCTTCTGCCTGCCACCGTAAGGTTAAATTCCCTTACGTCATCTGCATACTCATTTCCTGAAAGCTCATTTTTAACTGCTTCATATGCAAGCTCAGGGTAATTGTTTTTATCGCTTAAATGTCCCAAAATGATTTTCTTAATATGGTCGTTTAACAGCGACCGTATCAGCCTACCACCTGCCTCATTGGAGAGGTGTCCTCTCTTTCCCAGTATTCTCTGCTTTATTATGTACGGATAAGGTCCCACCTGCAGCATTCTCACATCATGATTTGCCTCCACAAGCAGCACGTCCGAGCCGTCAAGCGCATGTACTAAATAATCGTCATAATCTCCTAAATCGGTTGCTATTGATATTTTTTTGCCCTTATGGGTCAGGCTGTAGCATACCGGGTCTGCGGCATCATGCCATATGCTGTGCGGCTCTACGCTGATGTCGCCAATCTGAAAGCATTTATCCGGCTCTATGGAATGAAACAGCCCGTAATCAAACGCTCCCAGTGCATCCATGCAGCGTATTTCATCACAGGTATCGCTTGTTGCATATATGGGAATATTTAAGCTTCTTGATATTACACCAAGCCCCTTTACATGGTCAATATGCTCATGGGTAATTAAAATTCCGTCAACCTCGGCAAGCTTACGGTTAAACTCCATAAGCCCGTCATTTATTCTTTTTTTGCTTATTCCAACGTCCACAAGCAGCGTGGTGTTATCTGTTCCTACATAAATACAGTTTCCGCTGCTTCCGCTGGCTATTGTTTTCATCTGCATTTCAATCTGCTCCATTTTTATCTTATATATCAGGCTTTCCGATTACAACAGGCGCAAGCACCTTGTTTGCCTTGTACTTAACATACTCCGGCGGATCAAGCGTCTTTTTACGGGAAAGCCTTACATCCTTTTTCTTAATGTATTCCTCCTGTGCCAGCTTTCCTGCAACTCGTTTCAGCTTTGGTATTTCCAGTGCTTTCAGCTTGAGCCTGCCCCTTCCAAATATAAGCTTAAAGGTCATGGAGCCAACCTCCTCCAAATATACAATCCTAATTTTAATCATCGGTCTGCCGTCCTCATCAAACGCAATACCCGAAGCTGCCGCTATGGGAAACTCCTTCCCCTTTATTTTAAGGATTTGATATTGATACGGCATCTCCCTTTTATACCCAAGCATAATTTTATAATCCGTATTTTCCTCACAAGCCTTAAGATATAACGCATCCCCCTGAAAACCGATGGACAGGGCTGTTATTCCCGATGCGTAAATGGAATACACGCCCTGTATCATAACAGGAATGATGCTCCCTGCATACTCATCAAATTTATATTCAACGCCGAGATAGTCATTAAAATATTGTCTGTATTTGTTTTTGTACTGATTGTCTGACAGTGTTCCATAAAATCCTTTTGTAAGCTTATTTGCCCCTGATATAACCCTGTCTCCAAAATCATATACTGCGCCTAAAGGCATATTTCCATTTATAAAGTTTTTGTCATCTGCTGCAAAATCGCAGAGATAGTTTACAATTTTTCCGTCAGGAAATATATCATATGCGGATGCCGTTGTTGCAATCACGAAATTTCTGTCCCTGTTTATATACACATTCTGTCCGAAAACACCGTTAAACAATATGCTTCCGTCCTTCACCCTCCATATCTGATAGCCGTAGCCGTCAATGACATCCCTGCCAAGCGCTACATGTACCCTTGTGCTTTCCTCTATCCATTTTTTTGGAATAAGCTGCTTTTCCTCACCATTTACCATCCATTTGCCGCAGCTTAAATAAAGCTGTCCAAGCTTTAGCATATCAATGATGGAAAG
This sequence comes from Clostridium sp., assembly GCA_023664775.1. GTDB lineage: Bacteria > Bacillota > Clostridia > Lachnospirales > Lachnospiraceae > Coprococcus_C. The sequence continues at coordinate 44,638 of JAMPEW010000011.1, read as the reverse complement.
CTTCATGCCAAAGCCTCCCTTTTCAATCCCCATCGGGCATTTATCCCATGTAATATCCTTAATTTCCATATCATCGAACAGCTTTTCCTTCAGATAATCCATAAGCGGTTTCCCTGACCGTTTTACGATTATGGCGGCAAGCATATAGGTATTTAGGCTGTTATAGGAAAAGCCTGCGCCCGGCTCCATGCAAAAATCACTGCTCATATACTCCCTGCACCAGTCAAGTGCAAAGGCAGAGCTTACCTCATCAAAGCATACGCCTGTCTGCATGGTGAGCAGATTTTCTATTGTTATGCCCTTCATCTCCCGCTTCATAAATACATTATTTGAAGTCTTGAATATGTCAACAAGCTTTTCGTCCAGCTTTAACAGGCCCTCATGCTCTGCAATCCCCACTGCCATGGAAACAACTGATTTGCACATGGAAAATGAAACATGACGGTATCTGCTATTATACGGTGGATTGTAGATTTCCGCAATTACCTCTCCATCGGTCATCATGCCAAAGCCTGCAAGTCCCACGCTCTCATCCTTTGCAAGCGTGTCAAAAAGCCTTTTTATGCCTGTGCTTGAAACACCCTTTTTATACGGCTTTGTACGCTTTATGCCCGCATTTTCATCTGCACGCAAAAAACAGGGTACGTCATTTCCCTGATACAGCGGCATATCATCGGTTTTTCCCGAAGCATATTTCAGCAAAAAATCCATAAATTTTACATCAAGTCCAATACCCATACTACCTCCATTTTAAACTGTCATGCCGCTCTCGGCAAAATACGTGTTTTCCATTAATGCTTCCTGATAGCTTTCTTTGTCTGCAAGCTGCAGAACCTTTATTTTATTATTAACAATATAATCATCAATGAGACTTAAAAAGCCGCTATCCCTGCAAATACAGCATGCACCCTCAAGAGATGCATTCCCAATGACAATTACCCTTCCCGCAAAGGTCTTAGGCAAAAGCCCAAGATAATACGCAGTGTCAAGGTCAAGATAAAAGCCAAAGCCACCTGCAAGGTAGACTGCATCCAAGCTGTCTGCGTCAATCCCCGCCTCGTCCAAGAGGAAATCAATTCCTGTTCTTATGGCAGCCTTTGCCAAAAGAATATCTCTTACGATGTCCGAATTTAATCTGACATTGGATATTGTTATGCCTGTTTCGTCAAAGGGAGGCTTTAAGGCTCCGTTTTTTAATATATTTTTTGTCTTTAAGCCGAGTGCGATTGCCGAAAGCGCCCCACTGCCGTATACATGCTGTTTCCGCAGCGAACCCTCAAAGGCAGGACCACACGAGGCTGAAGTGGCAAAATAATTTCCCGCTGCACACAGCACCATCTCTCCGTTCGTTCCAAAATCAAGCAGCATCCAATTTTTAATTTTACCAAGGTGATTCGTTTTATTTTTATCTAAATTAAGCTTCCTTTTATCGCTTTGGATAAGTCTTTGCTCAATATATGCCATGCCTGACAAAACGTCGCCGCCGATAAAAGCGCTTGCAGTCCCTGTCAGGACAAGCTGCGCCCCGCAGAAAAAATCATCTGCAAAAAGAAGCTTTGAAGCGCACGCAACTGATTCATGCAGCCTTGTGTCAAAGGGGGCATGTCCCATGCTCTCTATGTCATATTCCAAAAGTATGCTTATCATTGCTGCGTTTCCACTTATGCATACTATTTTTATATCATCTTTTTTCAGGGAACGGTCGTCAAGCATCTCTTGTGCATTATTTTTTATGTCGTCTGAAACCATAGCCTTCATGGCAGCAAGCTTTTTTTCGTCACGGCTTGCGGCAAGAATACGGTTGATAATGTCACTGCCGTATAGGGACTGCCTGTTTTTAAAGCTTCTTTCCATAAGCCTTTTTCCTGTTTCAATTTCCACAATTGCCGTGTCTATGGTTGTACTGCCGAGATCAACGGCATATGCGTGCTTTCTTTCCGAAATCCCCTTCATTTCCCATCCCACTATTCATTCATCTAAAATATTGCCTTCGGCTTTTTCTCTATCGGTCTGTAGCCCTTGTCATTTAAGACCTTGAGTATACGTTCCTTATGCTCCACGCCAAAGGCTTCTATTGTCATAACAAGCTCAACAGCTGAATTACGGTTTATCGTAACGAACTGGTTGTGCTCAAGCTTTATAATGTTTCCGTTTTCCTCGGCAATTACGCCTGCCACACGCTGAAGCTCGCCCGGCTTATCAGGAAGAAGCGTAGAGACAGTAAATATACGGCTTCTTGCAATCAGACCGTGCTGTACAACAGAGGAAAAGGTAATCACGTCCATATTGCCCCCGCTTAGTATGCTTACAACCTTCTCACCCTTAGGCTCTAAGTGCTTCAGGGCTGCAACGGTTAAAAGTCCACTGTTTTCCACAAGCATTTTATGGTTTTCCAGCATATCAAGAAATACCACAATCAGCTCGCTGTCATCAACGGTAATAATATCGTCCAAATTTTCCATCAGATATGGGAATATATTTTTTCCAGGCGTCTTGACTGCAGTACCGTCTGCGATTGTATCAATCGTTTCAAGCGTTGTTACCTCATTATTTGCAAAGGATTCCTTGAGGCATGCCGCACCCTTTGGCTCAACGCCGATTACCTGAATGTTAGGATTGAGCATCTTGGCAAGGGTCGCAACACCTGTTGCAAGACCGCCGCCTCCTACCGGCACAAGGATTTTATCAACAAAAGGAAGCTCCTTTATAATTTCCATTGCCACTGTGCTCTGTCCCGTAGCCACATCTAAGTCATCAAAGGGGTGGATAAAGGTATACCCATGCTCCTCAGCCAGCTTTAATGCATGCTGGCAGGATTCATCATAAACCTCTCCGTATAACACAACCTCCGCACCGTAAGCCTTTGTCCGATTTACCTTAATCAGAGGCGTGGATGTAGGCATAACAATAACCGCCTTTGCACCGTAAGCCTTTGCAGCATATGCAACACCCTGTGCATGGTTGCCTGCGGATGCCGTGATAAGTCCCTTGTTCCGTTCCTCGTCAGATAAGGTACTGATTTTGTAGTAAGCGCCCCTTATCTTGTATGCGCCTGTAAGCTGCATATTTTCCGGCTTAAAATAGACCTTATTTCCACATGCCTCAGAAAAAAATTCGCTCTCAATCAGCTTTGTTGTGTGTGCAACCTTTCTTACAATTTCATAAGCTTCCTCAAATTTCTCTAATGTCAACATCTAAAACACTCCTATTAATTTATATTTCAAATAGATAATTGCGAAACTGTTTTTTCATACAGTGAGTTGTAGAAAATATATAATTCAAATGCATGGTGCTTTGGAGCCGTCGGCACTTAGTGATTGTCTGCGAGTCATCTTGATGACGAATGCAGACAAAACTTAGTGTCCGTTACGTGCGACAAGCAGCGCAAGCATACCATGTGTTGAATTATATATTTTGTACAACGGACTTTATAATTAAATTGCAGTTTCACAATTACATATTATATATCAAATAAATCATCATCTGCAGGTATTTTTTCTATGTCGCTGTCTATAATCATTTCTATGTCTGATTTCACGTCAAAATCAGCAAACAGCGCCGTAACGTAGCTTCCCGGGTCAAATTTCTGTAAGTCCTCGATTTTCTCGCCAATTCCGATATACTTAACAGGGACATTTAGCTCGGACTGGATTGCAATAGCAATGCCGCCCTTTGCCGTACCGTCAAGCTTTGTAATTATAATACCGTCTATATCCGTAACAGCACTAAACTGGCGTGCCTGCTCTAAGGCATTTTGTCCTGTCGTTCCGTCAAGAACAATCAGCGACTCAACATTTGCGTCAGGATATTCCTTTGTGATGATCCTTCTCATTTTAGAAAGCTCATCCATGAGATTTTTCTTGTTGTGAAGCCTTCCTGCCGTATCAATCAGTAAAATATCCGTATTTCTTGCCTTTGCAGCCGCAACCGCATCATACACAACTGCCGATGGGTCTGAGCCCTCGCTCTGTGCAATAATGTCAACGCCAGCCCGTGTCGACCATGTTTTTAGCTGGTCGATTGCCGCGGCACGAAATGTATCTGCCGCAGCCATAAGCACCTTTTTCCCCTGTGCCTTGTACTGTGCGGCAAGCTTTCCGATTGAGGTTGTTTTGCCTACGCCATTTACCCCGATAATCAGCATAACCGTTTTTTTGTTTTCAAAGTCATATGCATTTTCAGGAACCGTCATCTGCTCCTTTATAATGTTGACAATTAAATCCCTGCATGCATCAGCCTCTTTAATTTTAAACTCCTTTACCTTCGCCTTAAGGTTTTCAATAATGCTTTCCGTTGTCTCAATTCCCATGTCAGACATGACAAGGGTTTCCTCAAGCTCATCATAAAAATCATCATCTATCTCATTTGCCTTAAACAGATTTGCAAAGCTTTCGGAAATGCTGTTTCTTGTCTTTGTAAGTCCTTCCTTCAACCTCTTGAAAAAACCTTTTTTTTCTTTTCCCTCATTGTTTTCTTCCATCAAATCATCCTCCCTTCACAGGATATCACTAGGTAATTGCGAAACTAACATTTTATTAATATCCGTTGTCGAAAATATACAAATTCAACCCAAGGCACGCTCATCGCTTAACGCCTTGCTTATGAACTTGTATATTTTCTCCAACTTACGTTATTATAAAGCAGAGTTTCGCAATTACCCGGATATAATCATTCGTCAAGCTGACCTTCTATCATATTTACGGAAACAAGGGTTGATACACCCTTTTCCTGCATTGTAATACCGTAAAGAATATCGGCAGCCTCCATTGTGCCCTTTCTGTGCGTAATGACAATAAACTGCGTATCAGCCGTAAGCTTGTCAAGATATTTGGCAAACCGCTTTACGTTTGAATCGTCAAGGGCAGCTTCTATCTCATCAAGGAGACAGAACGGCGACGGCTTCAGGCTTTGTATTGCAAATAAAAGTGCAATTGCCGTAAGGCTTTTCTCACCACCGGAAAGCTGCATCATATTTTGAAGCTTTTTCCCTGGCGGCTGTGCATTTATTTTTATTCCCGTCTCAAGCAAATCCTCCTCGTCAACAAGCGCAAGGTCAGCCTTTCCGCCTCCAAAAAGCTCCTTGAACACCTTGGAGAACATAATTCTTATTTCCTTGAATTTCTCTGCAAACTGCTCTCGCATGGCTCTGTCTAATTCAGCAATAATTCCCACAAGATTTTCCTCAGCCTTCACAATATCGTCATGCTGTGCCTTTAGAAACTCATAGCGCTCGTTTACCTGCTTGTAATCCTCTATGGCATTTACATTTACGTCACCAAGCTGCTTTATCTTGCCCTTTACGGCAGAAATCTCCTTTTTGAGCATTGTGGAATCAGTAAACTCACTGTCCTTAAAGCCTGTGGCAAGGTTATAGGTAAGCTCGTATTCCTCCCACATATAATTGTTAAGGCTCTCACTCTGCTCGGAAAGCCGTTCGATTGCCGCATTAATCTTAAATGCCGACTTGTCAAGTCTGTTTATCTGCTCGGAAAGCTCCTCACGCTTTTTAAAGAAATCCTTGTGACTTTCATTCAGTGTATTTTTCTGCTCAGTAATCTCCGTAAGCCTTTGCTCCTTAATGCCGATTATCCTGTTATTTTCCTCCAAAAAGCTTCTTTGCTCCTCAATTTTTTTCGTGAGGGCTTCAATCTCATCTGAACCGTTATTTATTTTTTGCTTGAGTACGGCGATTGTTTCATTTGCACTTTGCTCCTCGCCCTTCACTCTCTGCACATTTTGTAAAACGAAGTCGTACTGTTGTTTTACCGTGTTAAAGTCAATATTATATTGATTGATTTGACCGGCAGCCTCCTCAAGCGCCTTCTTATCATAGGCAAGCTTATTTTCCAGTTCCTCAATCCGTTCCTCAAGTCCTTTGATTGCCTCCTCCTGCTTTTTGTTGTTTCCAAGAAGCTCCTCTTTATTTGAGTTAATCTCCTGAACCTGTGCGTCAAGCTCCGCCTTTTCCCTCTTGATGCTGTCATACTGCTTCGTTATGTCGCTAAGCCTTTTTTCTGCCTGCTCAATATTCAGGGAATATGTATTCCTATTTATGGAAAGCTCTGACATGCTCCTTGTAATGCCTTCCTTACGCTCCTTGAGTGCATCCCGCTCTTTGATAAGCGCCGCCCGTCTTTTCTCATTTTCTGAAAGGAGCTTTTTCGTATTTTCAATACGCTCATAAATCTCATCCAGCTCCCTTTTTCTTCCGAGAAGGTTTGAGGAATTTTTAAATGCTCCTCCCGTCATGGAGCCGCCCGGATTTATCAGCTCTCCCTCAAGGGTTACAATTCTCAATGACTGCCTGTATTTCTTTGATATGGCAATGGCACTGTCAATATTGTCAACCACAATAATTCTTCCCAAAAGATAATTGACAACCGTCTTGTATTTGTCGCTGCACGCTACAAGGCTTGAGGCATAATCAATAAAGCCCTTTTCATTTACCGTCTCCCTCTTATTCGTCCTGTCAACGATTGTATTAATCGGAAGAAATGTAGCCCTGCCGAAACGGTTTTCCTTGAGGTATGCAATCATGCTTTTTGCCGTAGCCTCATCCTCCGTAACAATATTCTGTATGCTGCCGCCTAATGCCGTCTCAATGGCAGTTTCATATTTTTTTTCTACGTCAATAATATCTGCAACAACACCGATAAGCTTTGGATTATTCGTCTTTTGCTCCATAACCTTTCTGATGCTGTTTCCATAGCCGTCATACCGCTCCGTAAGGTTTCTTAATGCCTCGCCCTTCGAATTTAAGCTTACAATTTCATTATTATATTTTGCGATATTTTCCTTTACCTTATTATTTTCTAATGTGTTGTCATCCAGTCTGTCATTTATGTCCGATATGTCATTTTCCTGCTTGGCAAATTCTGCATTTATGTTTTCAAACTGTGCCGAAAGCGCCTCCCGTTCTTTTTCACAAAGCTCCTCGTCACTCTTTGTCTCTAAATAACGCTGGTTAAGCTCCGCCTTTCTCAAGTTAATGTTTTCAAGCATGGTATCATATCTGCCTACCTTCGCCTTTAACGTACCGCCCTCGTTGAGATATTCAATAATCTCACTTTTCGAGTCCTCAATCTCATTTTCAGCGTCAGCGATTGTCTGCTTTAATTTATCATGCTTTTCGTTCGCCTCATCCAAAACGCTGTCCGCATTGTCAAGCTGCTCGTCCAAGACGCTTTTTTTCTCATAAAGCCCCTTTAATTCATTTTTAGACTTTTCAAGCTCGCCCTTTGCCTTTTCAAGCTGTTCGCTTAAATTTTCATCATTCTGCTGAAAGGACAAAATCTGCTGCGCAATAACATTGATTTCGCCCTCATACTTTTGGTTTGTAAGCTTCTTCTCATGTATCTCATTTTTTGTATCGTCTATCTTTTTGTCATATTCCTCAAGCTCAGCCTCAATTTTATCGTATTCCTCTTTGGCAAGGTCAAACTTCCCCCTAAGGTCTGCGGCGTCGTTTTCCACAATGGAAAGCTTCTCCTCATAATCCTTTAACGCCTCCTTGTTTTTGTCAACATCAAGAAGAAATGCGTTAATATCAAGCTTTTTCAGCTCCTCCTTAAAGATAAGAAAGCGTCTTGCAGTTTCAGACTGCTCCTTAAGGGGACCTACCTGTTTTTCCAGCTCGCTTAAAATGTCATTGACACGGGATAAATTATCCCTCTCGTTTTCAAGTGCCTTTTCCGTGCTTGCCTTATTTTTCTTATACTTAACGATTCCTGCCGCCTCGTCAAAAAGCTCACGCCTTTCCTCCGGCTTTCCACTTAAAATACGCTCAATCTGACCCTGTCCGATAATGGAATAGCCCTCTTTGCCGATACCCGTATCAAAAAATAAGCTGTTTACATCCTTGAGCCTGCTCACAACTCCATTTATCAGATATTCACTTTCACCCGAACGGTAAACTCTCCTTGCAACGGTAACCTCATTATAATCAATCGGCAGAACGTGGTCGCTGTTGTCAAGCGTAATTGCAACGTAGGCAGAGCCCTGTGGTTTTCTAAGCTCCGTTCCCGAAAATATGACATCCTCCATTTTTGCCCCGCGGAGCTGCTTTGCGCTTTGCTCGCCGAGAACCCATCTTACTGCATCTGCAACATTGCTCTTGCCTGAACCGTTCGGTCCTACAATTCCTGTTATCCCTTTATTAAATTTGAATAATATTTTGTTTGCAAAGGATTTAAAGCCGTAAACCTCTATACTTTTTAAATACATGTAAATGATACCTAACCAATCTATATTATTTTAACTTTTGTTTCAGTGCATAATATGCCGCATGCTGCTCCGCAGACTTTCTTGAATGTCCCTCTCCCTGTGCCACGGGCTTGCCGTCTATGCATAGCTGCATCTTAAAAAGCTTATTGTGCTCCGGACCGTTTTCCTCTAACAGCACATACTCAATGGTACTGTTGTTTTTTTGTACAAGCTCCTGCAGCGTTGTTTTTGCATCATAAAAAAGCTTTTTGCTCTCAATATCCGTAAGCAGAAATTTATAAATAAATTTTTTTGCTTCCTCAAGTCCACCGTCTATATAAATTGCGCCTGTAACCGATTCAAAGAAATCACATAATATGGAATCCCTGTCTCTGCCTCCCGTATTCTTTTCACCCTTGCTGAACAATCCGTATTCTCCAAATTTTAGTTCTCTGGCAATGCGTGACAGGGTAAATTCACAGACAAGGCTTGCCCTTATTTTTGTAAGCTCTCCCTCCGTCTTATCCTGATATTCCTGAAACAAATAATCGCTGACAACAAATTCCAAAATTGCATCACCTAAAAATTCAAACCGCTCATAAGACTGCCTTTTGCCGCACACAATTTCATTTGCATAGGACTTATGGGTAAATGCAATATCAAGATTTTTTTTATCCTTAAATTTATATCCAATTATCGCTTCAATCGTCTCATATGCTTCCTTATTCATTCTTTGATTCCTCAAATGCTTTCACAATCTTTTCATTTACATCATTTTTTATAAAGCTTCTGCACTGTGATATAGCGGAGGACACTTCATTTTTCTTCGAGTTGCCATGAATTTTCACGACAAGTCCCTTAAGACCCAAAAGAGGCGCTCCACCCTTATCGTCTGCCTTAAATCTGCCTATGGTCTTTTTTAACGGCTTAATGACAAGTGCCGCTCCAAGCTTTGTTGAGAGGGAGGACTTGAAGGTTGTTTTAAGCTCAGACATCAGCATGGCTGAAAGTCCCTCGTAAAGCTTTAAGATTACATTTCCCACAAAAGCATCACAGACCAATATGTCCGCGGCGCCATATGGAATTTCACGGGACTCAACGCTGCCGATAAAGTTAATATCCTTGCAATCCCTTAACAACGGAATCGTATCCTTCACAAGCGCATTTCCCTTTTCATCCTCAGTGCCTATATTGACAACCCCAACCGTAGGATTTTTTACACCAACTATGTTTTCCATATATATAGTACCCATTTTCGCAAACTGTACTAAATTTTCAGGCTTTGAATCGACATTTGCCCCACAGTCAATGAGAAGTGAGGAGGATTTCTGCGTAGGAATAAGAGGTGCAAGCGGCGTTCTTTTCACACCCTTTGCCCTGCCAACAATAAGCTGTCCTCCTGCAAGTATGGCGCCTGAATTGCCTGCTGAAATACAAGCCTGCGCCTGCTCCTTCTTTACCGTATTAAGTGCAAGCACAAGAGAGGACTCCTTTTTCTTTCTGACTGCCTCAACAGGTGCGTCATGGCACGTAATAACCTCATCTGCATTTATAATTTCAATTCTTTCTTTATCACAGTTATATTTTTCGATGTAGGCGTTAAGCTCGTCCTCCTTACCGGTCACAATAAAGCTTACATCATCATATTTTGCCATAGCCTCACCGATGCCGACAATCATAGGCTCGGCTCCATTATCTCCACCCAAAGTATCAATTGCAATCGTAATTTTATCCATAATAGCTTCCCCTTTTCTTGGAACATCAGCCCATTCCAAATTTGCTTTCAGCATATGCTCCAATTTACTTTGTAAATTGAGAGCCTAAGGGCTGACACAATCAACAATAATTTACTATTATAACTTTTTCCTTATGTTTAGTCAAATAAAAAGAAGCAGGCTGCAAATAAGTCTGCATCCTGCTTTTTTATTTTACCTAATCCCGACAGCCTTGCCGCCGGACATAAGTGCCACGGAACATCTGCCGAAAGCACTCTGCTTCAGTCAGAAATTACTCTGCACTTATAATTTCCTTCTTGTTGTAAGAACCACAAGCCTTACATACTCTATGAGGCATCATAAGCTCGCCGCACTTGCTGCACTTTACCAAACCCGGAACGGTCATCTTCCAGTTTGCTCTCCTCTTATCACGTCTTGACTTTGAGCTTTTATTCTTTGGACAAATTGACATATGGTTACACCTCCTTTATCTCTTTACCTTGGCGTAAATAATCACACTTTTGCTATTATACAAATTATGTTATATATTGTCAACTAAAAATTAAAATTATTTGCTAAATTATTTTACAAGAGAAACGGTTTCCCTTGCTATGGCAAGCTCCTCATTTGTAGGAACTACAAATACTTTAATAGGAGAAGCATCCGTAGAAATTCTTACTTCCTTACCCCTGATGCTGTTTGCCTCGTCATCTATGTTAATTCCAAGATAAGACAATCTCTCACATGTAAGCTTTCTCACTACAGGGTCGTTTTCCCCAACGCCCGCAGTAAATGCGATAGCATCAACGCCATTCATGGCAGCGGCATATCCGCCAATAAACTTTGCCGCCTGATAGCAAAAAACCTTCATGGCTATGTCACATCTCTTATTCCCTTCGGCAATCCCCTTATTCAAATCCCTGAAATCACTCGATACGCCCGAAATACCATAGACGCCTGAGGACTTATTCAGCATAGACATAATTTCGGTTATGGATTTATTCTCCTTTGCTGCAATAAATTCTATAATTGCAGGGTCGATGTTGCCGCTTCTTGTGCCCATTGTAATCCCCTCAAGCGGCGTAAGCCCCATGGTTGTGTCAATGGACTTACCACCCTCCACTGCACATATGCTTGCACCGCCTCCAAGATGACAGACAATAATTTTTGTCTCACCAAGCGGTTTCCCCAAAAGCTCAGCAGTTCTTTTTGATACAAAGCTATGACTTGTGCCATGAAAACCATAGCGTCTTATTTTGTATTTTTCGTAATATTCATATGGTATGCCATAGGTATATGCATAATCCGGCATCGTCTGATGAAATGCCGTGTCAAAAACTGCAACCTGCGGTACTCCCTGCATAAGCTCCATACATGCCCTTATCCCTATCAAATTTGCGGGATTGTGAAGGGGTGCAAGATCATTACACTCCTCTATGGCACTTAGAACCTCATCTGTAATCACTGCCGACTTAGCAAATTTTTCTCCTCCATGAACAACACGGTGTCCAATTGCATCTATCTCGTCAAGGGAGGATATTGCTCCCTGCTCACTGTCAGTCAGCATATCCAAAACAAGCTTTACAGCCGCACTATGGTCCGGCATATCCGCTTCCATGGTAAGCTTATCCCCTCCCGTCTTTTGATGGGTAAGCGTTCCATCAAGCTTAATTCTCTCGCAGATACCCTTTGCAAGAACATTCTCACTGTCAGAATCAATGAGCTGATACTTAAGCGACGAGCTGCCGCAGTTAATCACTAAAATTTTCATTCCAAAAACCTCCAAACGCATTATATTTATAATATTTAAAAATTCATATACCCATAACGAACCTATGCAGCATAACCACAGTATTCATTATGGGTATATGATTCCTAAAAGCATATATTTTCTAGGCATCAAGTGCCTGTGCCTGTACAGCCGTAATTGCAACAACACCGACGATGTCGTCAGCAGAGCAGCCTCTTGACAAATCATTGACAGGTCTGGCAATGCCCTGTGTAACCGGTCCGTAAGCATCTGCCTTTGCAAGCCTTTGTACAAGCTTATATCCGATATTTCCTGCATCAAGGTCAGGGAATATCAGTACATTCGCTTTACCTGCTACTGAGCTTCCCGGTGCCTTTGAGGATGCCACAGCAGGTACGATTGCGGCATCAGACTGAAGCTCACCATCACATTTTAAATTCGGACATTCTTTATTTACAATTTTACATGCCTCTATCACCTTATCAACCTCCGGATGCTTTGCACTTCCCTTTGTGGAATGTGAAAGCATTGCCACAATCGGCTCCTCCTCAACCAAAAGCTCAAAGGATTTGGCAGAGCTCTCAGCGATAGCGGCAAGCTCCTCCGCATTAGGGCTTTGATTCAGACCTGCGTCAGAGAATATAAATGTTCCATTTGCTCCCATATCACAGTTCGGCACAACAACAAGGAAAAAGGCTGAAACAAGCTTTGTTCCCGGTGCCGTCTTTAATATTTGAAGTGCTGCACGAAGTACATTTGCCGAGGAATTAACTGCACCTGCAACCATGCCGTCAGCATCTCCTGCCTTTACCATAATGCATCCGAAATAAAGTACATTCGTAAGGAGAAGCTCCCTTGCTTCTCTTGAGGTCATTCCCTTTGACTTTCTAATCTCAATAAGAAGGTTCACATACTCATTAAGCTTATCGCAGTTATAAGGGTCAACAAAAACTGCACCGCTTAAATCAAAGCCGCCTGCACGTTTTAAAATGTCAGCCTTGTCCCCTACAAGGATAATATTTGCGATTTCGTCCTTGAGGATTTTATGCGCCGCTTCAAGTGTACGCATATCCGCTGTCTCAGGAAGCACAATTGTTTTTTTGTTTTTCTTTGCTCTTTCTTTGATATTATCAATAAATCCCACTGTTTCCTTCTCCTTCAGTATTAGAATTCATAATTTATTATAATAAAAAATATAATCTGACACAACAAAAATTTATCCAAGCGCCTTATCAATTTCAGGATTGTCAACAACAAGTCTTCCCCTGCCGTTTTGTTTTCCATAATACATGGCTTTATCTGCCCTGGCAACGAGTATATCTGCATTGTCGCATATATCAGGATATACGGAAAGACCTACACATACATTAATGTTAATTTCCGTTCCATTGAAATTAACAACCGTAGATTTTATCTCCTCGTGCATGCTCTCCAATATTTCAAGCGCCTCCTCCTTACCCTTTCCGGGAAGAACGAGAAGAAACTCCTCTCCACCATATCTACATGCAAAGCCACTGTATTTTTCTGCATATTTATTATCTATGGAGGCAACCATTTTTATGACCTCATCTCCTGCAAGATGACCGTAAGTGTCGTTTACAAGCTTAAACTTGTCTATATCAAAAAGTGCAACGGACAGCTTGTAGTCATATTTTTTTGCAGATGCCTTTGCCTTTTCAAACAGCTCCGTGAAATAAACCCTGTTATAAATTCCTGTAAGTCCATCACGCCTTGCCATGCTTCTCATCTGAAGATACAGCAGAATACTTTTTATGGAAATATTAAACTTCATAATACAGCTTTCATAGTATGTAAAGCCTTTGTCAAAGAAATTTTCCTTGTCGGAGCCAATCATCACATAACCGTATTTCTTATCGTCTTTTATTAAAGGCAAAACAGAAATTGCACGCAGGCTTGTATCCCCAATAAATTTAAACTGTCTAATCTGCTCGTTCTTAAACAGCTTCGGGTAATAGCTGTCAGAAGAAAAATCAGCAAATATATCGTCTGCCTCCTTTTTAAACCTATCCGGCATAGAGGTATATGCAGATTTTACTACACAGGTAGGCAGATTATTCATGTATACATCCTTGTCGATATACATTGCACATATTTTAGCCTTTTTAGCCTCAAGGATTGTATCAACAATTACCTTCATACACTCCGGCACATCAAAGGTTGACGCCATATATTTCATAAGCTCTGCTTGGGACTCTATTTCAATATTTGCATCTTCCAAATCCTTATAGGCACGATTTAGGTCAATTTTTTGGTAATTAATCTGTTCATTGACTGCCTCAACCTTTTCCTGATATTCCATAAGCTTGGCATTTATGCTTTCATAATTGGAATTTTCAAGCTGCAGCTTGTTGTTCTTGGTACGGTACGACTTTTCCTGATCAACAAAAAACGCTACAACATAAAATGCAATGACATAGGAACAGATTTTATAAACAATATAATATATCCATGCAAGCTCACCAAACTTGCCATATGTCATAAATGCAAGAACAGCGGCGGGCAATGCACAAAATACCTTTTTCATGCCGATATCAAACGAATCAAAATCCATCTTATGAAGCAAAAGCTCAATAATGGAAATCAATTCCAAAAGTCCGGTTGCAACTAATAAAAGCGTATGTTCAATCACAAAATATTCAAACAGCATCGCAGCATATAGCTGAACCCATTTTGAGACATACAGTACCATATCAGAAGCATCACTTTTCTTTTGTGAAAGTATGTATTCAAGAACAGTATATGCTACAAGGAAACAGGCAAATATAACGATAACCTTCGTATTCATATATATTTTAGCTATTCTTGAAATTACAAGCATGGCAATCATAAGGATATATATGATTCTGCGATATATGGATTTTCGTTTTATAAATTTTAATACATCGAGCTTTTCCATCGTTATTTCTCCCAATAAATTTCAATAACCGAGCCTTCATTTATGCCTTCCATATAATCTGCATGATGACCGTTTACGATTGTATTCAATTTGCTTCCCTTGACATTTTCTAAATCAAAATCATAAAAATCAAATACATCGACAAACATGTAATCTGACTTTCCTTTCAGCGTAACCGGCATCTGATTGACCAAAATATGAAGGTCAACCGCCTTTTTTTGTTCCTTAACCGCTTCCGCTTCATTTATTACCACAGATGAAATCGCAGCTTCGTCGTCAGAGCCATCCGGCACAGCTTCAGCCGTATCCTCAAGCTCATCTTCCTTCAAATCCTCAAATGCAATGTCATCCTTCCATGTGACAACAAAATTTTCGTATATTTTATCATGCATGGAAGCTTCAGCATTGTTGATATAAATTTTTCCTGCCGGCGAAACATCCATAAAATATAAAAGCTGCTCTACCGTATAATATGCCTGCATTTCAATCTTATCGCCGTCGCAGATATTGTAATACTGTGTTTCCGGCTTACCGTTTACGACTGCAAATTTAGGACAAATTATCTCTGCTTGATTTACCATAAAGGTTAATTTACCGTTAAACTCAGGAAGTGACCCAAGCTCAATGCTTGCAGGCTCTCCTGCCGTTGACTCTGCTATTTCAATTTTATCATTTGCCTCGATGATGGCATTCATGCCGACAACATTGCCGTTTTGCTTTATCACTGCCGCCTCGCCGTTGTAGCCTCTTACAATGCGTGACTTTCCGTTTACCTTAAATGTAATGTCTGTGCCGCGCTTCGGGAACAGATTTTCATTTGGCAGTCCATACTGCACTGCTGCATCAAAAATTGTAAGCTTGTCATTGTTATAAAGCTTTACCCTGCTTCCATTTACCGTTACAAAAATAAAATTATTTTTTTGGTCGAAAAAGCTCAGGCAGATACCCACAGGCGTAACGTAAAGCGAATCCTTTTTCACGTTTTCAACAAGGAAGTTAATGTCATTCATAACCTCCTGTCCCCTTAACGCAACCCTGTCATGGGAAAGCTTTAATTTGTCTGCGAGATAATCCGTAAAACCGGTAAGCTTTCCACCGCCTCCCACCACAAACACGGCACTAACAGGCATATTGCCATTGAGGGAAATAATCTTTGACGCAATCTTTGACGTAATATCCTTTTTTACGCTCTCCATGGTGTCGTATATTTCATCAACGGTAATTTTATGGGCGATACCCATAATGTCCTTATAGTTTATTACCTTCTTTTTGGGGCTTACGGTTTTAAGCTTTTCTGCGGTGTCAAAATCAATGAGGTATTTCTTTATCAGTGCCTCAGTAAGCTCATCCCCTGCTGACGGAATCATGCCATAACCAATAATGCTTCCGTCCTTTGTAATACAGATATCCGAGGTGCCCGCCCCCACATCAACAAGGGCAATATTAAGCAGCCTGTAGCTTTCAGGTATTGCAACATTGATTGCCGCAATCGGCTCAAGGGTGAGATTTGTAACGTACAAATCTGCCGCCTCAACAGCAGAATAAAGACTGCTTACAACCTCCTCCGGCAAAAAGGTAGCAAGAACATCCGCACCAATTTTATTTGCCTTATGTCCTTCCAAATTGTGTATTTCATAGTCATTCAAAAAATATTTGATGACCGTATATCCCACGCAATAATACTTTGTCGTCTCAGCGCTTTCGGCAAGCTCGTCAAGAATTTTGTTGTGCGCATTTTCAACACCAATTAAATCAATGGAGTGGATGTATTCCTGCGTTACAACAGAATTTTCTGCAAATTCGTACTCCCCATGACCGACCGCAGTTTTTAAGACTCGTCCCGCTGCGGCGATACAGACATCCGTAAGCTTTCTTCCGTTAAGCTGCTTTTCCAGCTCATTCTTAACAAAAATGATATCCTCGCTTACCTTGCCAATATCATGAATCTGTCCGTCAACCATGGATCTTGTATCATGGTACTTGACAGCCATGGCAACAACATTAAATTTATTCTGTTCCTTATATCCCACTGTTCCAACAATACTTCTTGTCCCTATATCAAGTCCAAAAACCAACGGTTCGGGATATTTGGTCATGTTAGCCATACATTTCCTCCAGTATGCATATTTAAGCTATTATATCATTACACAAAAATTTATTCAACCTTGCTTTTAGTTGTTTTGATGAATTAGCATAGTCTAATTGATTATTTATAATAAAATCTGCATTATTTTTGTAGTATTCATCATCGCTCTGACTATTAAAAATGTCCATACATTTCTGTCTCGTATACCCCCGCTGCTTTATCAGACGATTGATTCTCTCCTCGGCATCAACCCAAATATACCATATTTCATCGCATATATTTTTGTATCCGTCCTCAAGCAAAAGCGCCGCCTCAATGACAAAAAGCTTACAACTTCCCTCTTTTTTCTTTTGCTCAATCAAGGAAACAATGTGTTCCTTTACAAGCGGGTGGCTTATTTTATTCAGCCTTTCAAGGCTATCCCTGTCGCTAAATACAATTTCTCCCAGCTTTTTCCTGTCAATCTCATAGGGCGGCATATCCTGTAAAATTCCTTTGCCAAATTCCGTAACGACAGCATTATAAACGGACATTCCATGCTCCATAAGGCGATGTGCCAGCTTATCAGCCTCAACAATATATGCCCCGTATTCCCGCTCTATATCATATAATATCCTGCTTTTCCCCGAGCCGACACCGCCGGTTATACCAAGTACTTTCATTACACTTACCTTACATAACTATATTTTATTTGGCGTCGTACCAGCTTGTACCACTGTTTATATCCACAATCAGCGGAACGGAAAGCTTCGCTGCATTTACCATATTGGTTATCATAATATCCTTTACCACATCAACCTCATCATGATAGGTTTCCACTAACAGCTCATCATGTATCTGAAGCACCAGCCTTGACTTTAGGTTTCTTTTCTTCAGCTCCTTGTTTACGTTTATCATGGCAATTTTTATAATGTCTGCCGCAGTTCCCTGAATCGGAGAATTCATTGCCGCCCTCTCGCCAAAGCTTCTTGTCATGTAATTGGAGGATTTAAGCTCAGGGATAGGACGCCTTCTGTCAAACATGGTAAGGGAATATCCCTTTTCCTTTGCCGACGCTACCATATCGTCCATAAAATGCTTTACCTTTTTGTAGGTATCAAAGTATTTTTGTATATACTCCTCCGCTTCCTTTCTTGAAATGTCCAAATCCTGTCCAAGACCGAAGGAGCTGATTCCGTAAACAATTCCAAAATTAACAGCCTTTGCCTTTCTTCTCATCAAGTCCGTAACTGCATCAAAAGGCACGCCGAAAACCTCTTGCGCCGTTATGGAATGTATGTCCGAATCCTTGTTATATGCCTCTATCAGTGTTTCATCTCCCGACATATGCGCAAGCACGCGAAGCTCAATCTGAGAGTAATCTGCATCGAGAAATACATAGCCCTCCTCAGGGATAAATACCTTTCTTATCTCCCTGCCAAGTGGAAGCCTTGTCGGGATATTTTGAAGGTTTGGCTCCGTGGAGCTTATTCTTCCCGTTGCAGTTACAGTCTGGTTAAACTTTCCGTGTATTCTTCCATCCTCACATATAAATGCGGACATTCCCTCAACATATGTGGAATTTAATTTTGTAAGCTGGCGGTACTCAAGTATCAGCGGGATGACAGGATGCTCACCTGCAAGCTTTTCCAAAACCTCAACGCTTGTGGAATAGCCTGTCTTTGTCTTTTTGCCGCTCTTTAAGCCAAGCCTTTCAAATAAGATTTCTCCTAGCTGCTTTGTAGAATTAATATTAAATTCACATCCGCACAGTTTATATATCTCCTCCGTAATAACGGCAATTCTTTCCTTTAGCCGGTCGCCAAATTCACTAAGTCCCTGCTTGTCAACCCTGATTCCGTTTTTCTCCATGTCATACAGGGAAAATACGCAGGGAAGCTCTATATCCGTATAAAGCTTTAACAGCCCGTCCTCCTCAAGTCTTTTTCGTATCTCCCTCTCAGCCATAAATGGTATGAGGGACAGGTAGGCAAAATGCCGCTTTATATCCTCGTCCATAAAGACAAATGCATTAATGTCCTTTTTTCCCACAAGCTCCTTTCTTGCAGGGATTTCCATACTAAGAAATGCTGCCGCAATATCGTCATAATCGTATTTTTCATTTACAGGATTCAAAAGATAGGCTCCCACGCCGCAGTCAAATACAAAATCCTCCTCATGTAACCCGATAACCGAAAGCTGCTCCTTTACGTCAAGGCAGATAAGCTTCACGCCCTTTTTACAAAGTGACAAAAGGCTTTCGGTAACAGCCTCCTCGCTTACATGCATAAAATCAATGATATATGCCGTATTTTCCTTAACACAAAGAGAAATGCCAACAGCGCCGTCATTCCCAAAAAGGTAGGAAAAGCCGATTTCATTATATTGATCAAGCTCCTCCAAAATCTTGCCGCACGCATCCTTATCCTTTGGCACTATGATATCAGGCTCAAGCTTAGCCGGCTTTTTTGATAAATCAAATCTTCCGAGCAGGCTTTTAAGCTCCAGCTTCTTAAAAAGCTCATAGCTTTCCTGATTAAATGGGTCGATATACTCCATTTCCTCAAGCTTTACATCCAGCTCGCAGTCAAGCTTAATGGTAGCAAGCACCCTTGACATATATGCCTGCTCCTTAAACGCTATAAGATTGTCCCTCAGCTTGCTCTTTTTCATGTCATCTATGGCTGCATATACGCCATCTAAGGAGCCATACTCAACAAGAAGCTTTGATGCGGTCTTTTCACCAATGCCGGGAACCCCCGGTATGTTATCTGACGTATCACCCATAAGCCCCTTCATATCAATAAATATTTCAGGCGTAACACCGTAAAGTGCTTCAACATCCTTTGGATAATAGCTTTCAACAACGGTTCTGCCGCCCTTTGTCTTTGGGATTCTGATTAATATTTTTTCCGTTGCAAGCTGAAGTAAATCCCTGTCGCCTGACAGCACAGTAACACTGTAGCCCTGTGCATCTCCCATTCTTGAAAGCGTACCAAGTATATCGTCCGCCTCATAGCCCTCCATTCCAGCAGTGCATATATTCATGGAGGCTAAAACCTCCTTGATAATAGGGAGCTGCTCCCTTAACTCCTCAGGCATAGGCTTTCTTGTTCCCTTGTACTCCTGATAGATGCTGTTTCGGAAGGTTTCTTTTTTCACATCAAAAGCAACACAAATATGTGTTGCTTTTTCCTCATCAATCACCTTTAGTATAATATTTAAAAAACCAAGAACGGCATTTGTGTGGATGCCGTCCTTTGTTGTAAGCTCCGGCAATCCATAAAATGCACGGTTTAAAATACTGTTACCATCAACAAGCAATAATTTATTCATTAAAGACCTCCATCAGCAAATTCAGAAATATCCATAGAAGATACGACATTATAAATATGAACCTTATCATAAAAGCTAATGGGAACAACAATAGCTTCTTTTTCAGTTTCCACAATTACATCATTGTGATACGAATATAAATCATCACCAAACGTATCATAAAAATACGTATTTCCCTGCCTCTCCTTTATGAGGAATTGTTCCACATCATATACCTTTGCAAGACATCTGCCATAGAACACAAACATAATACACACAAGCGCCGTAAAAACGATTCCAAAGCTTGACACTCTGAACCGCTTTGCCTTTTTCGCCCGTGCCTCAATCCTGCTAAGCTCATCTTCAAGGCGGTTTCTAAAATCTAAGGACATATCCTCATTGTTGTCAAGCTTTCTCATTCCCACAATAAGGGTATAGTATATTTCAAGCTCCTCCTTACAGTCATTGCAATGCCGTATGTGCTTAACAAATTCTATTTTTTTATCTTCAGGAAGATTCTTTTCAACAAAAGACAAAATATTCGATTGTGCCTCTAAGCATGTCATGTTACAAGCCTCTCCCCTTCATCATAATTTAAACTACAAAAATATCCATACTCTCATCAAGCCCTTTTGCAATCTCCTTTAATTCCTGAGACTTACTTGAAATATCCTCAATAATTGATGTAACCTCTGCAACGGATGCCGACGTCTCCTGTGCGCTTGCCGCATTTTCCTCTGCAATTGCAGTAAGGTTTTGAACGACATCAACGACATTGACTCTTGCCTCGTCAAGCTGCTCTGATTTTTCAGATATACGGTTAATGCCCTCTATGGACTGCTTTACGCCGTCATTAATCTGATCAAATGCAGAATCTGTCTGCTCAACCTGCTCGCTCTGTGCCCGTATGATTTCCTTGACATCATACATTGTCTCAACCGCCTTCTCAGAATCTGCAAGAAGCACCTGTATAATATCCTCTATCCGTCTTGCTGATTCGTCTGACTGCTCTGCAAGCTTTTGTATCTCAGCGGCAACAACGGCAAATCCTCTGCCCTGTTCACCTGCCCTTGCCGCCTCAATGGAAGCATTCAGGGAAAGCAAGTTTGTCTCCTCCGCTATGGAGGTAATCAGCTTTGTAGCCTCGCTGATTCTCAGTGCAGATTCATTTGTTGTATTTGTCTGATTGGCAATTACATCAATATATTCTTCAGCCTTTCTGTTTACCTCTCCAAGCTGCGTAAGTATATTCTTTGCATAATCAGTTGACTCCTTCATATTCTCTGCATATGTAAGAAGCTTCGTAACCTCATCATGGGTTTCGAGAACCATATTGCCCATAACCATAACATTTTCAGTCGCCTTTTGTGTTTCCTCAGCCTGGGACGAAGCGCCCTCTGCAATTTCATGTACGGCAGTTTCCACCTGTTCAATGGTTGTTGCCGTTTCCATTGCGTCAGAATTTAAGGTTTCAGCAGCATTCATGACATTACCGCTTTTGCCTTTTATTTCTCCCACAATTCTTGTCATTTCCTCCAAGAGCTTGGAAAGGGCACGGCTGATTCTTCCTACCTCATCATGGCGTTCATTGAGATGTCCCTGCTCCTCACTTGTAGAGAGATCCATGGTGGCAGCCTTCAATGTAGCCTCTGATATATGGTTTAACGGCATGATGACAAACGTGGTTACGGCAACGCTTATCAGCACTGAAATAATAAACACGATAACAAGCCTTACAACAGATGCATGCTTCACATCATTAACAGCAGAAAGAAACTCGTCCTCATCTGCGGTACATACGAGAATATACTGCTGCTCACTGTTTACATACACGCCTGCATATTTTTGGGCGCCCTTAAATTCATATTGTATTACCTCATTTTTCACCTGATTGCCTGCCGAAATTTCCGACACAACCTTCTTTACGGCTGCATTTTCTACAGGCTGTCCAATTTTTTCAGGAGTCGGATGATAGAGCATTGTACCATCAGGCGACACCACATATATATAGCTGCTTTCAACACCTTCCAATCCCACATCTGCAAGCATTGTCTCCAAGGTTTCTGGCAAAAGCGCCTTGTCAAGACCATTCATCTCGATGTTAAGGTCAACACTTTGTCCATAGGCGATTGCAAGATCAGCAATATAATTTTTGTTTACATCCTTTATTGATTTTTCCACATTGACGGAAAATGTAAAATAAATAATCAGTCCTGCAATTGCAACAAGCACAATCTGTGCCAGCGTTACCCTCGTCCTGATGGAAGAAAACACCTTAACCTTGCCTCTGACCTTATCCATAATCTTGTCTCTCATATCATCCATGTAGTATGTCCCCCTATGCTTAGTAAAAATATGAATACATTTTACCAAAAATATTATAATATTTCAATAGAAAAAGGGTTGCCGCATCAAGGATAAATTCGCTTCGTGCGGCAGCCCTTATGGTTACTATTATTTTTTAGTTATCAATAAGCTTTCCTTCATCATTCCAGCTATACAGCTTACGGATTTCCTCGCCAACCTTCTCTGACGGATGCTCTGCTGCAAGCTTCTTCATTGCCTTGAAGTGTGCCTGTCCGCCTGCCGGTGACATGTCAAGCAGGAATTCCTTTGCAAAGGAACCATCCTGAATGTTCTTTAAAATCTGCTTCATTGCCTTCTTTGTGTCCTCAGTGATAATCTTAGGTCCTGTTATATAATCACCGTATTCTGCCGTATTTGAAATTGAATATCTCATTCCGGCAAAGCCTGACTGGTAAATAAGGTCAACAATCAGCTTCATTTCATGGATACACTCAAAGTATGCATTTCTCTCATCATAGCCTGCCTCAACAAGGGTCTCAAAGCCTGCCTGCATAAGTGCACAAACACCACCACAAAGTACAGCCTGCTCGCCAAAGAGGTCAGTCTCAGTCTCTGTTCTGAAGGTCGTCTCAAGAACACCTGCTCTTGCTCCGCCGATTCCAAGTGCATATGCAAGCGCCTTCTCCTTTGCCTGTCCTGTTGCGTCCTGATGAACTGCAACCAAGCAAGGAACACCCTTTCCTACCTGATACTCGCTTCTTACAGTGTGTCCAGGTCCCTTAGGGGCAATCATTGTAACATCCACATCCTTTGGCGGGATAATCTGATTGAAATGGATTGCAAATCCA
The DNA here is from genome assembly GCA_023664775.1 of Clostridium sp. Taxonomy (GTDB): domain Bacteria; phylum Bacillota; class Clostridia; order Lachnospirales; family Lachnospiraceae; genus Coprococcus_C. The sequence goes on along the minus strand of JAMPEW010000011.1, from coordinate 21,519 downwards.
TGAGCAAACATAAGCATGTTTCCTGCCTCAAGATTTGGCTCAATGTCTTTCTTGTACATAGCTGCCTGCTTTTCATCATTTATAAGAATCATGATAATATCAGCCTTCTTTGCAGCCTCCGCAGCGGTAAATACCTCGAAGCCCTGCTTCACAGCCTTATCCCATGACTTGCTTCCCTCATAAAGTCCGATAATGACATTGCATCCTGACTCTTTTAAGTTAAGTGCATGTGCATGTCCCTGACTTCCATAACCAATGATTGCAATTGTCTTTCCATCTAAAACCGAAAGATTACAATCTTCCTGATAATAAATTCTTGCATTTGCTGACATTTTTATTTTCCTCCTAAAAAATTAAAATTTATAGTTATTACTTTCGAAAGTAATGACATCGTATATAGCGGATGACTTACTCACCGTTTCCTCTTGTAAGTCCCGTAAGTCCCGTACGGACCATCTCCTCGATCTGAAATCCGTCAAGAAGCGATATAAACGCTTCGATTTTATTGACATTTCCCGTTATCTCAATCATAACGGAATCCGTGGACACATCAACAACATTTGCCCTGAATACGTTTGTCAGTGAAATAATCTGCTGTCTCTCATCAAGCGTCGCCTTAAGCTTTACAAGAAGAAGCTCCCTGCATACTGACGCACCATCCTTTAGCTCCTTGATTGCAATAACGTCCTCAAGCTTTAGAAGCTGTTTTTTTATCTGACTTAATATTCTGTCGTCACCGCTCACTGCAACAGTCATGCGTGAATATTGCGGGTTCTCGGTCACACCCACGGATAGGCTGTCAATATTATACCCTCTACGGCTGAACATGCCTGATACTCTGCTTAAAACGCCTGACGTGTTGTCAACCAACAATGATAAAACCATCTTTCTCATATTATGTATCCACCTTTCACCCCTTTTAACAAAAGCATACTCTGTTTAGGGCTTTCTTATTTTGAAAAATTGATTAAGCTTTATTTTAACCACTTAAACTTAGTCTGTCAATAGTCTCTCCACCAGCTTTACGGCTTCATTGGCATCCTTGGAATAACCGTCTGCGCCTATTTCATCCGCAAAATTTTGTGAGACGACTGCGCCTCCTATTATGACCTTAAACGGAAGCTTTTGCTTTTTTACAAGGTCAACAACATCCTTCATCCTCATCATTGTTGTTGTCATAAGTGCAGAAAGACCGATAATCTGTGCCTTATGCTCTTTGGCCGCCGCAATAATATCGCCAGCCGGAACATCCTTTCCCAAGTCAATGACCTTGTAGCCATAATTTTTAAGCATAAGCACAACAAGGTTTTTGCCAATATCGTGAATATCCCCCTCAACCGTGGCTATTACAACACAGCCCTTTTCCTTGCCCTTATTTTTTGCACTAAGCAGCGGCGTGATATGCTCAATCGCCATATCCATTACGGTTGCCCCTGCAATAAGCTGTGGAAGAAAATATTTTTTTTGTTCAAAAAGCTCTCCCACACGATTTACGGCAGGTATCAGGTCGTTGTCAATGATATGCTGTGGTTTTTCTCCTTTGGCAAGCGCCTCCTCCACATCATTTATGATGGAGGCTTTATTTCCCTTTACAACGTCAATAAAAATTTTGCTGCCTTCTACTGCTTCAGATTTATCCACAGCCGCCTTTGAAGCCGCCACGGGAGACATGGGAACAACCTTCTCCACATATATGTTGTCGGAGTCCTCCTTTGCAAGGAGTAAGTCCGCGGCATATGCAGCATTCATCAGCTGTGCCTGACACGGATTGCAAATTGCCATGGTAAGCCCCTTTGCTATCGCCATGGTAAGAAAGGCAGTGTTGACATTGATTCTCTCAGGAAGCCCGAAGGAAATATTTGACAGTCCGCATACGGTAGGTATTCCAAGCTCATTTTTACAAAATTCTATCGTGTCAAGCGTAAGCTTTGCCGCCTCCTTGTCTGCGCCAACCGTTGCAACAAGTCCGTCTATCACAAGGCTTTCGTTCGGAAGTCCCTCCTCCTTCGCAGCCTCAAGAAGCTTATATATGATTTCCTTTTTCTTTTCAAGGGTTTCCGGTATTCCCTCATCGGAAAGAGGCAGCAGAATACACATAGCGCCGTATTTTTTTGCAAGCCTCATAAGTGGTCTGCATTTTTTTTCCTCATAAGAAATGGAATTAATGAGTGCACGTCCCGGATAAACCCTGAGTGCCGCCTCAATAACATCAATATGGCTTGAATCGATACAGAGCGGTAAATCTGTGACGGATATCACCTCATAGATTGCACGCTTCATCATGTCAAGCTCACTGATACCATTTGTTCCCATATTTATATCAAGGATATCAGCGCCGCACGCCTCCTGCTCCTCAGCAAAGGCTGCAACCATATCCAGCTTCCCCTGCCTGAGCTCCTCCTGAAGCTTTTTTTTGCCGGTCGGATTGATGCGCTCTCCAATTACCAGGAAGCGTCCTGATAAATCAATCGGAACAACCTTGCTTGCACTGGAAAGCACTCTTGCTTTTACAGGTGCTTTTTCCGTATCATGTACGCCTCTTGTGCTTCTTTTTAAAACCTCAATGTGCTTTGGCGTGGTTCCGCAGCAGCCGCCTATCATGCTTACGCCTGCATCCACAAGCCTTCTTCCATACTCGGCAAATTCCTCAGGCGTCATGGTATATACGGTTTTGCCGTCAACAAGCTCGGGCATGCCGTTATTTGGCTTTGCAAAAACAGGAACACTTGCATATTCCAGCATTTTATCAATCAACGGCAGCATCTCGGCAGGTCCCGTTGAACAGTTGATTCCCACTGCATCTGCGCCTAAGGATTGAAGAATAACCACGCAGGATTCCGGCGTCTGTCCAAAAAGGGTTTTTCCGTCCTCATTAAAGGTCATGCTTACCATGACAGGCAGGTCGCATACCTCCCGTATGGCAATCAGGGCTGCCCTTGCTTCTGCAACACTCATCATCGTCTCAACAATAAAAAGGTCTACGCCTGCATCACATAAAATACGTGCCTGCTCCTTATATACATCAATAAGCTCCTCAAGCTCTAATGCTCCAATAGGGACAAGCTGTTTTCCCGTCATTGTAATGTCTCCTGCCACATATGCCCGATAGCCCTCACAGGCTACAGCTTTCTTAGACAAGGAAACAAGCCCTTTATTTATTTGTTCTATTTTGTTCTCAAGACCATATTCTGCAAGCTTAATTCTATTTGCAGTAAAGGTTGGTGCAAGCAAGATGTTACTGCCTGCTTTGATATAATTTCTTTGCAGCTTTATTATTTCCTTTGGATGGTCAAGTATCCATTTTTCAGGACATACACCCACAGGCATTCCTGCCTCCATCAGATTGCTTCCTGTCGCCCCGTCAAGAAAAATAAGCTTTTGTTCAATTAATTGTCTGAATAATTCTCTGTTCATTCCTTCTCCAATAAGTTTTATCCTTGTATTTTTTCAGTGTATTTTATTCGCTGTAAAAGGTTACCTCATCAAGCCAATAGCAAAGAACCGGCATTCCGGGCTCTGCTATCTCATATACCTGTGCGGCAAAGCTAAGCGGAAGATTGATACAGCCGTGGGAGCCGTCATATTTGTATATATCCCCACCAAAACGGCTTCTCCAAGTAGCATCATGGATTCCAATTCCACCGTTAAAGCCCATCCAGTAATTTACAGGCGTCCTGTAATTTTCACCCACCAAGTCAACCTTGTACGCCTTGTTATCCATGCCAAACAGCCCGCCTGGGGTTTTGTAGTTATTTGGGTTATACAGCCATCCGCTTACAATATCATTATCCAACACCAATTTGCCATCAACATAATAATAAAGATGCTGATTGGTAAGGTCAATTTCAATATATGTATCTCCAATATCGTTCATTTCACCCATGGCATAGCCTGTCTTTTTACAGGCAGGCTCCTTTGTGAAGCTTTCCTTTTTGCATATCAGCTCATAAAGCTCCTCTGCCTCTTTTTCCTCATCGATAATCCAACCGTAGTTTTTACCGTAAATTCCTATAATGTCGCCATCATGGGTTTTAAACCTCCGTTCCGTCCCTGCAGTCGTATACTGCTCGGCAAATTTTGCCGCATATGCATATACCTTATCCTTGGAAATTTTTAAGTTTCCGTTTCCATCCAAATATGCCATAGCTGCAAGCTCTTCCTTTGGAATTGAAATTTTGTAGCCTGCAAAATCATATACTGCATCTATGGAAAGAAATTCCTCGGCAGCACTGTAGCCATTTACAATGGAAGGCGAGTCCGACTGAATGTCCGCCTCAACATAACAGCCAGCCTCGGCTATATCAACCAAGGTGTCGCCATTTTCAAGCGCCTTGCTCACGACGTCACATACACTGTCCGTATCAAGCACTGTGCCTGTTTCATCAGGAATAATCTGTGCCACACCCGAAGACATATCCACCGTGGCATTTTTTGATTTTGTCATATTTTCCTTTTTCATGGCATCATATGACATTAAAAATTCACTCATTTCACTTTCATTAAAGGAGGCAATAAATTTAACATCATACTCATAGGTTTTACCAAAATGCATAAACCACAAGTATGGCTGCTGTTTTTTCTTAATATCCTTCATAGACTGGGCAAGGGCAAGGGAAAGTCCTCCGTCACCAACCTTGACAGTTTCCGTACCATTTGAAAATTTAACTTCAAGGGTGTAGGTGTTCATGTCATCTACAAGAAGCTTTTGCGCCTCTGTAACCTTCATTCCTGATACATCAATTCCATTGACCTTTGTATTTCCATAGAAAAATATGCTGCTTACAATAAAGCCGCAAATATAAACTGCCGCAACAACTGAAACAGATACAATCCATGCAATCCTTGCCGTTTTTTTCTTTTTTTTGTATCTTACAATGCTTGGGTCGATATATGGAATCGGCATGTCAAGGGCAATTGCTGCTGCCGCCTCATCCTTTCCTTTATCGGAGGAGGCGTCTTCCTTATCGTCCTTATCTTTTTTTGTATCTTCTTTTTCTGCTTCTTCCTTCTTATCGTCCGCTTTTTCTTTATCAGACTTTTCCTTATGTTTTTTGTCTTTCTTATCTTTGCCTGATTTTTTCTTATCTTTATCAGTTTTTTCCTTTTCGTCCTTATCTTTTTCTGCTTCTTCCTTGCTAGGAGACGTCTTTTCTGCATCTGCCTTTTCTTCGTCTGTCTTTGCTTCTTCCTTGCTAGGAGACGTCTTTTCTGCATCTGCTTTTTCTTCCTCTGTCTTTGCTTCTTCCTTACTAGGAGACATCTTTTCTGCATCTGCTTTTTCTTCGTCTGTCTTTGCTTCTTCCTTACTAGGAGACGTCTTTTCTGCATCTGCTTTTTCTTCCTCTGTCTTTGCTTCGTCCTTACTGTCAGACGTCTTTTCTGCATCTGCTCTTTCTTCGCCTGTCTTTGCAGCTTCTCTTTTTACGTCCTCTACAATTTCAGACAACAGGTCACGCTTTTCATTTTTATCCTCGGAGGCAGGGTTATTTTTTTTATCCTGTATTTCGGATAAAATTTCTTTTTCCAAATCGTTATTTTTATCAACGGACACATCCTCCTTGTCCGTTGAAATTATCTTTTTTTCCGCTTCTCTTGTCTTATTTTGTTTTCTGTTTCTTTTCCTATTTCTTCTTCCCATGGCCCTCTCCCGAAACATGCGGCTTTCCCGCTGTAATTCATAAAAAATCTTTTGTTGTCTTAAAATAAATCATACTTTTTTGAATATGAACGGACAACATTCATATAATATATTAAAATGTAATTTTTTTCAACTAAAATAACGTCCAAAAACACATACTAATACTGTTATACACATATACCATACACGCATATAAAAGCTTTTTCTAAGCAAGCTTTACAATTACAAGCTCAGGCTTGTTGTTCAGCCTGATTTTGATTGAATGGGAACCTAGTCCGCCGCTTACTATCATTATGGCAGCTTCCTCCTGAAACAAACCGTAATCGTATTTGGGAAAAATGGCAGGTCTTGGGGAAATTACTCCACCAAAAAAGGGAATTCTAACCATGCCGCCATGATTATGTCCCGATAAAATCAAGTCAGCACCCCACTTTGCATACTGCTCATAAAAATCCGGATTGTGAGCAATTAGGATATTGTAGGCATCATTATCACTTTTTCCTATCAAATTATCAATTTCTTCCCCTGTTGGCTTTAATTTATTAAATCTTTTATAATACTTCTCGGGAAGCTCCAAGCCGCATATATTTATTTTTTTTCCCTTAACGCAAATATTTTTTGATTCATTTCTAAGCAGCGTTTCTTTATTTTTTAGATTATTTAAAAAGTCAGGCCATAAATGCTTTAAATGGCTTCTGTCTGACACTGCTGTTTCGTGATTACCCATGCCGTAAAATACTGGTGCAATCTCACAAAGTCTATTCATAAGCTCCGCTGTTTTTTTGTTTTTTTTCTGCTGGTCGCTGTGGCTTAAAAGCATATCTCCTGCCGCTATAATTATGTCAGGACGCTCTTTTTTTACCGCACCGATAATCCTTTCGCCCTCATTCGAAAAGCTGTTATGTAAATCGGCAAGGACAGCAATTGTAACAGGAGCTTCATTTGAAAAAACACCCTTTGTATCTATTTCATATACCGTTGTATTAAGCAGCCTGCATTCCCGCATACTCTCTGCAAATACGATAAAAACTGCCACAAAAAAAATAATAAGTAATATAATTAAAAGCTTCAAAATTCACCTCCGCATATAGTACTTATTATAATTTTATCTTATGCTAAAAGCAATAGATTATATTCGTTATAAAATCCGATTATTTAGAGCATACCAAGTATCTGCCTTTTATAATCCAGAAATTTATCGGAAAGCAGAAATTCACTTAAAGCGCCCTGCCTTGCTATCGCAAGCGCTCCCTTTATTGTTCCCGGCTTTCCCGACATAATATAAACCCGGTCGGAAAGAGCAATTGCTTCCTCTATATCATGTGTAATCAGTATTGTTGAAAGCTTATGCCTTTTTGCAATGTCACTGTACCACTCGTGAAGATTTGCCCTTGTTATGCTGTCAATGGCAGAAAAGGGTTCGTCCAAAAGCATAATCTGCTTTTTTTGCATATAGGTTCTAAGAAATGCCGCCCGCTGTCTCATTCCACCTGAAAGACTGGCAGGATATTTGTACTCATAGCCCTTAAGCCCAAATTCCTCCAAATACGGCAGAACATTTTGTCTTGCATTTTTTTTATTTTCCCCTCCTATCACAAGCGGTAAGGCAATATTATCAATCACGGTTTTATACGGGAGCAGCATATCCTTTTGAAGCATATAGCCTACAAAGCCTGTTTTTCCTGTTATATTCTCCCCATCAAGCAATATATCGCCGCTGCTCGGCAGTATAAGTCCTGCAATGATATTAAAAAGCGTCGTCTTTCCAACTCCACTTGTACCTACAAGGGAAATAAATTCGCCGTAATGTATGTCAATATTTATATCCTGCAATACCGCATTATCACCGTAGGCAGCATCTACATTTTTTACCTCAAGCTTCATAATCCTCTCCTTAAAGCTTTTTTTCCTCAATTTTTATATCCCGCACATTCTAATTGCTTTGGCATACATGACTTATTTTCCATTCTGATTGCTTTGGCATGCATGGGTACTTATTTCCCACTCAGGTAATCATTTGTAAAGCCTGCCCCTGCTTCAATTTCCTTTTCAACAAGTCCGTTATCATTTACCCATTGATAAAATGCATCCCACCTCGTCTGGTCGATAAATCCCCAGCTTTCAGCGTCTGCTATATATTGGCTGCTTAAATATTCCTGACTTGCATGTACAAGGCTGCTGTCAAGCTCCGGAACAGCCTTTAGCAGAATGTCCGCAGCCTCCTCTGGATTTTTGGCAGCATATTCATAGCCTTTTTTCACTGCATCTAAAAATGCCTTTGCCTCATCAGGATTACTTTCAAGGTAATCAGTATTTGCAATGATAACAGGACTATAAAAATCAAATGCACTGTACATATCCTTTATGTAAAGAAAATTTGTATCAATATTTTCAAGCGCAAGCTTAACTCCGTCCCAGCCATAATAAATCCAAACACAATCAATATCTGTATTAAGCGCTGCAACAATGTCGTCAACATAGGCTGGAATGAGTGCAACCTTACTGAAATCCCCGCCGTTTTTCGTGACGGAATCCTCTATGATTGCCTGCTCAATGGGAATTTCCCATGTAGCATAGCGCATACCCTCAAGCTTCACAGGGCTGTCAATTCCCTTTTCCCGAAGCGATACGATTCCCGATGTGTTGTGCTGTAAAATTGCTGCAACAGCGATTACAGGAAGCTGATTATCCGTACCAAAAACAGGTGCAAGATACTCCTGAAAATCAATTCCAAATTGTGCTCCCCCTGATGCAACAAGGTCAGTTGCTCCATTTTCCGGCGGCTGTATTATAGTTACGTTAAGCCCCGCTTCATCAAAGTAGCCAAGCGCATCGGCAACATAAAGTCCCGTATGGTTTGTATTCGGCGTCCAATCAAGAACAATTGTTATCTCCTTTTTTTCACCGTCCGCCGTATTTTTTTTGTCCGATGAACAAGCGGTAAATGACAATACCATGCATATTGCTAAAATTAGTGTCAGCTTTTTTTTCATTTTCGTTCTCCTCTTTTTCTACTTTTGTTCCTCTTTCCTCCATGGCATAGCTGCCTTGTTTGCTGCGTCAACAAGCTTTATAAGCAGCAGGCTTAAAAACGATATCAGAAATATAACCGCAAACATTTTGTCATAGGAATAGGATTTTTTTACTCTCGTCATATAAACGCCAAGTCCCTTATATCCGCCTAGCCATTCGGATATAACGGCACCCACCACTGCATATGCAACGGAAATTCTAAGCCCTGAAAAGAAATTGCCTATGCTTCCCGGCAGCTTTATATGATAAAAAATCTGAAATTTTCCTGCGCCCATTGTTTCCAAAAGGCGTATCTCATCCTTATCAGCCGATTGAAAGCCGTCAATGAGACATGCAGCGATTGGAAAGAAAACAATCAGTACAATAAGCGTTATTTTAGGCGCCACACCATAGCCCATCCAAAGCACAAGCAGGGGTGCAAGCGCTACCGTAGGGATTGTCTGGCTAACAATCAGTATCGGATAGAGACATTTGTATACCCATCCAAAGCAATCCATGATAACTGCAAGCAAAAAGCCAAGTGCCGTACCTACGGCAAGCCCTACAAACGTCTCATAGATTGTAACCCTTCCATGGGACATAAGCAGACTAAAATCACTGATAAATGCCCGAAACACCTTAAGCGGCGACGGCAGCATATATTCAGGCAGAATTTTCAGCATACAAAGCAATTGCCAAAGCAGTATAAAGCCTGCAAACAGCAATATATGAAATATTAAATCAATGATGCTTTGATACTTTTTTCTCAATTGTCAGCACCTCGCCTTCAGGCTTATACACAATTTTTACATAGGTTGAAACCTGATTTGTTCCGCCTGCGGCTATGGCAACCTTCTGACAGCCCTTTACAATATCCATAAGCTGGTCGTAGTCCCCTTCAATGGTTGTCTCAAAAGGTCCCACCGAGGTTGAAAGCCCAAAGCTTTTTATATACGCTATCACCTCGTCCACGATTCTGATTACCTCGTTGTCATCCGTTACATTTGGCAATACCTGAATTGCTACACTTGCATTCATATTTTTTTCCTCCTTAAAAATAATAAAAAAGGTTTTCGGAAACCTCCAAAAACCTTTTGTACACATAAAAACAAACGATTATATTAAGCTTCCTTACGCCGGTATAATCCGGATCAAGTTCCCAGGGTCGATATAATCTCTCAGCTATTCCACATGAAATATGTGTTTCGCTCCCCTAGCCATTATCATATTCAATTTTTGTTTTATTACTTATGTATGTGAAAAATTACTTTTTCTTAAATGTTCCGCCGAATGATGTGATAAGAGCCTCCACGTCCTCAGCACAGTCATCACAATACCATGCTGTTTCTGTCTCTCCCTCTAATGTCGCTTCATACTCATAGCACTTCTTTGTTTCCCCGCACGCTTCACACTCTGTCTTCTTTGCACAGCCAACAAGTGTCATAGACATAAGTCCAACCATGCTTACCAATAATCCAACCTTCTTAATTGCTTTTTTCATCTGAAATCCTCCTCATAAAATAACATATTATAGCATTTACAGTCAAGGATTATAGCATAAAAAATTTTTTTACACAATAAAAGTAAAGGTCAAATATCCGCTGATACCTTAAAAAACATAGGATTCAATTAACGATACCCTTTTATATACACAAACCCCGCATCATTTATTCTGTCCAACTCATATTCCCTGTTAAGCACAGCCTCAATCAAATGATACCCATTTGTCTCGGCAGCAACAACGCTTATGCCAAGCGCCTTTTTTACATCATCGGTTGTAATGTCATCCAAAAATACTTTTTCTCCCGTTCTCAGCATATTGGCAGGAATAATAAGCGTATCTCCAAGGTCATATCCCGAAGCCGTTTTTTCCTGTAGCTGCTTTATTAAATCCTGTCCCGTTATGAGCCCTGATACGGTTATGGTTTCGCCAAAGAAATCATTTCTGATACAGCATACATTTACGGAAAGCTTTGAAAACGCCTCCATAAGCATATCTGCGAACCCCTTTATTACAGGGTACGCCAATTTTCCCGTGGCAATTGTAACTGTACGGCAAAGCTTTTTTGAAAGGGCTTCGTACTTCTTTAATTTTTTTAAGCTAAGAAATGCATCCTCAAATTCCGTCATCAAAAGCCGCATCATGCCTACGCCGTTTTCAAGCTGTATATAACCGTCGTACCGCTCCTCCTCAGGAAATTCACGCTCTGCAAGTATATAAAACTCATCGCTTGCATGTATAAAATGCAAGCCAAATTCCTCATAATACTTTTTCTGATGCGCCTCCACCATGTCTATAATTTCTTCCGCCTCTTTTTTGCTGAACAGCGCTATGGGATAAAGCCCCTCCCTGTACTTTGTAATTCCGGCAGGAACAACGGACACGCTTCTCATAAAGGGCAGATACTTAGACAAATCCTCTATGCTTCTTAAAAGCTCTGCTCCGTCATTTACGCCCTTACAGCACACAATCTGTCCGTTCATCTCAACGTGCCCCTCATAGAGCTTGTCTATATATTTAAGCTTATCCCCTGCAAATCGGTTATTTAAAAGCTTACACCGAAGCTCTTTATTTGTTGACTGGACGGATATGTTTATGGGTGCAAGCTGCATTTTTATGATCCGGTCTATATCTTCATCCCTCATATTTGTAAGGGTAATGTAATTTCCCTGCAAAAAGGACAGCCTTGAATCATCGTCCTTAAAATACAGGGTTTCCCGCATATTGGGCGGCATCTGGTCGATAAAGCAGAAAATACATTTGTTTTGGCAGGATTTGTACTCGCTCATCAAATCATTTTCAAACTCTATGCCAAGGTCCTCGTCAAATTCCTTCTCAATCTCTAAAAGCCATTCCTCACCATCAGCTTTTCTAATCAGCACCTCAATATACTCATCATTTATGAGATACCTGTAATCAAACACATCTGACACAGCTTCATTGTTTATGGCAAGCAAACTATCACCAGGTTCTATTTCAAGCTCCTCAGCAATAGATTCCGGATAAACTGCCTTTATTTTATGCTCATATTTCCTCATAGCCACCTAAAAAACCCCTGTGTTTTACTCAAATCGCCTTTCTTCTTATCAATAAGCCTGACGCAGCCGCACATATAACAGATACTGTTACGGTAACGACCATACTTACAGTATAATCCGAAGAAGCCGATTTGCCAACCATAAGTTCACTTGATTCCATGAGCTTTGTAGGCAGGTAATCCTTTAGGGAAGGTATCATGCCAAGCATATAAATCACAAAAAATATAACCGCCGCAGCTACAATTACAGCTATATTGCCCTCGCATATCACAGACATTAAAAACATGACCGAAAGCAGAAAAACGCCTAAAACATAGATGCACGCTGCATTAAATACTACATGCTCCACAGAATTTCCCCAAAAATATTCATTATAGAAGTAGGTGATGCAATAGGTAATCGCATACCCCAATGCCCATATAAGCTGCACTGCAGTAAATTTTGCAAAAAATACCGTTGCAGGACTTATGCCCTTTGTGAGCATCGGTACAATCGTCTGCTTTTGATATTCTGTTGTGATAATTCCACTAAATACAACAAGAAGCATAATAATCGCCAAAGGCACATTTTTATAAAACTGCGTCCATGAGGCTATGTCATTTATAACAACATCCTCAATCACAATGCCCATGCCATCCATGCTTTCAGATGCCATTTTCATAATCATAGGCGTAAGCTTCGCAATTGCAGGATTCATAATGCCAAGGAGAATAAACGTGACTCCCAACGTGACAAGCTTGCCGCCTCTAGCCATTTCCATAAATTCCTTTTTCAGAAATGCTTTATAGACTCTCATTTTTATCCTCCTTTGCCTGTTCCATCATGCTGACATATAAGTCCTCAAGCGTAGGCTCAAGAATTTCAAATCTTTGTATGGAAATATGATGCTCCGCAATATATTTCATAAAGCATGCGGCGTCAGCCTTTGTTCTCCTCTTAAATATCAGGGACGTATTTTTATTTGGTTCGCCGTCCGGAAATGCATTTTGAAATTGCCGGGCATCCTCTGTCGTCTCAAATGTAATCTCAAGCCCCTGTCCTTTTCTTGACGCCCTTATCTCCTCAAGCGTTCCGTTTATTGCTATTTTGCCATCATATAAAAATGCAATTTTGTCACATATTTTTTCCACATCGGAAAGTATGTGCGTCGAAAATAACACCGTTGTCTCTCCCTTTACCGATTTTAGAATATCCAAAAGCTCCTTTCTTCCCAATGGGTCAAGGGCAGAGGTGGGCTCATCACATATTAAAAGCGACGGCTTGTTAAACAATGCCTGCGCTACCCCAAGTCTTTGGCGCATACCCCTTGAAAAGCCCTTAATTTTCTTATTGTTTCCTGCCAGTCCGACCTGTTCCAAAAGCTCATTCGCCCTTTTTTTAATGTCAGCCCTCGCCATGCCTGTTATCTCACCACAGAGGCTAAGATATTCCGTCGGGGTCATATAACTATAAAATTCAGGGACATCAGGCAGATACCCTATGTATTTATTTGTACTGTTTTTTCCCTGTAAAACCTTTTCGCCCTTAACAAATATCTCCCCGCTGTCAGGTGTAAGAAATCCAAGTATCATTTTCATTGTCGTTGTTTTTCCTGCGCCGTTTTGACCGATAAATCCGTATATCGTATTTTCAGGCACTGTCAAATTCAAATCCCTGATAACCTTGGTTTGTCCAAAGGATTTTGAAAGACCTGATATTTTCAGTATATCCATCTATGCATCTTCCTTCCCAAAAACCAAATAAAGGATTGGTCCCACAAAATTCATAAGCACAATCGAAATAACAAGCCACAGCATCCTGTTTCCCCGCTTGTAGGTGTCATGTGTCAAAATATGCCTAATTACGTAAATCAGAAGTGCAAACTGCACAATCACAAGTGGTATAAGAAACGGTAAATATTCTTTTATCTGCTCCATTATATTTTCCATAAATTTTATCTCCTCTCAACTTTATTTTTAAGCATCTGAAATTTTTTATTTTCCTTGAGTGGCTCAAACACGGGATTGTCAAATACTTCTATTGCACTTTCCCATACGAGTGCCTCATTTCTAGGCGCCCCAAACTCCATGTTGTAATCTGAATACCATTCTTCAAACAAATCAAAAAAATCATCTCCATGAATGGTAAGCTTATCGACAAGCATAAGACGGTAAACTTCATCAGCATACTGCTCCAGCATACGAAGTGCAGCGTCAAAATCGCCGTGGGTACATTTTATGACCGCCGCCTGAAAATAAAAATTTGCCGCCATGTTCGGGTGAAGCTCATTTACTTTATATAGTTCAATCAGCTTCCTCGTTCTTTCTATTGTCTCGTCACAGACCGCTTTATTTCCTGCATTGGAGGCTAAATACAGTATGGCAATGCTGATGGAGGAAAAAACGGACACATAAAGCCCCATTTGAGAGGTTTTGTTTGCCTTTTTAATATCCCCAAGCATTTGATATGCCTGAATGAGTACGGTTCCGTTGCTTAAATACATGAAGCTGTTGTTTATCATGTCCTCCAGCGTGTTTACAACATCAGCAGGTCTGCCTGCCATCAAATCCACGACCGCCTTAACAGCCAGCGTATCATTGTAGACCCGTATGTCCTTGCAGTTCTCAAGAATATGTCCTGCAAGCTCCGAAGCCTCAGCGAGAATATTTTTCTGCATGGCTTCATCATTTGTCATATTGTAGTGATTAATATATAGACAGCAGATTGTATACAAGAATCTATAACAAGAATAATATTTTTTCACAAGCTCACGGCATTCATTAATTGCATAATCGAACCCTTTTTCCGCAAAGCTTATTTTCAATTTTTCATGGAGCTTATTAATCTGCTCATAACTAAGCTGTGGTTCATATCCCATAAGCTCGTCAATCGTAACATCAAAAAATGCCGCAAGCTGCGGTAAAAGCATGATGTCAGGCATACTTTGTCCATTTTCCCATTTGGACACAGATGCCTTCGTGACACCAATAAAATCAGCTACCTCCTCCTGCGTTTTTTTCTTTTTACGCCTTAGCATAACCAAATTATCCGGCAGCTTAAGCACACCCATAGCAAGCCCTCCCAACTTTATATTCTTTTTATATTATAAATATAAATGAGAGAAAGACAACCGAACAGTACGATATTTTAATTAAAAAAATCAACCTGTAAGAAACATATAAGACAAGGCTTTCCATTATTTTAGAAAAAGCAATCCTCCAAAACAGATAAAATAAGTTCTTTAAGCTCCTGCTTATTTTCTTTTATCTCGAGCTTTACAGTTGCATTGTAATCCAAAAATCCGATATCATCCGTACCACCCTTTTCGTATACGGCATCAACCCGATCCGTGTCCTTTCTCAGAAACAAAACAATATAGCTGTATTCATTCATAACATTTTCCGCCTCAAACTCTACAAAGCTGCTATAACCCAATTTAGTAAAGTATTCTTTATTTGCATCAAACAATTTCTGTTTATCCTGTGCAATTAAGGCTTCAACCTCGTCACGCAGCGCTTCACTTAAAAGCTCACATGCAAAGTAAAACTCAGGCAGCACTTCCATACCACCCTCACACTTTCCTAATTTAATTTCTCCTTTGTCGGTATGTATAAGCATGTCATCCTCCTTATAATATATAAATTATGATTACCCTTTTATTATTTATAACAGACTTTTGGGGTCAATATCAAGATATTTACAAATTTCCAGCATTTCTGTTGCATTTAATTTTCTTTTGCTATTATCTGACAGTAAATCTGCACTTACACCCGTTTTATCTGCAACCACTTCAATTGACAGAGAATTTTTTTCAATGTAGTTTATTATTCTTTTTGTAATATCCATGTAACCACCTCGATTTTTCTTGAATTTTGAGAGATAATATCTATTATATCCTTTTTTTGGGAGAAATTCAATAATTTACTGAATACTTTGGTACGGAAACCTTGACACCATAAAAAAACATTTGTTACTATAGCCTAGACAGAGAAAGAATCACATATAGGATTCTATTCAAATAAGGAGGCATTTAAATGAAAAATCCTAACATTTC
The DNA here is from genome assembly GCA_023664775.1 of Clostridium sp. Classification (GTDB taxonomy): domain Bacteria; phylum Bacillota; class Clostridia; order Lachnospirales; family Lachnospiraceae; genus Coprococcus_C. The sequence goes on along the minus strand of JAMPEW010000011.1, from coordinate 5,797 downwards.
AAAAATGCTTAAATATTACAGAAAACTAAATCATTATAGTGTACAACAGGTTGCTGATTATCTGTATGAGAGTAAAATTGAGGTTGCAACAAAAACAATATATGGATGGGAAAGCGGACGCACTCAGCCTGATGCAGATATTTTCATGTATTTATGCTATTTATATAAGATTGACGATATTCTTTCCACCTTTGGATATTCGGAGCCTGATGAAACACCAATCGTCCTCTCCAACCATGAGCGCAAGCTGATTGACTCATACAGAGAGCATCCTGAATACAAGGATGCCGTCGATAAGCTTTTGGACATATAATATTACGTTTAAATAACCTTTTTTGCGGATATACTAATAAAAATATATCTACAGGAAAGGAACAAATGCAATATGTGTAATCATGATACAATAGAGCTTCTCAAGGAATGTGATTCGGGCTCAAAAATGGCTGTTTCCTCCATTGACGAGGTACTTGACAAGGTTGAGAGCTCTGAATTTAGAAAGCTCCTTACAGAAAGCAGGGAGCATCATTCCAAGCTCGGCAATGACCTTCATGCCATATTAAATGAATATGGTATCGAGTCCAAGGAGCCAAGTCCCATGGCAAAAGGCATGTCATGGATGAAAACAAATGTAAAAATCGGTATGCATGAGGGAGATGAAACCATAGCAGATCTTATGACTGAGGGCTGCGACATGGGAATTAAATCCCTAAATAAATACCTGAACCAATATAAAACCGCAGACAACAAGGCAAGGGATATATGCAACCGCCTTATCTCCATTGAGGAGGAGCTTAACAAAGAGCTCCGCAAATTTTTATAGCACTGCTTCTATCGGGCTGCCACAGTAAGGATTTACTCTGTGGCATGCCCTTTTTTGATTCCTCTCCATACAATCAAAAAGCATATCACATGTGCCAGCATGGTTATACCCCAAGACAGCGGGTAGGACAAATACAGCATCCTTGTTGTATGGTATTTTTCCTCCGCAAATATTGTAAATATCCACACAAGCCTGAGTCCGCATGCGCCTATCATTGACACGATTGTAGGGATTACAGACCTTCCAAGTCCTCTTAAAATTCCTACCATGACATCCATCATGCCGCACAAAAAATACGGTCCACAAATATATTTCAACCGGATAAGCCCCGCCTTGATGACAAGCTTCTTCGACGAGTAGATACCCAAAAGCTGATTTCCAAACAGCACGGTAAGCTGCCCCAAAGCAAGTCCCGTCACAATGACACACATCTGGCTTAACAGGGCAATTTTCCATATTCGTTTTATTTTTCCCGCTCCATAATTTTGGCTGACAAAGGATATCGCCGTCTGATGAAATGCATTCATTGCCATATATACAAAGCCTTCAATATTCATGGCGGCTGCATTTCCTGCCATTACAGTTGCACCAAAGGAATTTACGGAGGACTGTATGACAACATTTGACAGGGAAAATACCGTACCGTAAATACCTGACGGTATACCGATATGCAGTATTCTTTTTAAGGCATGTCCATAAAATTTTATCTTTCCCAAAAAGAGCTGATACATTGCCTGTTCCCTGCACAAGCACCTGATAATAAGAAATGCTGAAACACACTGTGATATTATGGTTGCAAGTGCAACGCCTGCCACGTCAAGCTTACAGACGATAACAAAAAACAGGTTCAAAAGCACATTTATAATTCCTGCAAATAACAGATAGTAAAGCGGTCTTTTTGTGTCTCCTACTGCCCTTAATATGGAATTGCAAAAATTGTAGAGCATTACGGACACGATACCCAAAAAGTATATTTTTAAATATTTTGATGCAAGCGGGAATACATCCTCAGGCGTATTCATCCACATGAGAATCTGCCTTGTAAATATTACGCCTATTACCGTAAGTATAACTCCGCTGAGAATACTCAGGGCAACCGCAGTATGCACTGCCTCATGTACCTTTTTTTCCTCCTTGGCACCATAATATTTTGCAACAAGAACATTTGCACCTACCGAAAGACCCATGAACAAATTTGTCATAAGGTTGATAATCGGTGATGTGGACCCCACTGCCGCCATTGAATTTTCCCCGCAAAATCTGCCCACAACAACCACATCGGCTGCATTAAACAAAAGCTGCAATATGCTTGAGCACATAAGCGGTAATGCAAATCTAAGCATTTTAGGAAGGATTGTACCCTCGCACATATCTATGGCATATGTCTTTGACACTTAAATCACCTCAAAACTGTTTTATCTCAATTGGCTCTCCATGTCAACTATATCATTGGCATTGAATATTATTTTTTACCTATATCGCTAATCGCTATCCTTCAGTATAAATTTAATATCCTTCAGCGTAAGTCCTGCTGCCCCCACATAAAGCCGCAGTATCGTAAAACGCTGTCCAATCTTAATTTCCCTTGATATTGTATCAATCTCCCCATTCGTGCCATGAAATGTCATTGTACTGATTGGAAAACCGTTGATAAACAGCGTACACGTCATCTGTGCAAGCTCGCTTAATGTAGAGCTTCCGCTAAGTATCACTCTGTATTTTCCAAAGGTCTTTGCATCAAATGCAAAAACATAATTTTTACCCAGCTCAGATGGCTCATCCTCCAAGGAAATTGTAATCTCCTTGTCCAAGATACGATACTCAACATCCGTCATATCAAAATCATCCTTATCCTCAGGACGATTTATGATTACAACCTCCGTTCCGGTTCCCATCAGCCTTTTCATCGCCTCGGTATGCATGACATAATCGCATATATTCATGGCATTCCGCTGAAGCTCGCCTCTTGTAACAGTCCCTGCGGCAAGCGCCTCAAGGGTGTTATCACCCGAAGCATTTGTCTCTCCGTCAGGACATACCATATAAATATCATTTTGCGCACGCGTCATCTGGTCAAAATCAGTTGTTTTTTGTCCACCGTCAGGACGTGAGGTTATGGCAGCCCACCAATCGGTCATGACAATCCCCCTAAAGCCCCACTCACCACGAAGTATGGTTGTTGTTAAATCATATAAATTGGCAGTATACCGACCGTTCAGCTTACCGTAGGTTGTCATTATGCTGTCGCAACATCCACTTCTTACGGCAATTTCAAAGCCCCTAAGATATATTTCCCTAAGCGCACGCTCGGACACGACGGTATTTGTATGTCTCCTTCTAAACTCCTGATTATTGGCACAAAAATGCTTAACCGTTCCACTAAGTCCATAGTGCTTCAAGCCCTTAAGCTGTGCGGCAGCCATTCTTCCCGTTACAAGCGGATCCTCTGAAAAATACTCAAAATTCCGTCCGTTAAGCGGGTGTCTGTGAATATTCATTCCCGGTCCCAATACATTTTCAACCTTGTTGGAAATCATCTCAAGACCAAGAAATTCAAACAGCGCACAATTTAATTCCTCATTAAAGGTACAGCCAAGGAGCGTTCCATTTGGCAGGCTGAATGCCTTTGCACCACAATCAAAACGAAGCCCGGAGGGTCCGTCATCACAGCAGGCAACCGGTATGCCAAGCTCCCGTAATGCCTTTGAAACGCCGCCAAATGCCGCAGCAGTTCCCGGTGTTACAAGCGAGCTTCCCATTCCCTCGCCACGTATTATGGAGGCAAGCTCCTCATCAGAAAGCTGTGCAATAAATTCCCGCATTTTCTCAGTATATACTTCATTGTCAGCTTCTTCCCTTAACACGTCTGCAAGCATGATGCCCTTATGCCCTGTATACGGAATGTCCTCAGGCAGATTTAAAAGACTTTTCTCCTCCTGGGTCAGGACCGCAAGCGGTACATCCTCCTCGGCTATTATGTAAGAGCCTTCCGTTTCTCCCTGACCTATAGCTTCAACAGGCTTTATCCGTTTAAATTTTTTGTAAGGCGCAAGTGCCTGTGAACATCTGTTTAAAACCGTCAAGTCAAGTCTTACCGTTTCTATAAGCGTTACATCCTTTACATCATTTCCATAGTAAAAGCTGTAGTCTCCCTCCTCAAGCAAAAAACAGTGAGGACTTACAATGCCGCTGTCATCATAGGAGCAAAAATCATAAAAATCAGCTTCAAGCGTTACAGCTTCTGTTTCGCCTGCATTCAGCGTTCTTGTCTTTCCAAAGGCAACAAGCACCCTTGCAGGCTTGCCAAGCTTACCCTGTGGCGCCGAAGCATAAAGCTGTACCACCTGCTTTCCCGCACATTTACCTGTGTTTGTAACCTTAATTTTTACATGTATTTTCCTGTTTTCCTTATCGCAGGTAAAGCCCGCTGCCTCCATGCTAAATTCAGTGTAGGAAAGTCCGTAGCCAAACGGATATATTACCCTGTCAGGCGCAAAGGTTTCAAAATACCTGTAGCCCACATAAATATCATCCGTGTAACAGTTTTCAACGGGATCGCCAAAATTTTTATCTGCATAGTAGTCTTTAATGTCATATGCAATGGTGTCCGTAAGCCTTCCTGACGGGCATACCTTACCTGTCAGCACATCTGCCGTTCCATGTCCGCCAACCATACCGCCCTGCCAGCCGTATAACACAGCGTCCGGCTTTATGTCGTCAACAAAATTCATGTCCATTACACAGCCTACATTTAGTAGAACAACCATTTTTGAGAATTTGCTTCTTACAAGCTTCATCATATTGTACTCATTATCGGTAAGACGGTACGAGCCTGCCGTGTCTGTGCTGTCCTTATCCTCTCCTGCCGTCCTTCCTATAATGACAAGCGCCGCATCCGAGCTTTCAGATGCACGTTGCACAAGGGCATCACTAACAGGCATTTCCTCCTGGGACCAAGGCTCCATGCCCCATCCAAGCCCAACAACAAAGGGGTTTAACTTTTCCCACTCCACATAAGCGTTGAGCAAATCGTGATTGACGGTAACAACCTTGCTTTCCATAAGACCTTCTACTATATTTGTCACATGGGATACATTTACCATACCCCCTGAGCCTGTTCCGCTTTTATAATAATTTGTCTGTATACGTCCGAATACAGCTATCTCCATACCCTTTGTAAATGGCAGCACGTGATTGTCATTTTTTAACAGAACAAGTCCCTCTGCAACTGCTTTTCTTGCAATATTTTCGTATTCATTCCAGTCCAATGTGTATTTCATCGTTTGACCTCCTGTATTTTTACGCTTTCCATTATGAATGGAATTTGTTTTCATTCACTTGGAGAACCATTTTTTAGTATTATCTTTGAATATTATAGCAAATTTCTAACAAATAACAATAAAAATCAAGTATTTCCATAGCATGATAGGTATACTGCCACAATGTTGGCACTTTGGACGACAGTCCCATATAATTAAAAATTGTCGGTTTCAGATATTCTTATGTAAAAATAAGAATACCCGAAACCGACAATTGATGCAGTAATATTTGTCACTTTATATTCATTTATTTCCATCATCAAATTGTATATCCTGCACAATCCCATGATAAGTATTCAAATTTGCAATTAAAAAGGAGCTCATCCGCATTCACTGGCATATATATTCTCCTGCTGCTTGCCTTTTATCCATTTCATGTTCATGAAACTGGTTTTGTCATTCTTCTGAAATATACTCAAAAGCAATATCGCCCCGCACATATTCATAATCATCAAGCTTTATCTCTTTAAATCCGTTTTTCTCATAAATATGTAATGCACATTTCGCAAAAAGTGAATATTTTTATTTTCGCGAAAAGTAAATTTTCATTATATATTCAAGGTTGGATTTATTACCTATTAACCTTCTAACAATTCTTCCCGAAGTCTCTTGGAATTTTCTTTCAAATAACGGTACTTTGACTGATCAGCCAAATCTA
>JAMPEW010000010.1 GCA_023664775.1 Clostridium sp. | reverse complement strand
CAATATGCTAAAGATAGCCGGTAACTATAAAAATACAAAACAAAAGAGGCTTGTCTGTGTAATTTTATATGTGCCTGAAATCCTTACCACGACAGCCCCTTTATAATTTATAGTTTGGACAGCTTTTCGATTGCTGCGTTTATTCTATTTATGGTTTCCTCTTTGCCAAGCAGTGACATAAGCTCGGTTGCGCCTCCCGGAGTTGCCTGCTTTCCTGAGATAGCTGTTCGAATCGGCCACATGACAAAGCCTGTCTTATATTCCTTTTCTTTTGCAAATTCCTGTAATGCCTCAAATAATGAATCGTTGTCGAAGGCTGTAGCATTTTTAAGTATCGGCAGAACCTCCGTAAGCAGGGTGAGGGAGTTTTCTGCTGTTGTTTTCATTTTTTTATGGACATACAGTTCAACAGGGTAATCAGGTACTTTTGCAAGAAAATCAATCTGTTCCCTTATATCAGGTAAAACATCGATTCTTGTCTTTACCATTGTAGCAATTTTTCTTGTATCCATTCCGTCGGGAGCAATCTCATTTATATAGGGAAGTGCCAGCTCATAAAATTTATCATCATCCATTGCCTTGATATATTCGCTGTTCATCCATTTAAGCTTTGTAATGTCAAGGACAGCAGGGGACTTTGACATATTTCTGTAATCAAATTCCGAAATAAGCTCCTCGAGGGAAAATATTTCACGGTTATCACTTGGACACCAGCCAAGCAGTGCCACAAAATTGACGATTGCCTCCGTTAAAAAGCCCTGCTCAAGCAAATCCTCAAAGGAGGAGTGACCGCTGCGCTTGCTCAGCTTGTTGTGGTTTTCATCCGTAATAAGCGGGCAGTGGATATATGTGGGAACCTCCCAGCCGAAGGCCTCGTAAAGTCTGTTGTATTTTGGGGATGAGGACAGGTATTCGTTGCCTCTCACAACATGGGTGATATTCATAAGGTGGTCGTCAACTACATTTGCAAAATTGTAGGTTGGAAAACCGTCTGACTTTATCAGTATCATATCGTCAAGCTCCTCATTTGGAACGGTAATGTCCCCATAGAGCTCATCAGAAAATGTTGTTGTTCCCTCCAAAGGATTATTCTGCCGTATGACATAAGGGAGTCCTGCTGCAAGCTTCTCCTCAACCTCCTCCTTTGATAGGCTGAGACAGTGCTTGTCATATCTTGATACCTGCTTGCCGTCAAGCTCCGATACAAGCCCCTTGAGCCGTTCCTCGTCGCAGAAGCAGTAGTAAGCCTCGCCCTTTTCAATCAGCTTTTTTGCATATTCAAGGTAGATTCCCTGACGCTGACGCTCGCTTTGAACGTATGGACCAACGCCGCCGTCCTTATCAGGTCCCTCGTCATGGATAAGACCTGTTTTGCTAAGCGTTCTGTTTATAATATCAACAGCGCCCTCAACCTCTCTTTCCTGGTCGGTATCTTCTATTCTCAGTATGAAATCGCCGCCGTCATGCTTGGCTATCAGATAAGCATATAATGCGGTCCGCAAATTTCCTACATGCATTCTTCCGGTTGGACTTGGTGCAAATCTTGTTCTTGTCTTTGACATTTTTTTTCTCCCTTGTTTACCTTGATTTCTGTAGGAAATTATAACCTAACAAATTTTATTTTACAACACAATAGTTGATTAATATTCAGATTTTTAGTATACTGTTAAATAAGTGAGTGAAGATGAATGGGCTGTAGGGAAATGCCTTGCAGCATAATGATTACGAGGGTTGGGATATTATGAACGGTAAGATGATTTCAATATTAATGCAGGCATCAACAATATCCGTATTATTTGTAGTGCTATTGGTCGTGTTTTTTATTGCTTTAATTGCCATGACAATAGCCTTGCTTGCCAGCAGGTCCGACAAATCAGATGATGACTATGATGAAGATGAAGATTATGACGAGGATGAGGACTATGATAAGAAGAAGCCTGACAAGGCGAAGCTGACTGGGAAAAGCACTTCTAGCGATGACAAGAAGACTTCCCGTAAAGAACATGATAATGTGGATATTGGCAGCATATTTGCGGAGGCGGACAAAGAGGCTGCGGAGGACAGCACATTTACAGATAGTGCCTTTAATGACAGTGCCTTTACGGATAGTGCGTTTACGGATAGTGCTTTTAGTGACAGTGCCTTTACGGATAGCGTCTTTAATGATAGTGCTTTTAGCGACAGTGTGTTTACAGATGAGCCTGATGCCGCTGATACATATATGGAGTCTGAAAATTTTGCAGATAAAGACTTGTATGAGGAAGAAAGCGATGATAATGACGAATATGACGATGCATATGACGAGGTTGGAGATACAGACGAGCTTATTGCAACAGATGAACAGCGTGAATTTATTGAACAACTAAAAAAACGTGATGCCAAGGAGAATTTGGATAATGCGTCCTCAGATGATATACTTACGGATAGTGCGTTTACAGACAGTGCATTTCCTGAACAGAATTTAAAAATGCCTGACCGTATTTCCAGTGAGGATATTGACGCATCGGTTAAGGAGGCAGTTGCACTTGGCGAGGCATTGTCAGTGAGCAGTGCTTATTCGCAGACGGCAAAGGGAGCGCAGACAGGAAGAAGAAAGAAAACAAATGTACCGATAACGGATAATTTTTATTGGTTTAATAAGCTTGATGTGGAAGAAAAGCCTGATTATAAGACGAAGGAAATGTATTATCACTATTTTAATGTTCCTGAGGATTGTATCGAGGAGCTGCTGATTGAAATGTATGACTGTGCGCTTGTAAGGACAGAGGAGATACGGTACATCGCATATGGAATTGAGCCGAGAACAATATCCATGAAGGAAATTATGGGAAACGGCAGCAGGCACAATCAAAAAAAGCTGAAGGAACCGAATGCCGAGGATTTGCTTAAAATATATGCAAAATGGTGTTCGTATGTGGATGAGCTTTTTGAAAAGGTTGAGATACATGCAGATGATTATACAACGGAAAAAATAAGAACGCTCCTGTGTGAATTTGGAAGAAGCGACGTTGATGAGATATTAGAGGGAAAGTAGTAAAAGGGCTGCCAAAGCAGCCCTTTTTGTTATGTCGTTTCTTCCTTTTTCGGTTCCAGCTTCCCAAGATATAGGGTAAATATCGTACATGCTATAAATAGTATGACACCTATTACTATCTGCACCACGGAGGTTTTCTGCATATTGTATTCCTCCTGCACCTTGCAGAATATTGATACGGGAGATGAAAGAATAAGTCCCAGTATTGCAGAATATGTGGCTGAGCAAAAATGCTCAAACAGCCATTTGATAAGCTTTGAAATGAAAAAAATCCCGACAAGACATCCTATGGCAAAGGGGGCAAGCAAAAGTGCCCTGTCTAGCATTCCTGACAGGTCAAGGTTTTTAAGGGCAGTGATAAAGTCTTTCACTGCAGTTATCACTCCGAAATAATATCCCAAAATCATCAACACCAGAGAACCGCTTACGCCCGGAATAATCATTGTAGCAGAAGCAATTACACCGAGGAAAAGCATCTTAATAATAGTAATGAAATTAGCTGTGAGTAAAATTCCGCTTTCGCCGTCTCCACCCAAAAAAGGAAGTGCAACGGCAAATGCAGTAAATACGAGAAGCAAAATTACGTTTACGGCAATTGATTTATGGGCATCATTATCCCAGCCATTCTTTAGGGCCTTTACAATCATTGGTATGCCGCCGAATATAAGCCCTGTAAATGCCGCTGCCGTTATAAACGGCTGAGATTTCAGAATAATGGGTATAATAAATGTAAAGCCGATAATACCCACAACCATGCCGATGGCAATCGGTAAAAGCGTTTTAATACTCTTTTTAAAGCTTTTAAACAGATTAGATATGGAGGAAAGCAGCTTGTCGTATATACCGAATGACACTGCCATCGTTCCTCCGCTTACGCCCGGAATTACATTTGCGACACCCACAAAAATGCCCTTGATTAAGTCAATAAAAAAATCCATGATACTACCTTTCCTTGTTTAATATAAAACATCGTTTCCTATTGCATGTTCCTTCAGAACCTGCGAAGTGCCTTATGTTTTTAGCACAGGCACAAAAACTGCAATGCCCATTATATCATATACAAGAAAAAAAATAAATAAAACACAAATAATACACAAATAGTTTTATATACTATATTGCAAAATGAGTTATTGCATGTTATGATATGTAGTATTAAAAACCACGTTTTGAGGAGGACCGTTTTATGAGCTTTAAAATAGTCGGTGACAGCTGCTGTGATTTTACGGCAGAAGACATGGCAAAGGGGTATTTTGTCAGTGTGCCGCTTACACTTATAATTGGAGATAAGGAAGTTAAGGATGATAACACATATAATCAGGAGCAGCTTTTAAAAATGATGTCAGAAACGGATAAGGCAATCAAATCTGCATGTCCGTCGCCTGATGCATTTATGGAGGCGTATAAGGGCGCCGACGAGGTATACGTTGTTACATTATCGTCTAAGCTGAGCGGCTCGTACAATAGCGCCATGCTTGCAAAGCAGATGTATCAGGAGGAAAATCCTGACGTAAAAATATATGTATTTGATTCAAAATCTGCGGCAGCAGCACAGCATCTTGTATGTGAAAAAATTGAAGAACAGGCATTATTAGGAAAGTCATATGAGACGATTGTCAGTGCTGTGGAGACATATATACAAAAGCAGCAGACACTTTTTGTTCTTGAGAATTTGGATGTGATGAAAAAGAATGGAAGAATGTCAAAGGTAAAATCGATTGTTGCAAGCGTACTCAATATCAAGCCTGTGCTTTGTGGTGTTGACGGAGAAATACAGCAGTTGGATCAGGCACGCAGCATGAATAAAGCACTCAATAAGCTTTTGTGGCATGTAAAAAAGGGCAACTATGATGTAAACAGGAAGGTTGAGATTACACAGTGTGCCAGCAGGGAACGCTGCATGAATATACGAAAGGTACTGATGGAGCAGTTTGGATTTAAAAATGTTGTTGTTTTAGAAGCAAAGGGAATAAGCACGCTCTATGAAAACAGGGGCGGAGTGATTATCTCCTTATAATATGAGTCTAAGGCTTTAGTAAGTAAAGTAAAGGTACGGGATTATCTTTGTAAAGTAAAGGTACGGGATTATCTTCATCTTGTACCTTTACTTTTTTGATGCTATAATAAACATATTTACTATAAATCAGGAGAAAAAAATGAAAAAAAATAAAAAGATTATAATTTTCTTTGTATTGGCAATGCTAATAACAGGCGGCATTTCAGGCTGTAAGGATAAAAATAATAAAAATGGCAATCATGCCACGGCAACAGATGCAGCTTCGGCTGAGCTTACTACAGAGAATGCAGGAGAAGATGCGGCTTCGGGGAAAACCATGGATGATGACGGCTTTTATGCGATAAATGATTATGTAAAGCCGGCAGGCGACATTGCAAATATTATGATCAGACCGTCCATGGATTCGGGAATTTACAGATATTTACAGGCAGAGGAATCCTTAAACCGAACGGGATATAATGATACATGGTCAAGAGTTGTCGTAGATAATACGGATTTCTATATTTTGACGGAAACCCTCCAAAAGGCAGAAAGACCCGGCATTGACGAGACATCTGAGGAGGCTGAGACGGAGGCGCTTCCTAAGGTGGTTGCCATAGATCCGGGAAACCAGGCAAATGAAAATGTAATTTCAGAGCCGATAGGACCTGAAAGTCAGGCAACAAAAAGAAGCGCAACAAAAGGAACCGTTGGAAGCACATACGATACAAACGAATATGAAATAAACTTAGTATATGCCAAGCTGTTAAAGGCAGAGCTGGAAAGCAGGGGATACGAGGTTGTTTTGACCCGTGATTCGAATGATGCGGACATATCAAACAAACAGAGGGCAGAGCTTGCAAACAGCTCAGGGGCATCCGTTTTTATCAGAATACAGATGAATTACAGCTCCAACAAGGAGCTTTCAGGCACAATGGCTGTCACGATGACAGGCGACAGTCCTTACAATGCACGTTTATACGGAGAAAGCTATCATCTTGCAACAAGAATTTTGCAGGGAATTATTTTGGAAACAGGCGCAGTCAATCAGGGAATATATGAGACAAACGAAATGACTGCTATCAATTGGAGCGAAATTCCGGTTGTTGTTGTAAAGGTAGGTTTTCTGAGTAATGCGCTCGATGAGGCAAATCTGCTTGATGTGGAATATCAGACAAAGATGATTAATGGAATAGCCGATGGCATAGACAGCTATTTTGCAAATTAGGAGGATAAAAATGAGAGATTATGTTTTGGTAAGTGACTCTACGGCAGATATGAATGTGGAGGTTGTAAAAAAGCTTGATGTTAAAATCATACCATTTTCGTATTCTGTGAATGATAACGTATACCACTATTATCTTGACGAAAGAGATGGGGATATCAGTGAGTTTTATACAAATATGAAAAAGGGCGCAATGCCGGTTACGTCACAGGTAAATCCAATAACATATAAGGAATATTTTGAAGAAATTGTTTCAGAGGGGAAGGACATATTATATATTTGCTTTACATCAGGGTTAAGCGGTTCTTATCAGACAGCTCTTTTGGGTGTAAATATGTTAAAGGATAAATATCCTGATGCAAATATTGTTGTGATAGATTCCCTTTGTGCATCCATTGGACAGGGGCTTCTTATGTATCTTGCTGCAAAGAAAAAACAGGAGGGTATGGGTATGGAGGAGCTTGAGCAGTGGGTGCTTACTTACAGAAAAAAGATAAGACACTGGTTTATGGTTGAGGATTTATTTCATTTAAAACGCGGCGGCAGGGTAACAGCTGTGGAGGCTGTTGTCGGCAGTGCCTTGAAAATAAAGCCTATTTTAAGTGTGGATGAAGAAGGAAAGCTTTTTGTAAAATCCAAAACAAGGGGCGTATCAAAGGCACTTGACTATATTATCGAAAGATTTAAGGAGGAGGCAGCAGCACCTGAAACGCAGACGGTTGTAATAGGACATGCAGATGCAAGGGAAAAAGCGGAACGCCTTAAGGAAATGGTTATGGAGGCAGGCGTTTTGGAGGAAAATATTATATTGGCGCCGATTGGTCCTATCATTGGAGCCCACGTAGGTGCAGGCATGGCAGCGCTTGTTTTTGTTGAAAAGTAACAGTTTTTAAACAATTTTGAAATTTTGTAAAAATTTTGTAACAAAATCTTGACATGGTATCTTAGTAATGCTACAATACTTTCGTAATAATTATGTAACAAATTTATGTGTTCTGAAATATTATGAAAATAGGTAAAGAGGCATGAATAAGAGAACAAAGTTAAAAATAAGGAATTTCAACTTATATCTAAAGAAAAATATTTTGAACTCAAAGTACATAGTGAGAAATACATCGGCAGTTGTGCTTGGTGTTTCATTTGTAGGAATGGTTATCTGTGGAAGCAAGATGATTAGCATGTCCAAGGAACAGGATGTTGTTGCGGCTTCTATGGAAGCACAGGTGGGAGTTGCTGCATCAACTGAGCTTATGCAGTATGACGATGACAGCATCGTGTTAAATGAGGTTGCCATGATAGACCCGACCTCTATATCCTCTGTCAAGGTTGCGATGGACAGCGATGTAGTGATGGCTGTTGAAGCAAACGAGTTTCAGATCGTGGCACAGGTTCAGGAGGAGCAAAAGGCTGAGGCAGCAGGCGTTGAATTTGCAATAACTGCTCCTAGCACCGAGGAAAGCACGGAGAGTGCTTCAGAAAATACCACAGAGAATACGGGCAGCATGTCCATTTCTCAAAGTACAACCAGCATTACGACACAGCCTACCGTACCGCCACAGCAGATTGCAAGTGAGTGGCGTGCACCTATGTCCTTTACGGAGGAGGAAATAAGGGAGATGGCATGTGTGCTTACCCTTGAGTGTGGTAATCAGTGCTATGAAGGACAGCTTGCAATTGCAAACCTTATTATAAACAGAATATTGTCAGGAAGATGGGGAAGCACGGTTCACGATGTGCTTTATGCTGAAAACCAGTTTTCAGTTGTATATACAACAGCTTATGCAAACTGCATGGCAAATGGACCACAGGAAAGCTGTGTGCAGGCTGTAAGGGATGCAGCGTCAGGCAACAACAACATTGGCTCTTATCTTTCATATAGAGCACTTTGGAGTGTAAGTCCAAGCAATTATACGGACTACACAATTATACAGGATCACTTATTCTTCTAGGAAATAAATATAGGATAAATAATAAAGAAGCTGTTGCAAAATAGATGATTATTCGTCTATGGAGCAACAGCTTCTTTTTGTGTGTAAATCACAGGTCAATCAGCCAATCCATAACATTAATTGATTTTATTCCTTCATAAGACGAATCCAATCCTGTGTCCAGCGATAGGATTATTTTTTCATAATTGTCATTAATTTTCTGCAATGGTGCCAGCTCCCTGTCACGTACATGTTCATTTGTCATCGATTCCGTGACTTGAATATAGAGTTTGTCATCTGCTTTGGCTGCTATAAAATCTACTTCCGCATTATCTACTTTTCCTATGGAGACATCATAGCCTCGTCTAAGCAGTTCAAAATAGACCACATTTTCTAACGCATGTCCGCTGTCACGGTTTCTAAATCCAAGAAGATAATTTCTTAATCCTATATCAACAATATAATATTTGCCGAGCGTCCTCAAAAATTCTTTTCCTTTAATATCAAAGCGTTTGATATCATAATAAAAATATGACTCCAGCAATGCATTTACATATGCCTGTACAGTATGGGCACTGGGAGTTCCTTTCCGCTTTCCGTCTTCTAATAATCCCTCGTTTACGAGAATATTTCCAATGGATGAAACTGAAATGCTGCTGCCAATATTATCAGCGAGGAATGTAACAAGCTTTTTCAAAAGAATAGGGTCGGTAATTCGTTTCTGTCCTCTCAAATTTTCCCGTTCCAAAATATCCCGGACAATTACCGTAGAATAAATGCCTTCCAATAATAACAATGCCTTTTCCTGATCGAGACCAATATCAGCAATGCCCGGCATCCCGCCAAAACGCATATAAGCATCAAAAACTTCCCGCAGCTCGTAATGCTCGCCATTTTTATGAAATACCTGCTTTCTTACACCTCCCAAAGCACTTTTCGTCTCCCGGACTTCAAAATCATGGAAATATAAAAACTCGCTGAAAGAAAGAGGTAGCATTTTGATTTCCACACATCTTCCTGATAAATAGGTGGAGTACTCAGAGGAAAGCAGATATGCATTGGAACCCGTAATATAAATATCGCAGTTAAAATCTACCCGAAAAGAATTAATTGCATCCTCCCAATTGGGTACCCGCTGCACTTCATCAAAAAATAAATACATTATCTTATTAGGTAGCACATGCTGTTTTACATACTCATAAAATTCATCACTGTTCATTTTTTTATACGCATGCGATTCAAAATTCATCTCAATAATCTGTTCATCCGCAATTCCACTTTCCTTCAAATGCGTAATCATTAATTTAAGCAAGCTGGATTTGCCACATCTGCGTATGCCTGTGACAACCTTTACAGGCTCTGTATTTTGAAAAGCAATCATCTTTTTTAAATATAAATCTCTCTTTTTAAGTATATGTGTACCAATCATCAATACACCTCCTTGTGGCATGATGATAGCACAAATTCTTAAAAAAATCAAGTTTATGCATTTCAGTGCAAAAAGTTTATTTTTTCGACATTTTTTGCAGTCGCAACATATTCAGCAGACTCGGATTGAAGGGCACTTTGTTCTATTGCCGTGTTTTTTTTGCCTTGATTTTTGTAAATTCTATAATTTCCCGTTTATCTTCTTCTGAAATCATATCAAAATAATATATCAGTTCTTTTTCCAAATTGCTAAAATTTTGCAGCCGTTTTTTGTTTGCCGGTTTATTGCAGTATTCTAAATAAGAGGCGAGGGCGTCGCTGTCGGAGGTGGGATTGGGTGCGTCAAAAAACTCATTACGGTCAACATCAATCGTGAGGTGCATCAAATCACTGACAGCTACATTGTAAATGCCTGCAAGCTTATAAAGTGTTTCAGCACTTGGAGAGCGGCTGCCTGTTTCATAGTGTGAATAAGTCTGACGCACAACTCCAAGTGCGGCAGCAATATCCTCCTGTGTGTAACCGTTGGCTTCACGCAGCTCCTTTAACCTTGAAGAAAGTAATTTATTTCTCAATCTGTTTCACGCCCCTATCCATAAATAATTACATACATTTTATGATAATTGAAAATATGCCTTGGCAACAAACTGTAGCATATAACACAACTGTATGTTAAAAAATATTGACATACAAACGGCAAAATGATACAATTTGTAGCGAAATAAAATTTAGTAGTGAAATAGCGAGGAAGGAGGTTTATGTTTTCTGCATAACAAAGAATTTTAACATATCATATTGATTTAATAGAGAGGAGCTTGATTATGAAAACGCGAATTATATCCTTGGCTTTGATGGTTGTTTTGTTGTTCTCGCTTTGCATCGATGTTATTCCTTCGAGAGCAGCAGTGCAGACATTGACAATTACTGCAACAGTAGATAAACAGACTGTTAAGCCGGGTGATACTGTTACAGTGACAGTGTCGATGGGTCCGGTTACGGATTTGGCGGCTGTATGGATTAGGGTAAGTATACCAGAGGGTTTGACCTATGTTTCAGGGTCTAACAAGATATTGGATCATGCATATAACATATTGGAATGTGATGCTAGAAGTTTTACTGAATCATCAATGATTTTTTTGGCAAATCCATTTAATCTTTATACAAGTGCGGAGTCAATGAATATATTTACGATACAGTGTACCGTTGATGAAACGGCAACTGGTAATTTGACCATTGGATTTGAACCTGATAGTGATGAAAACTGCTATACAGGTGATGATCCGTATAATCCTGATATTTGTATATGTGACTTTAAAACTGCAACGGTGAGCGTAGTAATTCCTGCTACTGGAATAACGCTTAATAAAAACAGCGTGACGCTGAATGCAGGCGATACGGAAACCTTGACGGCAACACTTACACCTGCCAATGCAACAGATACAGTTGTATGGTCTACGAGTAACAGTGCTGTTGCAGATGTTGACGCTGCGACAGGCGAGGTAACAGCTAAGAAAAAGGGTACTGCCAATATAACGGCAACAGCAGGCACTAAAACTGCAGCATGTGCTGTTACCGTTAATTGTCCACATACAAACAAAACAAATGTAGCAGCAGAGCCTTCAAGCTGTACGAAAAAGGGTTGGACGGCATATTCCAAATGTGATGCTTGTGGACAGCTTTTTGACGGAAGCAATGATGAAATAACGGAAATTCCGTATTTATCCCTTGCTGAGCATACACAGGGTACGGCAGCAACGTGTAACAAGCTTGCAACTTGCAGCGTATGTGATAACGAGTATGGCGAATATGCAGCCCACACATATGGAAGTCTGATAGAAAAGACACCATCAACACATCTTGTTGAGGGAATGGAAGCACATTATATATGTTCAGTTTGTAATAAATTATTTGACTCGGCTAAGAATGAGGTAACAGAGCAGGAGCTTGTTATTGACATGATACCACATGTTCCCGGTGATTGGCAGACAGATGAAACTAATCACTGGAAGAACTGCACGACCGTAGGCTGCGGCGTATTGATTGAAAGCACAAAAACAGCCCATACATATAAGTGGGTTGTTGACAAGGCGGCTACCGAAGATGAAACAGGCTTAAAGCATGAGGAATGTACAGCTTGTGGATATACACGCAATGAAAATACAGTAATTGACAAGCTGGACCATGTTCATGTGGATATCGTAAAGCACGCTGCGGTTGCGGCAAGCTGTACGGAAACAGGAACAGTGGAATTTTATACCTGTGGAAGCAGCAAATGTGACGGAAAATATTATAGTGATGAAGCGTGTCAGTTGGAAATAATCAATATAGTTACAGATGTTAATCCTGAAAATCATGTTGGAGAGGTGGAGATAAAAAATCAGAAGGACGCAACAGCAAATGAGGCGGGCTATACAGGAGATACATATTGCAAAGCCTGTGGCGAAAAAATTGCTGACGGAGAAAGCTTTAAGGCAGAGGCAGAGGTTAAAATTGCAGCCATAAGCGAGGCTGATATTACAGACGAATTGAAAAAAGCAGGTATTGATACCGTGGCTAAAATCGAGGAAGCTTTATATGCCATAGCGCTTACTGACAATTATAAAAAAGAAAACAGCATGGTATATGATGCAAAGCTGATGGTATCATTTGACAACGGAAAAACCTTTGTTGAAGCAACAAAGGACAATTACCCTGTGGGAGGTAAAATAGCAGTAACAATTCCATATCCTGAAGGAACAGACGCAACATACGACTTTAAGGTTGTACATATGTTTGCAACCTCTGTTAATGGACAAACACCGGGTAGTATGGAAATACCTGAAATAACAAAAACTGCGACAGGCATTACATTTGAGGTAAATGGTCTTTCTCCGATTTCCGTAAGCTGGTATAAGGAGGCACCACAGCCTGAGATTGTAAAGCCTGAGACAACTACAGATAAAACGATTTCGGAGAGTCCGAAAACGGGCGATAACGTAAACATAAGCGTGATGATTTTATTGGTTATCTTGTCGGGCATTTTGCTGGTGATTATGACAAGATTTATCAAAAAAGAGGAAAATAGGTTAAAAGAATAGCCTGTAATTACAAAGGGCGGTGACATACATCGCCCTTATATTGTTTAAGGGAATACAAAGGATTTTAGCAACATATATGAATAAGACGGAATTAAAAAGGAAGAAAAATAAAATATTGTTTTTGAAAGTATTAATCAGTATATCAGCCGTATGTATCGTTTTAATGCTTGTGTTAATAATACAGAGTTTGAGGCTTAACAAGGCGGGAAATGGGAATGGTGGTTTGGAGGCTGTGCAAAATGATACGGCAAATGCAGAAAGTCCAAACAGTAAATTGAACGGCAGCTATTTTTATGAGGAAGATACAATATATGATTTTGACGGAGAAAAATTTGGCTGCCTGCATTTATTAATAGATGAAGAGGAATTTAAGTACGGTTATCAATATACGGTTGAGAATGACCGATTATATATAGATTTTAACTCGGAGGAGCTGCATGATGCGGTGTACACATTTTCGATAAGCGGGGACAAGCTTACATTAACTGGAGAGGAAGGCACTGCGGGAGGCGTGTATGAGCTAACGAGGAAGGATGTTACTAAAGAGTAGCAGGGTGAAGTAATTTCAAGGAGGAGAATTATGAGGAGAAGGATTTTGTCAATTGTAATGTCAGTAATCGTTTTGGTAAATACATATGCTATGTCAATATCAGCAGAAACAGTTGAAGCTGTATCAGGGGCGTTAAGTAATTATGCTGATGGTTTTGAAAGTGGATTTTCTTTGGGGAATATTGAAACATCTTCTGATACTGTATTAGGAGGGATATTAGCAGAAACAATTGACGAAGAAATTGCCGTTGCAAGTGAAAAAGCAGCGGAAGCAAATCGCATTATTGATGTAAAGGTTGTAGATACATATACGATGTCTGTTGAGTTTACGGCAGATATTGATTGTACGGCAATTGTAGCAATATATGATGAAACGGGTGTACAGATGCTGACATCAGGGTCAATAGAGGTTTTTGCAGATGAAACGCAGACATATATTGATTTTGATGATATTCCTGATTATTTTTTCCTGCGGGCATATCTTGTTGAAACAGAAACAATGAAGCCGTTGTCCACACAATATGAGTCTGATTTATATACACAGGATATGCAGGAGTTTGTGAATAAGACAGTAGATGATTTTGAGCAGGATAAAATTTTGAATTTTGACGATGATAATACAACTAATTTTGCCGTTTATAATGATTCAACAATTATTGTTGAGGAAACACAGGGAGTAAACACAATTGTATTGCAGGATGATGAAAATGGAGTATATGAATTTGCTGATGCAGATGAGAGCATAATAAATCTTGCCTCAGGTGACGTCCTATCATATGAATATCTTGATAATGAGGTTGTTCTTATTAAGGTTGATACAATAAATGTAGACGGAAACAATGTTAGAATAACAGGTACTGATATTGAAAAAGAAGATGTGTTTGAGTATATCAGCGTTGATACAATTTCTGATGCTGAAGATGCCAAAGTGGATACCTCCTATATGGATGAGGACATTGAATATTTAGGACTTGCTGAAGGATTAGAAGAAAACGAACAACAGACGTATGCAAGTATAAGTGGGAAAAAAACTTTGGGATTTGAATTTGAATTGGGAAATAAAGATAAAGGAGGGTTTGATGCATCTATAAAGGGTAAATTAAATTTTGCAGCAACGATTAAATTGGAGTTTAAATGGAGCAGAAATAAAAAATATTTTGACGCTGAGTTAGAGTATGTAGTTGGATTTAAGGATGTAACCATAAATGCAGGATATAATAATCAAATAAAGATGTTTCCTGAGTTTTCGACTAGCCCTGTTGCAGGTGTGTATATAACATTTAAGCCATCGCTTGTAATAGATGCAGATGTAAGCGTAAAAGTAAATGCTAATTTATCAGGAAGCATAGGATTTCGTATAAAAGGAAATGGAATTGAAAATATATCGAAAAATCCTAAATTTAAAACAGAGTTGAAATTAGAAGGAAAAGTGTATATTGGAATATCTATGGAGCCTAAAGTGAAAATTTTGTCAGATTATATCGCAAATGCTTCCATGAAAGCAGAAGCAGGCGTTGAATTATCAATGAAATCTTGTGACAAGTCTAAAAATGATATGACGGTTTCAATACATGATTGTAAAGGATGTTTTGAGGGGGAAATAGACTCTAAATTTAATTTATCTGTTAGTGCCAAAATTGCAAAAGTAAAATTTGAAATAAAAGCAATTAAATATAAGTGTAAAATAACTGACATGTATTATTCGTCAGATTTTAATGAATTTGGATTTGACACATGTCCACATATTAAATACAAGGTTTCAGTAGAGGTGAAGGATGCTTCAACAAAAAAACCAATAGAAGGGGTTTTAGTTTATGATGATGACTGCATTACTAATGAAAAGGGAAAGGTGAGTTTTTTTGTGCCAAATGGCGAGTATAAAAATAAAATTGTGCCGGTTAAAGAAGGATATAAAGATTGCACAGCTAAAAATTCAATTCGTGTAAAAAATAATTCTAAAAGTTTAAGTCTCTTTATGATAAAAACAAGTGATGCAGGCGAAGGAGAAACAGGGGGAGAAACGGAAAATCCTGAAGAAACTGAAATATATTGGCCGGATAAGAATAAGAACTTTATTGTTGAACCGAGAAAAGATGGCGATTTATGGTGGTCTATAGATGAGGACGGTTTGCTTGAGATATGGGGGAAGGGAGATTATGCAAATGCTGATTGGACATGGCTTTTTTACACAGACAGAATTAAAACAGCCAAAATTGTTGTGTCGGATATATCGAATTGCAGGGACATGTTTAGGCATTGTCATAGTCTAACAACAATAGATGTAAGCAAATTTGATACAAGCAATGTGACAGATATGGGAAGTATGTTTTCGTCTTGTCGTAGTCTAACAACAATAGATGTAAGCAAATTTGATACAAGCAAGGTAACAAATATGAATGGTATGTTTGAGGATTGTGATAGTCTAACAACGATAGATGTAAGCAAATTTGATACAAGCAAGGTAACAAATATGAATAGTATGTTTGAGGATTGTGATAGTCTAACAACGATAGATGTAAGCAACTTTGATACGAGCAACGTAACGGATATGGGCGATATGTTTTCTTTTTGTCGTAGTCTAACAACAATAGATGTAAGCAAATTTGATACAAGCAAGGTAACAAATATGGGAAGTATGTTTAGATATTGTGAAAGCCTAACAACAATAGGCGTAAGAAACTTTAACACAAGCAAGGTAGCAGATATGAGTAATATGTTTGATGCTTGTCATAGTCTAACAACAATCGATGTAAGTAAATTTGATACAAGCAAGGTAACAGATATGGGCGAGATGTTTTATGGATGCAAAAATCTGATAACAATAGATGTAAGCAAATTTGATACAAGCAGGGTAACAAATATGGGTGGTATGTTTAGGGATTGCCATAACCTGACAACAATAGATAATATAAGCAAATTTGATACAAGCAAGGTGACAAATATGGGTGGTATGTTTTGGGATTGTCATAGCCTGACAACGATAGATGTAAGCAACTTTGATACAAGCAAGGTAACAGATATGAGTGGTATGTTTTATAGATGCGAAAATCTGATAACAATAGATGTAAGCAACTTTGATACAAGCAAGGTAACAAATATGAGTGGTATGTTTGAGCATTGTCATAGTCTAACAACAATAGATGTAAACAAATTTGATACAAGAAACGTAACAAGCATGAGCTGTATGTTTTATGGATGCGGAAATCTGATAACAATAGATGTAAGCAACTTTGATACAAGCAACGTAACAAGTATGGGCGAGATGTTTTATGGATGCAAAAATCTGATAACAATAGATGTAAGCAACTTTGGTACAAGCAAGGTGACAAATATGGGTGGTATGTTTTGGGATTGTCATAGCCTAACAACGATAGATGTAAGAAACTTTGATACAAGTAACGTAACAGATATGGAAAGTATGTTTATGGGTTGTCATAGCTTAATGACAATAGATGTAAGCAGTTTTGATACAAGTAAGGTAACAAATATGAGAGGTATGTTTTGGGATTGTCTTAGCCTGACAACAATAGATGTAAACAACTTTGATACAAGCAAGGTAACAGATATGAGGGCTATGTTTTGTAATTGTAAGAGTTTAATAACGATAGATGTAAGAAACTTTGATACAAATAACGTAACAAATATGGAACAAATGTTTAGTTTCTGCCATAGCCTAACAACAATAGATGTAAGCAACTTTGATACAAGTAAAGTAACGAATATGATGCATATGTTTGATGATTGTAATAGCCTAACAACAATAGATCTAAGCAACTTTGATACAGGCAATGTAACAAGGATGGAGGGGATGTTTTATGGTTGTATGAAGCTGGAAACAGTATATTTGAATATCAACCCTAACGCTGCCACTGATGGTATGTTTGAAGGTTGCCCGGCAACAGTAATTACACCGACTACAAGTTCATCACTGAATAAAGATGATACATATGCTATAGAAAAATCTGTAAAACCGTATACGATGCTCACAACATCTTATGATGAGGCACAAGCCGAAAGTGATGAAGTCATAGAGGTTCAAAACACTGGAAACATGACTGCAAAAACCTTTACAGGACTGAAACCAAATACAGTATATAATTTCTATGATATGAAAGACAAAGATGCAGCCGAACCATACGCCACTGACAATATACTTTTTATTATACAGGCGACATCAGATGCAAGCGGGACTATAGAAATTAATTACATACAGCGTGAACCATATGAGTCTTCGGATGCATTTGTAGTTCCAATGCAAGGGTATATATTGTTTGGGCAAGTCGAATCCTTTAGTGCATCGTCAGACACATCTCATGCTGTGGATATTAAATTATACAACAGCAATGACACTTCAATGAATAATGCAATTTATGAAGTGGAAAGCACAGACGGAACATATGAGATAGATGATGTTGAAGCTGGTGATTACATTATGTCAGTTTCCAAGGAAAATCATGTGACACGCTGTTACAACATCACTATATCAGATTCTGACACTGAGCAGGATGTAACCATCTGCCTCAAAGGTGACGTGACAGGTGACGGTAAAGTAAATTCACAGGATTTAAACACTGTCCGTAACCATATTAACTATGCAGCACAAATTACGGACGAGTATAAATTCAGGTGTGCAGATGTGACAGGCGATGGCAGGATAAATTCACAGGACTTAAATGCAATACGGAACCATATTAACTATGAAAACAGATTTTGGTAGGAGGGAAAATGCTTATGAAAAGATTTTACAGTAAAGTACTGGCAGTTACATTATTGCTTGCAAGTATGGTTTTAAGTAATTTCAATATACAGGCAGCAGATGTAGAAATAATATCGGCAGAAGAACAAGATACAGAAGTAACCGAGGAGCTTCAAGATGATGTGACGGAAAATGCCAGTGAAGAAACTGATGTAGATGTGCATGAAGAAGCTGGTATAGAAGATTGTACGGAAATATATGAAGAAGTATATGTTTCGGATATAAGCGATATGGTATATAGTGCGGGAGGCTGGGGAATACCGACAGACGCACTCGATTCTGTGGAGGTTGAAGCCACAGAGAAAGTAGAATTTTACAGTATATCTAATGAAGAACGTCTGAAAAATGCAATTTTGACAGCACTATTGAATGAAACAGAATACATAGACGTGAGTTCGTATAACATTTCTTACGAGTACGCTGAGGATATTGAGGCGTTGTTTGAGCAAGTATTAAATGATAATCCTAGGCTTTTTTATGTTTTTAATTCTATAGATATGACAGGAACCCGTGATCAAATACAAGGTTTGTGGTTCTATTATAATGAGGTTACGATAGAAGAAAAAGAATTATTTAATAGTAAAATTGATGAAATTGTTGCTTTAATAGATAATAATATGACGGATTTGGAAAAAGCATTGTTTATACATGATTATTTGATTTTGAATTGTACATATGCTAAAGCTGAATATGATGCAGGAACATTATACACTGTACCACATGTATATGACGCATATGGATGTATAGTAAATGGTTATGCTGTATGTATGGGGTATGCGGAAGCTTATAGGCTGCTTCTTCGGGAAGTGGGGATTGAGTGTGAGTATTGTGGTTCAGCAGACATGGATCATGCATGGAATATTATAAAAATTGATAATGAATGGTATCACGTGGATGTTACGTGGGATGATAACTGCAATGGCATTGATTCAAAAATAGTTCAGCATAAATATTTTCTTTTAAGTGATAATGAGATGCAAAATAGAGGACATTACAATTGGACCAATACTATAAAATGTACTTCAACAAAATATGATGCGGAAGATTATTGGTGGAATTTCGTTGAAAGCGAAATTTTGATAAAGAATCATTTATACTATTATGTAATGATTCATGATGACCGAAGCTTTGACGTAATGGAGAGAAACGGAAATACAGCCACTGTAAAACATAGTGCACCTGCTTGGAGTGCTTATTATGAATGGAATAGATCGTCTGTATGGCTCTTATTGCCTGAAATTTCAATACAGGGAGACTATATCTTCTTTAACGATAGTACAAATGTTTACGCTATAAATTTAAAGGATTCCACTGTTAAAACTGTTTATACGCATACAAGAACAGAAGAATGTATTTCGGGTTGTAAGGTATATGGCGATGGTAAAGCGTATTTAAATATACAATTTGACCCTAAATCCGATAGAAACAAAACCGAACGTATTACAGTAAATATAACTGACAAAATACCGGATTTTAAAATAAAGGGTGACGTGACAGGCGATGGAAAAGTAAACTCACAGGATTTAAATGCTGTTCGTAACCATATTAATTATGCAGCACAAATTACCGATGAATATAAATTCAGGTGTGCAGATGTGACAGGCGATGGCAGGATAAATTCACAGGACTTGAATGCAATACGGAACCATATTAACTATGTAGATAGATTTTGGTAGGAGGATATTATGAAAAGAAAAATATTAGGTTTCATGTTTTGTCTTGTGCTTGTGTTTACTGCAATGTGTTTAGGCAATATGCCAAGCAAGGCAGAAGAACAGGAATTGATTGAGCTTAGTGAGGCGAATTTCCCGGATGCAAACTTTAGGTGTTATTTGGAAACAGAATTTGACAACGATGGTGATAGCTTTGTTTCTATAGAAGAAGTGACGTATATATTTGTAAACAATCAGCAAATAAGCAGTTTAAAGGGAATAGAATTATTTACTGCTTTAGAAGATTTAAATTGTAGCGACAATAATCTTACAAGCTTGGACGTAAGTAGAAATACGGCATTGCGCTCCTTGTCGTGTCAATGTAACCAACTTGACAGTTTGGATTTGAGTAATAACACAGCACTGATTAGTTTATATTGTTCTGGAAATCCATTTACAACGCTGGATATTACAAATAATATACTGCTTAATACATTATATATGGATGATATTGACGTTGACTTATCTAATAATCAGAATTTATTGTATTTAACAATATTTGTAGATAAAAGAAAAGATACTTTAGATCTTACAAAAATTAAAGGGTTGGATAATATAATTTCTGATGAAAGATTTGATGTAACTGAAAAGAAGCTATCATACGAGCTGCCTAAATGGGGACCATATTATTTGGTAGCAACAAATAATGATATGGAAATGTATATTTCGGTAAATGTTGGATATGGAACATTGGAAAACGTTGTTTGGGATGTAAGTTTACCTGATAAACTTGAAGCAGGAAAAGAAGCAAGCTTTGACGTTCAAATAACAAATAATAATAATTTTGAAATTTCACTAGGTACGCTTATGGCAGGGGTCAGAACCTATGACGATAATGGGTTGATTGTAGATGTTCCATATGATGAAGGAAACGTACAGGTTATACTAAATGAAAATGGAGAAGATATTACAAATACAGATGGAGGGTATGCGGACATAAGCTTTGACGGCAAAACAAGGCTCCAGGCAGGACAAACTGTAGTGTATACAGTTAGATGTACTCTGCCGAAAATTTGGAATGAGAAAATGTTTTTTGGTATTTATGGGGGCTTGGATACAAACTATGAACATTCAGATACTATAGAAGCCTCGGATTTGGTTCTTTCAGGCTATTGGCAGACAGAAATAAGTGCAGACGGCAGTACAGACCCTATAATTCCTCCTCCGCAACCTGAGCCGACAAAAGGTTTTTCTATAGCGCTTTCGACGGATAATAAACTTGAACCAGGG
Source organism: Clostridium sp. (assembly GCA_023664775.1). Classification (GTDB taxonomy): domain Bacteria; phylum Bacillota; class Clostridia; order Lachnospirales; family Lachnospiraceae; genus Coprococcus_C. Next base: position 44,518 of record JAMPEW010000010.1, on the reverse strand, counting down.
AAGGAAGCTGTATTTCAGCTAGAGGTGACAAATACAACAGAATATACATATGAGAAATCTGAGACAGATATAAATATTACTTTTTATGGTAAAGAACCTGAAGCTTTTGGGACGATTTTGTGTGGTGATGTTACATCAGAGTATGAGGGTGTGATAAATATGTCTTTTGAACCATATGAGACAAAGATATTTACCGTAAAAGGGATAATCCCTGAAGAAGCAACAGACTATGATCGGATAGGTATTATAGCTTATTCAGTGCATATGGAGGATAATGGAAATGGACCTATACCTGTTTATATGTATAGATTAGAAGAATATTACTGTCTTATTGATATACCAGGTAAACAAAGGGAAGATGTTGTAATTGATAAAATTGGTGATAATGTGCCTGATATTGTTATGGATAATGGTGCATATGATGAGCTTGTAAATTCATCGTTTACTGAAGAAGAAATGAATAGTGGACTTCCTTTGAAGGTGGATTTCATAATTTCTGTTGCGGATGAAACAGAACTTGATAAAGAGGATTTTGAGCCTATAAAGAATGTTGCAAAGGAAAAGCAGATTGCAGTGATGCTTGATATAAATATTGTAAAAAAAATAGATTCCGAAGTAGTGGGAAATATAACAAAGTTAGATAATGAGATAACAATGACAGTTGATGTTCCTTTGGCATACCGTTCGAGTCATAGAAGATTTACAATAATCAGATTACATAATGGCGTTGCAGAGGAGCTTCCTGATTTAGATGATAATCCGAATACGATTACATTTAAGACAAGCAAGTTTTCACTTTATGCATTGGCATATGATGATATTGCAGGATGGGGTGAAGGCTTGTATGGTACAGTTAAGTCGTATGAGGCGTCGGACATTTCAAATGAAACCATAACCATTAAGCTGTATAGTTTAGATTATATTGAAGGCGATGAACCTCTGTATCAGACAACGACAGAAAATGACAGCTATAATATACCTGATGTTATGGAAGGAAGTTATGTTATGGAGATTGCCAAGAAAAGCCATGTCACACGTTATTATAATGTGGATTTATCAGATACAAATTGCAGGCAGGATGTAACCATTTGTCTGAAGGGTGACGTGACAGGTGATGGAAAAGTAAACTCACAGGATTTAAATGCCGTCCGTAACCATATTAACTATGCAGCACAAATTGCTGACGAGTATAAATTCAGGTGTGCAGATGTGACAGGCGATGGCAGGATAAATTCACAGGACTTAAATGCAATACGGAACCATATTAACTATGTAGATAGATTTTGGTAGGAAAATTGCGTAATCAATATTAAAAAACGATAAGGAGAAATTATTATGAGTAAATTACAGGTATTTATTTCGTCAACGTATAAAGACTTACGGGAGGTGCGAATGAATATAATACATACAATTTTGCATATAGGGCATATTCCACTTGGAATGGAGTTTTTTGAACAGGACGACAGAGGGCAGATGCCCGTAATAAAAGAATTTATAGATGCGTGCGATGTGTTTCTCATATTAATAGGAAATCAGTATGGTACGATTTGTAAAGAAACAGGAAAAAGTTATACACAAATGGAGTATGAATATGCCTGCGAGAGAAATAAAAAAATGATTAAAATAATACTGAAGGGAAATGATGATGAACCATGTGATAATCCTGAAAGATTAGAGTCTTTTATTAATTTGGTAAGGGGCAATCAGCTTATTCCTGCGATTGATAATGAAGTGACCTTAGGAGCAGATTTGACAAGAATATTGACAGACTATGAAAATGAATGTGAGAGACTGGATGGAATTACAAATGAGATTTTCAAGCATAAATATGAATTGATGCAATACCTTTTCTTTAACAATGACAGAAGGGAAGGGTTTAACAGGTTTAATGTATTGCCTAAAATGCTGATGCTTATGGATATGGAGCAGTGCAGTAACCCTGTCAGAATAGAGAGACTAGATATTTTATATTCAATTACTAAAAATGAAAAAAATGATGAATTTGTTTATGATGGTAAAAGAGAATGGCACTTAAGCACCATTCGTAATATTAGTAATGATGTAATTGATAAATTTTATTTTTATACTGCAACAGACATTGGAAACAGACATGATTCTACATTAAAGCTTATGGATTGTGCAAATGGAACGGAGTTTTCTATTAGTGATGACGCACATAAAAACAATGAAATAAGCCGTTGGCAGTGGAATATAGAGCCGATTGTTCCAGCAGGCAGGGCATTTAATGATATGGGGTTAAGTGAAACAATGGATGGTGCATGGGATTTCAGGTTTCATAGGAATGAGAGGACAAATCGGAATGAGCACAAACAGGAAATCATTAATTTTATTCCAAAAAACTTTGGAATGGAAATTGGGTTTTTACAATTTGATATATGCGTAGACATAAGTATTCCAATATTAGATTTAAGCTTGTACGAAATAAGGACATCAGAAGCCGGCGTTATAAGAAACTGTAAAGGAAGGTTTGTTATGATTGGAAATGATGGAGTGCAGAGAAATTATCGTTTGAGATGGGATAACCAAAATGAAGAAATTAACATGAATGCAGTTTATTATGTGGCTTTAAATATGATTGATTAGATAATGGATAACAGGAGGACAAATAATTATGAAGAAATTTAAGCTGATTACGATAAGCGTTGCCATGGTGCTGATGCTTACTGCATGTGGGAACACAGATAAGGGTAATTCTTCAGACGCTGAACCTACGGAAGAAGCTGTATTATCTGAAGAAACTGAAGCGACAACTGAAGCTGCGACAACCGAAGCAACAACAGAGAAGCCTAAACCGATGCCATACTCGGAGGAAATGAATTTGACTTTTGGTGAAATAAATTCTGTTGAGGCTCCGGTATCATATACATATGTTTATCCAAATGAAAATGAAAAACAACCTACAGAGATAGACGGTGTCGAGGTAATACAGCAAAAAGCTAAATATTCGTTGGGTGATGTAACGATAAACGGAGAAGATGAGGAAGGAAATGTGAATTTAACGGTACAGTTTATTGCAGATGCTCCGATATGTTTTAATTGGGACGGAATAAATAGTTTTTCATGGTATACAACTGTCAGGGAAATTCGTTTTTTTGATTATTATACGGGAAATGTCATGGACGCAGAGGAGGAAGAAGAAAACGAAACGTATCAGGAATATGAAATTGTATGGGAAGATGAAACCTACAAGGTATTGATTAAAAAAGTAAAGGATGCTGAGGTTGGTGAATGGTCTGAGCTGGAATATGAGGATAATGAGGACGGAACAAGAACCTATAGCTCAACATTACATCTTGAAACTGTATATGATATTACCATGCCAAAGGATTATGACGGTTTATGCATGGCAATATCAAAAAAAGAAATGACGTCTGATGAAGCATTAGGTAGTGAGGATTCAGATGATGGTAAATTATTGGACGATAGCTTGGTAAGCGATGTACTGTGCGAGAGGTTGAGTAAGTATATTAGCAATCAAACCCAATAGTTTGTAAAATTAAGCTTGAGGTAAAATCAAAAGAGGCTGTTCATACTGTGACAGTCTCTTTCTTATTTATTTTGCTGCATTTAATATGTACAAAAATTCTTTTGCTGTTGACTTACAGACAATAAATACCTTACGCAATCAATAAATGGTTTGTTGATTGTGGAAAACAAAATAAGATGATATAATATATGCCAAAACAATAGGGCAGGCTACAAAGTATGTATTTGGTTATAAGTATAAATGAGCTTGCAGGAAAAACAAGTGAAGATTAGGCAAGTGATTGGGGGGTGAGACAGATGGAAGACAGATATTTGCTTTTAAATAAAGATAAAAAGCTTTTAAGCTTTTCTGTGGAGGAGCGTATTGGAAGTCAAAGATGTGTTGAGCATGAAAGCTTTTGTGATTTAAGACCAATTGGGTTTACAAATATTAATGAATGGGTAACAAACAGAAACTATGCAAAGCATAAGGATCACTTGAGAAAATGGCTGAAGGAATGGAATCTGGATACAATAAAGGGATTTATTGATGTAACACATTGTTTGGGACTTAACGATTGTTTGTGGGTAAAACCATATACATCAGGGCTGACATGGGAGGATATAAATTTATATCACAATGATTTTTCTGATGTTATAGAGTATACTGCGTTTGAAAAAGGCTTACAGGGATTGAAGATAGAAACAACATCACCTGAATTTACATCAGAGGGAACATTTGTCAAATGCTGGAAAAGGAGAGATAATATTGTATTGCTGAAAAAAGGTTCCGAGGGATTTGCTAATTCTGGGATGGAACCATATTCGGAATATTATGCTTCAATTATTGATAAACCTGTTATTATGAAGCATAAAAGAAAATCAAGGTGATGTAGTAATGGGAAAGATGGTGTTTATGAAATAGACTTTGATATTGTGAGAGGTGTTGTTATATGATACCAAGAATTAAGAGTATTAAACCATTACAAGGATATTTGCTGCATGCTATTTTTGATGATGGAAAAGATATAAATATTCTTGATATGGCAAGTCAAGGATAACCTCCGTAAATTTTTTGTGTATTTACGGCTTGCCTCTTGTATTTCTTTTTGACTGTTGTTACAATATACTTGCATAACTCCTTTGAAATTACACAAGTATAACTTTATAATTTGGCGGGAGAAGAAAGAATACGGAGGTGTTTTTATGCCTATTGTAAGTGATGAACAGGTCATCAAGGTTTTACGGCAGTACAATCCATGGTGGCGCAACCCGTATACAATCAAAGAAGAAAGCAAGCCGCAGAAAAGGATTGCTTATTATGAAGCACTCAAAATGATAAAACATAAGACAATCAGGCGGTTTGCGGTGCTGTCTGGCGCAAGACGTGTCGGAAAAACAACGATAATGTACCAGATGATAGAAAATCTGATTGATGAGGGCATAAACCCGAAAAATATCCTTTATGTGTCCTTTGATAACCCGATTGTAAAGCTCGTCAATGTGGAGAGCGTGCTTTCCATCTATGAGTCGCTGTACCCAATTGAGGGAACACGCTATATTTTCTTTGATGAAGTCCAATATACGGATAATTGGGAGCTATGGATGAAAGTTATCTATGACAGCAGGAAGGATATTCGGTTGGCAGCCACAGGCTCGGCAAGTCCGATATTGGAAAAAGGTGCGGCGGACAGCGGTACAGGCAGGTGGAGCGTCTTGAGGATTCATACTATGTCCTTTTATGAGTACTGCCGACTACTTGAACTTGATGAGCCGATGCTGCCGGATAACCTGCAACTGACAAAGCTCGTGCAACTGACATATTCGGAGCTGGGCGATTTAATGGACAAGTTTCTGCCGCTTGAGGGACATTTTAACCGCTATCTTATGATTGGAGGTTTCCCGGAGCTTGTGTTATCCGACGATGATATTTATGCCCAAAGGATGCTGCGGGAGGATGTGGTAGACAAAGTTATCAAACGGGATGTGCTGACTCTGTGGGGCATCCGCAGCCCGCTTCTGATGGAAAAGCTGTTTCTGTATCTCTGTATGAACTCTACGGAGATTTTCAGCGTTACCACGGCGGCGAAAGAATTGGAAAACACCTCTGTCAGCACGATTGACAGCTATATTGAAGCTTTGGAAATGTCCAATCTGATTTATCTTGCAAAACCACTGGATGTTGGCAGCAAAGGGGCACTGAAAGGCAAACCTAAAATTTTTGTTGCTGATGCAGCTATCCGTAATGCGGTTCTAATGATTGATGATGTTCTTTCAGACGAAAAAGAGCTTGGCGCAATGGTGGAAACAACAGTTTACAAGCATATTGTGTCATTCTATCAGGGCAGTACGGCACAACTCGGATATTTCAGAAAGGCAAAGGACAATCAGAAGGAGGTTGATGTGGTAATCGAACTGCCACGTGAAAAAATTTTGTGCGAGGTTAAATACCGCAATAACTCCCACATTCCTGCTTCAGATGCTATCGTGGAGCTTTGCAGGGACGAGAAATCAAAAGTGACAAGTGCATTTCTTGTCACGAAGCAGTTGGAGGACTTTGGGTTGTCCACACACGAAACAAAAGTCCCGATTCTACGCATACCTGCCATTGCTTTCCTATATCTTTTGGGGAAGGCAGAGGCGGACGGACAAAACGGAAAATTGTAATTTTGTAAATTAAGCTCAAAATAAAAAACAAAAGAGGCATGTCTGCGTAAGTACCCTTACTGCGGCAAGCCTCTTATTATTTTCAATTTATTTTATTATTTTCCATCCCTTTCAGCGTCCAACATTCCACGAACCTTCATGGAAAGTCCGAACAGCTTTATGAAGCCCTCTGCATCCTTGTGGTCGTACAAGTCGCCTGTAGTAAAGCTCGCAAGCGTTTCTGAATAGAGTGAGTAAGGTGAGGTTGTGCCTGCCTTTATGATGCTTCCCTTGTAGAGTTTGAATGTAACCTCGCCGGTGATACGCTCCTGTGTGCTTTCAATAAATGCCTGAAGCGCCTCACGTAACGGACAGAACCATTTGCCCTCGTAAACCATATCTGCAAACTTGTCGCCGATAAGCTTCTTGAATGCAATTGTATCTCTGTCAAGGATAAGCTCCTCAAGCTGCGTATGTGCCTCCATAAGAATTGTTCCACCCGGAGTTTCATAGACGCCGCGGGATTTCATGCCTACAACACGATTTTCCACTATATCAACGATGCCGATGCCATGCTTGCCGCCAAGACGGTTCAGCTCACGTATAATGTCGGAAACCTTCATTTCCTTGCCGTTTACTGACTTTGGCACGCCCTTTTCAAATGTCATGGTAACGTATTCAGCCTCATCCGGTGCTTTTTCAGGATAAGTGCCAAGTACAAGCAGATGCTCCCAGTTCGGCTCCTGTGACGGATCCTCAAGCTCAAGTCCCTCGTGGCTGATATGCCATATATTTCTGTCACGGCTGTAGGAGGAGGAAGCATCAAACGGAAGGTCAATTCCGTGTGCTTTACAGTAAGCAATCTCGTCCTCACGTGACTGCATGGTCCATTCAGGCTGTCTCCATGTAGCAATGACCTTTAAGTCAGGAGCAAGCGCCTTTATGTTAATTTCAAAACGTACCTGATCGTTGCCCTTGCCTGTAGCACCGTGGCAGATTGTCGTTGCGCCCTCTTTTCGCGCAATCTCCACAAGCTTCTTTGCAATGAGTGGTCTTGCATATGACGTTCCAAGAAGATATTTATTTTCGTAAACGGCGCCTGCCTGAACGCCGGGTACAATATATTCGTCACAAAATTCATCAACAACATCCAATATGTATAACTTTTCTGCGCCTGAATATTTTGCTCTTTCCTCCAAGCCTTCAAGCTCGCTTTCCTGTCCAACGTCAATACAAACGCATACAACGTCAAAATCGTAGGTTTCCTTGAGCCAAGGAATGATGGCAGTTGTATCAAGTCCGCCTGAATATGCAAGAATTACTTTTTCCTTCATGTCTTTTATCCTCCTATTAAAAATCATAGGCTTAGAATAACACTTAAACGTAGATAATGCAATAATAAAGCAGAACAAAGTTTGCATCTTAGCAGGCTTCGTAAGAGGCATGCCGATAGAAAATGCAGATGCGTTTTCTATAAAGAACAAATCTAACAGCTTTATGCATAAAATTATGCATAAAATTCAAAATAATGCATAAAACAGGAAAATATACACAAAAAATAAATATTATATTGCATATTTGTACGGACGGTTGTATAATCGGTATAGTTATCCTTTGATGGAAGAAATGATTAATATTGGAAAAGAGGAATTTGGTATGGTAAAGGCAGGTATAATCGGCTCGACAGGATATGCAGGACAGGAGCTTGTGCGGCTGCTTCTCGGACATGGCGATGTGTCCATAGAGTGGTATGGTTCAAGAAGCTATATAGATAAGCGGTACTCAGACGTTTATGGAAATATGTTTCAGATTGTTGATGCCGAATGCATGGATGACAATATGGAGGAGCTTGCGGATAGGGTGGACGTTATTTTTACGGCTACGCCGCAGGGACTTTGTGCATCTCTTGTTAATGAAACGATACTCTCCAAAGCGAAGCTTGTTGACTTATCAGCAGATTTTCGTATTAAGGATGTTGCCACATATGAAAAATGGTACGGCATTGAGCATAAAAGTCCTGAGTTTATAGATGAGGCAGTATACGGACTTTGCGAGATAAACAGGGAGGATATAAAAAAAGCGAGGCTGATTGCCAATCCGGGCTGTTACACAACCTGCTCCATATTATCCCTTTATCCGCTTGTAAAGGATCGGCTGATTGATGTAAATACGATAATCATAGACGCCAAGTCGGGAACGTCAGGCGCAGGGAGAGGAGCAAAGCTTGCAAATCTTTATTGTGAGGTGAATGAGAGCATAAAGGCTTACGGCGTCACAACCCACAGGCATACGCCTGAGATAGAGGAGCAGCTTGGTTATGCTTATGATGGAGCGCCTCTTACATTAAACTTTACGCCGCATCTTGTTCCGATGAATAGGGGCATACTTGTAACTGCTTACGCAAATCTCGTAAAGCAATGTACCTGCGAGGATATAAAAGCCGCTTACGACAAATATTACAAGGAGGAACCATTTGTCAGAGTGCTTGAAAAGGGTGTTTGTCCTGAAACAAGATGGGTTGAGGGCAGCAACTATGTGGACGTAAATTTTATTATAGATGAGAGGACAAACAGGGTGGTAGTCATGGGAGCGATGGATAACCTTGTGAAGGGTGCGGCAGGTCAGGCAGTACAGAATATGAACCTTATCATGGGGCTGCCTGAAACAAAGGGACTTATGATGCCGCCGCTGTTCCCATAGAAACTATGAACCATGAGCTTCCGATTTACAAGGCAAATTGGAACATATGCTGAAAACAAATTTGGAATGGATAATGTTCAATGGAAAGGAGATGCAAGTATGAAAATAATCGATGGTGGAGTTACTGCTCCAAAAGGATTTAAGGCTGCCGGGGTGAGGGCAGGCATAAAAGAGGGAAAAACAAATAAGGATATGGCTGCGATATATTCGGAGGTACCTGCAAACGTGGCAGGCACATTTACAAAAAATATCGTGAAGGCTGCACCAGTGCTTTGGGATATGAAGGTTGTAAAGGAAGAAAAAAAGGCGCAGGCGGTTGTGATAAACAGCGGGATTGCAAATGCGTGTACAGGTGATAAGGGCTATGAGGATGCGGAACGCATGGCAAAACTCATGGGAGGTGCGTTAAATGTAAAGCCTGAGCAGGTGTTGGTTGCCTCTACAGGCGTAATCGGTTTTCAGCTTCCGATGGATGTAATAGAGTTAGGCATAGACAAATTAAAGGATTTGGTAAGTGATACAAGGGAAGCTGCCGTTGATGCGGCAACGGCAATCCTTACAACTGATACCCATAAAAAGGAAATAGCAGTGACATTTGACATTGACGGAACCCCTGTTACAATGGGAGCAATGTGCAAGGGCTCAGGCATGATACACCCTAATATGGGAACGATGCTTGGCTTTATAACAACAGACCTTGACATAGACCAAAAGCTTCTTGAAAAGGCGTTAAAGGAAAATATTGAAGATACATTTAATATGGTGTCCGTGGACGGCGATACCTCTACAAACGACACTGTGCTCATTCTTGCCAATGGACTTGCAGGAAACAAAAAAATAGATGCTGAGGGAGCCGCATATGATGCATTTAAGCAGGCATTAAATGAGGTAAACACATTTCTTGCAAAGCAGATTGCGGGAGATGGCGAGGGAGCAACAAGATTGTTTCAGGTGGATGTTGTGGGTGCGCCTGACAAGAAAACGGCAAAGGCGCTTGCAAAGTCTGTCGTTACCTCCAATCTTACAAAATGTGCCATATATGGCATGGACGCAAATGTGGGAAGAATACTTTGTGCAATGGGATATTCAGGCGCAGAATTTGACCCATATAAGGTTGACATAACAATAAAAAGCGAGCGGGGGAGCTTACAGCTTGTCAAGGACGGAATGTATGCGGATTTTGATGAGGAAACTGCTTCGGAAATTATGGCAAAGGAAACGGTAATTGCAGTATGTGACATAAAATCAGGAAATGAAACGGCAACGGCATGGGGCTGTGACCTTACATATGAATATGTTGAGATAAACGCTGATTACAGGTCTTAATTTTAATAAAAATGATACAAAAACCGAAATTAGCGGCTGCATCGAAATGTGGGAAAGGAAAAAGAAAATGACAAATAACGATAACATGGATTTAGTGCTTGCAAAGGCACAAACACTGATAGAGGCACTGCCATACATCCAAAAATTTAATGGAAAAAAGGTAGTTGTAAAATACGGCGGAAGCGCCATGATAGATGACAACCTGAAATACAATGTAATAAAGGACGTTGCGTTGCTTAAGCTTGTGGGTCTTAAACCGATTATCGTTCATGGAGGCGGTAAGGAAATAAGCGCATGGATGAATAAAATTGGCAAGGAGTCGGAATTTATAAACGGACTTCGCGTGACGGATGAGGAAACCCTTGCTGTTGCGGAGATGGTGCTTTCCAAGGTAAACAAAAGCCTTGTGGCAATGATGGAGCAGCTTGGGCTAAAGGCTGTTGGTATAAGCGGCAAGGACGGAGGACTGCTTCAGGTCAAGAAAAAATTAAGCAGTGGAAAAGATATCGGCTATGTAGGGGAGGTTGTTGTCTCTGACTGTACAATTCTCGATACACTCATAGAAAATGATTTTATTCCTGTTGTTGCGCCTATCGGACTTGGAGTGGAGGACTATCACGGCTACAACATCAATGCAGATGATGCCGCCTGTGCAATTGCGACAGCGCTTAATGCAGAAAAGCTTGTATTTTTAACTGACATTGAGGGCGTGTTCGTTGACCCTGAGGATAAATCAACACTTATTTCCGAGATGAGCATTGCCGAGGCGCAGGAATTTATCGATAAGGGAATTGTGGGCGGTGGAATGCTGCCAAAGCTTACAAATTGCATTGATGCAATGAAAAACGGCGTGTCACGTGTGCATATGCTGGACGGACGCGTGGAGCACTGCCTTCTTCTTGAAATTTTTACCGAAAAGGGTATCGGAACTGCAATTATGAAGGAACCGTTATTATAAAATATTGTATAAACCTTCTTTTTTTACAAATAATAAGCATGATTATTTGCACCAAGATGAGCAAACGTATTATTTGTAAAAAACGGAGGTTTTATTTTATGTGGGGATTGTTAATTGCCATTATATCGGGCGCACTTATGAGTATACAGGGCGTATTTAATACAGGCGTAACAAAGCAGACTTCAAATTGGCTTACAACTGCATGGGTTGCCTTTTCAGGCTTCGTGCTTGCATTTATTTTATGGTTTATATTTGAGAGAGAGCAGGCAGGCATTATGTCGCTTTTTAAAGTGGACAATAAATATATGCTTATCGGCGGCGTTATCGGTACTTTTATTACTTGGACGGTCATAAAGAGCATGTCGGAGCTTGGACCTGCAAAGGCAGTGCTGCTGATTGTCATTGCGCAGCTTTTAATTGCGTATCTGATAGAGCTTTTCGGTATTTTTGAGGTGGAAAAAGTCCCGTTTCAGTGGAGCAAGCTGATAGGAATTGTAATTGCGATTGTAGGATTTATCATATTTAAGTGGGAAAAGCAGTAAGTATTATGCTTTTTTACTATTGTATTATTTTACAAAAATGTTACAATAGTAGTATGTTTTGTCATTGTGTTATGGAATACCTTTTCGGATAGGAAGGGAGTATTTCGTAAATGCATAATTTTTTGAATATCATATTGATTGGTCTGTGTACGTTTCTTTTGACTGCATGTGCTTCGGGAAAGGCTGTGATAACATCAGGCTCTTATTCTGAGCAGCCATACGAGGATGTTGAAGCCTTGGAAAATGCGGATGCGGTGGAGTATGGTTCTCTGACGGCAGGGATTAGTGAAGGCTTGGCTGACGCAGGGGCAGAACCGGAATTTGCAGTGTATGTTTGTGGTGCCGTCAAGTGCCCTGACGTATATATGTTACAGGAGGGCGCCATAAAGCGGGATGCCCTTTTGGCAGCGGGAGGCTTTGATGCGGGTGCGGCAACAGATTATGTAAACTTGGCAGAGGCTGTAAAAAACGGCGAGAAAATATATTTTCCCTATGAGGAGGAATTAGAAAGCGGCATTTTTGTTAGTGGGACAGAGACTGATGGTTCAGAGGGCTTAATTAACATCAACACTGCTGATAAGGATGTGCTTATGACACTGCCGGGCATAGGGGAAAAACGAGCACAGGACATTTTGGATTACAGAGAGCAGCACGGTGGTTTTTCAAGTATTGAAGATATAAAAAATGTTAAGGGTATTAAAGAAAGCATCTACAACAATATAAAAGACATTATTTGTGTAAGGTAGGGAGAGAACATGAAAAAGGTTTTGGTAGTTGATGATGAAAAGTCCATAGTAAAAGGAATTAAATTTTCGCTTGAGCAGGATGATATGCACGTTGATGTTGCATATGACGGTGAGGAAGGCTTTAGCATGGCAAAGGAGAATCATTATGACATTATTCTGCTTGACATTATGCTGCCGGGGATGACAGGACTTGAGATATGTCAGATGATAAGGGAATTTTCCGATGTTCCAATTATCATGCTCACGGCTAAGGGAGAGGATATGGATAAAATCCTTGGGCTTGAGTATGGTGCAGATGATTACATCACAAAACCTTTTAACATATTGGAGGTCAAGGCGAGGATAAAGGCGATACTCAGAAGAAACATTAAAGGCGTAAGTGAGCCGAAGGAAAGCAAGGTTATTGAGGCGAAGGGGCTTAAGATTGACTGTGACAGCAGAAGGGTTTACATAGATGAGAAGGAGGTTAATCTCACTGCAAAGGAATTTGACCTCGTGTATCTGCTTATCTCAAATCCCAACAAGGTTTATTCAAGGGACCAGCTTTTAAAGACGATATGGGGAGCATCATATCCGGGAGATGCAAGAACAGTTGATGTTCACGTAAGAAGGCTCAGAGAGAAAATAGAGGCAACGCCTGCCAATCCAAAGTACATTCATACAAAGTGGGGCGTCGGATATTATTTTCAATCCTGATACTATGAAAAGGCATGCCATGAAATGAGGATATTGAGTTGAAAAATAATTATATAAAAACAGCTCCAATCAGTCTTAAGGCGTTTATCATTATTTATATGTCCATTGCTTTGGTGCTTATAATACTCACATATTCCATTGTTACCATTCAGTTTGATATGGACAGTCAGAAGAAACAGCTTGACGAGGATGTGTGGGAGCAGTGTAACAAATTATCTGAGGATCTTATTGCAAATGAGTTTGCTATGGCTGGGGAAACAGGAGATTTGAATTACAGCGTTGATAACATTGTAAGCTTTTTTGATGGATTTCTTATTGTGGTTAATTCCGATTATAGGATTATAAAGGACACGCAGGGACAAGCTGAGGGTTCATACATAATCAGCGAAGCTGTCATGAATACCATGACCGGAAAAATCGGACGCAGCATAAGCGAGCTCGAAAATTATTATCAATATAGTTACCCTATCACTGAAAACGGAACAATACAGGGCGTTATTTTGGTATGCGCATCTAAAAACAGGATTGACAGCATGAAATCACAAATTGCTGACAGAAATTACCTGATTGCCATTGTTGCAGCGGCACTTGGCATTGTTTTGGTATGCGTTGGCGCAAATATCAGTGTCCGTGGGCTAAAGAGCATGAATGAGCATATGGAGTTTGTCCAGCATGGACAAATTGGACAGGATATACCGGTAAGTGGATTTAAGGAGTTTCGCGCGCTTACGGAAAACTACAACAGCTCGATAAAAAAGCTTATGGAAATAGATACCTCAAGGCAGGAGTTTGTGTCAAATGTGTCCCATGAGCTTAAAACACCGATAGCATCCATGAAGGTGCTTGCAGATTCTCTTGTACAAAATGAGCAGGCGGACCTTGAAATGTATAAGGAGTTTATGTCAGATATCGTTCTTGAAATCGATAGGGAAAGTGAAATTATTACGGATTTGCTCACGCTTGTTAAGACGGATAGAAAAAATGCAGACATGAATATTTCTGAGGTTGATATCAACAGCCTTTTGGAGATTATATTAAAGCGTGTTGCACCTTTGGCAGAGGCGAGAGGCATTACGATAACCTATGAGAGCTACCGTGATGTTGTTGCTGATGTTGATGAGGTTAAGCTTACGCTTGCATTTACAAATATTATCGAAAATGCGGTAAAGTACAACGTAGATAACGGCTGGGTCAAGGTAACATTAAATGCGGATCACAGGAATTTTTATGTCAAGGTAGCAGATTCGGGAGTTGGCATTCCGGATGATTGCAAGGATAAGGTATTTGAGAGATTTTACAGAGTTGATAAGGCAAGAAGCAGGGACACAGGAGGAACAGGGCTTGGTCTTGCAATTACAAGAAACATAATACTGATGCATAAGGGAACAATCAAGCTTTACAGTGAGTCAGGTGAGGGAACCACCTTTACAATCAGGCTGCCGATGAAGCGTGCCGAGGAAAGGGCTTCTGTGGAGCAGTAATTGTTCCCAAAAGAGGAATAAAATCATGATGAAAAATAGAAAGCTATTTATTTTAATCGTATGTGTGATGGTGCTTTTTACTGCCTGTGAAAAAGTGGGAGAATCGTCTGATACAGAGATTGTGGAGCTTGATGAAAACATGATAAGCATATATTATCCTGAGAATATGCAGATTTTGAAGGATAGCGAGCCTTATCAGATAAAACAGCCGGATTCCATCACTGTTTCTGTGGAGGAGATTATGGCGGTCATGTCTGAAAAGCTGGGACAGGAGAAGATACAGTACCACACGTATATGATTGATGCCGACAATAATGTAACCCTTGAGTTTGCGCTTGTAGGGGAATATGATAGGGAGTATTTTCTTTTGGCAAGGGCAGCGGTAACAAAGACGCTGTTTCAGATGGAGGATATAAAAAGCATAATTATAATTCTTGATGATGATAACGGCAAGGCTCTGCTCGAGGAAAGCTATGGGAGAGATACATTCTATTACTATTAGAAATATTGTCAATTGAAGGCTTGCGATGTGCTTTCGCGAAACATATAGGAGAAATTAAAATTGAAAAGACCATTGTTGAATGCGGCGGTTATGTTTGCACTTGGAGAGGTGATTTGCATGATGCCAAATAAAACAATGCCAGCAGGCATGCTTTTTTGTGTGCCTGTTTTTATTTGTGTAATAGGTTTGCTTATAAAGAAGCAGTATGAGGCGGCAGCAGTGCTTGCTATGGGAATTGCAGGATTTGCTGTCATGTATGTTCAGCTTGTACGTCCGATTAACGTATGCCTTTTACCTGACGATACGGTTGATATTCATTGTGACTCTGAAAATGTCTGGGCGAAGGTGCGTGTGCAGGGCATGATAAAAAGCGTGGAGGAGGGGACTGGAGGATATAACATTGTCATTGAAGTAAGCGCAACGGAAATAAAAAAATCCTATTGCGGCTTTCAGGGAAGCGTCAGGGACACATACAAGGTTATTGTATTTGGCTGTGACAGTGACGTAAGGGCAGGGACAGGCGTTACTGCTGAGGGGATGCTTACACTGCCCCAAACGCCTTCAAATCCGGGTGGATTTGATTTCCTTTCCTACTATAATGCAAAGGGGATTTTATTTGTTTTTGATGTGGAGCATATGCTTTTTGAAGACAAATCACATAATGCTTTCCTTGATTTAGTAAGCACTGTCAAGGAGTGGGGGATAGGACAGCTTGGGAAAACATGTGACAAAAAAACGGCTTCCATTTATGAAGGCATTATTTTTGGAAATCAGAAGTCGGTGAATGCCGGGGCGAAACGGTTGTATCAGGTTAGTGGAATCGCACATATTCTTGCTGTGTCGGGGCTTCATATATCGGTTGTAAGCGGACTTGTTTATTTTATTTTAAGAGGACTTTATGCACCGTTTTGGCTTACTTCGCTACTTTCGGTGCTGGGTGCCGTCTTTTACGGAGCCGTGACAGGCTTTGGCATGGCATCAATACGGGCAGTTATTATGCTTGTCATTGCTATGCTTGGGGAACGGCTTGGAAAGAGTTATGATATGCTTACGGGACTTGGAATGGCGGCTTTTCTTATGTTGCTGCATAATCCCGCAAGCATCAAAGACCAAAGCCTTTTATTAAGCGTGTGTGCCGCATCAGGCGTTTGTCTCGGAATAAAAGTGATGCGTCTTATTATGAAAAGGAAAAGGATAAAAAAGTATTTGAAAAGGCATAGATGGATAAGACGGCTTGCAGAGGGGCTTATCATGTCTTGCTGCGTTAATATTGTCACATTTCCCATCATAGCGTATATGTACTATGAAATTCCGTTATATAGCTTTCTTCTCAATATTTTCGTCGTGCCTCTTATGGCTGTAGTGGTTTATGCAGGCTTTTTTGGGGTTATTGTATCGGCCGCTTCTGTTTTTGCGGGGCAGCTTGTGATTGCACCGGGCGTCTGGCTGTTAAATATGTTTGAGCGGCTTGCAGCTATGGTTTTAGGCTTGCCGTTTTCTGTGATAAATACAGGAAAGCCAAGCATATGGTTTCTTGTTTTTTATTATGTGGTTTTGATTGTTGTCGTAATGCTTTCGGATAACAAAATGTGTGAGGCTTTTTATGTACGGATGCGGGCACGGCTGAACCGAAGAACATGGAGAAGGCTTAGGGTTGTTCTTTCGTTGGGAATTTGTACACTGCTTCTAGCCGTTTCCATTTGCGTGAGAATTTTCATTCACAGGGAGCTGCTTGTATTTTTAGATGTGGGACAGGGGGACGGTATTCTTATATCAACACCCGGGGGAACGGTTGTTGTGATAGACGGCGGCTCTACAAGTGAGAGTGCAGAGAGTTTGGCAGAGTATACCCTGAAGCCTGCGTTAAAATCACTTGGAATGGCTGACGTGGATTTTTGGGTTGTGACCCATGGAGATACAGACCATGTAAGCGGGCTTGTGTACATACTAGAAAATTATGAGCTGTCCAATATAAGCATAGACTGCATTTTAATGGCAGGGCAGGGGAGTCATTCAAAGAAGCTTGAGGAAATAAAACTGCTTGCGGAAGGAAATGGCATTGACGTTGTTTATCTTGGTGCAGGAGATAAGATAGAGGATAAAAGTGCATCGCTTGTCTGCTGTCATCCTGACAAAAACTATGCGGCGGATGACACAAACGATGCATCTCTCGCACTAGGATATGTGTCACCTGACATAAGCTGTCTGTTTACAGGAGATATGTCGCAGGCGTCACTTGATTATATGTTTACAAAAAACGGTGCTTTGCTGCAAAATGAGTATCTGTATCTCAAGGTTCCCCATCATGGCTCTAAAAATTCAGTATATGAACCGTTGTATGATTTGATGAAAGGGCAGACGGCGATTGTTTCATGTGGCAAAAATAATTCCTACGGGCATCCGCATAGTGAGGTGGTGGATAAGCTGAACCGGTACGGGTGCAGCATTTACCGAACGGATGAGAGTGGGGCTGTGTGCATTTATAAAAAAGGTGGCAGGGTGGAATGTATGGAATATAAAAAATGAAAGCTTTAAAAGGGAGGTTCGCGTCTTTTCGTATTCCGTTTTTTATGGTAAAATATGCACGAATGTAATGAGCAGTGCCAGTCTGGAAGATGAAAAACGGCTGCTGGCAGACCGTTTTTTCAGATTACGGACTGATAGGGCGAATGCCCGTGAGCGAGATGAAGCATAGCGAAATCGAGCTGCACTGCGAAATCATAGAATAATAAAAACGGAGACAAAAAAGTGGCAGGAAAAGAAAAATCGGCAGATGGCATGGCAATCATAAATTCCCATATCGAAAATCAAAGCTTTTCAAGGGTATATCTTTTGGGCGGTGATGAGGGCTATCTTGTAAGACAATATAAGGATAAGCTCATAGATGCCCTCTGTGACAGAACCGACAGCATGAATTATATGGCATACAAGGGGGAAAAGGCTGTGGCAGAGGATATAAGGGAGTTTGCCATGACGATGCCTTTTTTTGCTGACAGGAGAGTGATTCTTGTTGAAGACTCAGACTTTTTCAATAAGGGAAATGATGCAGTTGAGGCATTTCTGGAAGAAATCCCTGAAACAACGGTTATTGTATTTGTGGAGGCAAACATTGATAAAAGGCTGAAGCTTTATAAGCTTGTGCAAAAGGAAGGTACGATAGCTTTGTTTCATACTCCGGATGAGGCTACGCTTTTAAAGTGGGTGAAATCCCTGTTTACGAGGGAAGGAATGCATATAGATGATGAGGCTGTTTACGGACTTGTAAGGGGTGTGGGAACGGACATGAATACCCTGTACAATGAGAGCATGAAGCTGATATGTTACTGCATGGAAAAGGACAGGGTTACCATGGACTGCGTGGAAAAGCTTTGCACAAATCAGGTGGAAAGCAAGATATTTGACATGATGGATGCGCTTTCCCAAAGAAACGTGGAAAAAACAATGAGGCTCTATGACGATTTGCTTACGCTCAGGGAGCCTGCGATGAGAGTGCTCTTTTTAATTACGAGGCAGTTTAACATTTTGCTAAAGATAAAATTTGCCGTAGAGACAGGCGTACAAAATTCAGGTATTGCAGGCTTTGCAAAAATACCGCCCTTTACGGTAAAAAAATACATGGAGCAGTGCAAGGGCTACACGTATAAACAGCTTATAGCATGTGTGGAGCTGTGCCAGCAGGCAGACGGCAGCATAAAATCAGGCAGGATGAAGGACAACCTTGCGGTTGAGCTGCTGATTATGGAGCTGTTAAAGCGTGAGACTGGAACTGTATGAGCATATCAATTGTGTTTCGTCAGGCTTTTGTTATGGGACACTTTAAAGCATCGTCTGTTGCAATTCGATAGGCGTGATTGGCTTTAAGTCTGATTTTGACTGGAAGGTTATAGGTATGAATGATGGAAAAATCAGATTGTATTTTACATATATTTACTGTATATTGTATAGTATGAAACAAGGGGAAGTATTAAAAGCGCTGTAAGTATATGCTTACAGCAGATTGGAGTAGATATGAATAATGAAAAAAAGTTAGGCTTTGGGTTAATGCGGCTTCCGCTGCTTGACAAGAATGATGCGGCAGGTATTGACTTGGAGGAAACAAAAAGAATGGTAGATGCCTTTATTGAAAAGGGATTTACATATTTTGACACTGCATGGATGTATTGCGGCTTTGCAAGTGAAAAGGCGGCAAAGGAAGCCTTAGTTGACCGTTATCCAAGGGATAAATATACTTTGGCGACAAAGCTTCACAGTGGATTTTTTGATTCCCTTGAGGACAGGGATAAGGTTTTCAATGCACAGCTTGAAAATACGGGGGCTGGATATTTTGACTATTATCTCATTCATGGCGTTGACGCAGGAAGCTACCCGAAATATGAGCAGTTCGACTGCTTTAATTGGCTTCGTGATAAGAAAAAGCAGGGACTTGTAAAGCATATGGGTTTATCCTTCCACGATACCCCTGCACTTCTTGACGAGATACTGACAAAGCACTCTGATATGGAGTTTGTACAGCTTCAGATAAATTATCTTGATTGGGAAAGTGAGTGGATTCATTCACGTGCATGCTATGAGATAGCAAAAAAGCATGACATTCCTGTTATTATCATGGAGCCTGTTAAGGGAGGCACGCTTGCAAAGCTTCCTGATGAGGCAGAAAAGCTGTTGAAGGATTATAACCCTGACGCTTCTATTGCATCATGGGCTGTTCGTTTTGCGGCATCGCTTGACAATGTAATGATGGTGCTTTCGGGCATGAGCAGCATGGAGCAGATGCAGGATAATTTAAGCTATATGGAAGATTTTAAGCCTATGAGTGAGGAGGAAAAGGCACTTTGCTTCAAGGTGGCTGATATTATAAACGCACAGACTGCCGTTCCTTGTACTGCCTGCTCCTACTGTACGGAGGGCTGTCCGATGAAGATAGCGATACCACAGTATTTTTCCATGTATAATGAGGATATGCGTGAGGCTGAAGATAAGGGCTGGACGGCAAATCTTTCAAATTATCAGCTTGTGTCACAAAGCTTTGGAAAAGCGTCAGCCTGTGTAGCATGTGGACAGTGTGAGAACGTATGTCCACAGCATCTGCCGATTATTGAGCATCTGAAAAGTGTTGCCGAGAGGTACGAATAACTATAGTTTCTTTGCCGCCTTAACGTGGTAAAGAAAAAACAAATTGAAAGGAATTACTATTATGAAAGAGGTTTCAAAACTGCTTGATTACAGAAAAAGTATAAAGGTCGTCGATGCAACGCTTCGTGACGGCGGATTGGTAAATGATTTTTATTTTACGGATGATTTTGTAAAAAACTTATATAAGGCAAATATTGAGGCTGGTGTTGATTATATGGAGATGGGCTACCGTGCCTCCAAAAAGGTTTTTGACGAGTCAAAATTCGGCAAGTGGAAGTTTTGTGCCGACGACCATATCAGGGAAATTGTCGGTGAAAATGACACTGACCTAAAGCTTGCCATTATGGCAGACATAGGAAGACATGATAAAAATGATTTCGACCAAAAGGCAAATTCGCCTGTTGACCTTGTAAGAGTTGCCGCTTACATACATCAGCTTCCTGATGCAATTGACATGATAGAGGATGCTGCAAAAAAGGGATATGAGACAAGCTGCAACATTATGGCAATTTCACATGCTCAGGAGGAGGACATGAAGGTTGCCCTTGATATGCTGGGGAAAACGCCAGTGGACGTTATTTACATCGTAGACAGCTTTGGGTCAATTTATCCTGAGCAGATGGCAAGAATTGCGGATTTGTATCTGGAGTTTGCGGCGAAATATGGCAAAAAGGTTGGTGTTCATGCCCATAATAATCAACAGCTTGCATTTGCAAATACAATTGAGGCATGTGGAGACGGCGTTGACTGGCTTGACGGAACGTATCTTGCCATGGGCAGAGGTGCAGGCAACTGTGCAATGGAGCTTTTGCTCGGCTTCCTGAAAAATCCAAAATATGATGTTTATCCTGTAATTAAGTTTATTGAGGAGAATATGGTTTCGCTTGTGGAGGACGGCATCGTATGGGGATATGACATACAGTATCTTCTGACTGGTCTGCTCAATCAGCATCCGAGAACTGCCATTCAGTTTACAAAGGATAAGAGAAAGGATTACGCAGAGTTTTACAAGGAGATATACGAGTAAAATAACAGAATGTGATTAGGATTATGAATCGTAATAGTTATAAAAAAGGACTTCGGGATGGCATTCCAATTGCCCTTGGTTATTTTGCCGTGTCGTTTACGCTTGGCATTGCGGCAAAAAAGGCGGGGCTTACTGCATTTCAGGCAACGCTTATGAGCCTGACAAACAGTACATCTGCGGGCGAGTTTGCAGCAATATCTGCTATATGTGCAGGCTCTACATATTTGGAAATGGCAGTTATGCAGG
This sequence comes from Clostridium sp., assembly GCA_023664775.1. Taxonomy (GTDB): domain Bacteria; phylum Bacillota; class Clostridia; order Lachnospirales; family Lachnospiraceae; genus Coprococcus_C. The sequence goes on along the minus strand of JAMPEW010000010.1, from coordinate 23,029 downwards.
CGGTCATTAATTTGCGTTATCTTTTGATGTCCTGTGCATTGTCACAGAAAATAGATACGAGGGTGGGGATGCTGCATCGTCTTATCATGGGCGGCGGCGTAACAGATGAGATATTTGGAATTTCCGTGTCAGTGCCTGAAAAATTAAACCCATTTTATATGTATGGCGCCATGAGCCTTGCCATTCCTGCATGGGCTTTAGGGACATGCTTCGGGGTCGTTTTGGGCGCTGTCCTGCCAGCCAATATAATAAGTGCGTTAAGCATTGCCTTGTATGGAATGTTTCTTGCTGTGATTATACCGCCTGCAAGGGACAATAAAAATATTGCACTTCTTGTTGTGCTTTCCATGGCGGCAAGCTATGTGTTCTCGGCTGCTCCCATACTGAAAGGTATTTCCTCAGGTATGCGGGTTATTATTCTGACCGTTGTTATTTCCATGGCTGCGGCATTTTTATTTCCGATAGAGGAGGAGTATGCCGGTGCAGAATAATATTTACATTTATATACTTGTCATGGCGGCGGTCACATATCTTATTCGTGTCCTGCCCCTTACCCTGATTAAAAAGGAAATCAAAAACAGGCATATCCGTTCTTTTTTATATTACATGCCATATGTTACCCTTGCAGTTATGACCTTTCCGTCAATTCTGTATGCAACAGATAGTATCGCTGCGGGGTGGGCGGGCATGCTGGTTGCAATGTTTTTAGCGTGGAAAAAGCAGAGCTTGTTTTGCGTTTCTGCCTCGGCATGTCTTGTGGTGTTTATCCTTGAGCTGATTATTTAATGGGCTGTCGCAGTAGGAGAATATAGGTATCTTTACTGCGACAGCCCATCAAATGCTACCGTATCTTTGTAATAACGTGTCCAAATTTTATCCACTTCTTCATTTCTTTTGGCTCTTGATCATCTACGTATATAATTTTACCATTGCCGTTTATGGGAATAAGCTGAACGGGACTTGTCTGTCTTAGCTTGCGTATATAGACTCTGCCGTCCTCCCTGTTTATAAATATGCCGGTGTCGCCATCTCTTGGTGATACACAGTGGACGAGTAGAATATCACCTGAATGATATACAGGGTGTAAATGATTTGAAGTTATTTTTATTGCGCAATCAATTAAGTCGCCGTATATTTGTTTATATTCTCCTATGTTAAAGGGCTGTATGTTTGTGCTGTCATATATCATTCCGTCAGTCATGTTACCGGTAAAAGTATAAAGTGGAATGAGGTTTTTCTCTGATTTGGAAGTTAATTTACAGCCATCCATAGAAAGCTCCGCTTCGAGGCTCACCAATGACATAATAGCTTTCTGTCTGTATTTGGGAAGCTTGCAAAAATCTATCATTAGCTGTATTTCGGGAGTAATGTAGCCGCATAATTCAAAGAACTGTTTTCCTGTAATCATATATACAAGAAGTGCGACATAAATAGGTATGTTGGCGGAAATTCCGTTAATCATGTTTTTATACGAAGATAAAGACATTTCCAATTTTTGAGCCATTTCTAATTGCGTTAATCCTAATTTTGCACGTTCAATTTCGATATTGGCAGCAAAGTTATCCACAATTTGTCTTTTTGTCATAACAAGAACCACCTTTCGATAAAGATAATTGGTTTAACAATTTAGATGCAGCCGAAAACAAAGCCATTTTATTTAAAGTAAACTAAAAAATGGCAAAATTTGGTTAGGACTTTTGCCATAAAAAATATTAAATTTAAACTGTCATATAAAAATATGACTAGACCGTTTTCGGCGAAATGGTTGAAAATGGAATTCTACGCTAAAATTATACTAGGTTTAATTAAAACTAGAAAGTGAAAACTTTTATTTACGGTGCAATCACAATCAGGTACGACCGTGGATGAAATGAGGAGTTTATCATTAATATATATTTTAGGGGAGATTTACATATAAATGATAAGCTTTATTTAATCTTGGGAAGATGTTGATATAAAGTCCACAATAAAAAGATGAATTGTATCGGTAAATGCTCCGGTAGAATTTCATATAAAAGGATTTCACGTGAACCTTGGGCTGCTGCATGCAGGATTTAGTGCGGCAGCCCTTTTTATTTTTTAAGAATGTATTAAGAGTATTTTATAACTTGCTTAACCGTCTTGCATACTTTTATTTTTTGTCATAATAATAAAGATGAGCAGAACTTACGATTTTGTATTGTATAACGAATATTTGCAAAAGCAGAGTTTGGCTCACGGTTATAGGATAAAAAGGAGGGACGATGCATGAGCAAAAAAATGATGCTTGTAATTGGGGTGGCGGCTGTACTGCTTTTAGCGGCAGTGATGGGTGTGATTATGTTCAAAAAAACCGATTGGTATATGTTTTCGGATGAAAGCGGTGAGCTTAATATTATGAAGCTGGATGACAGCATTGACTCAAATACGCAAAAAATAAATTTTGCCGATGCAGATAAAAAGGGCTATGAGTATTATGTATTAGGAACGGTAACTGTATCGGAGGGAAAGGCGATGGTCGTGTTTTCACAAAATGGCAAGGATATTAAGGAGCTAGAGCTGGAAAAGGGGGAGCATCAATTGGAGCAATTTAATTGGCAGGGAGAGCAGGGACCGGTTTCCGTGACAATAAAGGCAACCTATACCGCCAATGGTACATATACAATAAATGCATACAGGAGAACCTCAAGGATAAAAAGCTTTATAAATGAAAAAATATTAAAGCTGTAAAATTTTTTGTTGACATATTTTCAGAAGCGTATATAATAAAGTATGTCTTAATTGAATAAGGTTCACTGAAACCTATGACGTGGAGATAACGTTATATGTGCACTCACAGAGAGTCGGGGGCGGCTGAGAGCCCGATAGAACGCAGTATGGCAAATGGACCACTGAGGGCATGGTCAAAGGAGCTGATCCGAGTATTCCATGACGTTCGCATACGTTAGTTGCAGGAGGTATATTTGTACTTCGTAAGGGCATAGATTTTATCTATGAAACAAGGTGGCACCGCGGAACTGTTTATCCGTCCTTGACATATGTCAGGGACTTTTTTGTTTTATATGAATTTAGTTTGGTTCAAAAAAGGAGGTAAAAAAATGATTAATCCAACTTTAGACACAGCAATGCATCTTGCAAAAAATTATAAGGTAATTCCGGTCTGCAAGGAAATTTATTCAGATTTTACGACGCCGATACAGGTGCTTCGCAAGCTGAAAAAGGTAAGCGGACACTGTTACATGCTTGAGAGCGTGGAAAATCAAAAACGGTGGGGAAGATACACATTTCTTGGTTACATGCCAAAGCTTTGTGTGACCTGCATAAACGGAGCCATAAAAATAACGGATGTAAACGGAAGCGTGATAACGGAGGAAAAAACCACGCACCCAAGAGATTACATAAACAAAATTCTAGGGGAGTACAAAAGCCCGAAAATAGAGGGCATGCCGTCATTTACAGGCGGGCTTGTAGGATATTTTGCTTACGACTATATAAAGTACAACGAGCCAAAGCTTAATCAGGAAGCTTGCGACACGGAGGGCTTTAATGACGTTGACCTTATGCTCTTTGACAAGGTAATTGCATTTGACAATGAAAAGCAGAAGATGATTATTATTGTAAATGCAAAGACCGATAACATTTCGGAAAATTATGCAAAGGCGATTGAGGAAATAGACGGCATAATAGAGCTTGTAAGAAATGGGGAGGAAGAAAAGGTAGAAAGCCCGAAGCTGAAATCTGAGTTTAGAAAGCTGTTTGACAAGGAGCAGTTTTGCGGCATGGTGAATCGTGCAAAGAAGTACATATACGAGGGCGATATCTTTCAGGTTGTGCTGTCAAACCGATTGGAGGCAGATTTTGAGGGAAGCCTGCTTGATACTTACAGGGTGCTAAGGACGATAAACCCGTCGCCGTACATGTTTTATTTCAGCGGTGATGAGATAGAGGTTGCAGGAGCATCACCGGAAACGCTTGTAAAGCTTGAGGATGGCGTGCTTCATACATTCCCCCTTGCAGGAACAAGACCGAGGGGAACAACGGCTAAGGAGGACAGGGATTTTGAGAGAGGACTTCTCACGGACGAGAAGGAGCGTGCAGAGCACAACATGCTTGTTGACCTTGGAAGAAATGATCTTGGAAGAATTAGTAGGTTTGGCTCGGTAAAGGTTGAGAAATATATGTCCGTTGAGAGATATTCTCACGTTATGCATATCGGCTCGACGGTACGGGGCGAAATCAGGGAGGATAAATGCGCCCTTGATGCCGTGGATGCGGTTTTGCCGGCAGGAACATTATCGGGAGCACCGAAAATAAGAGCCTGTGAAATCATACGTGAGCTTGAAAACAATAAGCGAGGCATTTACGGAGGAGCTGTAGGATATATCGACTTTACCGGAAACCTTGACACCTGCATAGCAATCAGAATTGCCTACAAGAAAAACGGGAAGATTTTTGTAAGGTCGGGAGCAGGAATTGTAGCGGATAGTATTCCTGAGAATGAATTTCAGGAGTGCATAAATAAGGCGAAGGCGGTTGTTACGGCAATTGAGGCGTCACAGGACATGAGCAAGGATGAAATGTAATTTTGTCTTTCCAAAATGATTTTTTTGGACGATACATGAGAATTTGGAAATGACATAGAGAAAATGAAGCAGGAGGTAAAAGAAAATGATATTACTGATCGATAATTATGACAGCTTTTCCTACAATCTTTTTCAGATGGTAGGAGAAATCAATCAAGATATAAAGGTTATTAGAAATGATGAGATGACGCTGGAGGAAATTGAGATGCTTGAGCCATCGCATATTATCCTCTCACCGGGACCGGGAAGACCGGCTGACGCAGGAATATGTGAAAGTGTTGTTGATTATTTCAAGGGGAAAATACCGATTTTGGGTGTGTGCCTCGGACATCAGGCAATATGTGAGGCCTTTGGAGGTACGATAGGGTACGCTGATAAGCTGATGCACGGAAAAACCTCCATGGTAACCCTTGATTTGACAAGCAAGATATTTGGCGGAATGGAGCCTAAAATACAGGTGGCAAGGTATCATTCGCTGGCAACGGTAAAGGACAGCCTGCTTGACAATTTAAAGGTGATTGCAAGGACGGAGTCTGATGAGATTATGGCTGTTGAGCATGTGGAATATCCGATATACGGAGTGCAGTTTCATCCTGAGTCAATTCTTACGCCGAACGGAAAGCAGATTTTGGAACGGTTTTTGAATATAAAGATTAAGAAGGAAGAAGAAAAATTCATAATCAAGGATATGATAGCAAAGGTTACGGATGGCAGAAACCTTAACAGGGAGGAAGCACTTTCGGTTATGGATGAGATAATGGGCGGTAAGGCTGCACCTGCACAAATTGCCGCATTTCTTACAGGACTTCACATAAAGGGTGAGACCTCCGAGGAAATTTCAGCATGTGCTGAGGGCATGAGAAAATTTGCAACAAAGGTTGACAGACATGGAAAGGATGTTATAGATATCGTGGGAACAGGCGGTGACCGTTCCAATACATTTAATATCTCAACTGCCGCATCATTTGTGACGAGCGCAGCGGGAATTGCCGTTGCAAAGCATGGAAACAGGGCAGCGTCCAGTAAGTGTGGAACAGCCGATTGTCTTGAGGCGCTTGGCGTAAATTTGATGCTTGAGCCTGATAAAAATTCTCAGGTACTGCAGGACTTAAACCTATGCTTCATGTTTGCGCAAAAATATCACACAGCAATGAGATATGTGGGACCTGTGCGAAAGGATATAGGCGTGCCTACTGTGTTTAACATACTTGGACCTCTTACAAATCCGTCAGGCAATACCCACCAGCTTCTTGGCGTGTACAAGGAGGATTTGGTAGAGCCGATTGCCGAGGCACTGAAAAAGCTTGGCTTAAAGGCTGCCATGGTTGTGTATGGAACGGACTGCCTTGATGAAATATCCTTGAGCGCGCCTACGATTGTATGTGAGCTTAGGGACGGAGAGATAACACGCTACGAGATAAGTCCTGAGCAGTTTGGAATTGCAAGCTGCGATAAGGCTGAACTTGTGGGCGGGACACCTGAAGAAAATGCACAGATAATAAAGGACATCTTTACGGGAAAGCTGAAAGGAGCAAAGCGGGATGTTGTAGTGCTTAACGCAGGCGCAGCCATTCACATTGTTAAGGGTGTTTCCATTGACGAGGGAATAAGAATTGCCAACGAGATGATAGACAGTGGTGCGGCAATGAGACAGCTTGAGCAGTTTGTTGAAGCGACGAATAATTAAAGCTTGTATCTTATGTTATATCAGGAAAGGCACAAATTAAAAATAAAAGGATTAGAACTATGATTTTAGATGAAATAGCACAAAAAACGAGAGAGCGGATTAACCTTGAAAAGCAAAGGCTCCCTTTTGCTGAGCTAAGGAGGATGGCGGAGGCGCTTCCTGCAAACAGGGAATATCCCTTTTACAAGGCTTTAAAAAAGCAGGAAATGTCGTTTATATGTGAGGTGAAAAAGGCTTCCCCCTCAAAGGGAATCATAGCGGAGGATTTTCCGTATACAGATATTGCCATTTCTTATGAGGAAGCAGGGGCAGCCGCCATATCCTGTCTCACAGAGCCCTTTTATTTTAAGGGGAGCGACAGCTACTTAAAGGAGATAGTGGAAATTGTCAATATACCTGTGCTCAGAAAGGATTTTACCGTAGACGAGTACATGATATATCAGGCGAAGGTGCTTGGGGCATCGGCGGTTCTTCTTATATGCTCGCTTCTTGATAAAAATGAGCTTGCCGAGTATCAGGCGATTGCCGAGGAGTTGGGGCTTTCCGCACTTGTTGAGGCGCATGATGAATATGAGATAGAAAATGCACTTTTTGCAAATGCCAAAATAATAGGCGTCAACAACAGGGATTTAAAAACCTTTACGGTTGATATAAATAATTCTGCAAGACTTAGGAAGCTTGTGCCGGAGGAAATTGCATTTGTATCGGAGAGCGGAATAAAAAATGCAGAGGATATAAAGCGGCTTTGTGATAATGGAACGGACGCAGTTCTTATCGGAGAAACGTTGATGAAAAGCAGCGATAAGAAAGCAATGTTAGATGAGCTTAGAAGTAAGATTGTTTATTTATAAGAAAGGTTGAGGAAGAAACATGTCAAAAGGAAGATTTGGAGTACATGGCGGGCAGTATATACCTGAAACGCTTATGAATGCCATGAATGAGCTTGAGGAGGCATATTTTAAGTATAAGGAGGACCCTGAATTTAACAGGGAGCTTACGGAGCTGTTAAATGAGTATGCAGGACGTCCCAGCAGGCTTTATTTTGCAAAGAGAATGACAGAGGATTTGGGAGGAGCAAAAATATACCTGAAGCGCGAGGATTTAAACCACACAGGCTCCCACAAGATAAACAATGTCATCGGGCAGATGCTTCTTGCAAAGAGAATGGGAAAGACGAGAGTTATCGCTGAGACGGGAGCGGGACAGCATGGCGTCGCAACGGCAACCGTAGCGGCAATGATGGGTATGGAATGTGAGATTTATATGGGCAGGGAAGATACAAAACGGCAGGCGCTCAATGTATACCGTATGAAGCTTCTCGGTGCAAAGGTTCACCCTGTAGACAGCGGGACAGCAACTCTTAAGGATGCCGTTTCTGAGACGTTCAGGGAGTGGACAAACAGAATTGATGATACCCATTATGTACTTGGCTCGGTTATGGGACCATACCCGTTTCCGGAGATTGTAAGGGATTTTCAGTCTGTCATAAGCAGGGAAATAAAACAGCAGGTTATGGAGCGTGAGGGCAGGCTTCCTGATGCTGTGCTTGCCTGCGTAGGCGGCGGCTCAAATGCAATGGGGGCATTTTATCACTTTATTGAGGATAAGGATGTCAGACTTATCGGCTGTGAGGCGGCAGGACGGGGAATTGACACATTTGAAACTGCTGCAACCATTAGTACGGGACGGCTTGGGATTTTCCATGGCATGAAGTCATATTTTTGTCAGGATGAATACGGACAGATTGCACCCGTTTACTCAATATCCGCGGGACTTGATTATCCGGGAATTGGACCTGAGCATGCGTATCTTCACGATACAGGAAGGGCAGAGTATGTTGCCGTAACGGATGATGAGGCTGTGGAAGCATTTGAGTACCTTTCAAGAATAGAAGGCATTATCCCTGCCATAGAAAGCGCCCATGCGGTTGCTCATGCGATGAGGCTGGCAAAGACAATGCGTAAGGACAGCATTATGGTAATCAATATTTCAGGACGAGGAGATAAGGACTGTGCTGCAATAGCACGCTACAGAGGGGAGGATATCCATGAGTAATATAGCAAGGGCATTTGAAAAGGGAAAGGCATTTATCCCGTTTATAACATGCGGTGACCCGAACCTTGAAACAACGGAGAAAATAGTTTGTGCAATGGAGGAGGCAGGAGCCGACCTGATAGAGCTTGGCATACCGTTTTCTGACCCTACGGCGGAGGGTCCCGTCATACAGGAGGCAAACATAAGGGCGTTGGGCGGTAAGGATAAAGTGACGACTGATAAAATATTTGACATGGTAAAAAGACTCCGTCTCAAGGTCAAGGTACCTATGGTATTTATGACATATGCTAATGTAGTTTACTCTTATGGGGCAGAAAAGTTTATAAGCACCTGTAAGGAGCTTGGCATGGACGGACTGATACTTCCTGATATTCCGTATGAGGAAAAAGAAGAATTTGACCCACTCTGCAAAAAGTACGGGCTTGACCTTATATCACTGATTGCGCCGACCTCGCATCACAGGATAAAAATGATTGCCGAAGCTGCAAATGGATTTGTGTATTGTGTATCTTCACTTGGAGTTACAGGAACGAGAACGGAGATTACGACTGATATAGGAGAAATGGTATCTCTTGTGAAGGATGCAAAGGAGATTCCGTGTGCTGTGGGTTTTGGCATAAGTACGCCGGAGCAGGCAAAAAAAATGGCACAATATGCCGACGGAGTGATTGTAGGAAGTGCAATCGTGAAAATAATAGCAGAGCATGGAGAACAAGCCGTACCATATGTAAGAGAATATGTTAAGCGCATGAAGGACGCCATAAGGCAGGAGTAATACAAAAACACAGATATAATTTTAAAAGGCTGTCGTGCTAAGAAGTTTGGCACGACAGCCTTTTTACTTTATTCCGAAGGTTCTCCGAACTTTCTGATAAGACAGGATAAAAAAATGAAATTACGAAAGCTCGTCCTTCAAAGCCGATACCTGCTCAACCGTAAGTCCTGAATACATAGAGATTTCTTCTATTGATAAGTTACCCGCATTTAGCATGTTTACTACAACTTGCTCACGTCCAATATTGATACCTCGTTCGCAGCCAATATCTATCAAGGTTTTTTCGTGAAGCTCTGCATCATATTCATCGATACCCATGGCAACAACCTCCCTCTTATTTTTTCGTAAAAAGTCAGCTAGTATATTTTCCTTAATACATTCGTTCACCGCATGGTTGACGGCAGTATCTATATCCATATCCTGTCTGTATGTACGTATCCGTTCAACAAACAGCATATATTCCCTAAGTGTAGGGCATTTCTGCATCAGCTCATCATTGTACCCCGGATTGATGTTGAGTTGGAGTACAATGAGCTCAAGACTCGGTGTTCCTTCCTGATGTGTATATGCATCGGAAAGCCTAAATTCCCTTCGTTCAGGCTGTTTTCTTACGCCGTTGTAAAATACAACAAATCTTGGGTTTGGCAGCTTAATTAGTTGTTCCGAATATATGTCATGCCTGTCGTAAAACCGCCTGAAGCTTCGTGATACATAATCCAAATCCCGTAACGGCATATTCGGATTTATGGTAGACTGGTGCTCAAAAATATTTAACCTCATATCAATGACACATGACAAATCATTTTTTACCGTCATATATATGGCATTTTCCAGGGTTGTTATTTCAAGCTCATCAGGATTATTATAGCTTGTTCCGTTCACTGCATTATAAAGTGTAAGCAGTTCCTTTTTATCTGAAAATAGCATCCTGAAAACCGTGTCCTTATGTCTGCTGTTGGCAGATGGGCTATGCCTATAATTTGTTTCTTTTTCCATTTTCATTTCCTCCTTTTGTGACAGAAAGAAGTGAATGAAATATCTTATGCTTGACTAGAAAACCTTGTCGTCTGCTCAAGGTTTTTGTCAAGTTGTTTATAAGCCTAAACATTTTCAAATCAGCTTCTTTTCTGCCAATATTCGTTGTGATATAAAGCATAGAAGTAACTTGTTTTGTTAGACTCGAATTACAGTGCATGAAGCACCCTTTTCTTTGAATGTCTGAATAGGTATCGCCTATGAAAGAAATACTTTAGTAATGCTTTTCATAGATAATACCATGTGCGTGCTTTGAATGCAAGATGTTTTTTGGAATTTTATAAAGATTTCAAGTAAATATATTTTACTTGTAAGTACAATATGTTACTTCCTTGATTTTATAACCGTATCGGTCTATACTTAATGTGGTTTTTAGAAAATAAAAAACAGCATATATTATATGAGAATAAGCAGGCGATTGCACAACGAGGCTTTGAAAAAATAAGTTTTGCAGTTGACCATGCTAAAATAAAAAATAAGGAGTGGTAAGCTTATGAAGGTTTTATTAATTAATGGAAGTCCCCATGAAAAAGGCAATACATATGTGGCACTGCATGAGATGGAAACGGTATTTAACAACGAGGGAATTGAAACGCAGATTGTCCATATTGGCAACAAGGACATTCGGGGCTGTATTGCATGCGGCTCCTGTGGGACATCGGGCAAATGCTGCTTTGATGATGCGGTAAATGAGACAGCACAGTTGTTTGAGGAGGCAGACGGTCTTGTTGTGGGAACACCCGTATATTATGCATCTGCAAACGGAACACTAATATCTTATTTGGACAGATTATTTTACAGCACGCATTTCGACAAAACCATGAAGGTGGGGGCAGCAGTGGCGGCAGCAAGAAGGGGAGGTCTTACATCAACCTTCGATGAGCTGAATAAATATTTTGCAATTTGCGGAATGCCGATTGCAACGGGACAGTATTGGAACGGAATACACGGCAGATTGGCAGGCGAGGCAAATCAGGACGAGGAAGGCTTACAGCAGATGAGAACCTTGGCATATAATATGGCATTTCTGATTAAATCAATTAGGCTTGGAAAAGAGCAGATGGGACTGCCTGAAAAGGAAACGCCGATACGCACAAATTTGGTAAGACCATAACAGGATGTCATTGCATCTATGTTTGTTCTTGCATATTGAAATATATTTTGATTTGAACCATAATTTGATGTATAATCGGTTTGTGAGCAATGAGCAAGTACGAAAGGAATTTAACATATGATAAACATGATAAAAATTATATTCCAAAATTTTGGCTTTATAGATTTTTTTATTATTGTGCTTTTGGTGGTAAATATTCTGATATTTATAAGGGTCAAGGAAAAAGCAGAGCGTATGCATAACGTCCTCTACCCAAAGGATTACAGTAAGAATTTGCCTGACAGGGTAAAAAATAATCTCTTGAAAACAGAGCAGATAGAGGAGAAGAAATTTGACATCAATGAGCTTTTTTCCCTGCGGGAGCACATGAATTCGCTCTATGCATATTATACAAGCATAACCTCCATTTTTCCACTATTAGGAATGTTTGGCACTGTAGTATCGCTCATTCCAATGGTGGATAAAATGGGAGAACAGTCAACAGGACTCTTTTTTACTGCCCTGACGTCAACCTTTTGGGGAATACTGTCAGCTATCATATGTAAGATATTGGATGCAGGAATTTCACCGACCATTGAGGATGATGAGTTATATATAGAAACTGTTTACATTCCGGACAAGGCTTACAAGGAGCGTTAGAAAGTTTCTATGTGATTAAATATGTCTTCTGCAATTAATATGTTCCTGCACTCAGCGGTCAATTACAATGGTATTCCATTTGAAGTAAAACGTCCGATGCACAATGCAGAAACAAGAGCCGCAATGGACGAATATAAGGAAATGCAAAAAAACGTGGTTGCAAAATAGAGCATTTACGGGATGTTGTTAATGCATTAGCAAATGAGCGAAAGTTGGATGAAAAGTACCATGACCATGGATTGTTATTTTAAATGAATTTTATAGAAATAGGGAGCACAAATTTCACAAATATATTGGCAGAAAATTATTTAGGGAATGTCTTGGCTATGACAGGATGCTTGAAAGATAAATCGTGATTTGGCAGGTGATAATGATATGAAACAACAGTCTGATGAAAAAGCTGTCAGCCATGTAGAAATTATAGGCGGTGCAGATGGTCCTACATCGGTTTTCATAGTTGGTAAAAAGCATGGAAAAGCAACATTAAAGCAGATTATTTATAAAATCCTTTATGCAAAAAGGAAAAAGCGTGTCATTAAATCAATAAAAGCAAATCCTCACAGTATGGATGAAGTGATAGGATATACCAAAACAAAGTGGGGATTTTCGGAAACTGATAGGGATACGACAGAATTTCAAATAGAGTACCGAGAATTAAGAGCCGCATTTCTTTTGCAATATAACCCAAAGCTACTTGGGGACTTGGCAGAGTTTCCTGGGCTTGAAAATCATAGTGCTGATGCTGTAAAGGCATTCATGGAGCAAATGGACGAGCGAAAGAAAGTGGCAGAAGAAATTTCTAAAGAATTATTCGATATAGAGTTGTGCATTTTGGAAAGACGGGAGAATGATGTTTGTTCAAAAGTTATCATAGAGAAAAAATATGGTTATATTGGCGGTTCTGCGTCAGGAACAAAGAACGTAAAAACCTTTGATAAAATATTTCGTGATATTTATAAATACTATGGAGTTTCGCAAGAAGATATTGATAAAAAAACAAAACGATATGAAGAATTGATTGCTACTTTAGCAAAAAGATAAATTCCAGTTTGTAGGAAGCTGCCAAGTAACGGACTGACATTTAAATACGGAGAATATTCATATGAGAAAAAAGAAAAATTTAATATTGGATTTTACCTCCCTTTTGGATGTCATAATGATTTTGCTTTTCGTTGTCATATGTAATATGAGCAATGCATCCCTGGAGGCAAATGAAAATGCAAAAAAATCACAGGAAAGCCTTGCAGATGCCGAGATAAAGATGGAGGACATGCAGGGCAAGCTTGATGCACTGTCCGCTGACAACGAAGCCTTAAAGATGGAGCTTAGCGAGTATCAGATTAACGATGGCGACCCTGTTCCTTCTGAAGCCTATAAAGCGATGCTTGACAGCACGACAAAGGTCATTATGAAATGCGAAACGGGTATGGATACGGAAACAAATAAGCATATGGTGTCCATTGATATTGTGATAAAACATAAGAATGAAACCGCAAGACAGACGACTGCGAAAATCATCCATGACTTTGATTTATCGAGGAAGGAACGGGATGCATTTAATGCAAAGCAGATAGGAAGCATGAAAGCGGAGCTTGAAAAATATCTCACATACACTGATACAAAGCTGATATGGGTGTTAATAGAATATGACTATCGGGATGAGAATTTTTCCAATGCAGATTTGGAAATTATATGTGATGCCGTTGATATGATTGAGGCAGACAAAAATATTACCTGTTACATTGAGGAAATGAAGAAATAGAAAGGCAATTGCCTGACATAATAAAAAACAGAAAGGAAAAAACTATGGGTAAAAAGGACAATTATAACGAAATGAATGAAAACGAACAAACAAAAAAGGAAAAGAAGAAAAAGAAACGAAAATTTCCTTGGCTGCTTTTCTTGCTTTTGGTGCTTATTATTGCCGCACTGTTATTCTTTGGTAAAGGGGGAGGCTTTGGCTTTTTTAATTCAGGCGATAAGGGAACAGAAAAAAACACCGAGGCCGATGCAACGGAGGATGAAAAGACAATTACAATCGAGGTAAAGCAGGGACAGTATTTCATTGACGATAAGGAAGTAACGCTTACTGATATTGAACAGATTATCAACGAAAATGACGCTGCACATACAAAGTACGTGATGGATGACAATTATGCAGGAACACAAAGCTGGGACGAGTTAAAGGCACTTTTTTCCAATCACGGAATTACACCGGTTATGGAGGAATAAGTATCATTTCTGTGGGCATGCTTTTACAAAAAGTGGAAATTATGGGTGTCAATGATTATTATGAAGGAAAGCAGGTGTAAATATGGTAAAGCACATTATTTTATGGAAATTAAATGAAACGCTTGAGGGCGCCAAAAAGGAAGAAGTGCGAATAGGCATAAAGAAAAATTTAGAAGGGTTGTGTGGGAAAATACCCGGACTTGTAAGCATGAAAATAAATATCAACCCGCTTTCCTCATCAAATGTAGATGTTATGATGGACAGCACATTTGAGGATGAAAATGCATTAAAGGGTTACCAGGAGCATCCGGAGCATGTTAAGGTGGCTGACACCTTTGTAAGACCTTATACTGTGGCAAGAAGCTGTATTGATTATGAAATATAGCTGATTATTTTATCTGTATGGAGGCAGTTATGATAGGAACAGGGGATAAATAAAATGGGTACACATCAGGATGCGGCGGGCACCGCAAACTACGAAAAAATGGTAAATACTCCTGTGGCAAGGCTTGTCACAAGGCTTGCTATTCCCACCATTATAAGCATGATGGTTACAACGATTTACAGTATGGCAGATACTTATTTTGTGGGAAAGCTTGGAAACAGCGCCAGCGGAGCAGTAGGTGTTGTTTTTGGACTTATGGCAATTAATCAGGCTGTTGGCTTTATGTTTGGGCATGGGGCAGGAAGCATCGTTGCAAGACGTCTTGGCGAGCGGGATCCTGAAAATGCAACAAAATATACATCCGTAAGCTTTTTTGCCTCGCTTTTGGCAGGCGTCTGCGTGACCGCATTCGGTCTTATTTTTATAACGCCGTTGATGAAGCTTCTTGGAAGCACGGAAACCATACTGCCGTATGCGAAGGATTACGGAAGGTTTATACTCATGGCAGCCCCCGTATCTATGGGCAGCTTTGTACTAAATAATATTTTAAGATACGAAGGAAAAGCATACCTCTCAATGATCGGTCTTACGATTGGAGGAATTATAAACATTGCCCTTGACCCTGTCTGTATCTTCATTTTTGACCTTGGAATTGCAGGCGCAGGAATATCAACGGCACTTTCACAGTGCGTCAGCTTTCTAATATTGCTGAGCATGTTTCTTCGGGGAAAAACACAGAGTAAAATCAGCCTTACAACTGCATGTGCAAATGTAGGCATGGTTATTCTTGTTATGCAAACCGGATTTCCGAGCTTTTTAAGACAGGGGCTTACAAGCGTATCTACGATGATTTTGAACAGTATGGCAGGAAATTACGGCGATGAGGCTGTGGCTGCCATGTCGATTGTAAATAGGATATGCTTCTTCATATTTGCGGTTGGACTTGGAATCGGACAAGGCTTTCAGCCTGTTGCCGCATTTAATTATGGCGCAAAAAGGTTTGAAAGGGTAAGAAAGGCATTTTATTTTACTTGGGCGGCAGGAGAGGTTCTGCTTGGCATTCTTGCCATAATTGGAATTATATTATCGGGAAATCTTGTAGGCATTTTCAGGGATGACAAGAGCGTTATAGAAATTGGCACGGTTGCTTTAAGATACCAGCTTTTAGCCCTTTTTGTCCAGCCGTTTTCCATTTGTACCTCCATGCTTTTTCAGAGCGTGGGAGAAAACAAAAAGGCGGCATTTGTGTCGCTTTTAAGAAGCGGAGCCTGTTTCATACCGCTGCTTTTGTTATTTAGTAATTTGTTTGGTTTATTTGGAATACAGATTGCACAGCCTGCCGCTGACCTGCTTACATTTTTACTGACGCTTCCAATCGGAGTATCGTATATGATAAAGCTCAAGCGGCTAGAGGCTGATGATTATGAATAAAGGAGACGTATATGCTTAAAATAGGAAGTCATGTAAGTATGGGTGGAAAGGATATGATGCTTGGCTCTGTCAAGGAGGCACTTGGCTATGGAGCAAACACGTTTATGCTCTATACAGGCGCACCCCAAAATACGAGGAGAAAGGATGTGTCCGAGCTTAAAATATCCGAGGCATGGGAGCTTATGAGGGCAAACGGCATAGATGAATTTGTTGTGCATGCCCCTTATATTATCAATCTTGCCAATACTGTTAAGCCTGAAACCTACAAAATTGCAGTGGATTTTCTTGCGCTTGAGCTTGAACGGACAACGGCTATGGGTTCGCGTATACTTGTGCTTCATCCCGGTTCTCATGTAGGAGAGGGCATGCAGGCGGGTATAGCACAGATTGTAAAGGGCTTGAATGAGGTGCTTGCGAAGGACACAGAGGTAAACATCGCCCTTGAAACAATGGCAGGAAAGGGCAGCGAGCTTGGGCGAAGCTTCGAGGAGCTTGCAATGATTTATGATGGCGTTGTTTATAACGATAAGCTTCGGGTTTGCTTTGATACGTGCCACACAAGTGACGCAGGCTATGACATTATAAATGATTTCGATGGCGTCATGGATAAGTTTGACAAAATAATAGGGAAAAAGCAGATTTCCGTATTTCATATAAATGATAGCAAAAATGCACCCGGCGCAGCGAAGGACAGACATGAAAATATCGGCTTTGGCAATATCGGTTTTGATGCATTGCAGCGTATTATTTATTGCAGTGATTTTGAGGATATTCCTAAAATACTTGAAACACCTTATATCAAGGACCCGCAGGATGCAAAAAAATCCTATGCGCCATATAAGCATGAGCTTGAGATGATTAGAAAAGGTGTATTTAATCCGAATATGATTAATGACATATTAAAGGAAAATGGAGTACAGGCGTAGGAAAAACGAATTATGTAAACTAGTACGAAAGAGAGAGGATTATGACAAAAGCACTTGTTCCTATTATTGCTTTAATTTTGACGGGAGTTTTTATAAAGAAGATAAAATTTGTATCAGAGGAAACGATAGCGGGCATAAAAAATATAGCAGCTAATGTTTTTTTGCCTGTCGTCATTTTTAACGCTCTTGCAACGGCAGATTTTAACAAGGATTCCATGTTTATTTTCTTCACGTCTATGTTTGTGCTTGTGGCAGGTTTTTCCATTGGCTTTGTAATAAAAAAGCTGTACAAAAAAACATATCGGGATTACATTCCGTATATTACCATTACATTTGAGGGCGGCATGCTTGGATATGCCCTTGCACAGGTTTTAGTAGGAGCAGACAAGCTTTATTATATTGCAACCATTGACCTTGCGGGAGCATTGTTTTCATTTACTGTGTGGATTACTATGCTGGAACGCCTTTGCAATAAAAATTCCCGTGAAGGAAAAGAAAAGGGAATTGTTAAAAGCATTTTGACAACGCCCACGCTTATTGCGGCGGTCTTGGGACTTATATTTGGGCTTACGGGACTTGGGCACATGATACTTGACTCAGGTGCAGGGGAGGTTTATGAAAATGTAGTGGAAATGTTTTCTGCGCCGCTTACGCCGTTGATACTCATAAGCCTTGGATATGGAATCCGCATATCAAAGGAAACGATAAAGGATGCCCTTCTGATAATCCTTGAAAGGGTATGTGTTGTTGGGATTACGGCAGCAGTTGGTTTCCTTATTTTTGGAAGACATATAAGCTTTACGCCTGCACTTACAGCATCCTTTATTTTATATTTCTGTCTGCCGCCAAGCTTTATCTTGTCGGTATATGTCAAGGAAGAAAAAAGCAGGGATATTGTTTCATGTGTTTTGTCCTTGTATATGATTTTGACGCTTGCAGTTTTTTGTATACTTTTGGCAAAGTTTTAGGAATTGCCGTCTTATCTTTGGACATTATAATACTGTTTTTGGCAAAAAAGTCGTGGTATAATGTGAACGCATAAACGCGAACGCAGTTACGAAGAACATTCGATGACGGCTTGCAGTCAATCGAATGTTCAAGGAACTATGTGAGTGTAACGAACACCGAAAAACCGAAGGTTTTGAGGTGAGCGTTTATGCGAAGAAACGCGACAAATAAAAAATGAAAGGAATAATTTTCAAATGGACAAGTTAAATCTAATGAAGAAGGCAAATGAGGTCCGTCAGGGCATAATTTCTTCCGTTCATAGTGCAAAGTCCGGACATCCGGGCGGCTCGCTTTCAGCGGCGGATATTTTTACTTATTTGTACTTTGAGGAAATGAATGTTAATCCCAAAAAGCCGGAGGATGAGGAAAGAGACAGATTTGTTCTTTCAAAGGGACATACAGCGCCGGGATATTATGCGGCACTGGCAATCAAGGGCTTTTTTCCTACAGAAGATTTAACTACCTTAAGACATGTCGGCTCTGTTCTTCAGGGACACCCTGACATGAAGCATATTCCAGGCGTGGATATGTCGTCAGGCTCACTTGGACAAGGACTTTCAGTTGCTGTTGGCATGGCGCTTGCAGCACGAATGAAGGGGAAGGCTTACAGAACCTATTGCCTTTGCGGTGATGGAGAGATACAGGAGGGTCAGATTTGGGAGGCTGCAATGTTTGCAGGACACCGTAAGCTTGACAATCTTGTTGTTATCGTTGACAACAATAATCTTCAGATTGACGGAACCGTTGAGGAGGTATGCTCGCCATATCCGATAGATGAGAAATTTAAGGCATTTGGATTTCATGTTATAACAATAAATGGAAATGATTTTGATGAGATTGACAGTGCATTTCAGGAAGCAAAAAATACAAAGGGTATGCCGACTGCGATTATTGCCAACACGGTAAAGGGCAAGGGTGTATCATTTATGGAAAATCAGGCGGGCTGGCATGGTAAGGCGCCAAATGATGAGCAGTACCAACAGGCGGCAGAGGAGCTTAGAAAGGCAGGTGACGCATTATGTTAGGAGATAAGATTGCAACAAGAGACAGCTACGGTAATGCGTTGGTGGAGCTTGGAAAGAAGCATGACAATATTGTTGTGCTTGATGCAGACCTTGCAGAAGCAACAAAGACAATTAAGTTTAGGGAGGCATTTCCTGACAGACATATTGACTGTGGTATAGCGGAGGCAAATATGACAGGCATAGCTGCGGGGATGTCGACAAGTGGTTTTGTTCCGTTTATGAGCTCGTTTGCCATGTTTGCGGCGGGAAGGGCATATGAGCAGGTAAGAAATTCAATCGGTTATCCGCACCTGAATGTTAAAATAGGCGCAACCCATGCAGGCATATCGGTAGGCGAGGACGGGGCGACCCATCAGTGCAATGAAGACATTGCCCTTATGAGGACAATACCTGGAATGGTTGTTATAAATCCCTGTGATGATGTTGAAGCCCGTGCGGCAGTAAAGGCAGCCTATGAGTATGTGGGTCCCTGCTATCTAAGGTTTGGAAGATTGGCACTGCCTGTTATAAATGATGAGGAAACCTACAAGTTTGAAATTGGAAAGGGCGTGGAGCTTAAAAAGGGCAAGGATATAACGATTATTGCAACGGGACTTTGTGTGTCAGAGGCGCTTGACGCGGCAAAGCTGCTTGCTGATGATGGCATTGATGCGCAGGTTATCAATATTCATACAATCAAGCCGATTGATGAGGATATGATTGTTGCGGCGGCAAAGACGACAGGAAGGTTATTTACCGTTGAGGAACATTCCGTAATCGGAGGCCTTGGAAGTGCAGTTTCTGAAGTGCTTTCCGAAAAATGTCCTGTAAGGCTTACAAGGCTTGGAATTAAGGATATGTTCGGTGAGTCGGGTCCTGCGAAGGAGCTTATCCATAAATATAAGCTGGATGCCGAGGGGATTTATGAGCAGATAAAGGCTGCAATGTAATTGTAAAAACGGAAGCTATATGGGCTGTCGTACGATAAAGATTCGTAGCGGGCAGCCCATTCCTATGTGGAAGAAATATCAGATGAGGAAAGCAGCACTAAAACGGCTGTTAATATAAAATTGAACAAAGGATTTGGGAAGGACAAATGAGTAAATCAAATGAGTGGCAGGAGAAACAGCAGAAGCTGTTGGAACAAGCAATTGCAGGCATACGCAGTGGAGAAAGAGAGGCATTTAGCAAATTATATTCTTGTACGGAAAAGTATGTCTATTATTGTATCAGGATGCATGGCGTACCGGAGGATGAGGCTGCTGATGTTATGCAGGAGGTTTACGCTGCAATTTATGGAAGCCTTGAAACACTTAGGGACATTCATGCGGCTTTAGGCTGGATAAAAAGTATTACATTTCATAAAAGCATGGATTATTTCAGGCGCAATAACAAGGAGCTGTTTATACAGGTAGAGCAGGATATTGCGGAATATGATTTGCAGGCAGATAAGTGTTTGTTCCATCAGAAGATCCTTGTTTTGTAAATTGTCTTGAATTTAATTCTTCAAAACCTTTCTTGATTATATCACTCATAATACATTCTCCATTCAAATTAAAATAATGTAGTAATTATACCAAGATAAAAACGTATTTTCAACCATACATATATATTTTAAATACTCAAAATAATAAAGTGATAATGACGATTGATCAAAATAAACAAACATTTATACTACCATAATATTACAAAATATGATAAACTATATATAGTTTATATAAGTAAATCAACATCGTTAAAAACTACATTGAAAATTTAATTAATATAGTCAATTTTATTATCATATAATAAAACTTATATTTACTATATAACAAAAAGGGGAGAAATATATGAAAAAAACATCAAATAAAATATTTATAGCATTAATTAATGGATTTATAGGTTCGGCTCTAACAATAATATTCCAATTAATTTTTCCGTCAACAATAAAATTAAATCTCACTATTAACGGAGAAAAAGTAATAGTAACACAAGAAAAATATACTAATTTATATAACGAAAATACAGAACTTAAAAATGAGCTAGAAGGGGTTAAAGCAGAGTTGGAACAGACAAAAGAATGTTTATCAACCGCTCAATCCAATTTGTCTGAAGCTGAAGAAAAAATAACTACATTATCTAATGACATGCCAAAGTTTGAATATTCCGATCTAGGGATTAATAAGAAAGGAATATCTGGAAATAATTATACAAAAGGATTTCTAAATATTGATGGCAGAAATTTTATATTACTCGACTCCGTTCAAGATATAGTAGGAGAAGATGTTAGTTATGAAGACAATACTTTATATATAGGACATACAACTGCGGAAAAGGTCTATTTAATGGATATTTGTCCACCATATGACGTTTCTGATAATGATCGTTATTCTACGGAAACCTTTAAAATGACTGGAATAAATTATGAGGGGTTTTCTATGTACCTTCATGGTGGTAGTCAGTATGCGTTAATTAATTTGAATAAACAATTCTCTCTTCTTGAATTTGATTTTGGACATGTTGATGGAAGTTATCAAAATCCGTGTACATTAAATATATATTTAGATAATAATTTAATTAAAACAGTTGAACAACAACCAGATTCAGATATATGCCCTATCAGTGTGCCATTAAACTACGGAAAACATTTAAAAATTGAAATAGTATCTGAAGATTGGCATGCAACATATGGTTTCGGAGATTTGAAATTACAATATTAATAAAAAATAAAGGATAATATCTATACATAATATCTTATTCCAAAAAAAATAAAAAATCTTTGTTATTCTATTGGCTAAAATAAACTGAAAGTTGATAGTTCATTTTATAAGGAATAGTTTTTAAATGTTTCAAGCGTATCATTAAAAACAGAAAAAAACCTAAAATTGAACCTATGATTGGTGGCATGTCGGGTTTTCTATTTCTTGATAAAAATGATATGCCGATGGTAGCTTTGCATTGGGAAAAATATTTTCAACATATCAGGGAAAAGTACAACAGTATCTACAAAGTACAAATGCCAATTATTACACCTCACGTATGCCGACATACATTCTGTAGTAACATGGCAAAATCTGGTATGAATCCGAAAATACTACAGTATATTATGGGACATTCTGATATAGGTGTAACACTCAATACTTATACGCATTTGCAATTTGATGATGCCAAAGAAGAAATGAAAAAAGTCTATAATAAGTAGTGGGCTAAAAGTTTTGAATTTAGCCCATAATTTAGCCCAAACGAATAAGAAATTATGCAAAGTTATTCTAAGTTATGCTGAAAAACGTGAACAAACACACTATCATGCATATATTGTAAAATTGTTTGAAACCCTTGAAAATACAACAAAATCAAGCATTTACGGAGGCTTTAGAGCAATGATAAAAATACTTTTCATCTGCCACGGCAACATCTGTCGTTCCCCAAT
The DNA here is from genome assembly GCA_023664775.1 of Clostridium sp. Lineage (GTDB taxonomy): Bacteria > Bacillota > Clostridia > Lachnospirales > Lachnospiraceae > Coprococcus_C. The sequence continues at coordinate 767 of JAMPEW010000010.1, read as the reverse complement.
GGCTGAAATTATATTTAAAAACATGATACAGCAGAAAAACCTTGCCGACCAATTTTTTGTTTCTTCTGCTGCAACCAGTTCGGAGGAGATTTGGAACGGAGTCGGAAATCCTGTTTATCCGCCTGCCAAGGCAGAGCTTGCAAAGCATGGACTTTCCTGCGGGGATAAGCATGCGGTTTTGTTAAAACGTGAAGATTATGAAAAATATGACTATCTAATTGGGATGGATAGTGCTAATATAAGAAATATGAAACGGATTTTGGGAAAAGACACAAAGGGGAAGATTTATAAGCTGCTTTCCTTTGCAGGAAGCGACAGGGATGTGGCAGACCCGTGGTATACGGGAAAGTTTGATGTTACATATCGGGATATCGAGATTGGCTGTAAGGAACTGCTTGCATTTCTTTTAACAAAACAATATGATTAGATGATAGGGCTTAGTGTTTAAGGCTTGGGTGTTCCCGTACAATATTTAATAAACAGATTTTCAAGCATGCAAGAGAAATTCTTGATATAAAGTTGTGGAGTTTGATACAACGCCAAGGAATAATTGGCTTTAATGAAAAAACTAAAAATTAAGCCTTTTTCGGCTCATTTCTGGCAAATAGCATATATCGGTATTGTGTCAAATTTAGCAAGAGCATAGCTTCATGGTAAAAACGGAGGAAACAAGGTGTCTGGGATTGAAAAAATTAAAAGAAGAACCTTTGACATCATTCAAATTGGAAACAAGACTGATTTTTTCAGTACATTATTTGATTATGTCA